>CAZMVL010000005.1:83099-145388 GCA_964569335.1 uncultured Paraperlucidibaca sp.
TTGCAGGCGGATTTCCTTGCCATCCACAACGGCCAATACATCACGCTCAATATCAAAGCGAATCGTACCGGCAATGGCGTAGGCCACTACCAGCGGTGGTGAGGCCAGGAAAGCCTGTTTGGCGTATGGATGGATGCGACCATCAAAGTTGCGATTACCGGACAAGACGGCAGTGGCATACAGATCGCGATCAATAATTTCCTGCTGAATGACAGGGTCCAGCGCGCCAGACATGCCATTACAGGTGGTGCAGGCAAAAGCGACAATACCGAAGCCCAGCGCTTCCAGATCTTCCAGCAGACCTGCTTCTTTCAGGTACAGCTCAACAACCTTGGAGCCAGGTGCCAGTGACGATTTGACCCAGGGCTTGCGAACCAGCCCCAGTCTGCGGGCATTACGTGCAATCAGGCCAGCCGCAATCACGTTGCGAGGGTTGGAAGTGTTGGTACAGCTGGTGATGGCGGCAATGATCACAGCGCCATCAGGCATCAGGCCTTGTGCTTCTTCGGCACGAGCCTTGTCCAGATTGCCGGAAATGCCGCGCTCGGCCAGTGCTGAAACCGGCAGGCGTTTGTGCGGATTGGACGGGCCAGCCATATTGCGCACAACCGATGACAGGTCAAAGCTCAATACGCGTTCGTATTCCACCTTGTTCAAGGTGTCAGACCACAGACCTGCCTGCTTGGCATAAGTCTCTACCAGTTCGACTTGCTCATCGGTACGGCCAGTCAGACGCAGATAGGTCAGGGTCTGTTCATCAATCGAGAACATGGCGGCAGTGGCACCATATTCAGGGGCCATATTGGAAATAGTGGCACGGTCGCCAATGGTCAGACTGCGTGAGCCCTCACCATAAAACTCCAGATAGGCGCCAACCACTTTCTGTTGACGCAGGAATTCGGTCAGTGCCAGCACGATGTCGGTGGCGGTAATGCCAGGCTGACGCTTGCCGGTGAGCTCAACGCCCACGATATCGGGCAGACGCATCCATGAAGCGCGACCCAGCATGACGTTTTCGGCTTCCAGACCACCCACACCCACAGCAATAACACCCAGCGCATCAACATGAGGGGTGTGCGAATCGGTGCCAACACAGGTGTCCGGGAAGGCCAGACCGTTCTGGTTGTGAATCACTGGCGACATTTTTTCCAGATTGATCTGGTGCATGATGCCGTTGCCCGCTGGAATCACATCGACGTTATCAAACGCAGTTTTGGTCCAGTTGATGAAGTGGAAACGGTCTTCATTGCGGCGCTCTTCAATGTCACGGTTTTTCTGGAATGCATCGGGGTCAAAGCCACCGCACTCAACAGCCAGCGAGTGGTCAACAATCAGCTGTACGGGAACCACTGGATTGACCTTGGCTGGATCGCCACCTTGATCAGCAATGGCATCACGCAGGCCGGCCAGATCGACCAGTGCAGTCTGGCCCAGAATGTCGTGACAGACCACGCGTGCCGGGAACCAGGGGAAGTCGCGTTCGCGCTTGCGTTCAATGAGCTGAATCAGACACTCATTGATAATCGCTGGATCGGCCTTGCGTACAATGTTTTCGGCATGTACACGGGCGGTGTAGGGCAGACCATCCCATGAGCCGGGCTTGATGGCTTCTACCGCGGCACGGGCATCGAAGTATTCCAGTGTGGTGCCGGGTAATGGTTTGCGGAATTGAGTATTCATGATGGCTTCTCGATAAAAAGACACTAATCAATAGGAAAGGGAGACTGTGTCGTCTCCCTTCGTTGTCGCCTTAGCGTTGATCAATAGGTACGAAGGCCAGGTCTTCCGGGCCGTTGTAGTTGGCCGATGGACGAATGATTTTGCCGTCAATGCGCTGTTCGATGACGTGAGCACTCCAGCCGGAGGTACGTGCAATCACGAACAGTGGCGTAAACATGGCAGTAGGAACACCCATCATGTGGTAGCTCACCGCGCTGAACCAGTCCAGGTTGGGGAACATTTTCTTGATGTCCCACATCACGCTTTCAAGACGCTCGGCAATGTCGTACATCTTGGTGTCGCCTTCGGCTAGCGACAGTTGATGTGCGACTTCCTTGATGACCTTGTTGCGTGGGTCAGCAATGGTGTAGACCGGATGGCCAAAGCCAATCACCACTTCTTTGCGGCCTACGCGTTCTTTAATGTCGGCTTCCGCTTCGTCTGGTGTTTCGTAGCGTTTTTGCACTTCGAAAGCGACTTCGTTGGCACCACCATGCTTGGGACCACGCAGTGCGCCAATGGCACCGGTAATGGCGGAGTACATGTCTGCGCCTGTACCGGCTACGACACGGCTGGTAAAGGTCGAGGCGTTAAATTCGTGTTCTGCGTACAGATTGAGCGAGGTGTGCATGGCACGAACCCACTCTTCGGATGGCTTCTCACCATGCAGCAGATGCAGGAAGTGACCACCAATGGAGTCGTCATCGGTTTCAACGTCAATGCGCTTGCCGTTGGTGGAGTAGTGATACCAGTACAGCAGCATGGAACCCAGTGACGCCATCAGACGGTCAGCAATATCACGTGCACCGGCAATATTGTGGTCGTCTTTTTCGGGCAGCGTGCAGCCCAGCGCAGAAACGCCGGTACGCATCACATCCATTGGGTGAGCATTGGCAGGCAGGGCTTCCAGTACGGCTTTAACCGAAGCTGGCAGACCACGCAGGCTCTTCAGCTTCTTCTTGTAACCAGCCAATTCGGCTTTGTTAGGCAGCTTGCCATGAACCAGGAGATAGGCCACTTCTTCAAATTCGCACTGTGCAGCCAGTTCAAGAATGTCATAACCACGGTAATGCAGGTCATTGCCGGTACGACCAACAGTACACAGGGCCGTGTTGCCGGCGGCTACACCAGACAGGGCAACGGATTTCTTGGCTTTGGGTAGCACGGGTTGTGCGTCTGTCATTGCTGCTCTCCTTCAAAGGGGCTTGTTTATAAAGAAACTGGTTATACGAATTTTTGCGGTGTTTGAGTCTACGCTAATTTACACACAGTTTTTACTGGTTCAAGACATTGCAGATGTTGTGCCAATTTTAGCGATGAACGCTAAGTTACTGTATTTTCATCACTTGTTAAATAAGACTTAGGTTTTGCATGGATTTCGTTGTTTCACTGTTTCGATAATGTTTCAATTGTTGAAACAAACGAGTGATTGATGAAACATGAAACCCTTGTTAATGGTGGTTGCTACCCGTTATCTGGCGGAACAAATTCGCGCCATTGTGCCGGCTTATACCGCTATTGCCGACTTCCGCATTATGGACGTGGCGCTGGAAGATGCGCTAGAAGTATTGCAGACCATGAGTGGTCAGCATTTCGCGGTAGTGGCGGCGGGTGCCAGTGCCAAGGCATTACGGGCGACGATCACACAGCCAGTGGTTCAAATTCGGGTCGGTGGCTTCGATATCATGCAGGCGCTGATTCAGGCGCGTCGTCTGGGTCAACGCATTGTCATTGTCACGCGGGTCGGGCTGGGCGATGAGTTTTCCGCCATGCGTCCGGTGCTGAACTTAAACATTGAGCAACGCCCATATCATAACCATGAAGATGCCGAGCATATTCTTAAATCGTTAAAGACCGAGCCGGATGTCGTGATTGTGGGCTCCAGCCAGATTGTTCATCTGGCCAGTCAATATGGCCTGCCGGGTGTGCTGATTTATTCCGAAACCGCTATTCGCCAGGCGATTGAAGATGCATTGGAGCGTATGGAGATTGCACGAGTCGAAGCCACCAAGCGTGAGCAGCTGACACAGGTGCTGGCCAGCTTGAACGAGGGCGTTATTGCGGTTGATGCACAGGAACAGATTCTGGCCATGAACCCGGCGGCGGAGCAGTTGATTGGTGTGGTGGCCGATTGGGCTAAAGGTAAAACCCTGTCTTCATTGGCGGCTAATCTGTCGTTGGCCGATGTCTTGGCGGATGGCATTACACGACGTGATGACATTGTGCCGTTCAAAGGGCGCACGTTGGTGGTCAACCGCCTGCCGTTACTGGAAAACGGAAAGGCCACCGGTGCTCTGCTGACCTTTCAGGAAGCCAGCCGGATTGATGAGGCCGGGCGTCGTCTGCGCCGAGCCAATGTACACAAGCAGTTTCGGGCGCGCTGGTTGATAAACGACATTGTGGGCGAGTGCGCCAGCATGCAATTGGCCAAGACCTTGGCTCAGCGCTTTGCGGCGTCTGATTCTGGTGTGTTGATTCAGGGTGAGTCAGGAACCGGCAAGGAGTTGTTTGCGCAGGGCATTCACCGCGCCAGCTTGCGTAAGGAAGCGCCTTTTGTGGCGTTGAACTGTGCCGCGCTGCCAGAAACCTTGCTGGAAAGTGAGCTGTTTGGTTATGAGGACGGGGCATTCACCGGCAGTCGCCGAGGTGGCAAGCCGGGGCTGATCGAGTTGGCTGACAAAGGCACCTTATTTCTGGATGAAATCGGTGACATGCCTGTCAGTCTGCAAACGCGCTTGCTTCGTGTGTTGCAGGAGCGTGAAGTGATACGTCTGGGTTCAACCGAACCAACACCCGTCAATATCCGCGTCATTGCCGCCACGCATGTTGATCTGGATCAGGCCATAACCAGTGGCAGCTTTCGCGCTGACTTGTATTACCGCCTGAATATTCTGCGTTTGCAGCTACCGGCATTGCGTGAACGTGATGGCGATATGGCATTGCTTACCGAGCAGTTACTACAACGGGAGTTATTGCGTAATGACGTCAAACATCCGTTAAAACCGCTGTTGCAATGGGTATTGCAGCAAAGTCAGGGTTATGACTGGCCTGGCAATGTGCGTGAGCTGGAAAATCTGTGTGAGCGTCTGGTGGTGTGTTATGCCATGGAGCCGCTACTGAACCCGTCGGTGTTGTCGGCGATGTTGCCCGAGCTTGCTGCACGGTTGCAGTCACGGCCTGTTCAGATAAAGCCCGATGAAGCAACTATTGAGCAGGTGATCAGCCGTTATGATGGAGACTTGTCAGCCGCTGCCAAAGCTCTGGGTGTGAGCCGAACTACCTTGTGGCGCAGGCGTCGACAACAGATGATTAATCAATAAATTAATTGGCTTTGCTTACTTGGTAATCATTCTCATTTAAATTATCATGTCGGCCATGAATTTCCCCACCATCTATTTCGCGAAGAGAATCAAACCCGTCAATGCGGTGGGTTTGGCGACGGCTGTTTTGCTGCATGTGTCGGCTTTCGCGTATATCTATTTGCAAAGCACTCAGGTGGTTCCTCCTAAAGTGGCCAGCCTGTCTGTGCGCATGTTGCCAGCAGCTACGGCAGCGGTTGAACCTCAGCCTGTGCCCAAGCCGCCAGAGCCAAAACCGGTGGTGCCAGAGCCGAAAAAACCGGAAGTGAAGCGCGTGAAAACCGCTGCGCCAGCACCTGTGATGGCCGAACCGGAGCCGGTTGAGCCAGAGCCTGTGCCGGTGACCCCGCCAGCAGCAACACTTGCAACCAGTGATAGTGCAGCGGATACCATCAGTGCGCCGGTAGTTGCCCCGCGTTTTGACGCGGCGTATTTAAATAATCCGGCACCGGCATACCCCATGCAGTCACGTCGTCTGAATGAAGCGGGTCGCGTGCTGTTGCGCGTGCAGGTCAGCGATGCGGGTAATGCATTACAGGTTCAATTACATCAATCCAGTGGTTACTCACGACTGGATCAGGCAGCGCAGGATGCTGTGAGACGTTGGCGCTTTGTGCCGGCGCGTCGCGGCGATGTGGCTATTTCAGAGTGGGTGATTGTGCCCATCACGTTTAATTTGACACGGTGATTTGATGGATAACTCAATGGGATTTCAAAGCTTTCTGGCGCAGGCCGATGGCGTGGCATGGTTTGTGTTGTCGGTGCTGGTCGTCATGTCAGTAGGCACCTGGTATTACATTATTACCAAGTCATGGCGGTATTTTAAAACGCGTGATCGCTCACATGACTTTGTCAAAGACTTCTGGGCTGCACCCAGTCTGGAGGCAGTGGCGCGCAAACTGCGCAGCACGGGTATTACCGACCCGTTTTCACATCTGGTACATCATGGTTTTACGGCAGTGGAGCAGCATCAGTCACGCAACCAGAATAGCCTGATTGAAGCAGGCTCGGCAGAAGACTTTCTGACACGTTCACTGAAGCGCGCCATTGATCAGGACAAAGCTAGACTGGAAGGTGGCCTGACATTCCTGGCGACAGTAGCTTCCAGTGCGCCGTTTGTAGGTCTGTTTGGTACGGTATGGGGTATTTATCACGCGCTGCTGGCCATTGGTGCTAGTGGTCAAGGTGGTCTGGATCAGGTCGCTGGCCCTATTGGTGAGGCGCTGATCATGACGGGTCTGGGTCTGGCCGTAGCGATTCCGGCGGCTGTTGCCTACAACATCTTTGTGCGTCTGAATCGCAATACCCTGGTCAGCCTGAACGCCTTTGCCCACGATGTATTTGCGTTCTTATCAACGGGTATGGCAACGGGCGATGTCTATACCTCCAGTGATCGTGTCATTTCGCGCGCGCTGGGTGCTCAGCAATCAGAGCAGCCAGCAGAGCAGGGAGCTAGCTGACATGGCATTTGGCTCATTTGAAAAAGGTGAAGAGATCGAGGCCAATGCCGAAATCAATATGGTGCCTTTTATTGACGTGATGCTGGTGCTGCTGATCATTTTCATGATCACCGCACCACTGATGACACAGGCCGTGAAAGTGGATTTGCCGCAGGCTAGCAGTCAGCAGGTGGCACCGGCAGGTAAGCCGGTTGAACTGGTTATTGAGGCTAACGGTGCGGTGTCGGTGAATCAGCAGAGCGTTAGTTTGGATGATCTGGAAGCGATGCTGAGTCAGTTTTCGGCGGAAGATGAAGTGCATTTTCGGGCTGACAAAACTACGCAATATGACGTGGTGGCTCAGGTGCTGGCAGCGGCTGCCGGGGCAGGGCTGGCCAAGATTGGTTTTGTGACGGAGCCGGTTTCGGCTAGGTAGTTAATTCAAAAATATGGCATCAGTCGCGCGATCTAGCGGACTGATGACGCCACGCCCGCCTTGATTAAGCACATGGGTATAGATCATGGTGGTGGCAACATCTGCATGACCCAGCAGCTCTTGCACAGTACGAATATCGTAACCACCCATGAGTAGATGTGTAGCAAAACTATGTCGCAGCGTATGAGTGGTTGCTGGTTTGACGATACCGGCAACTTGCACAGCCAGGCGTATGGCACGTTGCAGGCTTTGCGGATAAATATGATGTCGTCGGGTAATGCCACTTACCGGATCGGTCGAATGCTGACTTGCCGGAAACAGCCAGAACCAGCTCCAACTGGTGGCAGCGCGGGGATATTTGCGCGCTAGCGCATCAGGCATGAATACACCGGGAGTGTGCGCTTGCCTGTCGGCATCGTGAAGTTTACGCGCGTGGGTGCATTGCGCTTCCAGATCAGGAGTCAGGCGGACAGGCAGCATGGTGACACGATCTTTGCCGCCTTTACCAGAGCGGATAGTGATTTCCCGCTGGCTAAAATCGACATCCTTGATGCGTAACTGACAGCACTCCATGAGTCGCATGCCAGTACCGTAAATCAGTTGTGCCATGAGTGCATGTACGCCAGTCATGCCTTGTAATAGACGTTCAACTTCATCGCGTGTCAGCACTACAGGTCGCCGTTCCCGTGGCTTGGCTCGGATCAGGTTTTCCAGCCAGGGCAGGTCTTGCTCCAGCACTTCCCGATATAAAAAGAGCAGAGCTGCTAGCGCCTGATTTTGAGTTGAAGCGGAAACCTGTCGTTCAGTAGCCAGTGCAGATAAAAATGCTTCGACTTCAGGCGCACCCAGCATGGCCGGGTGGCGTTTGCCATGAAAAATAATGTAGCGTTTGGCCCAGTGAACATAAGCTTGTTCAGTGCGGCGGCTATAGTGGCGCAGACGCACGGCAGCACGTATCTGGTCGAGTAATTTTGGCTGCTGTTTTTGCTGACCAGTGTTAGATGGCAGATTGTTTGTCATGCTTGTCTACTTCTTTGTTATTACTTGTAATAAAGCTAGACACGAAGGGCTGGTTTTGCCAATTTATGGCGTTACATGGCAAATCGTGACGTGTAACAATGGGAAAGGCGGCGAGGGTGTTGTATTAGATAGCAGAGGATGCAATGTTTTCTTTTAAGACTTCTTTTATAATCAATAGTTTGCTGATTAATCGTGCTTGTTACACGGCAAATGATCGTTTTTACATGGCAGTTTTGCCATCTAATTTAAGTTAGGCGTCACATGGAAGCAATCGCAGATTGGAAACTAAAAGACTGGCTAGAGGCGGGGGCATACGCCGTCGCCATTCTCGGCGCTATCGCAGGCGCGATTGTGTTCTTGAGTAGCTCGCGATCCAACGCGATCGACGCAAATCGGGCCGCTCTCGCTCGCGCATGGACGAACGAGGGAAATGTACTCTTCAACGAGACAAAATTCGTTGACTTGATTTTGGAGAGCCATGACGGAGACCTCATTGGGAGGCTCAACAGCCCTCGCCTAGATCAGCCTTTGGATGTTTCCGCTGATGTGGGTTGGTTCTCCAGCACTCTTACTTTCACAGAGCTGCGTGGCCGCGCCATCGTCCCAATTGCTACTGTAAACGTCAAAATTGTCGGCAACAACAATCGCCTCTCATGGCAGGCAACGACCTTCAAGTTGCCTGACTATCTGCCAAGATCGACAGAGCTATGGCCGCATCCAGGAGCGCAAGAGTGACGCCTAACAATTCGTTCAAGCCGAAGCCGCTTCGCGGCTCGGCTTAACTCAGGTGTTAGCGGCTCATGGAGGGCTGCACCATGGAATGTATAGATGTATTGAAGTACATCGGGTTGGAAGTCGCAGATACGATCATTGCACTTGCCACTACGGCAATCGTCGGCGGACTGATATGGCTCGTAACGTTGCGCTCGCGGAGCAACACGATCAGGGTATTGCTGAGCAATCCACAGCGAAAGTTCATCCTTTACTATCGCGGCAGTGATGACCCAGAACACAACAAGAAGATCGTATTCAACACCGATGGATCGATCGGGCTTGGCGCAAATGCCAACGAAAGTCGGTGGGCTGTAAGGTCTGGGCTGCTTGAAATCTATTCGAGCAGCGGGGCCGTATACAGCAAGTTCAAATGGGACAAGGGGTCTGGTCGGCTGGTACACACCAATGACCCAACGCTTCCTTCCGTCATGGGGCAGTACATCGTCCCCCTGTTCATTCCTGCGGCCAGTAAAACAAGTGAGTGATCGCCGCTAACCATTCGCTGCAGGCGCGACGGCCCTGACGGGCCGCGGCCTGAGCTCAAACGTTAGGGGGCACATGGAAGGATCAATCTCAGCCGAAGTGAAAGCACAGGAAGCTCGGCTTGGGCTACCGCCGGGTTTCTATAGTCAGCTGCTCGGTGAAGATGATTGGTCCTTCGTGATCAAGCTCAATGCTCTCGTGGAAGCCGCGTGCACAGATGCCCTCATTGCACGCCTCCACAGCCATGAGCTTGCCGACTCACTCACCAGCCTAGATTTGGGGCATCCGAAACACGGGAAAGTTGCGCTTCTCTTGGCGCTCGGCGCGCTCGAGCCCGAGCAGGCAGCGGTGTTGCGCTTCGTGCTTGAACTTCGTAATAAGCTCGCGCACAACATTAGTCAGGTCAGCTTTTCATTTGCTGGCTTTGTCGGCGGCCTCGACCAGAATCAGCTGAAGAATTTTGTGGCTCGGGCGGGCCATGGCATCAAGCCGGATGTGGCCGGATCCAGCCGGCGCGATTTCGTCCTCGCGAACCCAAAGCTCGCGCTGTGGGCAACAATGGAAGAGATTCTTGCATGCCTGCACCTGGAACATGATGTGGCGGCAGACCGGCTCTACAGCCTCGCGCTCAAGACACTGGCGGGCGGCGCTAACCCGGGTGCCCCCTAACAATTCGTCCAAGCCGACGCCGCTTCGCGGCGCGGCTTAACTCAGGTGTTAGATTTTGCAGATGAACTCACAGGCACTTCAAAGATTCCAACACGCGATTCAGGACTCCACCGACCTCCTGAAGCACTTCGATGCGCTTAACACCAAGCCACCGCCGCCTGACATTGAGGTTCTCAAGCGCGCAAGCCTAGTCATGGCTTTAGCTGCGTTAGAGACGTATTTTGAAGATCGTGTTGCAGAAGCGGTTGAGTCCATCTGCCACAAAGAAAAGGCAAGCGATGCCATGTCTACGTTTTATCGCGCATCGCTGGAAAATGATCTCAAATCGTTTCACAGCCCCAGCACTGATCGGGTTCGGCAGCTCTTCCAAAAGTATCTTTCAATCGACGTTTCAGATGCTTGGAACTGGAATCATTGTGACTCGACCATGGCAAAAAAGGAGTTGAATCGCCTAGTCAAGAAACGAGGCGATATCGCGCACCGATCCTTGCGTCCTGGCTCCGGTGAGCCTCAGCCAAAGCAACATGCTGTTACTCGTGACGATCTGCGGAAAAGTATTCACTTCATCAATCAAGTTGCTAACAGCACTGATAGGTTCTTGGCTGCAAGAATCTAACAATGCGTTCAAGCCGAAACTGCATCGCTACGCCGTCAACATGGCAGAAAAAGCTTGCCATGTTGCCAGCTACGCGCTGCAATTCGGCTTAACTTGAGCGTTAGGCTGTTGAATAAGGGGACGTGCTAAATGACTGTGTTCCGTGGTGGCTGTCTATGTGGCGCCGTGCGCTATGAAACTACCTCTGATCCTTTGAACCAAAGGATATGCCACTGTAGGGAGTGTCAAAAAGTTATCGGCGCCGCTTTCAATGCTCGCGTACTCATGCGCATCGAGCATGTTTCTATCTCTGGCCCAATCAGCACATTTCACTCTTCAGAAACTCTTGAGCGCGGTTTTTGTTCGCGATGCGGTTCAAGCATTTTCTCACGGCGTGTTTCTGCTGGAGTCATCGGCTTAACAGCCGGCAGCCTCGACGAGCCGTCACTGTTCAAACCTGACTTGCACTTTTGGGTATCTTCAAAGCAACCGTGGCTAGAAATTACAGATAACCTGCCGCAATATTCAGAAAGCCCGCCATCTTTGGGTTACGAGCCATGAGTATTTTCGGTTGTTGGCCTAACATTGCATTCGAAGTGGTCTGGGCAAAAAGCCGCACAGACACCACAACCCCATGTTAGGCGAATAAAATCATGGGAACTGCGTCATACAAAGAAATCTTGAGTGCTATTGCTATTGCGCTCACTTTTGCGGCATTTATTCCCTATATTCGTGCAATCGTTAGTGGCACCATCAAACCCCATGTGTTCTCTTGGGTCATTTGGGGCATAACCACTTTTGTGGTATTTCTTGCGCAGCTCGAAGCTAAAGGTGGGGTGGGTGCTTGGCCTATCGGGGTTTCGGGTAGTATCACAATATTTATTGCGCTCTTGGCTTTCGTGAAGCGAGCAGATATTACAATCACAAAAACAGACTGGCTATTTTTTGTCTCCGCGTTGTCTTCTTTACCTCTCTGGTTTCTCACGTCTGACCCATTGTGGGCTGTTGTCATTCTTACGACTGTCGACGTTCTTGGGTTTGGGCCAACGGTCAGGAAGGTCTATAGTTTCCCGCATTCCGAGTCTTTGCTGTTCTTCTCTCTATTCGCCGCCCGCAATCTCATCGTCATTGTGGCGCTTGAGACTCACTCGATAACAACAGTTTTGTTTCCTGCGGTTATTGCGGCGGCGTGTATGCTGCTAATGGCAATGGCAACGTATCGAAGGCGAGTGTTAACAACATGAGAACACCAAACAATAAATCGCCTAACAACGCCATAACCGGCAGTGAAAAGCGCGGAGAACAGAATGCATCAAGACGAAATTAAAACACTATTCGATCAACAGGCTGCCAACTACGATGCGCAGTGGTCGAAAACAGCACCGATCAAAGATTGCCTGTACTTCCTTTTGGAGTCGTTGTTTACCAGCTTGCCTGCTGATGCACGGATTCTCTGTGTTGGGGTGGGAACGGGAGCAGAGTTGGGCCACCTTGCCAAAAAGAACCCCGGATGGCGATTTACTGCCGTAGAGCCTTCCGGTTCGATGCTTGATATCTGTCGGCAACGGGCGAAAAAGGATGGATTTGCGTCGCGTTGCCATTTCCATGAGGGCTATCTTGATTCACTCTCGTCCACCGAACCGCATGACGCGGCCACTTGCTTTTTGGTGTCTCAATTCATCCTGGATCAACAAGCACGCTCCGGATTCTTTCGAGAAATATCACGCAATCTCAAGCCGGAAGGAATTCTTGCAAGCTCTGATTTGGCTTCGGACGTGGAATCCGCCGAATATGAAATATTGCTTCATGCCTGGATGAATATGATGACGGCGTCGGATGTTCCGCCCGAGGGGATAGATCGCATGCGTAAAGCTTATGCTAATGATGTGGGAGTTCTTCCGCCGAGCATGATTGTGTCAATGATTGAGTCAGGAGGCTTCGAGCTTCCAGTGCAGTTTTTCCAGGCGGGACTGATTCATGCGTGGCTGTCAAAGCGTGCCCCAGGCGATGCTGCCTAACAAAGCGCTGCTGCCGGACAAATTTTCCGCTGCGCTCCAAATTTGCCGCAGAGCGCGGCGTTAGGCGACTAGCGCGCGTATGAGCATCTCAACGGTCCAGCAAGCGTGTGAGGCATTACTCCTGAGACTTAGGGCGTGCGGCGCCGATTATCCTGCCGACCTTCTTTCGGCACAGGTGGCACGGCTCAACGATGCCACAACTGTCGCCGATGCTCTCGATCACATTGTCGGTCTTTGTTACGTAAAGGCACTCGGAGACCTTATGGTTCCCGAGTCCGAACCTTACGAATGGATGAACACGTTGGGTAGATTGTCCCAAGATGCGGAACGGACTAGGAGGCGTCTCAACGAGCCATGAGTTTTACGCACGTTTCACCAACGTCGCCTAACCATGCGCTGCAGCGAACAGGCTCCACGGTCACGGCATCTGCTTCCACCTTAGCCGAGCGCAGACCCATTGACGATTTGGATTGTGTGCAAGGCATGATCAGCAATTCCAACCTTACCATCACAGCTTGGAATGGCGAGCTATTGGTTGGTGTGGCACGCTCTGTAACGGATTTCCATTACGCCTGTTATTTGTCCGATCCCGCTGTACACTTTGATTATCAGCGTTGCTGGGTTCTCGAACGTGATCAATGTATCAGCAGTTAACAAGGCAATGGTGTGGGTTGAAAAAGGACTAAAATGAAGATCCCATATTATCAAGTCGATGTGTTCTCTGACCGCCTCTTCAAAGGTAATCCGGCAGGGGTGTGCCTTCTGCCGTCTGGTTGGCTGTCGCGCGAAGTGATGCAGAGCATTGCTTTCGAGAACAACCTTTCCGAAACAGCCTTTGTCGTTAAGCAGGGAGACGGCTTTGGACTTCGGTGGTTCACACCGTCCATCGAAGTGGATCTTTGTGGTCATGCAACTGTGGCCCCGGCACATGTCCTTTTCGCGGAAATCGGCCTTAACGCGGACCGGATCGAATTTGAGACGAAAAGTGGAATCGTAAGCGTTGCAAAGGGGAAAGACACCTTGATCCTGGACTTCCCCTCAAGAGCACCAACGCAATGCGAGAATCCGACAGAGCTGGAAAAAGTGCTCGGAAAGATGCCCTCAGAGGTCTGGCGTTCGCGTGACTATTTGATCGTTTTTGAGGACGAGGATGACGTCCGAAGTGTCAACCCTGATTTTGAGCGGATGCGCCAATGGGATTGTCTTGGCGTTATCGTCACTGCACCTGGAAAGAGCGCGGATTTTGTATCGCGTTTCTTTGCGCCTGCTGCTGGGGTAAACGAGGACCCCGTGACTGGCTCTGCCCATTCAACATTGATCCCTTACTGGGCCAAGCGCTTAGGCAAAAAAGATCTTCACGCTTTACAGCTTTCACTACGTGGCGGTGAACTGTTTTGCCAAGATGATGGCGACCGAGTGAAGATCGGAGGCAGGGCTATCACCTATTTCCGAGGCGAAATTGAACTTGGCTTATAGAAGCAACCCAACAAGAAATGTGGCTTGATTCGGCTCAAGGAGGCAGTATGATATTGTCATACTTCTGTTTTGTAAGGAGCACCAGCCATGAGCATGCACCGGAAAACCATCACGTTGACTGAACAACAAGATGACTGGGTGAAAGGTCAGATCGAAAGCGGCCACTTTGGTAATGATAGTGAGTATATTCGCGATCTCATTCGAAGAGACCAGCAGGCCAAGGAACGTCTTGCCACGTTGCGGCAGGCCCTCGCGGAGGGTGAGTCCAGTGGGAAACCTAAATCGCTCGATATATCGGCTATCAAAGCGGCTGGCCGTAAACGGATGAAGGCGGCTAATTAGTGCTTAAGCTAAGCGTCACACCGAAGGCGGAGTCTGACCTGACCGGCATCTGGCTGTATACCTGCGAAGCATGGGGAGTTGATCAGGCGGATAGTTACCTGGATCAGCTTGAGGTAGGCATGAAGCAGTTGCTCAATCATCCATCGCTCGGCGCTAATTACGCCCATGTTCTTCCTGGGTATCGCAGATTGCAGGTAGAGCATTACGCTGTTTTCTATCAAGTGCTAGAGTCGGAGGTGCTTGTTGTTCGTGTGCTGCATGAGGACATGGATGCCCCCCAAAGGCTGCTGGGTTAGCGGCGGCTATCTTTTTTCGGTGCAGCTCAAGTTTTTTATTTACACATCTAGGATATGCAAAATTTATGAAATCAGTATTGCGACAAATGTTTAAACCTGTTCTCTCAATATTCGAAGAGCAAGAGGGTGACTTTGAATATAAGCCGTCGCACAGGTTAATTCTGAAGGTCGTAGGCACTTTGTTTTTTGTCTTATCCCTGGCTTCCCTTGCAGCCTGCATCGTATATGGCCAGTTAGGGGCGGCCTTACCGGCCATTGTATTCTTTGGTATCGGGCTGGTGTGTATGGTGGTGGGCTTTCTAGGTACTGACAAAGGTGTCGCTAAAATCTGGAATAGTCGATCGTAGATCGTTTCTCTTAACGAGCCGTGGTCGCGGGATTGCCGTGATGCAAAATCTTGATGATTATGAAAAAATTGCTGAAGAGCTGCTTTTTGTTAAGGCGGTAGCTCAAGGACTAGCTGATATCCGTGAAGGCGATACTGTCACATTGGATGAGGCGAAGAAAATACTCGGCGTGGTGTAAGTGAAACTTATTGAGTGGCGAAGTGAAAGATAATGCCTGTCTCACCATGCGAGACAGGCACCTCCAGACTCAGGCATTGCGCCGCCTTACATAAATAGACGCCTTGTTATCAGCAGAATGCTGATAACTCTCAGCAAAATCCTGCAACCCCTTCAGCGCAACAACCGCATCCTTGTCATCCGGCACCACATGCGCATCAAAACCTACCCGGCGTTGGTAGAACAATGTGTCTTTAAACACATCACCAACAGCACGCAATTCACCCGTATAGCCATAGCGAGTACGCAACAGATACGCTGTGGAATAACCTCTGCCATCGGCAAAGGCAGGGAAGTTCACCGCAATCAGATCAAGCTTATGACAATCCTGCGCCAGCTCTTCGGCAAATTGATCCGACTCCAGAAACACCCCTTTGCGTAAAGGATGCGCCAGCAGCTGATCACGATGTTGCTGCCAGGTTTGCAGGCTCACCAGAACGTCCTGTATGGGCAGTGACAAATGACCGTCTACCGCGTCCAGACGAACATAGGTGTTTTGCGCAATTTCATTGCCCTTAATCAGCGTTGGCATAGACGCGCTCCTTGAATGGTTCAATGCCGACACGGCGGTAGGTGTCCAGGAAGGTTTCTTTGTCCTGACGCAGATCCAGATAGGTGTTGAGAATTTCCTCAATCACGCTGGCCATGTCGTCGGCCTCGAAGGATGGGCCCAGGATGTTGCCGATGCTGGCATCATGATCTGCGCTGCCACCCAGGCTGACCTGGTAGAACTCGGAGCCTTTTTTATCAACACCCAAAATGCCGATATGGCCGACATGGTGGTGGCCGCAGGCATTCATGCAGCCTGAAATGTTCAGGTCGATAGGGCCCAGATCGTAGACTTCTTCCAGGTCGTCGTAACGGCGCTGAATCTGATCGGCAATCGGAATCGATTTGGCATTGGCCAGTGAGCAGTAGTCACCGCCAGGGCAGCAAATGATGTTGGTTAAAAAGCCGATGTTGGCGGTGTCAAAGCCCAGGCCTTTCAATTCCTGATACAACGCGGGCAGGTCATCCTGACGTACATCGGACAACACCACGTTTTGTTCGTGCGTTGTGCGCAGTTCACCAAAGCTGAAGCGATCAGCCAGGTCAGCAATGGCGTCCATTTGCTCGCTGGTCATGTCGCCAGGCGCAATGCCAGTACGCTTCAGTGACAAGGTGACAATGCGATAACCCGGCTTTTTATGAGCATGGGTATTGCGTGCCAGCCAGTTGTCGAAGGCGGCATCCTGTTGGCGTGCAGTGGCCAATGTCTCGGATGTTTCGGGCAGTGCTTCATAGGCCGGTTCGGTAAAGAAGCTGGCCAGACGTTCAAATTCTTCTGCCGGTACGGTCAACGGGCCATTGTGCAGATGCGCAAACTCGGCTTCGACCTGTTCGGCAAATACCTGAGGCGTTAACGCCTTGACCAGAATCTTGATGCGAGCCTTGTATTTGTTGTCACGGCGACCATGCAGGTTGTAAACACGCAACACGGCATCCAGATAGGCAATCAGATCCTGTTGTGGCAGGAAGTCCTTGATGACAACGCCCACAATTGGAGTACGACCCAGGCCGCCGCCGACCAGAATGCGATAGCCTAATTCGCCAGCTGCGTTTTTGACGATATACACGCCAATGTCATGTACCTGAGTTGCTGCGCGATCCACGTCAGGATGGGCATTAACGGCGATTTTGAATTTGCGTGGCAGGAAGGCAAATTCAGGATGAAAAGTGGACCATTGACGGATCAGTTCGCAGGTCGGGCGCGGGTCACAGATTTCACCAGCAACCACACCGGCAAACTGGTCGGTGGTGGTGTTGCGAATACAGTTGCCGCTGGTTTGAATGGCGTGCATTTCAACCTGGGCCAGCTCGGCCAGAATGTCTGGCACATCTTCCAGTTTGGGCCAGTTGAGCTGAATGTTTTGTCGTGTGCTGACATGGGCATAACCACGGTCATAACGACGGGCAATATCGGAGATCCGGCGCAGCTGGGTGCTGGACATCATGCCGTAAGGCACGGCGATACGCAGCATGGGCGCAAAGCGCTGAATGTACAGACCGTTTTGCAGACGTAGCGGGCGGAATTGATCTTCGCTAAGATCACCAGCCAGATATCTGGCGGTCTGGTCTCGGAACTGATTAACGCGATCATCTACCACGCGTTGATCAAAGGCATCGTAACGATACATAGCTCTACCTGGTTATACAGTGAAGGGCGCAATCATAGCAGTCGCCATAAAACAGTGAAAATGGAAATTACTGAGCGGCTTTATCACAAAAACTGATGTAGGATTTTTTGTCTGCCGTTTGTCCAACAATCATGCATTGATCTGGCAGCATGAGTTTGCTGTGCTAGCATAGCGCGAGCTTTCATTAACCTTATTTCAAGAGATCGCTGGGCATGAGTTTTCGCGCTACGGAAAGTCTGGCATTACAAATCGCGCAGCATGTGGGTGGGCAAATTGTTTCGGGCGACCTGGTGGAAGGCGAGCGTATTCAGGAAATGCGTATTGCCGCCGAGTTGCAGGTTAGTCGTGGCTCGGTACGTGAAGCCCTGCTGATTTTACAACGTCGACATCTGGTGGAAATCTTCCCTCGTCGAGGGGCAGTAGTAGCCGAGTTGTCGCCGCATATGATCAAAGGTTTGTATGAAGTGGTTGTGTTGTTGTTCAGCCTGATTGTGCGCAAGACCGCCGAAGTCTGGCGTCAGGATGATCTAACCCCTTTTATCGATGGTATTAACGAGTTGCAGTCTGTGGTGCAAAGCCGCGACATCGAAGGCTTTTACAACGGCAGTTTTGATATTCTTCGTCGTGCTCAACATTTTGCCAATAACCCGTTTCTCGATGACATGCTCGATGACTTGCAGCCATCCATGCAGCGTTCGTTTTATTTGGCCTTGCAGGTCAACCGTCGTGAGCTGGATGAGTCTTATGCTTTCTTGAAGGGCGTGCTGGATGCGGTTATGTTGCGTCAGGGCGATCGGGCGGCAGAGTTGGTTGAGGAGTTTTGTTTGCATCAGCGTAATCTGGTACTGGAATCCTTGTTGCGGGTGAAACAGATTGAAATGGCCTGGGCCAGACGGCAGCGCCGCTAAAGGATAACCATGCGTCTTAAAACCATTAAATTAGCGGGCTTTAAATCTTTCGTGGATCCCACGAGCGTCCATTTCCCCACCAATCTTTCGGCGGTTGTGGGGCCAAATGGTTGTGGAAAATCCAATGTGATTGACGCCGTGCGCTGGGTGATGGGCGAAAGCTCGGCCAAAAATCTGCGCGGCGAGAACATGACCGACGTGATTTTTAACGGCTCCATGGGACGCAAGCCTGTGGGTCAGGCGTCGATTGAACTGATTTTTGATAATGCCGACGCTTCTCTGGGCGGCGAGTATGCGCAGTACGCGGAAATCTCCATCAAGCGCATAGTGACTCGTGATGCCCGTTCTGATTACTTTCTGAATAACACCCGTTGTCGTCGTAAAGACATTACCGATATTTTTCTCGGTACCGGTCTGGGGCCTCGTTCATACGCAATTATTGAACAGGGCATGATTTCGCGTCTGATTGAATCCAAGCCGGAAGAGCTGCGGGTTTATATCGAAGAAGCAGCAGGTATTTCCAAGTACAAAGAGCGTCGGCGTGAAACCGAAAATCGCATGCGCCACACCCGCGACAATCTGGATCGCCTGAACGATGTGCGCGAGGAAATGGGGCGTCAGCTGCAACATCTGGAAAAGCAGGCTCGTGATGCTGAAAAATACAAAGAATTAAAAGAAGAAGAGCGCCTATTACGTAATCAGTTGCTGGCCTTGCGCTGGCGTGGTCTGCGTGATCAGGTCAGTGTGCAGGAAAGCAAAATCACCGAGCTGGAAGTGTCTCTGGAAGCGGCTGTTGCTTCTCAGCGCGAGTTTGAAACCAGATTGGTCAATGACCGCGAAACCCAGTTCAGTCTGAGTGATGAGTTTAATCGTGTGCAAAGTGCGTATTACCAGTTGGGTGGCGATATTGCGCGTTTGCAGCAGGCTCAGCGTTTTCGTGAAGAACGTCTGGCCGAGTTGAAAGCGGCTGAAGCAGCGCTGGAGCGGCAGCTTGAGCAGGCACGCAGTCTGCATGAGCAGGACCAGATGGCACTGGAGTCGGTACAGGCCGAACAGATGGCGCTGGAACCGGCGTTGGAGTTGTTGGCGGCAGAGTTTGAGGCGGCGACAGCCCAATTGCATGATGCCGAAGCGCAGCTGGCTGATTGGCAGCATACCTGGGATCAATTCAACCTGAAGTCGCAGGGGCCACGCCAGCGTGCAGAGGTTGAGCAGTCGCGCATTGTGCATCTGGAACAGTCACTGCGTCGTCATCATGAGCGTCAGGGGCGTCTGGATCAGGAGCAGACCACGCTGAATGCCGGGCCACTGGAAGCCGAGTTGGCGGCCTTGCATGAGCAGATGGAAGTTGAGCGCGAACAGCTGAGTCAGGATGAGCTGAGACTGGAAGAGGTGGTTGAGCAGGTTCAGGGCAGTCGCCAGGCCATGCTGGACAGCAGTTCTCAATTGGACAGCATTCGTCAGTCGTTACAGGCCTTGCGTGGGCGTGAGTCCGCGCTTGAAGCATTGCAGGAAGCAGCGGCAAAGGGTCGGCAGGGACTGAACCAGTGGCTCAAATCTCGGCAAATTGATGCCACACCGATCACTTCATCACTGCGTGTGGCAGCTGGTTGGGAAGCGGCGGTTGAAACGGTGCTGGGGCCGGTGCTGCACAGTGTTGAAGTCAGCGATATTGCAACGGTAGCCGAGCATTTGTCGTCACTCAGTACAGGTCAGATCAGTTTCACGGATAATCGTTACAGTCCTTCGTCAACAACTTCGGTGGCGTCTTCGTTAGCAAATCGTATTGAGCAGGGGCCGGCCTGGTTATTGGCTCAGTTGGCTTCCATTGGTACCGCTGACAGTCTGGCTGATGCGCTGGCCGCACGTGCCGACTTGTCGGATGAGCAATCGCTGATTACGCCGGAAGGTTATTGGCTGGGTCGTCACTGGTTGCGCTATCGCGCTGGTCAAGAAGATCCGGCCAGTGGTGAACTGGCTCGCCGTCGTGAGCTGGAGTCATTGCAGAAAGAGCGTGAGCAGCTGGATGTGGCGCTGTTGCAGGCGCAGGCGTTGCAGCAATCACAACGTGATGCCTTGAAAGACGCCGAGCAGCTGCGCGAGCAGATTCAGCGCGAATTGAATACACGTCAGCGCAGCTGTGCCGAAATTCAGGCACAGGTGGGCGCGCGACAAGTGCGCCTTGAGCAGTTTATTGCTCGTCGTGAACGCCTGAGCCAGGACATTCTGGATGTTCGTATGCAGGTGGAGGCGGATCAGGAAAGCTTGGCCGAAGCCCGCTTGCAGTTACAAGATGCACTGGATGTGATGACGCAGGATACGCGGGAACGCGAGCAGCTTATGCAGACCCGTGATCATCTGCGTCTGGCGATGGATCAGGTTCGTCAGCAGCAGCGTGAACGCCGCGAGGCACAACATCAGGCCGCATTGCAGTCGCAAAACCTGAATGCGCGTGCATTGGGTCTGCGTAATGGCCTGCAGCGTATTGATGAGCAATTGGCGCAGTTCCAGGAGCGTCGGGAGTCATTGGCCGAGCAGGCGTTGACACTGAATATGTCGGACGATAATGGTGTCGATAATCTGGACAGCCTGCTGGCGCGTCATGTCGAAGCCGAGAAACAACTGGCTTTGGTACGCGATCAGGTCGAGGCGATACAGGCCAGTTTGCGTGATGCCGAGGCAGGCAAGGCGAGAGCCGAGCAGCAGGTACAAAATATTCGCGAGCAGTTGCAGAATTTGCGCATGAGCTGGCAGGAGGCATTGACGCGTCGCGAGGCACAGCAGGAGCAGCTGACTGAAGCGGGTGCGGTTATTGAGGAGGTATTGGCCGGGTTGCCCGATACCTTGACGGAAAATAGCTGTCAGTTGGAACTGGAGCGTGTGGGTGTGCGTGTTGCTCGTCTGGGCGCTATCAACTTGGCGGCGATTGATGAGTTTCATGCGCAATCCGAGCGCAAGGTGTATCTGGATCAGCAGGATGCCGATCTGCGTGAAGCGCTGGAAACGCTGGAAAATGCGATTCGTAAGATTGATCGTGAAACGCGGGCCTTGTTCAAGGAAACTTTTGATAAGGTTAACAGTGGCTTACAAACGCTATTTCCAAAAGTATTTGGTGGTGGTTCGGCGTATCTTGAACTGACAGGCGAGGATCTGCTGGAGGCGGGCGTTTCCATCATGGCCAGACCGCCCGGCAAACGTAATTCCACCATTCACTTATTGTCTGGTGGCGAGAAGGCATTGACGGCGTTATCGCTGGTATTTTCGATTTTCCAGCTGAATCCGGCACCATTTTGTATGCTCGATGAGGTTGACGCTCCACTGGATGATGCTAACGTTGGACGCTTTGCACGACTGGTTGAACAAATGTCCGAACAGGTGCAATTTATCTACATTACGCATAACAAGATTGCGATGGAAATGGCCAAACAGTTGATGGGTGTCACCATGCAGGAACCTGGGGTTTCTCGCCTGGTAACCGTCAATTTGGATGAGGCCGCCGCACTGGCGTCTCAATAACTAGAATGCATGATCATGAGCGAGCAGTGACATGACCAAATCAGTAATTGTCTTAATTGTCATTATTGTTGTCGCCCTGGCGCTGTACCTTTTTGTCTGGAGGCCCAGGGCACAACGGCTGCGCCTGAAAATCGAGCCTGTTTCGAACAAGCGCCTGGACGATACACCGGAGCCGACTGAAATTATTGGCTCGGTGCGGGTAAAGCCGAGACAGGAACCGCGTCTGGATCATCGTGTTGAGCCGGTTATTACATCTCCTGACTCAGTGCCAGATGAGGCTATTGAACCAGCTGCAACAGCCATTGAGCCAGTTGTCGAAACGGTTGTTGAAACAGCTGTGGCCGAGCCAATAATTGAAGAACTGGAAGTTGAAGAGCCAGCAGTAGAAGTGCCGGTAAAGAAACTGGAGCAGGTAGATATGTTCCCGGACATGGAGCCTGAACCGCATGTGCCTGAGCCTTTGCCGGCAACTATCGACAAGGTGTATTACCTGCATGTCATGACCAATCACTCCGGTTTTGTTGGTTCCGAGTTATTGCGCTGCATGCTGCAATATGGTCTGCGTTTTGGCGAAATGAGCATTTTCCATCGTCATGAAAGCCCGTCAGGTCGGGGCGAAATCCTGTTCAGCATGGCGCAGGCCGTTGAGCCTGGCACTTTCGATATTGATGAAATGGATCGCAGTCTGATTCCTGGTGTCACCTTTTTCATGCAGCTGCCTGGTCATAAAGACCTGATTGCCTATGACCTGATGGTTGATACCGCACGCCGCTTGGCCAATGAATTGGGTGGTGAGCTGCTGGACAATGCATCGGAGCCGGTGACTACCGAGCAGCTGGATCAATGGCGCAGTGAAATTGTCAAATACCACACCTTATGACCACTAAAGAACAGGCCTGTAGCCGCCTGCAGGCTCTGCGCGAACAACTGCAGTATTTAGCCCACCGTTATTATGTGCTTGATGAACCTGCGCTTCCCGATGCCGATTACGACGCATTGTTTCAGGAGCTGTTGGGTCTTGAGGCGCAATACCCTGAACTGGTTACCACCGACTCACCATCACAACGTGTGGGTGCCAGCTCGGACACTGCCTTTCAGCCGGTGCGCCATAACGTTTCCATGTTGTCTCTGGACAATGTGTTTAATGCCAGTGATTGGCAGGCGTTTGACAAGCGGGTGCGTGAGCGTCTGGACTGGCAGTTGGCGGTTGGTGTGGCCTATGCCTGTGAGCCCAAGTTTGATGGTCTGGCGGTGAGCCTGCGTTATGAGCAGGGTGTGCTGATACTGGCGGCGACTCGTGGTGATGGTCAGGTTGGTGAAGACATTACCGCCAATGTGCGCACCATCGCCAGCGTACCGTTGCGTTTGCATGGCAGTGCCGTGCCTGCCGTACTGGAAGTACGCGGCGAAGTGGTGATGCCGCGTTCCGGTTTTGAGCAGCTCAATAGTCGTCAGTTGGCTCAGGGTGAAAAACCGTTTGCCAACCCGCGTAATGCCGCTGCCGGTTCATTGCGGCAACTGGACGCCACAATCACGGCGACTCGTCCGCTGGATTTTTATGCCTATTCGATCGCCGATCTGGATGGAATGGCCTGGCCAGCAACTCATAGCCTGTCGCTGCGAGCCTTGAGACAGTTCGGCTTTCGTGTGTCGGAGCTGGCGCAATCTGGGAATGGCGTCGATTTTGTCCAGCGTTGCTGGCAGCAGTTGCTGGATCAGCGTAATCAGCTCGACTTTGATATTGATGGCATGGTGATCAAGGTTGATGACCGTAGCCTGCAACAGTCATTGGGGTTTGTCTCGCGTGCGCCACGCTGGGCGGTGGCCTACAAGTTTCCGGCGGAAGAAAAAACCACGACCCTGATGGCGGTGGAATTTCAGGTGGGGCGTACTGGTGCCATTACGCCAGTGGCCAGATTGGCTCCGGTCAATGTGGGTGGTGTCATGGTAAGCAATGCCACTCTGCACAATATTGATGAAATCGACCGTCTTGATTTGCGTGTGGGCGACACCGTTATTGTGCGTCGTGCAGGTGATGTCATTCCCAAGGTCACTGGCCGTGTGGATGATATCGAGCATGAACAACGACCTTCAGTGATGTTGCCCGATCATTGCCCGGTGTGTGATTCCGTGGTGTCACGTGCAGAGGGTGAGGTGGTTGCCCGTTGTACCGCAGGACTGTTTTGTCCGGCTCAGCGCAAAGAAGGTTTGCGTCATTTCGCTTCTCGTCGCGCCATGGATATTGAAGGTCTGGGTGAAAAGTGGGTTGATTTGCTGGTGGAAGCAGACTTGCTGCATTCCGGTGCCGATATTTATCAACTGACCAAAGAGCAGTTGTTAAGCCTGCCTCGTATGGGTGACAAATCGGCGGATAATTTACTGGCTGCGATTGATCGTAGTCGGCAAACGACCTTGCCACGCTTTTTGTATGCGCTGGGTATTCCCGATGTAGGGGAAACCACATCAGCACAATTGGCGCGACAGTTTGGCTCGCTGGACGCGCTGTTGGTGGCGGATGAAGCAGCCTTGCTGGCAACGCCGGATGTCGGGCCTGTGGTGGCCAAAGCCATTACGGACTTTTTGTCAGAGCCACATAATCAGCAAGTGATTGCCAAACTGCGTGATGCCGGTGTGCACTGGCCCGATCAACCGGCAAGGCAGGATGTGGCACAGCCGCTGGCAGGGCAAACCTGGGTGTTAACCGGCACCTTGTCTACCATGACGCGAGATCAGGCGTCAGATCAGTTGCGATCACTGGGAGCGAAAGTCAGCGGCAGTGTGTCTGCCAAAACCGCCATTGTGGTGGCAGGCGAATCGGCTGGCTCCAAGCTGGATAAGGCGATTGCTTTGGGTGTTACCGTGTGGAATGAGCAGGAGCTGATTGCATTTTTGGCGGAGCAGGGCGTGTGAAATATTGTGTGGCGGTATTGATGCTGGTGGCTCTGAGTGGTTGCAGTACCATGCCGCCTGTAAATCCGACCAATATTTGTTCGGTGTTTTCGCAGAAATCTGCCTGGAAGCGTCCTGCTCAGCGAGCTGAAGCCAAATGGGAAATTCCCGTACCTGTCATGATGGCCACCATTTTCCACGAATCCAGTTATCGCGCTAAAGCACGCCCGCCTCGGCGTTACTATCTGGGCTTTATTCCTGGCGCTCGTCGCAGTTCGGCCTATGGTTATGCCCAGGCTCTGGATGGTACATGGGGGGATTATGTCGACCGTAATAACCGCTGGTTTGCTTCACGCGACAATTTTGCCGATGCGATTGACTTTGTGGGCTGGTATCACAACAACAGCGTGAAACGTAATCGGATTGCTGCGCATGATACCTATAACCTGTATCTGGCCTATCACGAAGGTAACGGGGGCTATGCGCGGCGAACCTATGAGCGCAAACCCTGGTTAATGAATTATGCCCGTCGGGTTGCCGCTACCAGTAACAGTTATCAGCAGCAGCTTAATCGTTGCCCTTTGCGTTAAGTTGACCACGTCGCCATTGTCGCAATAAGAACCGATCTGCTCGCAGGGCTTGGCTAAGTCCATCCAGTTCAGCCTGAGGTTTGCCTTCCATATTGTTGGCAATGATGTCAGCGGCTACCCAGGCCTGACTGAAGCCCTTGGAGCCATGAGCCAGACTGACTTGCAGTCGGTGTTGCTGCGGTATGTCCGGTATATGCGGGTGTCTGGCCCAAGATTGAGTGCTGAGTTGTTGCTTCAGCTCGACCAGATTCAGCGCACCTACCAGCGGTAAATAATCAGGACTTTGCCAACGCAGGCTGGCTCTGGCTTTCCAGTGCTTGATGTCCGGCAATGTGTCGGCCAGTGCGGGCAGCCATTCAGCCAACGCTTGTCGATTGGCTACCTGGTCTTCCACGGTGGGACTGCAATCGGTACGGCCACGCTGGAATGTTGCGCCCAGACATAATTCACCGACTTCACTCGGCACGATATAGCCACCATAGGCTAACGCCACTTTTAGCTCACCATCGTAAGGTATTGACGAAACCTGCCCACGCACGGGATGAATCGGTAGTTCTTTGCAGGGTGCTAATTGATGGGCATCGCCTGCATTGGCAATCACCAGATAGCGTGCGCTCAGGCGGTAATGATCGTTATCGGCATGCCAGCGCTCACCATCATCATGAACAGATAACACGGTGTGTCCGGTACGCAGTTCGATATTGGGATGAGCCAGCAGGGTTTGCAGCAAGGCTTTGGGATTGATCACGCCGGCCTGCGGCAACCAGTATCCGTCATGTCTGATCTCGATTTGTGCGTATTGGCTGGCCTGTTGTGCATCGACTGGCCAGACATACTGCTGCCACCACGGGTGGTTTTCATCAATGACGGGGGGTTGTTCAGGCTGTTGGTTCAACCACAGTACGCCAGTCTGTTTGAAGCAGGCCGATAAACGTCTGTCCTGCAATGTTTTCAGTGTTTGCAAATAGGCGAATGCATGCAGGTTGCCAGTCAGATCCTGCGCCTTGACCAGTTTGGGATATAGCAGGGCGGCCGGGTTGCCGGAACCGCCATGACCGGGATGTTGTGCCTCGATGACACAGACACGCCAGCCCCGTTCTGCCAGCGTCCAGGCGGTACTGGCACCGGCAATGCCGGCACCAATGACCAAGACATCCGGTTCAGGGCAGGACACGTTTAAACGGCTTGACCTGAACCTGTTGATACACCCCGGCAGCGATATAGGGATCAGCGTCTGCAAAGGCCTGTGCGCTGTCCAGACTGTCAAATTCGGCAATAATCAGACTGCCACTGAAACCAGCCGGGCCAGGGTCTTCACTGTCGATGGCCGGGTGTGGTCCGGCGACCAGCAAACGACCTTCTGCCTGGAGCTGCTGCAAGCGTTCAATATGAGCCGGGCGAGCGGCCAGACGCTGTGCCAGTGTGTCAGGTTTGTCTTCAGCAATAATGGCGTACCACATGGTGTTTCCTTAAAGATCCGTGTCTTGTTTGGCTTCTTTGATGGCACCGATGCGTACCAGCCAGACGCCTTGCAAAATGATGAAAATAAAGGTCATTGCCAGGCTGCCAAAGAGCTTGAAGTCAACCCAGAATTCGGGGTGATAGACCACGATATAGGCATTGGCAACGGCAGATGCCAGAAAGAAAATCACCCAGCTGAAATTCAGTTTTTGCCATTGTGAATCGTTTAAGTTGATGGCGGCCCCCATCATGTGTTCGGCCAGTGGCTTTTTGCCGACATATTGACTGCCCAGGAACAGCAGGGCGAGCAGGACATAAACCCCCGGAGCTTTCCATTGCAGGAAAGCCTCGTTATTTAGTGCCACGGTTAAACCACCAAGCAGGAATGTGGCAGCCACAGTAATCCACTGTCCGGTTTCCAGATGGCGTGTCCTGATCCAGATGGCACCGTAAATGATACCAACGGCTATCATCAGGGTGATAGCTGCCACCAGTACACCACTGGTTTTATAGGCAATAAAAAACGCCACAATCGGCAGGAAATCTAGCAAAGCTTTCATTCACACAGTCCAGTTCTGTTATAAAGTCAGGCATCTTAATGCACGCACTCAGCCACGCCAAGGAAACACGCATGCCACTGGTGGATTTACACAGCCATAGTCACTACTCGGACGGCAGTCTGGCACCTGCCGATCTGGTGAGTCTGGCTGCGCGTGCCGGTATTACCATGCTGGCACTGACGGATCATGACAGTGTGGATGGTCTGGCCGAAGCTCAAACCGCTGCTGACAAAGCCGGGATTCAATTGGTGCCCGGTGTCGAAATTTCATCGATCTGGAACGGACAGAGCATTCATGTGGTTGGCCTTGGTGTGGATGCCAGCAACTCTACGTTACAGGTTGGTCTGGCACAGCAGGCGCAGGCACGTGCCAAAAGAGCGCAAGCCATTGGTGCCCGTCTGGAGGCTCTGGGTATGCCCGGTGCTTATGAAGGTGCTTTGGCCTTGGCAAATAGCCCGGATGCGGTCAGCCGTACTCATTTTGGTCAATGGCTGTTGCAACAAGGCCATGTCAGCCAGGTTCAGCACGCCTTTGACAAGTATCTGGGACCCCGCAAGCCAGCCTCGGTGCCCATGCCATGGGCCGAACTGACCGACGTCATAAACTGGATTCATTGTGCTGGCGGTGTGGCGGTGTTGGCGCATCCTGGCCGTTATCCACTGACACGCACCAAGTTGCGAGCCTTGCTGGCTGATTTTGTGACGGCAGGAGGCGATGCCATGGAAGTGGCCACGGCGACTGAGAAGCCGGAAATGATCAAGTATCTGGCTCAGTTATCACGCCAGTTTGGTTTATTGGCATCTCAGGGCAGTGATTATCACGGCACGCCTGCTCCGTGGATTGCCTTGGGCCGATTTGCCAATTTGCCCAGTGGCTGTGAGCCGGTCTGGACCCGTTGGTTAGGAGAAACGCTGCAATGACCCAGCATTGGCATATTCATCCCGATAATCCTCAGCCACGCCTGTTAAAACAGGCTGCTGAGCGCTTGCAGGCCGGTGAGCTGGTGGTGTTGCCGACGGATGCCAGTTATGTGCTGGCCTGCCATATTGGTGATCGTGACGCATTGGAGCGCATGCGTCGCCTACGCAAGCTGGATGACCAGCATCACATGACGCTGATGTGTCGGGACCTGTCCGAAATTGGTACGTATGCCAAGGTGGACAATCCCACTTTTCGTTTGCTCAAGGCGCACACGCCTGGAGCTTACACCTTCATTCTCAATGCCACGCGTGAAGTGCCCAAACGCCTGCTGCATCCCAAGCGACAAACTATTGGTATTCGGGTGCCAGCGCATCCCGTGCCACTGGGTTTGATGGAAATTCTGCAGGAGCCATTGCTGACTTGCAGCCTGATCATGCCGGGGGAAGATGAGCCGATGGATGATCCTGAATTGATCAATGATGTTCTGCAACGTCAGGTTGAACTGGTGCTGAATGCCGGTTTTGGCACATTGATGTCGACCACGGTGATTGATTTGACCGCTGATGCACCAGAAATACTTCGTCAAGGTGCCGGAGATAGCACTGCTTTTGCCTAGGCTCAGGCTATAATTCGCCCTTGTCTTGTTTCATGTAGGAGTTACCCGTTGAGTTCTGTCGCTTCGCAACAACGTGTGTTGTCAGGTATGCGTCCTACCGGACGTTTACATTTGGGCCATTACCACGGGGTGCTTAAGAACTGGGTTCGTCTGCAGCATGAATATGACTGCTTCTTTTTTGTGGCCGACTGGCACGCATTGACCACGCATTACGACAATCCCGCCGCTATCGAGTCCGCAACGCTGGATATGGTGGTGGATTGGCTGGCAGCTGGTGTAAATCCCAAGGCAGCGACCTTGTTTGTCCAGTCCACCATGCCTGAGCATGCCGAGCTGCATTTGCTGCTATCCATGATGACGCCGCTGGGCTGGCTGGAGCGGGTGCCGACCTTCAAGGATCAGCAGGAAAAGCTGAAAGAGAAAGATCTGGCGACTTATGGCTTCTTGGGTTATCCCTTGTTGCAGAGTGCCGATATTCTGCTTTATCGCGCTGGCCTGGTGCCGGTAGGTGCGGATCAGGTCACTCATATTGAGCTGACTCGTGAAGTGGCACGTCGCTTTAATCATCTGTACGGGCGTGAACCAGGTTTTGAAGAAGCGGTGAGTGCGGCCATTACCAAGATGGGTAAAAAGGCCGCCAAGGTGTATGTCGAGTTGCGTAAGCGTTATCAGGAAACGGGTGCTGAAGATGCCTTGGAAATAGCGCAGGCGCTGGTGCGTGATCAGCAAAATATCACCTTGGGTGATAAAGAGCGTTTGCTGGGTTCACTGGAAGGGTCGGGCAAGATCATTCTGCCGGAGCCTCAGGCGTTGCTGACGCCAGCAGCCAAAATGCCGGGTCTGGATGGACAAAAAATGTCCAAATCCTATGGCAATACCATTTCCCTGCGCGAAGCGCCGGAAGATGTGGATGCCAAAGTACGCAAAATGCCGACTGACCCTGCACGTATTCGTCGCAGTGATCCGGGCAATCCTGATGTCTGCCCGGTTTGGCAGCTGCATGAAGTATATTCTGATGAGACCCAGAAACAGTGGGTGCAGCAAGGCTGTCGCAGCGCCGGTATTGGTTGTCTGGAGTGCAAGCGTCCGGTGATCGAGGCTATTAACGCCGAGCTGATTCCCATGCGTGAGCGTGGTCTGGCGTTTCAAGAGTCGCCAGATCTGCTGCGCAGTATTTTGTCGGAAGGCGCCGAGCGTGCGCGTGACGTGGCAGCTGATACATTAGCCGATGTGCGGCAGGCATTAGGACTTGCATACCGTCGTTAAGCGGGATGTAATGCCTTTACCGCTGGGAAGCGGCAAGCAGAGAAAATGACCATGAATGAAGAACCACAACTTCTTGCCTCGCAAGATGAGCCAGATACGACGCCTGTAGCTACGCTGCATGCGGTTGCTCGTGTCAAAGGCGAGGCGGTCACTCAGATTCCCCATGATTTGTATATTCCTCCTGATGCGCTTCAGGTGTTTCTGGAAACTTTTGAAGGCCCGCTGGATTTTCTGCTGTATCTGATTCGTGCACAAAACCTGGATATTCTCGATATTCCGGTAGCGCGTATCACTCACCAGTATCTCGAATACATCGATCTGATGCAGCGGCTGAATTTTGATCTGGCTGCTGAATACCTGTTGATGGCTGCCTGGCTGGGTGAAATCAAGTCACGTTATTTGCTGCCCAAACTGAGTACGGCGGATGGTGAGGACGAAGGTGATCCACGTGCCGAGCTGATTCGTCGTCTGCAGGAATATGAGCGTTTCAAGCGCGCTGCCGAGCATATTGAAGGCATGCCTTGCGAGGGACGGGACTTTTTTGTGGCCGTTGCCCAGCAACCCGATTTTACCCGCGTCACACCGCCGCCTCACGTTGAGCTGAGTGAGCTGTTGCTGGCATTGCAGGACGTGCTGCGTCGTGCCGATCTTTATGAGTCGCATCAGATCTCGCGCGAAACGCTGTCCATGCGTGAGCGTATGTCCAATATTCTGGATCGTCTGCGGCCGGGTGGGTTTATTCCCTTCGTTACCCTGTTTAACGTGGAAGAAGGCCGTCTGGGTGTGGTGGTGTCTTTCATGGCCGTGCTGGAGCTGGTGAAAGAGGGATTGATTGATCTGGTGCAGACCAGCGAGCAGTCCGATATTCATGTGCGGGCACGGGTTGGTGAGGCTCAGGGGCAGGAAATTGACCTGGGCGATGATGACGATATTGAGCAGGAGGCCGCTTTTGATGACGCCTGAGACCTTGAAGTCAATTGTAGAAGGCGCGCTTTTTGCCGCTGGACGAGCGCTTTCCATTGAGCAGCTGCAAGCCTTGTTTGATGAGCCGGTACGTCCGGATGCCGGCAGTCTGCGTGCGGTATTGTCAACCATTGCCGCCGAACATGAAGATCGTGCCGTACAGCTGCATCAGGTTGCCAGTGGCTGGCGCTTTCAGGTGCGTGCCGATGTTGCACCCTGGGTCAGTCGTTTGTGGGATGAGCGGCCACAGCGTTACTCGCGGGCACTGCTGGAAACCCTGTCGCTGATTGCCTACAAGCAACCCATTACACGTTCGGAAATTGAAGATATTCGGGGTGTGACTGTCAGCACCCAGATTGTGAAAACGTTACTGGAGCGTGAGTGGATTCGGGTGGCAGGGCACAAAGAAGTGCCAGGAAGACCCGCATTGTTCGCCACTACCCGTCAATTTTTGGACGACTTTAATTTAAAGAGCCTGGCAGAACTGCCTGCGCTTGCCGATATTCGCGATCTCTCCGAGATTGCCGCTGAGCTGGAAACCGCAAGTCATGAGTGAAAAATTACAGAAAGTCCTGGCCCGTACCGGACTGGGTTCACGCCGTCATATGGAGCAAGCCATTATTGATGGTCGTGTCAGCGTCAATGGCACGATTGCCGGCATTGGTGATCGCATTGTGATGGGCGATGAGCTGCGTCTGGATGGTCGTCTGGTGCACTTTTCTCTGGCATCAGAGCTGCGTCGTCGGGTCGTGGCCTATTACAAGCCTGAGGGTGAAATCTGTTCGCGTCATGACCCTGAAGGTCGTCCCACGGTGTTTGATCGTTTGCCCAAGTTGAATGATGAGCGTTGGGTCATGGTAGGGCGTCTGGATATCAACAGTAGTGGTTTGCTGCTGTTTACCAATGATGGCGAATTTGCTAACCGGCTGATGCATCCATCCAGTGGTATTGAGCGTGAGTATGCTGTGCGTGTGATGGGTGCGTTGACGCCGGAAATGCAGGCTCAGCTATGTGCTGGGGTTGAACTGGAAGATGGCCCGGCCAAATTTGAGTCCGTCAGTGAATTGGGTGGTGAAGGTTTTAACCGCTGGTGGCAGGTGGTGGTGAAAGAAGGGCGTAATCGTGAGGTACGTCGCTTGTTTGAAACTCAGGGGCTGAAAGTGAGTCGCTTGCTGAGAACACGCTATGGCAGTCAGGTATTGCCGCGTCATCTGCGCACAGGACGTTGGGTGGAGCTGGACAAGCCGGATATTGACCGCCTGCTGGCCGAAGTGGAGCTGCGTCCCCGTCGTGAAGGCACAGGCCTGTTTGGCATGGCCAAGCGCCGGTCGGAAAAGCTGAAAGAGAATCCATTGCCCGCCCGTAAGGTGGACAACAATCGCAAAGGTGGATTCTTGCGGCAACAACGTCGTGATGGGCGCACCAAGCCTGAATAATGAGTGCATGGCATGAGTATTGAGCTAACCGCGCCTTCGATCCTGTTTCCGGCCATTTCATTGCTGCTATTGGCGTTTACCAACCGCTTTCTGGGGTTGGCGTCGCTGATTCGCAGCCTGCATGATCGTTACAAGGATCAGCCTGATCCGCTGATTCTGGCTCAGTTAGGCAATTTGCGGAATCGTTTGCTGTTGATCCGTGACATGCAGGCCTGCGGTGTTTGCAGTTTGACGGTCTGTATTATCTGTATCAGCTTTGTGTTGCTGAATATGCAGACGGCGGCGGTGATCAGTTTTGTGCTGAGCCTGCTGTTGATGTTCATTGCCATGGTGTTGTCGCTGCGAGAAATTCTGGTGTCTTGTCGCGCGCTGGAAATGCATCTGGCCGATATCGAAGAATTGCGTCCCGAAGATGCCAAAGGCTGGCGTCATCTGTAGGTCAGATCACGCCACTCTGGTTACACACTCTTATTGACGATGGCATCAAACGACTGGCCGGTAACGCCAGTGCTGTCAGACCCCATTAAATACAAATATAGCGGCAGGGTCTGTTCGGGTGTTTTGACCGTCATCGGGTCTTCGCCAGGATAGGCACTGGAGCGCATATTGGTACGTGTAGCACCTGGATTGATGGCGTTGACTCGGATATGACTGGTATTGGCCAGCTCATCGGCCAACATTTGTACCATGCCTTCAATACCACACTTGGAAATGGCATAAGCGCCCCAGAATGCGCGAGCACGACGGCCTACGCTGCTGGTGGTCATGATGATGCTGGCATCGGGTGACTGCTTTAACAGCGGCAGCAAGGCCTGAGTCAGTACAAAAGGCGCACGCAGGTTCACCTTCATGACAAAGTCCCAGGTGTCGGCGTCATACATTTCCAGTGGGGTAATGTCACCCAAAACAGCGGCGTTATGGAGTATGCCATCCAGTCGTCCCAGACTGCTTTCGATGGCTTCGGCAACCTGCTGGCATTCATGGGCATTAGCCATGCTTAAGTCCAGTGTCATGATGGCAGGTGTTGGGTGACCGTTGGCGACGATTTCATCATAGGTTTGTTCAAGCTCTGGCAGTCGACGTCCCATCAATACGACAGTTGCGCCGTGGGCGGCGTAGGCCAATGCGGCTGCACGACCGATACCTGAGCTGGCTCCCGTGACCAGAATTACACGATTGTCTAAAAGGTCGGTGGTCGCTTGATAATTGTTCATGACAGGTCCTGTTTGTTTATCTGTTTTTCCAGCCGCTGTTCTAACCATTGTGTTAAGTCATCAATACTTGGGCACACCAGATCGGCATTCCAGGATTCAATAGCGTCATTGGCGTGAATGTAGCCCCAGCCAGCGGCAATGGTGAACATGCCTGCACGCCTGCCGGCTTCAATGTCTCTGATATGATCACCGACGTAAACGCAATCATTGGCGTTGACACCCGCCAGGGTGGCTGCCTTGAACATGGGCTCCGGATGTGGCTTGGTCTGACTCACCTGGTCAGCACAGACGGTGGCCGCCGAACGCTTGGCAAGGTTCAGGCCAGCCATCAGCGGAGTGGTGAAGCGACTGGGTTTGTTGGTCACTACACCCCAGGGGATAGACAAGGATTCCAGTCGGTTCAGAAAAGGTTCCAGTCCATCAAACAGTCTGGACAAGTCAGCCAAATGCTCGTGATAGTCAGCCAAAAAAGCGTCTCTTAACTCGACTAATTTGTCTTCGTCTTTCAGGTCAGGGAAGGCCGCCCGAATGACTGCCCCGGCACCATCCGATACACAGGCGCGTACTACAGCATAGTCCACAGGACCCAGATTGAGCTCGGCACGCAGCCGGTTAACACCGGCGTGAAAGTCGGGCGCGGTATCGACCAATGTACCGTCGAGGTCAAAAAAAACAGCAGCGGGCAAGCTCATTTGCGGGTGGTCGCCATCATGTAATTGACATCCACGTTGGGTGCCAGCCAATAACGCTGGGTGAGTGGATTAAAGTGCAGGCCGGTCATGTCATTGAGCTGCAAGCCAGCCTGGCGAATCCAGCGTCCCAGCTCGGCCGGACGGATGAACTTCTGATAATCATGCGTACCGCGCGGCAACAGACGCAGCACATACTCTGCCCCCACAATGGCAAACAACCATGACTTGGGGTTGCGATTGATGGTGGAGAAAAACACCTGTCCACCGGGCTTGACCAGACGGTAGCAGGCTGCTACCACAGCAGCCGGATCGGGTACGTGCTCCAGCATTTCCAGGCAGGTCACCACGTCAAAGCTGGCAGGTTGCTCATCGGCCAGTTGCTCTACCGTGACCTGTCGATATTGTACCGAAGTGACGCCTTGTTCCTGGGCATGCAGGGTGGCTACCGCGAGTGGAGCTTCGCCCATATCAATGCCCAGTACCTGGGCGCCACGTCGTGCCATGCTTTCAGCCAGAATACCGCCGCCACAGCCCACATCCAGCACCTGTTTGCCGGTCAGGGAAACACGCTCGTCAATCCAGTTAAGACGCAGGGGATTGATCTCGTGCAGTGGTTTGAATTCGGAATTTTTGTCCCACCAACGAGACGCCAACGCTTCAAATTTGGCAATTTCTGCGGGGTCCACATTGTTGACAGGCTGGGTCATGGTTAATTCCTGATCATCTTGAGTTAATACGTCGATTTGTGCGCAATAGTATAGCGGCAAAGGTGGCTCTGCGTGGTACGTCAAGGCCATGACTGTGCTAGTATTCGTGGTTTGACGACGGCTTAAAAAAGAGAAAAGCGCATGACCGACGTTGGTATGGAAATTCTTCCGGTCAACATTGAAGACGAACTCAAGCAGTCCTACCTAGATTACGCCATGAGCGTGATCGTAGGTCGTGCCTTGCCAGACGTCCGTGATGGCCTAAAACCTGTTCACCGCCGCGTGCTGTTTGCCATGCACGAACTCGGCAACGATTGGAACAAAGCCTACAAAAAATCAGCCCGTGTGGTCGGTGACGTGATCGGTAAATATCACCCGCACGGCGACTCTGCGGTGTATGACACCATTGTGCGTATGGCTCAGCCATTTTCACTGCGTTATATGCTAGTGGACGGTCAGGGCAACTTTGGTTCTGTCGATGGCGACTCTGCTGCTGCCATGCGTTATACCGAAGTGCGCATGGCGCGTATTTCTCATGACCTGCTGGCCGATCTTGAAAAAGAGACCGTGAACTGGGTGCCGAATTACGACGGCACTGAGATGATTCCGGAAGTACTGCCTACCAAGATTCCTAACCTGCTGATCAACGGTTCCAGCGGTATTGCGGTCGGTATGGCGACCAATATTCCGCCGCACAACATCACTGAAGTCATCAATGCCACTTTGGCAATTATTGATGATCCGGAAATTGATATTGATGGCCTGATGCAGTACATCACCGGCCCGGATTTCCCGACAGCGGGCATTATCAATGGTCGTGCCGGCATTATCGAAGCCTATCGTACCGGTCGTGGCCGCATTTATATGCGTGCGCGCCATCATATTGAGACAGATGCCAAGACATCGCGACAAACTATTGTTTTTACTGAAATTCCATATCAGTTAAACAAGGCACGTGTGATTGAAAAAATCGCCGAGCTGGTCAAAGAAAAGAAGCTGGAAGGTATTTCCGAGCTGCGTGATGAGTCCGATAAAGACGGCATGCGCATTGTCATCGAGCTGAAGCGCGGTGAAGTCGCAGAAGTGGTGGTTAACAACCTGTTTGCACAAACACAGCTGCAAAGCGTGTTTGGTATCAACATGGTGGCACTCTCGGATGGCCAGCCCAAGATCATGAATCTCAAGGATATTCTTGAGGCTTTTGTGCGCCATCGCCGTGAAGTAGTGACTCGTCGTACCGTATTCGAGCTGCGCAAGGCGCGTGAGCGTGGTCATATTCTGGAAGGTTTGGCAGTTGCACTGGCCAATATCGATCCGGTCATCGAGCTGATCAAGCTGTCTCCAAGCCCCGCAGAGGCTCGTGAGCGTCTGATTGCTGCAGATTGGTTGCCAGGTGAAGTAGTGGGCATGCTGGAAGCAGCGGGCGATCTGAATGCCTGCCGTCCGGATGCCTTGCCCGATGGTTTTGGCCTGGTGGATGGTCGCTACAAACTCTCGCCTGAACAGGCACAGGCCATTCTTGAGCTGCGCCTGAACCGTTTGACCGGTCTTGAGCAAGACAAGCTGGTGGCTGAATACCGTGAGTTGCTGGAAAAAATTCGTGGTCTGGCGCTGATTCTGGCTGAACCTGAGCGCCTGCTGAACGTGATTCGTGAAGAGCTGCGCGACATGCTGTCCATTTATGGTGATGAGCGTCGTACCGAAATTCTGGCGTCGCGTCTGGATCTGACGTTGGAAGATCTGATCACCGAAGAAGACGTGGTGCTGACCATTTCGCGTGCCGGTTATGCCAAAACGCAGCCGGTGGGTGATTATCGGGCGCAGCGTCGTGGTGGTCGTGGCAAGTCGGCGACCAGCATGAAGGATGAAGATTATATTGAACACCTGTTGGTAGCCAGCACGCATGACACTGTCATGTGCTTCACCTCGGCAGGCAAGGTGTATTGGCTGAAGGTATATGAGTTGCCGCAAGCCGGTCGTGGCTCCAAAGGCAAGCCTATCGTCAATATTCTGCCATTGGCCGAATCCGAACATATCACCACGATTTTGCCGTTGCGTGAATATCCGGAAGGCCATTATGTCTTCATGGCCACGGGTGATGGTACGGTGAAGAAGGTGGAGGCGCGTGCCTTTGCACGTCAGCGGACTTCAGGCCTGATTGCCATTGACCTGGTTGGTGACGACGTATTGGTTGGTGCCGCGGTGACCAATGGTGATCGTCATATCATGCTGATCACCAATGAAGGCAAAGCTGTTCGTTTCCATGAAAATGATGTGCGTGGCATGGGTCGTACCGCCATGGGTGTGCGTGGTATTCGTCTGCCGAAAAATGCACGTGTGGTGTCATTGATTGTGCCTGATGAAGGCGCCCATATCCTGACGGCCAGCAGTAATGGTTATGGCAAACGCACCGAGCTGGATGAGTTCCCGGTACATAATCGTGGTGGTCAGGGCGTAATCGCCATGCAGACCAGTGACCGTAATGGTGAGCTGGTTGGCGCAGTGCAGGTACAAGATGGCAAGGAACTGATGCTGATTTCTGACCAAGGCACTCTGGTGCGTACTCGTGTCAGTGAAATTTCCGTGCTGTCGCGAAATACTCAGGGTGTGACGTTGATTCGTCTGGATGCCAACGAGCATCTGGTCGGAGTGGTCAGCCTTGATGAAGATTTAGATGAAGACCTGGATGAAGAAAATACGGACGACGCAGTAGTTGCGACGGCTGAAGCAAGTGAACCCACCCCTGAACCTGATTCCTCGGTGCAAGATGACGAGAGCGTATAATTTTTGCGCAGGCCCTGCGGCGCTGCCTGATGCGGTATTGCAGCAAGCAGCGGATGAGCTGGTCGATTGGCATGGTCGCGGTTGTTCGATCATGGAAATGAGTCATCGCAGTGCTGATTTTGTCGGGGTAGCCGAGACTGCCGAGCAGGATCTGCGTGATCTGCTGGCAATCCCTGACAATTACAAGGTTCTGTTCTTGCAGGGCGGTGCGTCCCAGCAGTTTGCTCAGATTCCGATGAATCTGCTGCGTGGCAAAAGCAGTGCGGACTACGTCAATACCGGTATGTGGTCAGACAAGGCCATCAGCGAAGCAAAGCGCTATACCCAGGTGAATGTGGTTGCCAGTGACGAAGCCAACAACTTTCGTACTGTGCCGGATTTCAGTCAGTGGAATATCAATTCGGACTCTGCCTATCTGCACTACACCCCCAACGAAACGATTCACGGGGTTGAGTTTGATTTTGTACCTGAGGTAGATCTGCCCTTGGTGGCGGATTTTTCCTCCAGCATCTTGTCCGAACCCATTGATGTGTCCAAATTCGGCCTGATTTATGCCGGAGCCCAGAAAAATATTGGCCCTGCCGGTATTGTTGTGGTGATTGTGCGTGAGGACCTGTTGGGTCAGGCCTTGCCGGGAACAGCCACCATGCTGGATTACTCGGTAGCTGCCAAAAATGGCTCGATGTACAACACGCCACCTACATTTGCCTGGTATCTGGCAGGTCTGGTCTTTAAGTGGCTTAAGGCTAATGGTGGTTTGACGGCCATGGCGGCTGTTAATCGACGCAAAGCAGATGCTTTATATGCGGCCATTGATGGCAGTGACTTCTACGCGAACCCGGTAGAGCTCCGTTATCGTTCGCGCATGAATATTCCGTTTACTCTGGCTGATGCGCGTCTTGAAAAGACCTTTTTGGCCGAAGCAGAGGCAGCCCGATTATTGAATCTGGCGGGTCATCGTTCGGTAGGCGGCATGCGTGCCAGCCTGTATAACGCGGTCAGTGAAAAAGCTGTGCAGGCATTAACAGGCTTTATGGCTGATTTTGAGCGTCGTCACGGTTAAACATAGGGACTTAGGTGATGAGCGATAAAGCACCCAGTTTAGATGAAATTCGCTGCGAAATTGATCGCATAGACACCGAACTGATGAACCTGATCAGTGAACGTGCCCGCTGCGCGCAGGCCGTGGCGGAAGTGAAGCATCGCGAAAATCCGGAAACGACCGTGTTTTATCGGCCCGAGCGTGAAGCTCAGGTGCTGACTCGGGTGATGTCGCGTAATCCGGGGCCGTTGGCTAACGAAGAAATGGCTCGTTTGTTCCGCGAAATCATGTCGGCCTGTCTGGCATTGGAGCAGCCATTACGTATCGCATTTCTGGGGCCGTTGGGTACGTTCACGCAAACTGCGGCACTCAAGCACTTTGGTCATTCAGTTGTGGCCGTGCCATTGGCCAATATTGATGAAGTGTTCAGAGAAGTTGAAGCGGGCAGTGTGAACTACGGTGTTGTGCCCGTAGAGAATTCATCCGAAGGCATGGTAAATCATACCCTGGACAGCTTTTTAGACTCCAATTTGCGCATTATCGGCGAAGTTGAGTTAAGAATACATCATCATTTGCTGGTGGCTGAAGGGACGCGTGAAGATGCTATTTCGCGTATTTATTCGCATCAACAGTCCTTGGCTCAATGTCGTAAATGGCTGGATGCCAACTTCCCCAAAGCAGAGCGCATTGCCGTTTCCAGTAATGCTGAAGCGGCTCGGCGCATTAAAGGCGAGTGGCATTCTGCTGCCATTGCCGGTGAAACAGCGGCTGAGCTTTATGGTCTGACCAAGCGCCATCAGCGCATTGAAGATAATCCCAATAACACCACGCGCTTCCTGATCATTGGTCCAGAGCCCGTACCTGCCAGTGGTGACGATAAAACCTCGATCATGATTTCGGTGAAAAATACCGCAGGTGCCTTGTACAGCCTGCTGGAGCCGTTTCATCGTCGCGGCATCAATCTGACCCGTATTGAAAGTCGTCCAAGCCAGAATGACATCTGGACCTATGTCTTTTTTATCGATTTTGAAGGTCATCAGGATGATGCCGTGGTGCGTGAGGTAGTGGCCGAGCTTGAACCGCATATGCGCGCTATCAAGTGGCTGGGCTCTTATCCGAAGGCTGTGCTGTAATGACCGATTTTATACAGCAGGCCAATGCAGGGGTGCGTACGCTTGCACCGTATCAGCCAGGCAAGCCCATCGAAGAATTGCAGCGTGAGCTGGGTTTGACTCGCGTGGTCAAGCTGGCCAGTAATGAAAATCCCCTGGGTACTTCACCCAAGGCTTTGCAGGCTATTCAGGCCTTTATCAGCCAACATCCGCAGGAGTTGGCACGTTATCCTGACGGTAATGGCTTTGTGTTGAAAGAGGCTATTGCCCGACGCTTTGAGTTGAGCCCTGAGCAGATTGTGCTGGGTAACGGTTCCAATGATGTACTGGAGCTGGTGGCGCGTGCCTTTTTAAGTGCAGGCGATGAAGCCATCTATGCACAACATGCCTTCGCCGTGTATCCCCTGGCAACACAAGCCACAGGCGCAACTGGAGTTTGTGTGCCGGCCAAAGATTTTGGTCATGATCTGACCGCGATGGCAGCGGCGGTCACGACTCACACCAAGGTTATATTCCTGGCCAACCCGAATAATCCAACGGGTACCTGGTTTGAGGCTGCCGAGTTCGCGGCCTTCATGGCGAAGGTGCCAGCGCATGTTGTTGTGGTGCTGGATGAAGCCTATGGCGAGTTTGTCAGTGCCAGTGATGCTCTGGATGGTCTGGCTGTGCTGGAGCAATACCCCAACTTGGTGGTGAGCCGCACCTTTGCCAAAGCCTATGGTCTGGCATCTCTGCGTGTTGGTTATGCAGTATCCTCAGAAATAATTATCAATATTTTAAACAGGGTACGACAACCTTTTAATGTCAATTCTTTGGCATTAACGGCGGCTGTCGCGGCATTGAATGATCATGAGTTTGTACGACGCAGTCGTGAGCTCAATGATTTTGGCCGTGAGCAGTGGCTGATCTTGTTGGCTGAACTGGGACTGACGGCCTTGCCGTCACGCGGCAATTTTTTATGCGTGGATCTGGGGCAACCAGCAGCACCTGTTTACGATGCCTTATTACGTCAGGGCGTTATTGTGCGTCCTGTGGCCAATTATGGCCTGCCAAACCATCTGCGTATTTCCATTGGTTTGCCGGATGAAAATGCCTTTGCTGCTGCGGCACTGAAAAAGGCATTGGGTTTGACCGGAGCAAATCGTTGAGTCGCTGGCCCTTACGTCACGTGGCCTTTGTGGGTCTGGGGCTTATTGGCTCCAGTCTGGCACGGGTTTTACGTGAACAGGGATTGGCTGAAAAAATCACGGCTTGTAGTCGTAGTCGTGACACTCTGGCAAAAGCCAAGCAGTTGGGATTGATTGATATTGGTTATTTGCGGGCAGCAGATGCTGTACGTGGGGCCGATCTGGTTATTTTGGCCATGCCGGTCAATGCCACCGAAACCGTATTACGTGAAATCAAGCCGGTACTGGCCGACAACGCTGTGATTACCGATGTAGGTAGCAGTAAAGGCAATGTCGTGGATGCGGCATTGCGTGTCTGGTCATCTGTGCCCAAACAGCTGGTTCCTGGCCATCCCATAGCAGGGTCTGAGCAGAGCGGGGTGCTGGCAGGCCGATCGGACCTGTTTGTTGGCCATAAAGTTATTTTGACGCCATTGCCTGAAACCGACGTCTCGGCCACCGAGCTGGTACGTGACTTGTGGCAGCGTACCGGGGCTGAAGTGCTGGAGATGTCGGTTGCCAGACACGACGATGTGTTGGCGCGTACCAGCCATTTACCTCATTTGCTGGCTTTTTCACTGGTCGATACCTTGGCTGGTGAGAGCGACAATCTGGACTTGTTTAGGTATGCTGCCGGCGGTTTTCGCGACTTTACCCGGATTGCCGCATCAGATCCGCGCATGTGGCACGACATTTTCTTGGCCAATCGCGAGGCCGTGTTACGGGCGCTTGATGCATTTGAAGAAGGGACAGCCACACTAAAACAGGCGATCAATGCCGGTGATAGTGCGGCATTACTTGGTATTTTTACGCGTGCGCGAGCCGCACGGGAACATTTCACTCATATGTTGGCCGGAACGGCCTATGCCAGAGCAATGACAGCCTCAAAAGAAATAATTTATAACGTACAACCCGGTGGTCGCTTTACAGGTCGTGTTCGTGTACCTGGTGACAAGTCCATTTCCCATCGCTCCATCATGCTCGGCTCCTTGGCTGAAGGCATTACCGAAGTATCCGGCTTTCTGGAAGGTGAAGATGCCCTGGCAACGCTACAGGCATTTCGCGATATGGGCGTTGTGATTGAAGGGCCTGAGCGTGGTCATGTGCGTATTCATGGTGTTGGCCTGCATGGGCTGAAAGCCCCGCCTGGCCCACTGTACGTGGGTAACTCCGGCACTTCCATGCGTTTGCTGTCCGGTATTTTGGCGGCTCAGTCATTTGATACTGTTATGACGGGTGATGCGTCATTGAACAAACGTCCCATGGAGCGTATTGCCAAGCCACTGCGCAGCATGGGCGCGTCGATTCAGACCACCGGTGAGCGCGGAACTCCCCCCATCAGCATTCAGGGTGGTCAGCGCCTGCAAGGGATTCACTACGATATGCCGGTTGCCAGTGCACAGGTGAAATCCGGCGTTTTGCTGGCTGGCTTATGGGCTGATGGTAAAACTTCGGTGACAGAACCTGCACCAACGCGTGATCACTCAGAGCGCATGTTGCGCGGTTTTGGTTATGACGTTGAAGTAGGCGCTGCAACGGCTTCCATCGTAGGCGGTGGCAAGCTGACAGCGACCACCATTGATGTGCCATCTGATATTTCATCTGCTGCTTTCTTTTTGGTGGCTGCAAGCATCGCAGAAGGCTCTGATCTGACACTTGAGCACGTTGGCATGAACCCGACACGCACTGGCGTGATCGATGTTCTGCGTTTGATGGGCGCCAATATTGAAGTGCTCAATCCGCGTGAGGCTGGTGGTGAACCAGTAGCTGATCTGCGTGTTCGCAGTGCTACCTTGCAAGGCATCGAGATTCCTGAAGCCCTGGTGCCATTGGCAATTGATGAATTTCCGGCACTGTTTATTGCTGCTGCCTGCGCACAAGGCACAACGGTATTGACGGGTGCTGAAGAGCTGCGCGTCAAGGAGTCTGATCGTATTCAGGTGATGGCCGATGGTTTATTGACGCTGGGTATTGATATCAAACCCACGGCAGACGGCGCGGTTATCGTAGGCGGTACTTTGCAGGGTGGTGAAGTAGTTAGTCACGGTGACCACCGTATTGCCATGTCATTTGCCATCGCCGGTCTGCGTGCACAGTCAAATATTGTTATTCGTGATTGCGCCAATGTGGCCACCAGCTTCCCTGACTTTATTGGTCTGGCAACACGTTGTGGTCTGAAGATAATGGCGCAGGAACAGTCAACAGGAGAGGCGCCATGAGTGCTGAAATTGAAAAGCGCCCCGTAGCCATTAAAGTGCCTGTCATTACCATTGATGGGCCGAGTGGGTCAGGCAAGGGAACCATTGCTCACCGTGTGGCCACTCGCCTGGGCTTTCATGTGCTGGATTCTGGCTCTTTATACCGTTTGCTGGGAGCTGCCGCTGAGCGCCACGGTGTGGCAATGGATAATGAAGCGGCATTAGAGGTATTGGCAGCGCACCTGGATGTACAATTTTTGACCGATGACGACGGTGATGCCAAAATACTGCTGGAAGGCGAAGAAGTTACCAACCTGATTCGCACAGAAGACGCAGGGCGTCTGGCATCACAGGTGGCTGCTCTGCCCAAGGTGCGTACAGCACTGTTGGCACGTCAGCAGGCGTTTTGTGAGCTGCCGGGACTGGTGGCTGATGGCCGTGATATGGGCACAGTGGTCTTTCCACATGCCGAATTAAAGGTTTTTTTGACGGCATCGGCACAGGCCAGAGCAGAGCGACGTTATCGGCAATTGCTGGAAAAGGGCTTTGATGCTAATCTTCGCGACCTTGTAAATGACATACAGGCGCGTGATGACCGCGATATGAATCGCAGCGTAGCGCCATTACGTCCTGCACATGATGCATTGATACTCGATAGCACCGACTTAGGCATCGAGGCAGTCATGCAGCATGTGTTTGAAGCAGCGACGAAAGTGCCTGTTTTTGCAAAGATTTTGAATTAAGTCGCTGCCTGAGCCATCAGGCAATGACAAGAACTCATCGGTGTAGACAGCCACTCTGTCACACCTTTTGGGAGGTCCAGAGCTCAGCGACAACCAGCAGGGCTGGCTCCAGGATCCATTAACCACTACGCCATCTAAGCTGGTTAGATGGAACTACAAGTGCCATTCCGGCACTGGAAGGATTACATGACTGATTCATTTGCCGCCCTTTTTGAAGAAAGCCTGATTTCCCTGGATGTTGAGCGTGGCGCGCTCATCAAGGGTACCGTTGTTGCTATCGATAGCGACTGGGTCACTGTTGACACAGGCTTGAAGTCTGAGGGTGTTATTGCCCGTGAAGAGTTTCTGAACGACCGTCGCGAACTGGAAGTTGCCGTTGGCGACGCAGTAGACGTTGTGGTTGACGCGTTGGATAACGGCATGGGCTACACCGTGCTGTCACGCGAAAAAGCCAAGCGCGCAGAAACCTGGATTCGTCTGGAAAAGATTTTCGAAGCCAGCGAAATCGTTCGCGGTATCATTTCGGGCAAAGTCAAAGGCGGTTTCACCGTCGATGTTGGCTCTATCCGTGCTTTCTTGCCAGGTTCTTTGGTTGACATTCGTCCCATCCGTGACACTGCGCACCTGGAAGGCCGTGAGCTCGAATTCAAACTGATCAAGCTCGACGCCAAGCGTAACAACGTGGTTGTTTCTCGCCGCGCTGTGATGGAAGCCGAGTCTTCACAAGAACGCGAACAACTGCTGGCCAACCTGCAAGAAGGTCAAGTGGTCAAGGGTATCGTCAAGAACCTCACCGACTACGGCGCATTCGTTGATCTGGGCGGCATTGATGGCCTGTTGCACATTACCGACATGGCCTGGAAGCGTATCAAGCATCCTAATGAAATTGTGGAAGTGGGCACTGAACTCACCGTTAAGGTTCTCAAGTTTGACCGTGAGCGTAACCGTGTATCCCTGGGCCTCAAGCAACTGGGTGAAGATCCATGGCTGGCTCTGATGGGTCGTTACCCTGAAGGTACACGCGTCAAGGCCAAGGTAACCAACCTGACCGATTACGGCTGTTTTGCTGAAATCGAAGAAGGCGTTGAAGGTTTGGTTCACGTTTCCGAAATGGATTGGACCAACAAGAACATTCACCCATCGAAGATTGTTCAAATCGGCGACGAAGTGGACGTTATGGTGCTGGATATCGACGAAGACCGTCGTCGTATCTCCCTCGGTATCAAACAGTGCCGCGAAAACCCATGGGATGCCTTTGCGCGTCAGCATGAGAAGGGCGAAAAAGTATCCGGCAACATCAAGTCAATCACTGACTTCGGTATCTTCATTGGTCTCGATGGCGGTATTGATGGTCTGGTTCACTTGTCTGACATTTCCTGGAACGAAACCGGTGAAGAAGCAGTACGCAACTTCAAGAAAGGCGATCCAGTGGAAGCCGTTATCCTGTCAGTTGATCCAGAGCGTGAGCGTATCTCCTTGGGTATCAAGCAGTTAGAGCGCGATCCTTTCGGCGATTTCTGCAATGCCAACGACAAGGGTGCCATCGTTAAGGGTACTGTTAAGTCGGTAGACGCTCGTGGCGCAACCATTGAAGTGATGGATGGTGTTGAAGCCAGCCTGCGTTCTTCCGAGTTGAGCCGTGATCGTGTTGAAGATGCCACCAAGATCCTGACAGTGGGTGACACCATTGAAGCCAAGATCATCAGCATTGATCGCAAAACTCGTGTTATCAGCTTGTCTGTTAAAGCCAAGGATGAGACCGATGATCGCGAAGCCATTGCCTCTCTGAAAGAGCAAGGTGCTGATGCTGCTGGTCCTAAGACCATCGGTGATCTGATCAAGGCACAAATGAACAACTAAGTTCATTTTGTGATAAAAAAGCGGGAGTAGTTGTCTACTCCCGCTTTTTTTTGTTTAGAATCATCGTGTTGTTTTCTCAATAGCTGTGAGGTGCCCAAGCATGTCTCTAACGCGTTCAGAGTTGATCGATCGCCTTGCTGCAAGACAGACATTGTTGACTGCAAAAGACGTGGAACTGGCCGTTAAATCAATCGTTGAGCAGATGTCGGAAACGCTGTCATCTGGCGAGCGTATTGAAATTCGTGGCTTTGGCAGCTTCTCTCTGCATCATCGTGAGGCACGTGTAGGCCGTAACCCCAAAACGGGTGAGGCGGTGTCACTTCCAGCCAAATCGACTCCTCACTTCAAGCCTGGCAAGGCGTTGCGTGATCGGGTCAATGAGAGTGCGGCAACAACCCCGATCAAGCAGGATGACGCGCAATGATTTATCTGCGTAAAACACTGATGGTGGTGTTTTTGCTGTTTGTTTTATTTGTGGTGTTGTGGATGTCTCTGGCCAATAGTCAGCGTATTGATCTGGACTTGTTATTGGTGTCGTTTGTTCAAGTACATGCCGGATTGACCATTTTCTTTACTTTTGTCATTGGCATCTTCCTGGGCTTCTTATACGGCGTTACCTGGTTGGCTTTGCGTCAACGTCGACAGGAAAAAGTAAAACCTGATCCCCATGTCTGACTCAATTTGTGTATCTCCCGTCATCGTGGCGCTGGATTTCGCTCAGCCCACACTGGCTCTGGACTTTGTTCAGCAACTCGATCCCAGTCAATGCCGCTTAAAGGTTGGCAAAGAGCTGTTTACTCAGGCTGGCCCTGCGTTGGTTGAGCAGCTGCAACGTGCCGGTTTTGATGTTTTTCTGGATCTGAAATTTCACGATATTCCCAATACGGTCGCAGCAGCAGTCGCCATAGCCGCTGATCTGGGCGTGTGGATGGTGAATGTGCATGCTAGTGGCGGTCGTCGCATGATGATGGCGGCACGTGAGCGTCTTGCACAAAAGCAGTCTTCCACGTTATTGACTGCAGTGACGGTGTTAACCAGCATGGAAGCCAGTGATCTGGCTGAAGTGGGTATTACTATTTCACCAGAGCAGCAGGTGAGTCGCTTGGCCATGTTGGCTGCCGATTGCCACTTGCATGGTGTGGTGTGCTCTGCACAAGAAGCACTGATGCTCCGTAAGCAGTTGCCATCGGACTTTTTGTTGGTAACTCCGGGTATCAGGCCCGCTAACGCGGTGGCTGACGATCAGCGCCGTATCATGACCCCGGCACAGGCTGTATCTGCCGGAGTAAGCTATCTGGTGGTTGGTCGCCCGATTACGCAGGCAGCAAACCCACTGCAGGCGCTTGAAGATATTAATAACAGTTTATGAATACTATCGTGGAAGAAAAAAGCTCTCGTACCGAGTTTAACAAGCTGCAAAAGCGCTTGCGCCGACTGACAGCACAGGCCATCACCGACTTCAATATGATTCAGGATGGTGACAAGATCATGGTCTGCCTGTCTGGTGGCAAAGACAGTTACACCATGCTGGAAATGTTGTTGAGCCTGCAGCTGAGTGCGCCGATCCAGTTTGATCTGGTAGCAGTCAATCTGGATCAAAAGCAACCTGACTTTCCAGAAGAGGTATTGCCCAAGTACCTGACTGAACGTGGTGTACCTTTTTATATTCTGGAAAAAGATACCTACAGCATTGTTAAGGAGCTGACGCCGGAAGGTCAGACCTTTTGTGCCGTGTGCAGTCGATTGCGCCGTGGAAACCTGTATGCCTTTGCGCAGGAAATTGGCGCTACCAAGGTAGCCTTGGGACATCATCGTGATGACATCATGGCGACGTTCTTTCTGAATCTGTTTCATGCCGGTCGCAATAAGGCCATGCCGCCCAAATTGCTGTCTGATGATGGCAAGAATGTGCTGATTCGTCCGCTGGCGTATTGCAAAGAGAAAGACATTGCCGAGTTTGCACGCCTGAAAGGCTTTCCCATTATTCCGTGCAATCTGTGCGGCTCTCAGGAAAACCTGCAACGGGCCATGATCAATCAGATGTTGCGTGATTGGGATAAACAGCATCCTCAGCGTTTAGACAGTATTTTTACTGCCATCCAGAATGTGGCGCCGTCACAACTGGCTGACCGTGAGCTGTTTGATTTTGAAAATCTGGAGCTGAAACGCAGTACCGAGGCGTCGCTTGAGAGCCTAGTACATGACCCTTTGAAGATGGTGAATGTGCTATTGAATTAGTTCAGGGGTCAGATGCAAAAAAGCCGGTATTTAACCGGCTTTTTATTGTCCGCAGTAAAGGCTCAGAATTTCTGGTTCATCTGAATACTGAAGAAGTTGATGGAAGTGTCCTTGAAGCGCCCCTTGAATGTACCACCATTGCCAGTGCAGTCTTCTCGTGTGGCACCGTCGCGGATATTACCTGTTTCATCTTCGCTGAATACGCCACGGCAGGAGTCGCGATAATTAGCGTCAGAGTCCGCCAGCAAGATCAGGCTGTAGCCAAGATCTATCGTCAGGTCTTTGCGTAGTTTGTAGTTGGCACCCAGCGAGAACATGAAGCGATCACTGTCTGGTGCACCGGGATGACGGAACCTGGCCGAAGGAACAGGCGTCAGGTCATATTGAAAGCCTGTTTTTAGCGTCAAGTCATCGTTGTAGTGATAGTTCATGCCAATAGAGGCCTTAAAGCTGTCCCTCCATTGAGTTTGAATGCCGCCGGGGCCTTGAACAACCCGATCACTTTGCGCTGTCTTTTTATCCAGGAATTTGACCGTAATGTCTTTGATGGCCGAGGTTTGAATAAACGTGTAGTCAAACATCAGATCAATTTTTTCATTGAGCTTTTGGAAGTAACCCAGTGATAGTCGTGCAGGAACAATCAGGGTGGACTTCGCGGTTGTATCGGGTCGATAGAATTGACGCAACAGCTCTGGGGTAGGGTAATTGCCACTGCCATCTGGGCCAGGAATCCCATTGGTTGGAGGACCATCAATAATGGAGTGAATATCATCAAGCTCCCACTCCAGCTTGCCTCGCATTTTCAGGTCAGTACGCGAACGATAAGCCAAGCTCAGGCGTGCATCATCATTGAACTGATACAGGTAGCCCAGGTTATAACCAAAGCCGTAGCCATACATTTCAATATCAGCTTTGCCACGGCTGTCAGGTGTTAATAATGTGCTGGCCAATGTTTGACCCAACAGGTCTTTTAATTGACCATCCGGCACAATGTCATTGCCTGTTAAGCCAAGATCATTAAGCTGTTGGCCCAGACCAGCCAAGATACCTTTTAGTGGGTCTGTGCCGGGTAAATTGCCAAGTACATCGTTGATCAGCCCGGTAACAGAACCGGCGCCAAAGTCGTCAATAATCGGTTGTAACAAGTAGGGGCCGACACCATTCACATCAACATGAACGCCTTGTCTTAAGTGTCCCCCAATCAGAGATACGCCTGCACCCACGCTGTGTTTGTCATCAAACCGTATGGCCATTGACGGGTTGATGTTAACCATTTCGATGGCTACGTTGTCGATGAAATGGCGACCCGCCCAGTCAGACTTATAATTCAGGTTGCCGCCGCCTGGCGCAAAAATACCTACGCCAATGGTGATGTCTTCATAAAAAGGAATAGCCTTGAGTGCATCCAGTTTGATTCTGTGCAATGGTGCTGAGGCAAAAAATGAGCCTGCCCCCAGCACTTTAGGCCAAAATGAGCCTGGCTCTCCCTGAGCGTGTGGGTCTTCAGAAATAGGGCGTCCCTCGGTTTCTCCGGGTCTTGGTGTGCTGGTAGTACCATCCTTATCAACCTCTACTTTCCCGCGTAGCGTGAAAGCAGACAGGTTATTGGTCACGTTGATGCCGCGCAACATGGCCATGCCGGCCGGGTTGTAATAAATCACGGAGGCATCAGCGGCTTCGGCTGAGTTGGCGTTTGATGTGCCCTGATGGGAGGCAGCGATAGTGGGGAGATCAAGTCCACCGGCATGAGCAGTGGCGGACAAACATAGCATGGCAAACGGAAGCGCTCGCAAAGCAAAAGCTTTTGACGACATGAGTCACCCTCGGGGATGTGTTTTTATTATTGGACAATGGTTCCATAACCCTAAGGATGCATGCAAGACATATCGAGACATATGTTCGTTATTTATCGGAATGTCCCTGTTCTCGACGATATTGACCTGGGGTGGTGCCGGTCCAGCGTTTGAATGCGCGATTAAAGTTGGCGACATCGGAATAACCTAGCGCATCAGCGATTCGTTCCAGGCTGTCGCCGCTATGCAATAGCAGGCGAATGGCCTCCTGACGGCGCATATCTTCCAGAATGTCGCTAAATGTGGTTCCTTCCTGAGCCAGCTGCCGTTTTAATGTGCGCTCGGATTGATTCAATATTTCGGCTACTGCCTCAAGTGAGCGAAAACCAGCGGCGGGGTCGTGAACCAGAGTGCGGACTTCTCTGACAAAAGGACTGAAGTGGCCCAGGGCGGCCAACTCTTGCTCACATTGTTTAACGGCCAGTTGCATTGAGGCGGTGTCTGACATTAGTAAAGGCAATGACAGGTAGTTGGCATCAAAACAGATGTAGTTGCCTGCCTGTTTGAAATAAATTTGTGCCGGCAGGCGATACATGATTTCACGATAACGAGGGTGTTCATCAATTTCGATATGGGCCACACCGTAAAGGGTTTCTCCGGTAACAACCTGGGCCATTTGCCCAAAGCCCACCATCAGCGCTGCCAGAACAGCATCTCTTAATGGCTGTAAGGTCAGATCCGTATCAATATGAAGAGAAGCCTGATCACCTTCCACGCGGAGTTTAATAATCGCTCCCAGGAGGCGTAATTCACTGAAGCGCTCCACAAGCTCCAGTGCCTGGTTGACGGTATCGGCAGTCATGGCTGCAAAGCCGATAAAACCGTGTGTGGAGATTTTCATTTGCATGCCGATATGAAACGGCAGGGCAGGCTCATTGGTCAGTGCCAAGGCCCGAATCAATACATCATTAACCAGGGTTAAAGGCAGATGTTCGTGGCTATCTAGCAGGTTGGCTCTGGTAAGTGCAAAAGGCCCGAGCAGATCCTCTTCGGACACCCCAAAGCGCTTGGTGACGTCAAGCAGCAGCAGGACATAGGCTGAGGGCAGGGTTTTGCTGAAATCGGCAGGGCTCATATCACGTCGATACACCAAAGGGGTTGCCAAGATACAAGTAAAAAGGTCTTGTTGTCTAATGCAATAAAAAAGGCCCGCTTATGCGGGCCTTTTTCCAATTAAACCGGATCCAATTAGCCTTGGAACTGGTTCATTGTGTTTTTGGAGTCATCACCGGCTTTCAGTGCTTGTTCGCCAGCAAAGATTTCCTTGTGGTCATCGCCAATGTCAGAACCAGCCATGGCTTGGTGCTTAACGCAGGCAACGCCTTCACGGATTTCTTTACGCTGAACACCAGCCACATAAGCCAGCATGCCTTGGTCGCCGAAGTAGCCCTTCGACAGCTCATGCATATGCAGTGCTGTAGTGTGGTAGGTAGGCAGAGTGATCAGGTGGTGGAATACACCCGCTTCACGTGCTGCATCGGCCTGGAAGGTGCGGATTTTTTCGTCAGCATCTTTAGCCAGTTCAGTGTTGTCGTACTCAACGCTCATCAACTTGGCGCGGTCATAGGCAGACACGTCTTTGCCAGCGGCAACAAAGCGATCGTAGGCTTGTTGACGGAAGTTCAGCGTCCAGTTGAACGATGGGCTGTTGTTGTACACCAGCTTGGCGTTTGGAACGATTTCCTTAACACGGTTAACCATGTGTGCAATTTCAGCCACGTTTGGTGTAGGTGTTTCGATCCAGAGCAGGTCAGCACCGTTTTGCAGCGAAGTTACGCAGTCGAGTACAACGCGATCGATCTGTGTGCCTTCACGGAACTGGAACAGGCCGGAAGCCAGACGCTTAGGACGGTGCAGCTTGCCATCACGCTTGATCAGGATTTCGTCATCCTTAGCTTCGGAGATGTCGATTTCCTGGGTGTCCAGGTAGCTGATGTACTGAGAAGCCAAGTCGCCTGGTTCGTTGGAAACAGGAATCTTTTGAGTCAGGTCGGCACCTTCGGAGTCGGTACGGGCAACAATTACGCCGTCATCAACGCCGAGTTCCAGGAATGCATAACGAACAGCATTGATCTTGGCCAGGAAGTCTTCGTGTGGAACAGTAACCTTACCGGCTTGGTGACCACATTGCTTGGCGTCAGATACCTGGTTTTCAATCTGGATACAGCAAGCGCCTGCTTCAATCATGCGCTTGGTCAGCAGGTAAGTGGCTTCTTCGTTACCAAAACCGGCGTCGATGTCAGCAATGATTGGCACAATGTGAGTTTCGAAGTTGTTGATTTGATCTTCGATAGCCTTGGCCTTGGCAGTGTCGCCAGCGTCTTGTGCTTTCTTCAGATTGCGGAACAGGTCGTTCAGCTCTTTGGCATCTGCTTGACGCAAGAAGGTGTACAGCTCTTCGATTAATGCAGGAACTGATGTTTTTTCGTGCATGGATTGGTCGGGCAGTGGGCCAAACTCTGAGCGCAGAGCAGCAACCATCCAGCCGGACAGGTACAGGTACTTCTTGTCAGTGGTGCCGAAGTATTTCTTGTTGGCGATCATTTTTTGCTGGCCAACAAAACCATGCCAGCAACCCAGTGATTGAGTGTACTTGCTGGTGTCAGCATCGTACTCAGCCATGTCTTTACGCATGATGGCCGCAGTGTACTTAGCGATGTCGAGACCGGTTTTGAAGCGGTTTTGCATTTGCATGCGTGCTGCATCTTCAGGGCTGATAGCGCTCCAGGTATCACCAAACTTGGCTTTCAGAGCACGAACAGCATCAATTGCTGATGTATATGTGGTCATGGCAGTTCCTTCACAGGGTTTAATAAATAGTACTAAAGACGTGGCCTTAGTTTTTTAAGCCATCGCAGTTTACGGTTTGTGGCATAATTTTCCAAATCTATGTTTGTTATTATGGGTATTCACGCCATGAATCTTGAGCGTATTGATCTGAATCTGCTGGTTTATCTGGATGTTTTATTGCGTGAACAAAACGTAACGCGTGCCGCAGAGCAGCTTGGCATTACTCAGCCTGCCATGTCCAATGGCTTAAAGCGTCTCCGTGAATTATTTAATGATCCGCTATTAATACGTGCCAGCCATGGTATGACGCCAACCGAGCGTGCCATCGAGCTGGCACCACGCATTCGTCAGGCGCTATCTCAGGTAACCGATATTCTGGAGCCCAGACAGGAGTTCAGGCCACTGGCATCGAAACGGGTATTTCGCATCATGTCATCTGACTATGCCGAAGCCACGCTGGTGCCCGCACTGGTCAAGGCGCTGCGCTCGGAAGCACCTGATGTGGTCCTGGACTTTCTGACGCCATCGGATGTCAGTGTGCAAGACATTGAGCAGGGCAAGGTGGATCTGGCCATTAACCGCTTTAATGAAATCCCACAGTCATTTCACCAGGTGACGCTGTGGACGGACAGCTTTTCTTGCCTGCTGAATCGTCATAACCCGGCCGCCATGCGCTTCAACTTGAAAACTTACCTGGAATCGCAGCATATCTGGGTCTCCAAAACCGGCATGGGTATTGGGTTTGGTATTTCGCCAGATCGCGGTGGTTTGGGGCAGATTGATGCGGCGTTAAGCCGGTTAGGGCAGAAGCGTCGTATTACGATTTATACCCGTCATTATCAAATGCCTGCATTGGTTGCCCATAAAGCCGACCTGATTGCGACCTTGCCAAGCCGGATTGCCCGTTTGCAGGCGGATCATCCGCAACTTGTCATTAAAGAGCCACCTTTCTTTATTCCGGAGTTTGAGCTGAAAATGGCCTGGGGGCCGTTGCTGCATCACAGCCCGGCCCATCGCTGGTTGCGTCAGTTGATCAGTTATGTGGCCAGACAGATTACCGAGCAGGAGGCGAGTGCAGAAGCCGAGCGATTATCTCGCCGACGCACCCGATTACGCGATCGGGAATGACCGACCGAAAACTTTTCGCTAGACTACGCCATCTTTTTTGAAATCTATCGCAATGAGGCTTAGAGACACATGACTGAACAGCGCATCCAACACGGTGAACTGGCAATTGCCAAGTCGTTGTATGACTTGGTAAATAATGAAGTAGCTCCTGGTACCGGCGTCACTCCAGAACACTTTTGGAACCAGTTTGAACAGATCATGGCCGACCTCATGCCTAAAAATAAGGCGTTGCTGGCAAAGCGTGATGAAATTCAGGCGCAGATTGATGCCTGGCACCGTGCCAATCCAGGTGCTGATTTTGCTGCATACAAGGCATTTTTGACTGAAATCGGGTATCTGGTGCCAGAGGGTGCCGATTTTGCGGTAAGCCCGGAAAATGTAGATGACGAAATTGCCGCCATTGCGGGTCCTCAGTTGGTCGTACCCGTCAAGAATGCACGTTATGCCTTGAACGCTGCCAATGCTCGTTGGGGCTCTTTGTATGATGCTCTGTATGGCACTGATGCCATTTCTTCAGAAGACGGCGCAGAAAAAGGCAAGGGCTACAATCCGGTACGTGGCAACAAGGTTATTGCTTTTGCTCGTCAATTCCTGGATCAGGCAGCGCCTTTAAGTTCGGGCTCTCATGCCGATAGCACGGCTTATGTCATCAACAATGGTGTGCTGGAAGTCACTTTAAGCAATGGCACAACCGTTGGTCTGGCAGAGCCTGCCAAGTTTGTCGGTTATACAGGTGACATCAGCAACCCAACCAGTATTCTTGTGAAAAACAATAACCTGCATGCTGAAATTCAATTTGATCGTGAACATCCTATTGGCAAAACTGATGCGGCTGGCATCAAAGATGTCAATCTGGAATCTGCCATTACGGCCATTCAGGACTGTGAAGACTCTGTTGCAGCAGTGGATGCAGAGGACAAGGTTGAAGTTTACGGCAACTGGCTGGGTCTGATGAAAGGCACGCTGGCCGAGTCTTTTGATAAAGGCGGCAAAACCCTGACCCGTACGCTGAACGCAGACCGTGTATTCAAGTCACCTAATGGTGGTGAGTTCACACTGCATGGTCGCGCTTTGCTGCTGGTACGTAACGTTGGTCATCTGATGACTAATCCAGCTGTACTTTATAAAGGCGAAGAAGTGCCAGAAGGCATTATGGATGCCATGGTTACTGTGTTGGCTGCCAAACATGATTTGTTAAAAATCAACAGCTTGAGCAACTCACGTGCAGGCTCTGTCTATATCGTGAAACCAAAAATGCATGGCCCTGAAGAAGTGGCTTTTGCCAATGAAATTTTTGGTCGTGTAGAGGATGCATTAGGTCTGGCTCGTCATACCCTGAAAATGGGCATTATGGATGAAGAGCGTCGTACCACCGTCAACCTGAAAGAATGCATCCGTGCAGCCAAAGAGCGTGTCATCTTCATCAATACCGGCTTCCTGGATCGTACCGGTGATGAAATGCACACTTCGATGGAAGCAGGCCCGATGATTCGCAAGGCTGACATGAAAGCTGCCAAGTGGATTTCTTCCTACGAAAACTGGAATGTTGATATTGGTCTGGCTTGTGGTCTGAAAGGCAAGGCGCAAATTGGCAAGGGCATGTGGGCCATGCCTGATCTGATGAAAGCCATGCTTGAGCAGAAAATTGCGCATCCCAAGTCAGGTGCCAACACCGCCTGGGTACCGTCGCCAACTGGTGCAACGCTACACGCTACGCATTATCATCAGGTGCTGGTGCAGGATGTACAGGATCAGCTGAAGTCGCGTGCTCGCGCCTCTCTGGATGACATTCTGACCTATCCAGTAACGACTAATCCAAGCTGGTCGGCTGATGAAATCAAAAATGAGCTGGATAACAATTGCCAGGGCATTCTGGGTTATGTGGTGCGCTGGATTGACCAAGGTGTAGGCTGTTCCAAAGTGCCTGACATCAACAACATCGGTTTGATGGAAGACCGCGCTACGCTGCGTATTTCCAGCCAACATGTGGCCAACTGGCTGCATCATGGCGTTTGCAGCAAAGAGCAGGTAACAGAAGCGTTGCAACGCATGGCTGTGGTAGTTGACGCGCAAAATGCCAGCGACCCGCTGTATACGCCAATGGCACCTGACTTCGCCAATAGTGTGGCTTTCCAGGCAGCGGCTGAACTGGTGTTTGACGGCTGTGCCCAGCCTAATGGCTATACCGAGCCGGTATTGCACCGTCGTCGTCGCGAGCTGAAAGCAAAGCTTGCTGGTTGATACACACAAGACTTTTGCGGCATTAACAAAAGGGTCGCTTTATGCGACCCTTTTTTATCAACGATTTCCTTATCAGTAATTTCAAGGAGTGCCTGAATATGCCTGTGGCTCAACCGGGTATTTTGTCTGAACTACAGCCCCATGCGCGTTATATGCTTTTGCAGCTTAAACCAGCGGTCAGCCAGACAGACTTGTCTTATGCACTTAGGCAGTTACAGGCCAGGGCGGATGGTGATGCCGTGGTAGTAGGCTTTGGTTCCAGCCTGTTCTCCGCATTAGGCACCAATATGCCAGGCCTTAGTATAGGGCCTGACCTTGCTCAAAGCCTGGTACCGCTGGCTGTCAAGGAAACGGCCCTGTGGTGCTGGTTAAGAGGTACTGATCGGGGCGATTTGTTACGCCTGGAACATGCCCTGATGACCGATCTTGGTCATTGTTTTGAGCTGAGCAACAGCATTGATGCCTTTGTTTATAAAGAAGGTCGCGACCTGACAGGCTACGAAGATGGCACCGAAAATCCTGAAGGTGATGAAGCAATTGCTACTGCACTGATCAGCACTCAGCAAGCTGAAACCATCAGTCAACAGACTGGAAAGACCATTACCGCCTATGAAAATGGCAGTTACGTGGCGGTGCAGCAGTGGCTGCATAACTTCAAGGCATTTGATGCCATGGATCAGCAAACCAAGGATCACACCATTGGCAGGCGTCTGAGCGATAACGAAGAACTGGAAGATGCGCCAATCAGTGCCCATGTAAAGCGAACCGAACAGGAAGGCTTTAGTCCGGAGGCATTCATCTTGAGACGCTCCATGCCATGGACTGCCGGTGCCAGAGCCGGATTGGTGTTTGTTGCCTTTGGCCACTCATTCCGTGCATTTGAAGTCATGCTGGCACGAATGACCGGCATTGATGATGGGATAATTGATAGTCTGTTTACCATTTCCAAGCCGGTATCCAGCAGTTATTGCTGGTGTCCTCCATTGCAAGATGGCCGTATCAGCCTGGATGCACTGGGGTTGTAGTCTGTCCATGGACAAAGCAAAGACAAAGCCATAGCATCCTACTTCTACGTATAAAGCCCGTGAGGCAGTTCATTATGTTAATTACAAAAAAAATCCTCAGCTTGCTGGCATTGGCAGTGACCTTTGCCGTGGCACCAGTGCAGGCCAACGTGGCTATGCCTGCTTTTCAGTTGCCGACACCTGATCCGTTGCCAAACACATTGAATGTACGTGCCTGCGTCTTTGATATTGCCGGTGGACAAGGGCAGATATGGAATCTGGCCAAGGATCTGGCATTAGAGGCCAAAAAGTGGAACATCAATGCAGAGCTGCGTCTTTATACTGACGAGCGTGTGGCTGCAGAAGATTACAAGGCAGGGCAGTGTGATATGGTCACCCTGTCTTTATTGCGTGCAAAACAGTTCAACTTTGTTGTAGGCAGTATTGATGCTCCGGGCAACCTGCCCAATTACGAGGCTGCCAAGATTTTGCTGCACACCCTGGCCAACCCTCAGTTTTCCAAGATGGCTATTCACGGGCCATATCAGATTGTAGCCATTGCACCCATTGGTTCAATTTTTGTCATGGTCAATGACCGCCAGATTGATTCCATTGAAAAGGCTGCCGGTAAACGTGTCGCCGTACTGGAGTGGGACCGTTCACAATCCAGAATGATTGCAGGTATAGGTGCTCAGCCAGTACCGTCGGATATCACCAATTTCGCTGGTAAGTTCAATAATGGCCAGGTGGACATTATTGCGGCACCTGCATTGGCCTTTAAACCATTAGAGCTGTACAAGGGTCTGGGTGATAAGGGCGCCATTTTCCGTTTTCCACTTCTGATTGCACATGGCGCCATTTTGATTCGACGTGACAAGTTGTTGCCCCAGGTGCCTGATCTGGATGCGCGCTTACTGAGCCTACAGCGCTATGCGCTACAGTTTGTTGATCCTTATCTGGACATGATCAAGCGTCAGGAAGCAGAGGTGCCCGCCAAATACTGGATGGATCTGAAGCCTGAGGATAATGCCAAATATCAAAGCATGTTGCGTGAAGCACGTTTGGCGCTGACCATGGAAGGCGTCTATTCTGCTGCCACGATGAATTTATTGAAGCGTGTACGTTGCCGTCATGAGCCCAGCAATATGGAATGCTCACAGCACAACGAATAAGATGGTTTAGCACACGCTTATGACGGATTTTCTCAGCCTTGTGTTTGATGATCTGCATTTGCGCGATGCTGAGTATTTGTTCATATCGGGTGCCAAGCCGTGGTCGGCCTTCATCAGCTTGCCTAGGAGAGCGGTGTTTCATGCCGTGCTGCAGGGGCAGGTTGAGTGCCTGATTGATGGTGAAGTATTTGAGCTGAATTCTGGCGATATTCTGATTATTCCGGGTGCCAAGCCGCATCACATCAGAATGCCTCAGGCACCCAGCTATACGCCCATTATTGATATCAGTGCCGAATTCAAACATCTGCAACACACGCCTTTGCAAATCGGTGAAGGCGAATTCGGTGCCATGATCCTGACCGCCAGCTGCCTGTTTGATGAAGTCATGGGCGCTCCTCTCATTACCGCATTGCCAGTGGCCATGCCTATTCTTGGCATGGCACAACATCCCCCCAACTGGCTGCGTATCGGCATTGAATTTTTGCTGGATGAAATGTCTGATCTGCGTCCTGGTCACCAGGCCATTTTGAATCGCTTGGGGGATGTGTGGTTTCTGGAATGCTTGCGCACCTATATCGAGCATTTGCCAGAAGGCAATGAAACCTGGTTGAGAGCCCTGAAAGACCCGGTATTGGCCAGTGTGTTGAGTCGCATTCACAAGCAGCCTGCCAATCCCTGGACAGTGAATACATTGGCCGAAATAGCGCATTTGTCCCGCTCTGCATTTGCCGAACGATTTATCCGTTGCATGGGTGTGCCGCCACTAACTTATGTGACAGAACATCGTATGCGAATTGCGGTTTGGGAGCTGATTCATACCGCGCAGCCCATCCGTCATATTGCGGAGCAGGTGGGCTATAGCTCAGAAAATGCATTTGGTCAGGCATTTAAGCGCTTGCATGGTTGTTCACCTGGACAATATCGCGAGACAATCAGACGAAGTGGTGCAGAAATATCCGTATAAGTCATGTTTTTGCGGGCATTTGTCGCTTTTTCTGGTATAAAAGAACCACTATTTTTCCCCAATAAAAACAACCTAGGAACGCTGACCATGAGCAAATATGCCTCGCGATCGACGCTGCCACACTGCCTGCTGCATTGGGCCGAGACCAATCCCAACGCCGTTTACATGACCCAACCTTTGCAAGGCGACCAGTTACTTGAAGTAACCTGGGGTCAGGCGCGTGATGAAGTGTTGCGTATGGCCAATCACCTGAAGTCATTGGGTCTGCCAGCAGGAACCTCGATCGGCTTACTGGGTCGCAATAGCGCTCACTGGATTCTGGCCGACCTGGCCATCTGGTTTGCTGGTCACGTCACCGTTCCACTGTATCCCACCCTGAATGGTGAAACAGCGGCTTATATTCTTGAGCACTCGGAATCCAAATTGTTGATGCTGGGCAAAATGGATGGTACTGCGGATGGCTGGAATGACATTGAGCCTGCATTGCCAGCAGACCTGCCCATCATTAGTCTGCCATTGTCACCACGTAAAGATGCGCCACAATGGGCTGATATCATTGCTGAAACAGATCCGCTGACCGAAGATGAAATCCAGTTGCCTGCCACCGGTGCTCTGGCAACCATTGTTTACACCTCGGGCTCCACTGGTCGTCCCAAAGGCGTCATGCACAGCTTCGGTACCATGTGTTCTGTAGCCGCCGGCCTGAAAGAAACCTATAACGTAACCCGTGATGAGCGCATGCTGTCTTATCTGCCGCTGGCTCACGTGGCAGAGCGTGCCGTGGTTGAAACTGCATCGCTGTATTTCGGCTTCAGTGTATTCTTTGCCGACAAGCTGGAAACTTTCCAAAGAGATTTGCAGCGCGCACAACCTACCATTTTCTTCTCGGTACCGCGTCTGTGGACCAAGTTCTATCTGGCCATCAACGACAAGTTGCCGCCTAAAAAGCAGAAAATCCTGTTCAATATTCCGATTCTGTCCGGTTTGATCAAACGTAAAGTGTTGAAGCAGCTGGGTCTGGACAAAACTCGCATGGCGATTACAGCTGCTGCGCCATTGCCGCCAAATATTCTTCAGTGGTATCGCAACCTGGGTCTGGAGCTGCTGGAAGTGTACGGCATGTCCGAAAACTTCGGTTATTCACACGGTACTCGTATCGGCGAAGCACGTATCGGCTACGTGGGACATGCCAATCCTGGCGTACATCACCGTATCGCTGAAAACGGCGAAGTACAGGTGAAAAGCCCAGGTCAAATGCTGGGTTACTTTAAAGATCCCGCCAAAACCGCAGAAGACATGACCGAAGATGGTTACCTGAAAACGGGTGACCGTGGTGAGCTGGACGAACAAGGTCGTTTGCGTATTACTGGCCGTGTAAAAGAATTGTTCAAAACTTCGAAAGGCAAGTACGTAGCCCCTGTGCCGATTGAGCAAAAACTCAATGTGCACTCCAAGGTTGAAGTAATCTGCGTGACCGGCCCAAGCCAGCCACAGCCGTTTGCGTTGTTCATGCTGTCTCTGGATGCTTTGGCCGAGATTGAGAAGGGCACATTGACAAAAGAGCAATTAACTCAGGAATTCAAAGAGTTACTGGTTAATGTCAATGCAACCATCGAAGACCATGAGCGCCTTGATTATATCGTTGTCGTGAAAGATCAGTGGACCATTGAAAATGGTTTCCTGACACCTACCATGAAGATCAAGCGCAACATCATCGAAGACAAGTACCTGGTTAATGCGGACACCTGGTGTGCTCGCCGTGAGCGCGTAATCTGGGAATAAGGCCTGTTTGAAAAAAGCCATGACGCTCTGAGGGATTGAGCGTTGTGGCTTTTTTTCGTCTGGGATTTGGTGGCTTAAGCCGTATCGTATTTAGCTGTATAAAAAATCTTATGAAAAAATATAATTACAAAAACTGCCAGTCACTTTTTGGCTATTCCGCAAATGTGCATATTAGGTGTAAAGCTCAATGTCAGTTATGCGGCTGCGGTGGTAGCGTCGATGGAAGTCCCATTGACTTTGATTTATGGCGTCAAATGACTGTAGAGCATTTGATTGGAAAGTCTCAGGGAGGATACTTAAAGCAAATACGTGAGTTAGTTGAAACTAATTTCTATGCATATTCTGCTACTGAAAAAGAATGCTTAGCAGAAGAAATCGATGCCATAAATACGGTAACTGCATGTCAATTTTGCAATTCGACGACCAGCAGGGATATTAGTGGCACCTCGATGTATGATCTGTTTCAAAGATTTGGGGCAAACCGTGAGCCCCTTATTGAAGCAATTAAGGTTATGTGTAATGAAATTCTTTTTCAAAAGCAGAAGTCAGTCAAATGGAAGCTAGACTCCATTAAAGATGCCTTTAAAGAGCATGTTGTTTTAAAAATTGAGCGCAGCTAACTTTGATTATCGGACTTACTTTTCTAAGGCATTTTTATGGCAATTACACAAATGCAGCTGATTCAGTCACTCGGAGAGGCTATGGGTTGGTTTGAAAGAGAGCTCAACTGGGGAGTGCCACCTACAGAATTACGGCATTTGTGTGGTCGCATTGGCGAACTTTATGCGGCGCTAATAACCAATGGTCAGATGGCCACTGAGGTTAATCAAAGAGGATATGACGTTGTTAGTGCCAATGGTGAAAGAGTTTGATGGGAAATAACGGTCATGTCACTTTTAATGCTAGGTCTTTGGATCTTGTAGACCGTGTAATTGTGTTACGTGTAAATACGGAAGAGATGCAGATAGAAACATTACTGAATGTACCTATGTCAGATGCTATAAATCTAATGTCCCAGGAAACTGCTGGAAAACGGACACTTGCACTTAGTCCGACGTCCCCCCGTATTTGAGTAGCACGTAGTTTTAGAGTCCAATCCCACTATCT
>CAZMVL010000006.1:0-100778 GCA_964569335.1 uncultured Paraperlucidibaca sp.
AGACCACGGGCAATCTTGGCCCATAGCAACGGCGACACCATATAACCCACCACACGATCCAGAAAACGTCGTGCCTGCTGAGCATTCACACGGGCAATATTCAGCTCGCCCGGCTTGTTGAACGCCTCGGTGATGGCAGTCTTGGTAATTTCGTTAAACACCACGCGCTTGAAGCGGCTGTCATCACCACCAATCACTTCACGCAAATGCCAGGCAATCGCCTCTCCTTCGCGATCTAAGTCGGTGGCGAGATAGATAGTGTCAGCTGACTTGGCCAGGGACTGTAATTCGCTGACGACTTTTTCCTTGCCCGGCAGAATGGCGTACTTTGCCTTCCAGTGATGTTCCGGGTCGACCCCCATACGGGCAACCAGTGCCGCACGCTGTTTACTGGCCTGCTGAGCCTCTTTTTGCTCAGCCGTTAATTTGCGGGTTTCCGCCGCCGCACGCGCACGTTCGGCCGGATCGGAGCCACCGCTACCACTGACAGGCAGGTCACGCACATGGCCGACGCTAGACTTCACCACAAAATCCTTGCCGAGGTACTTATTGATGGTCTTCGCCTTGGCGGGAGACTCCACAATTACCAGTGACTTGCCCATGAACGGGAATTCCTTAACATTATTAAAAAGGTACGCTGCAAAGAGCGGCATATATACGAGCCATCGTCCCCGCGGTCAAGTTTTCAACGAAGTAATCGCTGCCAGGATCACATCCACAGAAGCTGACGCGCCATCTTCTTTCCAGTACACGGTAACACTGTCGGCATTTGCTTCAAGACCCAGCCATCCGTCGGGTGCTGGTGTAGGCAGCCTGTTTTCAACCAGCCATGCCGCCGGTTGATTGACTGGCTGCCAGTTTTGCAATCCCGCATGCCAGCGCCAGCGTCCACGAATACTCAATGGCTGCTCCAGTGACAGGCGATAAAAGGCCACCATGCCAGTACCAACTGGTTGCTCCAACCACTCGGGCGCTGCCCGCAGAATCACTTTAAAGCCCTGACCTTGTGCATAAGTACGCTGACGCATGACACGCTGTTCACGTGGGCTGGGTTTAAGCAGCAGCAAATTGCCGGCAAAAATAGCAGCTACCAACAGCATAACCAGCAAAAACACGCTCATAGGGCACCTGTCAGGGTCGTCAAGCGGGGCAGTCTATCAGGACGCAGGCAACACACGCTAATTTACAGATTAAAAGCCTATACTGACACGACGAACAGCACTGGCCATAAAAACAGTATTGGGTTATGGTTTGCACAGTATTTTCACAAACATATCTTCATCAGCAGGGCACACCGCATGCAAACGCTCACCATACGTCAATCAGAAATTCTCGATTTCATCCGTGAATGCGTGCAGGACACCGGCATGGCACCTACCCGAGCCGAAGTCGCCATACGCTTTGGCTTCCGCTCAAAAACCGCCGCTGCCGATCATCTCCGTGCCCTTGAAAGCAAGGGCTATATCAAACTACATGCCGAACGTTCACGCGGCATTCAACTGTTAATTGAAGACGAAGTTGAAAGTGATTTAATTCCGGTCATTGGCTCGGTGGCTGCTGGCCTGCCCCTTGAGGCGGTGGAAAATCACGATCACAGCCTGCCCGTACCACGCGGTTTGTTCAGCAAACGTCCCACCTATTTGCTGCGTGTACGGGGCGAGTCCATGAAAGATGCCGGTATTCTGGATGGCGACCTGATTGCCGTGTACAAAACCGGCATTGCCCGTGCAGGGCAAATTGTCATTGCCCGCATCGACAACGAAGTCACTGTTAAATACCTGGACTACGACAAGAAAAATGTGAAGTTGGTTCCTGCCAATCCCACCTTTGAACCACAGATCATTTCACCCGACAAAGTTGTGATTGAAGGTGTGTTTGTTGGCCTGATTCGCGACAGCTTTATTACTTGAGACTGATTGCCTCAAGCCGGAATGCTCAGCGCTGCAGCGTACCGCGCGCTTCAGCGTAGTCCATCAGGCGCTGTACCTTGGCCTGCTTGGCTGCTATGCGCTCAGGATCACCCAACCCTTCCAGTGGCAAAGGCATTTGCTTCAACACCTCAATCACGCCCAGCAAATCATTAATTTCACGCACCATGTCCTGTGCATTATTGCTGTTGCCATCAGGATGGCCGTCGTCCCAACCAAAACGCATGGCCTTGGTCGTGGCATGAATCACTTCGGAACACTCCTCGGCCAGACAAGCCAGCACATGTTCCAACGGACTCATGCTGGCTCTCCGGTCTGAATCAGCTCAATCTTGTAGCCATCGGGGTCTTCGACAAAAGCAATAACCGTGGTGCCATGCATCATCGGGCCAGCAGGACGGGTGACTTTTCCACCTTTAGCGGTCACCGCTTCACAAGCCGCATACGCATCAGGCACTGCCAACGCCACATGACCATAACCGTTACCCAGATCATATGCCGTGGTATCCCAGTTATGGGTAAGCTCAAGCTCTGCTCCACCATCACCAAAACCTAAAAATGCCAAGGTAAAACGTCCACCAGGATAGTCGTTACGACGAATCAACTGCATGCCGAGTACCTGGGTATAAAACGCGATGGATCGATCCAGATCACCGACACGCAACATGGTGTGCAAAATATGCATAGTGAAAAGCCTCTAAATTTTATCTGGCTGGTTTAATGACAACGCCTTTGTGACGAAATCGAAATCAAACATTCATATCACATTCACGCACCAGCCATCTTTAGCTGGAACCCTTGAGTAGCCCGAAAAAGCTTCCCAACCGTTCAGCCAAGGAGAACTCATCGTGAAATTGATCAACTTTACCGAAGATAATAACAACCCCAGTCCCAATGAGCACTTCCATGATGTGGTAGAGCGTGCTGTATCACGCCGCAACCTACTCAAAAGTGGCTTGGGACTATCAGCCGCCATGTTTTTAGGTGGTTCGCTCACTGCATGTGGAGACGATAACAAAGACGAAGAGCCCAACAACGAACTACCTTCAGCGCGCCTTGGATTTAACGCCGTACCCGCAAACAGTGGCAGCGAGATTACCGTGCCTGAGGGTTACGACTATCAGGTATTGGCCCCATGGGGTGGTGCCTTGTTTTTTAACTCACCTTTATGGAAAGGTGATGCATCAGAGACTGGTGAAGAGCAGGCATTACAAATCGGTGAAAATCATGATGGGATGCACTTCTTCCCAATGAATGGCACATCTAGCCGCGAAGGTATCTTGGTCATCAACCATGAATATGTGAACTACGAATACCTGTTCAAGCCCGAACCGGGCATGACTTATCCCGATAAATGGACACTTGATAAAGTCCTAAAAGCACAAAACGGCCATGGTATTACGGTTGCGCACGTCAAAAAGACAGGTGACTTGTGGGAAATTGTCGTTGGCTCACGTTTTAATCGTCGTATCACAGGCAATAGCCGCACCGAAATAACAGGCCCTGCTGCTGGTAGCCCATTAATGCAAACCAGCACAGAGATTAGCGGACGTGTTGCTTTTGGCACCCTCAACAACTGTGGTAACGGGACAACACTCTGGGGCACCTATTTAACCTGTGAAGAAAACTTTAATGGTTACTTTGGTACATTGAACCCAGGCGCCAGCCTTACGCCAGAAATGCAGCGTTATGGTTACAGTCCAAATGGTTTTGGTTATCGCTGGCATGAACTTGATGAGCGCTTTGACTACGATATAGAACCTAATGAGGGTAATCGATTTGGCTGGATAGTCGAAATTGACCCTATGGATCCCACATCAACCCCCAAAAAGCGCACTGCGCTGGGCCGCTTCAAACATGAAAACTCCGCCATGACACTGGCTAAAGATGGACGCGTCGTAGTCTATCTGGGCGACGACCAGGCCAATGACTATGTGTACAAGTTTGTTTCTGACGGCATCTACAAAGAAGGCGACTTGGCCAATAATCGTGACCTGCTGGATACCGGCAAGCTGTATGTTGCCCGCTTTGATGATGGTGATGTCACCGGCGATATGATGGGTACTGGCGAATGGCTGCTGTTGGATAAAACCAGTAATCCAACACTCGCCGCAGACGATAGCTTTCCTGATCAAGCAAGCATCCTGATTCATGCCCGCGTAGCTGCAGACGCAGTAGGTGCTACCAAAATGGATCGTCCTGAGTGGGTCTGTGTGCACCCCACCACTGGCGATGTTTACATCACCATGACTAACAACAGTGGCCGAACAACCACGGATGACGCCAACCCACGAACTGCCAATCGCTTTGGACAGATCGTTCGCTGGGTCGAAGACAACAATGATGCTGCAGCCACCAGCTTTAATTGGGACCTGTTTGTTTTGGCCGGCAACCCGACACCAGAGGCCGGTCAGGCAGGCTTAAACCTTGGCTCAGAAAACGTCAGCGTCGACAACACTTTTAACAGCCCGGATGGCCTGGCCTTCTCGCCTAATGGACTACTGTGGATTCAAACCGATGGCAGCAACGCAAACACGGGGCAATATGCTGGCCAAGGCAATAACCAAATGCTGGTTGCCGATACCGAAACCAGGGAAATTCGTCGATTCCTGGTTGGACCTGACGGCTGCGAAATCACCGGCATTACCTTTACGCCCGATATGCGTACTGTATTTATTAACGTACAACATCCGGGTGAAAATAGTGGGCCAAGAGCCGTCTCAGCACCTGCTGGTGAAAGCATCGAAAGCTTTTTGGCAAACAACCCTCTGTCATTTAGCCAATGGCCACAAGGTGAGCCCGGTATAAGTGGCGACATCGGCAGACCACGCTCTGCTACGGTTGCCATCTGGAAAAAAGACGGGGGATTCCTCGCCAGCTAATCCGTCCACTAAAAGCAAAAAGCCCGTACCAGATCACTGGTACGGGCTTTTTATTAACCACAAACCGTGATCAGTTCAGACGCTCAATCACGGTGGCAATGCCTTGACCCAAGCCAATACACATTGTTGCCAAACCAAGTTGAGTATCTTTTTGCTCCATCACGTTGAGCAAGGTCGTAGTGATACGCGCACCCGAGCAACCCAGTGGGTGGCCCAGTGCAATCGCACCGCCATTGTGGTTGACCTTGGCATCAAGCTGATCAAGCAGGTTCAGACCCTTCAATACCGCCAGGCCTTGTGCTGCAAACGCTTCGTTCAGCTCAACAGTCTGGATGTCATCAATCGACAGGCCAGCACGTTGCAAGGCTTTTTGCGTAGCCGGTACCGGGCCCCAGCCCATGATAGCGGCTTCACAACCAGCAACGGCCATTGAGCGGATTTTGGCACGTGGCTTCAGACCCAATGACTGAGCACGTTCTGCACTCATGATCAACATGGCAGAAGCACCGTCAGACAGTGCCGATGACGTACCCGCCGTCACAGTGCCACCTTTAGGATTAAAGGCAGGACGCAGTGAGGCCAGCTGTTCCAGCGAGGCATCCTGACGAATCACTTCATCAATTTCGCAGAGCTGACGAAAACCATTGGCATCATGACCTTCAATGCCGATGATTTCGTTCTGGAAACGACCAGCCAATGTGGCAGCCCAAGCTTTTTGGTGTGACGCCAGACCAAACTGATCCTGCATTTCACGGCTGATGCCATTCATCATGCCCAGCATTTCAGCAGTCAGACCCATCATATTGGATGCTTTGGCATAGTGCTTGGACGCTGCCGGATTGAGGTCAATACCGTGCATCATGCCAACGTGGCCCATATGCTCTACACCACCAATCACAAACACATCACCTTGACCGGTCATGATTTGTGCAGCAGCAGTATGCAGCGCCTGCATGGATGAACCACACAGACGGTTCACCGTTTGGCCTGGCACGGTGCGTGGCAATTCGGCCAACATAGCGATGTTACGCGCCACGTTCATGCCCTGCTCCAGAGTTTGGTTCACACAACCCCAGATCACATCCTCCACTTCATTCGGGTCAACACCGGGATTACGCTTGAACAGCGCCTTTACCAGCTCGGCTGACAGGCTATCGGCACGTACGTTGCGGAACATGCCATTTTTGGTACGGCCCATGGCGCTACGCACGCCATCGACAATCACCACATCACGCGGATTCAAAGTCGTCATTATCAGGCTCCTAGATCAGCCGAAAAATTTCTGGTTATTGGCAGCCATGTCTTGCAACAGCTTCGGCGCCTCGTAGGCCTTGCCCAGATGTGCAAACTTGGCACACAGAGCAACATAATTAGCCACGCCCATCTGATCGACATAACGGCAGGCACCACCACGGAATGGCGGGAAGCCAATGCCCATGATCAGCGCCATGTCAGCTTCAGCAGCCGATGCAACGATCTTTTCTTCCAGGCAGCGTGCAATTTCGTTGACCATTGGAATCATCAAACGAGCAATAATTTCATCCGCTTCAAACTCTTTGCGCTCAGCCACAGCCGGAGCAATCAGTTCGTAAGTGGTTGGATCAACTACTTTCTTCGGCTTGCCTTTCTTGTCTTGTTCGTAGACATAGAAACCCTTGCCATTTTTCTGGCCATAACGGGTGTTGTCGAACATGATTTCAGTTGCCGACTTATAGTCTGGCTTCATGCGATCAGGGAAACCTTCAGCCATCACCTTGGCAGCATGTACGCCAGTGTCGATACCCACTACGTCGAGCAGGTAGGCAGGGCCCATCGGCCAGCCAAAACGCTCCATGACCTTGTCAATGGCCTGGAAGTCAGCACCATCACGCACCAGCAGATCAAAGCCACCAAAATAAGGGAACAGCACACGGTTCACCAGGAAGCCCGGACAGTCATTAACCACGATCGGGGTCTTGCCCATTTGCTGAGCCAGTTTGACAGTAGCAGCAACAGCTTCATCGGAAGACTGTTCGCCACGAATCACTTCCACCAGCGGCATCATGTGTACCGGGTTGAAGAAGTGCATACCGACAAAGTTTTGCGGACGCTTCAGGCCTTTGGCCAATGAAGTGATCGAGATGGTTGAGGTGTTGGACGCCAGAATGGTGTCCTCACTCACCAGGCCTTCCACTTCACTCAATACCGCTGTTTTGACCTTGGCATTTTCAACCACGGCCTCAATCACGATATCGACTTCCTTGAAGTCGCCATAGTTCAGCGTCGGACGAATGCTGGACAGCACCTTGCCCATTTTGTCAGCGGTCAAACGACCTTTGGCCACTTGGCCTGACAACAGTTTGGTGGCTTCGCCCATGCCCAGATCCAGCGCTTCGGAGCGAATATCCTTCATGATGATCGGCGTGCCTTTGCTGGCTGACTGGTAGGCAATACCACCACCCATGATACCTGCACCCAGCACCGCAGCCTGCTTGATGTCCTTGGCTGACTTTGAAGTATGTGCTTTGGACGTTTTCTTCACTGCCTGATCAGCCATGAACAAACCGATCAGGGCATTGGCCTGAGGTGTTACAGCGGCTTTGGCAAAATATTGTGATTCGACCTTGATGGCTTCATCGCGTGTCAAACCGGCATGACCCTGCATGGCCTGCAACGCCAGCTTGGGCGCTGGGTAGTTGGGGCCTGCCTTACCAGCAATCACGGCATTGGCAGTGTTGAACGCCATCATTTGCTCAAGATTGTTGAGCTTGACCGGATCCAGCTTTTCCTGACGACGCGCTTTCCAGTCCAGCTTGCCAGCAATCGCCTGATTAACCAGGTCAATAGCGGCATCACGCAGCAGCTCAGGAGCTACCACGGCATCAACGGCACCGGCTTTCAATGCCGCATCCGGACGCTGTTCACTGCCACCGGCAATCCATTCAGCGGCATTGTCGATACCAATGACACGGCTCAAACGCACGGTGCCACCAAAACCCGGGAACAAGCCCAGTTTAACTTCAGGCAAACCGACCTTGGCCGCTGTCGACATCACACGGTAGTCGCAAGCCAGACACATTTCAAAACCGCCACCCAATGCGATGCCATTAATGGCAACCACGGTCGGCACTGGCAGGTCTTCAAATGCGTTGAATACGCTGTTCGCCTTCAGTGTCCATTCCGCTACGCTGGCTTCACCACCGGCAAACATCGGGCCGAATTCGGTAATGTCTGCGCCAACAATAAACACACTCTTAGCCGAGGTAACTACAACGCCCTTGACGCTGCTGTCTGCTTTGATCGCCTCACTAGCGGCTGCCAGTTCCTGCACTGTAGTAGCGCTGAACTTGTTAACCGACTCGTTGGCGAGATCGAATTTGAGCTCCGCGATGCCATTGTCCAGCGCAGTCACGCTGATGGCCGATCCCGAATAAATCATGCAATGATCTCCCGTTTTTGTGGTGATGACACACGCCTATCAAGCCTTGAAAGCTTTAATACATTACGGCGGGTGCCAAGAGTTTACGCATCTGGACAGGTTTTGGCAGGGTGCGCCCAATCATTTCCACCCCTTTTTGTGACCACAGAGTCAATTTTTCGACTTTGCAGCGTCTTCTTCATCCTTCTCGGCGTCGTGCCAAACCGCAAAACGCTCAGCCACAGCGGCAAAGACACTGCCCTCGGTGTACTCATCTTCTGACGACAGTTTTCCAGCCGCACGACCCAGCAAGAGCTCAACTGCTTCCTCTACTCGGCTGACCGCATAGATTCTGAATTGACCCGCCTTGACGGCTGCCAGCACGTCACCCCGCAGCATCAGGTGACGCACATTCTGCACCGGAATAACCACACCCTGCTCACCGCTCAGCCCTTTCAACTGACAAGCGGCAAAGAAGCCTTCAATCTTTTCATTCACGCCACCAATTGGCTGCACTTCACCAAACTGGTTCATGGAACCGGTAATACCCAATGACTGCTTGACCGGCAACTGACCAATGGCCGACAACAAGCCACACAGCTCGCCCAGCGAAGCACTGTCGCCATCAACACCGGAATAAGACTGCTCAAAAGCAATATTGGCGGCAAAACGCAACGGATGCTCGGCACCAAAACGCGCCTTCAGATAGCTAGACAAAATCATGACGCCCTTGGAGTGAATCGCACCGCCCAGATCCACATCACGCTCAATATCGGTAATGTCGCCATCACCATAATGCGCCGTCACCGAAATACGCGATGGCAGGCCAAAACTGGCATCGCCATAACTCACCACGGTCAGACCATTGACCTGACCAATGACTTCGCCACCACAACTAAACAGCTGATTACCCTTGCCGATATCGTCCAGATACAAACGACGGATACGGTCATTACGGCGCTCACGCCCCAGCAATGCATCATGCACATGCTGCGCACTGATCAGCTCAACACCAGCCTGCACCGCCCAGAAATTCGCTTCACGCAACAGATCAGCGGCTGAGCGGGCATGCAAGGACAGCAAGTCCTGATCATCCGCTACCCGTGCACTTTCTTCGATCAAGCGCGCCACGCCATCACGGGCAATCGGCAACAGACTTTCATCATGCGCAATGTCGGCCAGAAAATGCGCATAGGCCAGCTCACTCTCTTTGTTGCGTGGCATGTCTGCCTCGAAATCGGCCCGCATTTTGAATACTGTTTCCAGCTCGGGATCAAATTCCTGCAGCAAATAAAAGGTTTCCCGATCACCCAATAACACCAGCTTGATATTCAGCGGAATGGGGTCTGGCTCCAACGAAATGGTGCCGGTCAAGGTCAGCATTTGTTCCAGTGATGACAGCTTCAAGGACTTGGCACGCAAGGCACGCTTCAGACTCTGCCAGGCATAGGGATGCTCCAGCACCTGCTCGGCTTCGATAATCAGAAAACCGCCGTTGGCTTTGTGCAGAGCGCCCGGACGAATCAGCGTAAAGTCCGTCGCCACGGTTCCCATATAAGTAACTTGCTCGACATGACCCAGCAGGTTGTAGTGTGTCGGCATGTCTTCGTACACCACCGGCGCACCCTGCTTGGGGTCGCGGCAGATCAGGGCATTGACCTGATAGCGCACGGGCGGCAACTGCTCACCAGCCTGTCCTACTGATACCGTGGCATCCTGGTTTTCGGCTGCATTCAGGATCAACTCCAGGTGATCCAGCAGATCGGTGCGATAGGCTTTCAGATATTCCACCAGCCGCGGCTGATGGCTGTACTTTTCATTGAGCTTGGTCAACAACGGGTCCAGCACCGCCAGCACCAGCTCATCATTCAAGGCATCAACCTGATCACGATTCGCCTCTTCCAGCTGATCCAGCTTACGTGCCACCTTGCGCAGACGGCCTTCCATATCTTCCAATGCAGCCCGTACCTTGGCCTGCGCGCTAGTTGACAACTCTTTGAAGTCATCGTCAGGCATGGGGTCGCCATTGCCCGACATGGCAACAAAGCCATAACCGCCTGGTGTGCGCAATACCAGTTTGACGCCCTTACGCTCTCCCATCGCTGCCAACTGAGTCAGCGCATCCTGCTGGGTACGTGTCAGTGACATTTTCAGGCTGTCACGACGCTCCTGGTAACGCTCGCTTTCAAATGCACGCACGACACGATCAGACAGACGCTGCCAGAGTTTGTGCACATCCTGTTTGAAGTTTTGCGCCATGCCGGCAGGCAGCTCAATAGCCTGGGGATAACGTGGGTCTTTGAAGTTATTGACGTAAATCCAGTCAGCAACTGCCTGACGCTGTTTGGCCACCGATGCCAGATAACGCCGGATCATGGTGCGTTTACCCAGTCCGTTATTACCAATGGCAAACAGGTTGTAGCCGTCATGCGGCATGGCAACGGCCATTTCCAGCGACTCGCGCGCACGCTCCTGCCCCAGGAAATCACTGGTCTGACGCAAACGACGGGTATGTCGAAATGGCAGGCTGGACAGCGGCGTGCTGCGATAAAGCTGGCTAATCGGTAATGGCTTAAGTGCGGTCATTGGCGAAGCAGGCAATTTTTTGGTCATGAATAAATCCGACTAGAGCATTATTGTAGTGTAGCCGAATCAGGCGGCGGGCAAGGCATAGGTTCCAGTCACGTGGGCGACCACATCATCACTGCCAGCGCTGCGAATAGCCACTTCTATCACCGCCGAGCGACGACCCAGGCGCAGAAAACCTGCCTGCGCAATAGTATCAACTGGTGCCGGACGGTGCAGAAAATTGATATTCAGATTTTGCGTCACGGCCATGGCCAGTGGGCCCATCTGCGCCAGAATCAGGGCATACATGGCAGTATCAGCCAGCGCCATCAAAGTTGGCCCGGAAATACTGCCACCCGGACGCAGCAGGCCATCACGATAATGTTGCGTCACCAATACATGATCAGCAGCTACTGCGGTGACTTCACAACCGCTCTCCTCAAATGCAGGGATCCCTCGACAAATGAAGTCATTGATTTCAGCAGCAGTCATCTTCATGTCAGTCTCTGTACTTGATCTATTGCGCCGCATATTACGTGGACACACAGATCATGACCATAGAGCATGGCACAGGAGGCACCGCCTCCCGTACAATCGCGCATTATTCTTGTTGATACTCAGGACAACACCCATGCGCGCCAGCCGCTTACTCCTTGCCACTCTTCGTGAAACCCCTGCCGACGCCGAAGTCATCTCGCACCAGCTCATGCTGCGTGCCGGTCTGATTCGCAAAGTCGCCTCTGGCCTGTACAACTGGCTGCCAGTCGGACGCCGGGTACTGCACAAGGTAGAGCGTATCGTGCGCGAGGAAATGGATCGTGCCGGTGCTCAGGAAGTTCTGATGCCAGTCACCCAGCCTGCCGAATTGTGGGAAGAGTCCGGGCGCTTTGTGCAATATGGCCCTGAACTGGCCCGCTTTAATGATCGTCATAATCGTCAATTCGTACTTGGCCCAACCCACGAAGAAGTCATTACCGATCTGGCCCGCAATGAACTCAGCAGCTACAAACAGCTGCCGATGAATTTCTACCAGATTCAAACCAAGTTCCGTGACGAAATCCGCCCTCGTTTTGGCGTCATGCGCTCACGCGAGTTCATCATGAAAGACGCCTACTCCTTTCATGCCAACCATGAGTCGCTGGTCGAAACCTATGAGCTGATGCATGCCACCTATTGCCGTATTTTCCAGCGTCTGGGGCTGAACTTCCGCCCGGTGCAAGCGGACACCGGCTCTATCGGCGGCACCGGATCACACGAATTTCATGTACTGGCAGACAGCGGCGAAGACGACATCGCGTTTTCCGATAGCAGCGACTATGCCGCCAACATCGAAATGGCCGAAGCGCTGGCACCGGCACAAACCCGTGCAGCGGCCAAAGCCAGCATGGAGCGCGTGGCAACGCCCACACAAACATCCTGCGCCGATGTCGCTGCCCTGCTCGAGATCGACCTGACCAACACCGTCAAGGCCATTGCACTGGTGGCTCCAGTCGCCAATGATGACCCCAAGGCAACACCGGCCCAGCGTTTCTTCCTGCTGCTGCTGCGTGGTGACCATGACCTGAATGAAATCAAGGTCAGCAAACTGGATGGTCTGGCTGGCTTCCGCTTTGCTACCGAAGCTGAAATTGTCGATGCCCTGAGCTGCCCTCCCGGCTTCATTGGCCCGGTCGGTGTTGGCTCTAAAATCACCGTCATTGCCGACCGCAGTGTGGCCGTCATGAGTAATTTTGTCTGTGGTGCCAACGCGGTTGGTTACCACCTGCGTCACGTCAACTTTGACCGTGATCTGCCCGAACCCAGCCTGATTGCCGACATCCGCAATGTGGTCAATGGTGACCCATCTCCCTGTGGCAAAGGTCAGCTGCAAATCAAGCGCGGCATTGAAGTCGGCCATATTTTCCAGCTCGGCCAAAAATACTCCGAAGCGCTGGGCTGCAAGGTGCTGGATGAAAATGGCAAACCGCTGGTGGTCACCATGGGTTGTTACGGCATTGGTGTGACACGTGTCATTGCCTCTGCCATTGAACAAAACCACGATGAGCGCGGCATTATCTGGCCCGATGCCATTGCGCCATTCCAGATTGCCATTGTGCCCATGAACTGGCCCAAGTCCGAACGCATCAAGGCCGCCAGCACCGAGCTTTACGAGCAGCTGACACGCGCTGGTTATGATGTGCTTTTTGATGACCGTAACGAGCGTCCTGGTGTCAAGTTCTCGGACATTGAACTGATTGGCATTCCACACCGTCTGGTGGTGGGTGAAAAAGGGCTGGATGCTGGCACGATCGAGTACAAAGGTCGTCGTGATGATGAGTCGGTGAATTTGCCGATGAGTGAGCTGATGGACTTTCTGGGACGTACTGTGGTGCGTTGATACCGACAATTCAGAAAAACAAAAAGGCCATGAGCACAAACTCATGGCCTTTTTATTTGGTGGGCGATACTGGGATCGAACCAGTGACCCCTACCGTGTGAAGGTAGTGCTCTCCCGCTGAGCTAATCGCCCGCTGTATAAAGCGTGGTCCGCCATTTTATTACAAAAATGGTCAGATACAAGAAGCATCATCCAACACATTTCATAAACCTGAATCATTAAAAACAATGAACTAACACACCATTAATTGTAACTTTCGTAACTTACAACAATATGTAATACTGGCCTGGTCAAAAAACACTCGAACAATAAGAACTCACGAGATCAGAAATGACCATTTTACGTACCCAGACTATATGGGTTGGTTTGGTATTCGCTGGCCTGCTCAGTGCATGCGGCGGTTCCAACAACTCTTCCACCCCATCCGAGTCAGTCAAGCCAATTGCTGCCGACTCCGCCATTCGTGTGTTGTCCAATCGCGCTGATCTGATCAGCGAAGGCGATGCACTGATCGAAATCGTCCCTCCAGATAACACCTCACTCAGCTCATTGGCACTCAATCAGCAAACACTGGCCAATGACGTGGTCACGCAACGTGACAATGGCCGCATCATGGGTATTGTCAGTGGCATGCACGTGGGTAAAAACACCTTGGTTGCCCGCTTCAGCAACGGCCAGCAGGCCACGCGGGAAATCATTAACCATCCGGCAGGCGGCCCTCTTTTTTCCGGTCCGCAACTACAGCCCTGGTACTGCCAGGAAGGTGCCGAAGACGAGCAATGCAATCAGGCTCCTGTAATCAGCTGGCTGTATAAATCCAGCAGCCCATTCAGCATGGGTCTAAGCGACTATGACCCTGAAAATCCGGCCACCGATGTGGCCATGACCACCACTGATCATGGTGTGAGCGTGCCATTTATTGTGCGGGTGGAAATTGGCTATCAAAACCGGGATCAATACCGCATTGCCGTGCTGTATCAACCTGATCAGGACTGGTCACCCTGGCAGCCGCAACCACAATGGAACCATAAACTGCTGATCACCCACGGCGGCAGTGCGGGCGTAAGCTATCAACCTGGCAGAGCACCCACAGACGATGCCTCTGGCACCTTTCCCAGCGAGATTCAAGCCATCACTGGCAACAGCCCCGAACTCGCCTTGCAACGTGGCTTCATGGTGATGTCCACCGCTCAGAACAATAATGGCCATAACATCAATATCGTGACTCAGGCCGAGTCCATGATTATGGCCAAAGAGCGCATTGTGGAGCGCTTTGGCGAACTGCGTTACACCATTGGCACCGGCTGCTCCGGCGGCTCGATTGCCAGTCAGCAAGTGGCCAATGCCTACCCTGGTGTGTATCAGGGCATCATTGCGCAATGCTCGTATCCTGACAGCTGGACCACCGCCACCCAGATTGGCGACTTCCACCTGTTACGTGGCTACTTTGAACAGCCACAAAAATGGGCTCCCGGTGTAGTCTGGAATCCATTGCAGTGGGCCGCCGTGGAAGGCCACCTGTTACCCGTGAATGCCATCGTGGCTGACATTGCCTTTTTTGGTGCCGCCAGCCCCACTCACGCCTGCCCTGGCATCAGTGATGCCGAGCGCTATCACCCAACCGATAACCCCAGTGGCGTCCGCTGTGGCCTGTTTGAACCGATGGTGAATGTCTTTGGCCGACGCCAACCCGAGGTCTGGAGTGACAATGAAAAACTGCTGAACAAGGGCTTTGCCGGCATTCCACTGGATAATGTCGGAGTGCAATACGGCCTGGCCTCGCTGCAACAGGGATTCATTACACCCGATATGTTCATTGACCTGAACCGTAAAATTGGCGGCTTTGATGTCGATATCAATCCAGTCCCTGAGCGCCTGGTGGCGGACCGACCTGCACTGACCAACGTCTATCGCAGCGGTGGCATTAATGACGCCAGCCATCTGGCCGAAGTCGCCATTCTCGATTTACGCGGCCCCGATCCCGGCATTGCACATGATGCCTTCCACTCCTGGGCCATGCGTGATCGTCTGGTTCAGAAGCATGGACATGCCGACAATCACGTCATCTGGTTTGGCCCATTCCCATTGCTGGGTGACCTCACCTATACCAGCGAAGGCTTGTTGGCGATGGATCGCTGGCTTGGTCAGGTAGAACAGGACGAACGCGCCCTGCCATTGGCGCAAAAAATTGTCAGCAACAAGCCAAATGACCTGCGTGATCGCTGCACTTCACTCTCTGGACTGTCTGGGCCAGATGGCGTATCCATCCCGGTACTGGGTAACTTACTGAATGGGCCAAGCAGCCCACTGACAGATTTGCTCAACCCCATCCTGACACCGCTCAATGACCTCTTGCTCAATCCCGTCCTGACACAGCTCAATAACCTTTTGCTTGATCCACTGCAAGATCAGTTATGCGGAACACCATTGGTACAGTTTCTGGTGCAGACCCGTTTTGGTACGCCACGTACCGTAGCTGGCGACAAACTGGCCACACTCACCAATAAATGCGAGCTGAAACCACTGAACCGCGCGGACAACTACGGCCCCATCCCGCTCAACGACACCCAGTGGTCAGCGTTGGAAGAGATTTTCCCCGATGGTGTATGTGACTACTCACAACCACCGGCAGATTATCAACAAACCAAAACCTGGCTGAGTTATGGCTCGGCCACCGATGTGATTACGGGAGGCGAAGAACTGCCTAAAGCACCGGCATTCTCCGGTGATGGCTGGGCATCGCCCAGCTTTGCGGACAATTTGCTGGGACGTAATAAGCCTTAAATAACCCCGGAGTTCAGCGCGACTATGGCGTTGCGCTGAACTCCGACTTGGGCACGCAACTGACCGCCTGCATACTGAAGGCCTTGAAGCGCACTTCAACGGCCTGATTGCGCTTCATGGCGTTGATAAAACAAGCCGCTATGGTTGATGGTGCATTTATCTGGGCCGCTTTTTCAATAAAACTGACACGATACACCCTGTCCTTCGGTACAAACTGTACGGACGTGACATGCAGCACTTCCGTCAGCTCTGGCTGAGACCGAACCTTTAACAGCTCCTGATATACACCAGAAGTCACCTGCTCTCGCGGCACCTGATTGCCGAGAGCATCATGATGCAAACGGGACAGCTCCCCATCGCGCAATCCAAATACATGCTGCTGCTCTGACAACCCGTCCTGACCATAATAGGCTTCTCGTACAGTCAGCTGCCAATCTGAGGAATGACGACGAACCAGCTGGATATCATCAGCAACAGGGCCACGACCCCAGCTACCCAACCCGTGTGGCGACATCACCTGTACCTGCTTGCCATCCTGATACACCAAGCTGAATGCTGATCGACAAGCATGGCAGCGCGCCAGCATCCCGTCTTCCTCAAACCCCATGCCTGCCGCAACCAGTAAGCGCCCTTGCCTCTTCGTGCCCACGCCATCAAACATGATTTGTGGACGCAGACAGTATGTCGCCCCATCTTCCTGTTCATAAACCCAGCAACCCAGCTTTTCGGAACGGGAACCGAATGCTTTACTCATCAGCTCAACAGCCAGCTTATTGTCATCCAGCAGCGTCACCTGACGCAGTTGATGCTCTGCCAGATAACCGCAACCACCATCAGGAATACAGACTCTGGCAAAACCCGATGGACGCCAGAAATCGGTATTTTCATCCGGTAAATGCACCAGCAGATGACTGGACGCTCTGGCAAAGAACGGCGCATCCAGCGCTGGCCCCAGATACAGTGGCGCCTGCGGATCTGCCGAAATCACATAATTATTAGCTGATAACCCTGGTGCCAGCACCTCGCCCGGACTCAGGCGCAAGCCAGATGCACTGGCATTGGCTTCACGGAAACGCTCAGAACCGATATCGCCATCCGGCGCATCCCAGATCAGGTGTTGTGCCCCATCGACAATCTGCAAACCCTGAGGTAGCAGATGCACCTGCATATCCAGACTACCGATATGATCAAATAACAGATCAAGATTGGTGGCAGAAAACACCAGCAGCCGCTTGCCACCCTGAGTACCTTCACATAACAAGGCCAATAAATTGCTTTCACTGCGACGGCGTGGAATGGCAAAACTGCCTGTTCCTGATGAAGCAAACTCACAATTTTCAACTACAACTCGCGCCTTGATCTGCGCAGTATCAACAGTCAGCTGCCGGACAAAGGGATATGGCTCAGTCACCACAGGCCATGCCATTACCGGATTACCGACAATCAGCAAGGCCATAAGTGGCATAGTGGCAAACAGCATTCGCAAACAACGCATGATGATAACTTACTCCACCACTGCCGGTAACACCGGCAGTTCCGCCATGGCACGGGCATCATGTGCAGGCAGCAGCTTGATGTCCGGAAAACGCTCATAAATGGCTGCTACATGCAGAATATGCTGACGTACCTGTTCGGTGTCCTCACCCAGCAACGCACGCACCAGCCAAGGCCGTTCAGCGGGCAAGGTAATACCTTCGCTTTGCCAGACCAGATCACCCAGCAGCAAATAGCGTGTGCCCGAAGGTAACGTAATGAATGCCAGGATTGATCCCGGGGTATGACCAGCCGCCGGCACTAATACAATAGAGCCATCACCCCAGACATCGTGACTGCGTGGAAAGCCCAGATACTCACCATCGGTGAAGTCATACACATGATAATTATGTGGTGCCAGACTTCTGGCCAATGCCGAATGCTCACTATCTCCCTGAATAAATGCCTGCTCGGCGGCCTCTACCCACAATGGCACACCGGGCAAACTATCCAGGCCACTGACGTGATCCCAATGCGCATGGGTCAGCACAACCCCTGCCAACTCACTTTGGGCGATGCCCGCCTTACTCAGTTGATCTGCCACTGGCTCGGCCTTGTCATAGGTCGTGGTTGACTGCATCAGTTTGGGCAGCGTCTTGAAGTGCTCATCCACATGACGGCCAAAGCCGGCATCAAACAACAGGTTGCCCTTTGGGTGACGAACCAGAATGGCGGTCATGGCAAACTCACGCTCATCACTGAATTTGCCACCACGATAAGCCAGTCCCGCCCGAGACTGCATGACACCCGTTGGTAATGCACTGATCGACATGCCCGCTGGTGGTGTAGCCTCTGGCAATTCAACCACCAACAGTGATGCCGGCCCCAATCTGGCTGGCATGAAACTCCATACCAAAACCGCTGCCAATACAAAAACCAGCAGTAATACCCAGCGCAGTAATGTCTTCATAGTTGGTGTCTCACGATTTCGATGTGCGTAATGCACGATAGTCCCGTGGCGTGCGCCCCGTCCACTGCCGGAAGGCACGGGTAAAATTGGATGGATTGATATAACCCAGTTGCTCGGCAATGCTTTGAATACTGAAGGCCGTATCATCCAGCAGCCTCAAGGCATCGCGACGACGAGCCGTTTCCAGCATGGCCTTAAACGACGTGCCATGTAGTTGCAGCTTTCTTCTCAGCGTACGCAACGACATATGCAACTGGTTAGCGAGTTGTTCCTGTGTAGGATAGCCATTATCTGAAACCACCAGATGCTGCCGTACTCGCATCAACCAGTCACCCCCAACATCCTCCAGCATGGCACTTTCACGCTCACATTGTGCAAGCGCTTGTGCAAATGCATCCGGATTGGACATGGGCAACAGACGATCCACTAACGACTGAGGTATACGGTATTGCACAACAGGCATATCAAACTTGATAAATGGCAACTGCTCACGATAACGCGCAAAGTACTCCGGCATGGCAAAGTCCAGCCACGCCTCACTCTGTTGGCAGTCATCACCTATCAGCAAGCGTAGCGATCGATGCAATACCGCCAATAACGATTCAAATAACAACGCCCGCAGCTCAGCAGGCAATAACAAACGGGTAGAAAGTTCAATAGCCAACCAATGAGCAGTCTCTACTACCTGCACCTCGGTCACAGGCTCACGCAAATGCAAGAAGCGCTCAAGTAGCATACAGGCTTCACGTAAAGAGGCACTGCACAATACCGCATGTCCCAAATTGCCATGTGTGGTCAGTGGCAAACTCTGGCCAATCTCATAACCCAACCCATCATTACCGGAAACCGCCAGAATCTGGCTGATCAGAACAACATAGGCAACGGGCGACACCAATGCGGATGATCCGGCCAGATCACTCTCGTCAAGTTGCATCAGCTGCAATAGCGCTGGCACATCCAGACCGCGCTTTGACGCAATATTCAAAACGGTTTTAACGTAGATAGCAGGGATTTGCGGCCGGGCTATCCAACGCTTGTTGTCCTTGTTCAAGGTCATCAACTGGCCACTAATGATTAGAAATTAGGCCACTGAGCATCTCACAGCCTTTGTTTAATAGGCAAATAATGCGCACCACTCTAAAAATACGATAAGTCACCCGAGGTACAGCATGAATAAATCCACCTGGTTAGGTGCCGGTTTTATCGGCATGGCGACACTGCTCAGTGCCTGTGGCAACAATAATGACTCGCCCACGGCAACCGACTCTGGCAGAACCAATCAGGCAGCTTGTGAGCGCACATCCTGGGTGGCTGGCTCTACCGAGCTGTGCCAGGGACGACTGATTTATCGTGACTATATCTACGATGACTACGGTGCAGATGCTGGCCTGGTTTCAATAGATCCCACCCAGTTCAACCTCACATTGCTGAACCTCACCAACCGACTGGGACACTTTGGCTCACCCATTGCCAATACACCGGGCCTGCTGTCACCCACTGCCGGTGATAAGCGCTATCCATCGGGTCTGGAAAATACTGCCGATCTGGTCAATTTGTCTTTGCATATTGAAGCTGATGAACTGGTAATCACTGCCGAACTCAACACCATGTTCAATGCCAATGATGCCCTGCTCGCCATTGCCATCGACACCGATAACAACCTGGAAACAGGCGGTGGTGCATGGGCACCACTAAAAGTCTCTAGTCAGGGCTGGGATGTCCTTCAGGTCTTCAGTGAAGGTGATCCTGAAACCAATCTGATCAGTGGCCGCATGCCATTGCCTTCCGGCAGCGTATGGCGTGTGCAGGCAGCGGTTGCACAAAAAGACGGTACGGTAATGAACGTCGCTTTCCGAGGCACCAACGAAGAGGCCAAGGCAGGCACACTACCGCATCAGGTTCTGCCGGGCTCGGGTAACTTCTGGGAAGATCGCCAGGCAGCCGCACTAGGTCGAGGGGATATTTCCGAGTTTGGTGAAGTCGTTGCAGTGGCCGACCTGCGTAATCGTGTAACACGCTCAGCAGAAAAACCCACCGGCTTTCACCAGCGTGTATATACCTCCAAATACACACTCGGCGAAGGCATCAACATGACCGGTGTGCCTGGACGACATGGCGATACCAGCCTGCCTTGCGAACAGTACTTTCATTATCTGGGCAAATATCAGCCCTATGGTGTGTATGTACCAGAAGCTGCTATCACATCCGGCACGCAACCCGGCGTACAAGTCGTCATGCACGGCTGCGAAGCAAACCATGCCAGTCAGATCAATCAGCCCAATATGCAGCGGCAGTTTGGTGATGACCTGAACCGTATTCTGGTATCGCCGTTGGGGCGTGGCACCAACGGTTTTTATTCCGATATTTCCGAGCGGGACGTACTGGATGTACTGGCCGATATTGAAGCCACTTACGACACCGACGAAGATCGTGTATTTGTCAGTGGCTACTCCATGGGTGGTTATGGTGCCATGCGCCTGGCTTCACTCTACCCGCATCGCTTTGCTGGTCTGGTCAGCTGGGTCGGCTTTAGTGGTGACCTGACCAATACCCCGCTGCCGACCAACCCGCTACCCGGCCTGCTCAAGCAATTAGGTCAAGCTTCTGGTATTCCCAATTTTGCCAATGGCGCCAGCATTGGTGCAGCAGAAAATATCATCGACTTCCTGAGCAACTTGCGCCATATACCGGGTGCCTATGTCTATGGTGCGCTGGATGAGCTGGTTCAGGTCACCACGTCGCTGGCGTTGGCTGAACGGCTGGAATCAGTCGGTGTGCCTTATCAGTTTTACCTGCATCCAGTAGCTGAACACCTGACTTTTATGCTGCTGGATGGCTGGCAGAAAGAGGCCGATGCCAGCAAGGATTGGGTACGTGTAAAAAACCCGACACGGGTCACTTATCGTACTGATCTGAGCTCAAGCTTTCCCGAATACGATATTGCTCATGACAAGGCCTACTGGATATCCGGTATTGTCAGTCACGAGCCAGGCTATAGCGATATCGACCTGTCTGTGCCTAGCTGTGGCGGCAATGACTGGACATTTGCAGGCAAACAGGATCTGGGCTTTATGCCAGTGCCCTGGGTCGCCACCATGCGACTGATTACCGGCAGCAATCCCGTACCAGCAACCAGCACAATCACTGGCAATTTAAGCAACGTCAGCGAACTGATTATTGACACGGATGCCACTTGCCTCAAAGGCAAGTCCATCAGTTATGATATTCAAAGTGATGAGCCGATACAGCTGCGCCTGAGCGATGGCCGTACGCTGACACTGGCGGCTGGCGGAGGTCAGGGAGCACTATAAGTGCTCCTCCTTTGCTTATCTTTTCTGGGCATAGTAGCTACGCATTTCGCTCAAGATGACCTGTTCTGCTTTCTGGTCATCACCCGGTCGAAATCCGATATGAATCCAACGCACTCTGCCCTCGGGATCAATCAAAAAAGAAGTCGGCATACCTGGTAATTTATAGCTCGCTGCCACCTTGCCAACCGGATCGTAGACCACGGTAAAATCTAATGGCAGTTGCTGCAAAAAAGCGTCAGCATCACTACGATGTTCATCCACATTAATGGCAACAAGCTCCAGAGCAACATTGTGGGTACGCGCACTCAGCTGATTCATCCACGGAAGACTCCTGCGGCATGGCGCACACCAACTGGCCCAGAAATCAACATAGACGAACTGACCACGCAAACTGGAAAGCGTAAATGACTTGCCCGAAGCATCCGGCAGAGTGAAATCAGGTGCCATAGTGCCAACAGAGGCAGCCTGGGCATTGGTCATTAGCAAGATCAACGACAACAACAGCGTTTGAAATTTCAAAATGCGCCTACCTCATCAGTACATTACCCACCACTACACTGCAAGGAACCGTACACATCCAACTCGGTGGTTACGGCCAGCCAGGAATAAGGACAATCCGCAAGCCATGCCAATGCCTGTTGACCTTGCAACATGCCCAGCGTGCAAGCGGCACCGGCGAGTAGGCACTGCGGTGCAGTAATGGTCAAACTGGCAAGGCCTTCCACCGACCAACCGTTACGTGCATCAAGAATATGTGAAAAGCGCCGGTGGTCTGGCGTGACAATACAGCGCTCATAGTCACCACTGGTTGCCAGCCCGCCCTGACTTAGCTGAATAGTGGCAATGGCCTGCCCATGCTGACGAGGGTGCTGAATGCCAATAGCCCAAGGGCTGCCATCCGGATGTGGTCCAACCACCCGGATATCACCAGCAAGTTCAACCAGACCATGATGAATGCCATTGGCAACCAACACAGCAGCCACACAATCTGCCGCATACTCTTTTCCAAAACCACCAAAATCCAGTTCCATTCCGGGGCGGCCAAGCAAGGCAGTTTCTGAAGTCCAGCACACCTGATTCCAGTCGATCAAGGGCAACACGGACGCCACATCCTTTTCGGCAGGAGGCTGAGTGGCCCGAAAATCCCAGACCCGACGCAACACACCAGAGGTGATATCAAAGCTGCCATCAGACTGTTCATGCAGACGAGCCGCAATGGCCAGTAGCTGTGCTGTCTCGGCATCAATAGCAACATCTTGCCCACTGCCCGCCGCTGCGTTAATTCGAGCAATTACGCTATCGTCACGATAACGGGAGTATTTACGTTCAATACGAAGAATTTCAGTCTCAGCAGCAGTCAGTGCAACATCTGCGCTGGCCACATCCGGGGCATAAAGCTGCACGCTGCAAGGACCACCCATAGCGTGAAACTCACGCTTGTGATACCACACCTAATAGCTCCTCGTAACGCGTACATGACCATTCAACCAGGATACCAGTCCCGGATTGGCCACCTCGACATTACCCAACGCAAAACTCTCGCTGGCCTTGTACCATCCTGCCCCAGCACCCAACGTCCAGGGCCCTATCAAACGTTTAACGTCAAACCCAAAACCCAGCGCACCAAATGGAGAGAGCCGATAATCGCTGGATGCCAGACCATCGCTACGAACCATCGTATAAAACGGCGCATAAAAACCAGCCTGGCTTTGCGAATACCAGCGTGCATTCGCAGCCCATTGCCAATTACCCCGCGAACGCACCAGCCCCATCGCCAGGCTATGTGCCTGAACTTCCCAATCATCCTGGTAGTAACGGTAATCGACATGAGCCGCCAGACCCTTTGCCAGACTGTGACGCAACATCAGGCTGAGCGCGCCGCCAACACGTTTATCCGGGCGACTGTCAGCGACAGTATTGGCCGTTGTCGTGATAAAGGCTAGCTTGTAGGGGTCACTCAAAAACCCATCCTGCCACAAGCTGCTGATGGCAAATTGCAACCGTGTCCGGGGGCTCAACACTTGCTCAAGGCTAACAAAAGCAGTAACCCCATCCCGACTGGCTTCAGTAATACGCGTCGGATAAGCAACGCTGCCACCATCTGTTGGCGTCAAGGTATCCGCCGAATACCCCAGACCAACACTCAGGATTTGCATCTGGTCATCCGCAGTCCAGGCCGCCTCTAGCCCTGCCTGCAACGAACGGTAGTCATTTTCATCGGAATAACCACCACTCAATTTAAATGAAACCAATCGTGACCACTCATGATTCCAGCTGCCCTGTATCGCGATACGATCCTCGCTGATACTGGCTCCACTCATCACCTGAACCGGTTTGCCCTGAGCATCGGGCATAACAAACCAGGGCGATGCGCCAGACATGCTTTCATAGATAAGATTGACATCAACACTGTCACGATCAGTCGCGGGCAAATTGATGCGGAAACGATGAGAGTCAATGGTATAGCGCTCTTCGGACTGACCACTGGCAGCCTTGCCAGCCGAAACATCAGCTTCCTGATAACGGCTGTAGAGATAATCGACTGAAGTCGTAAGATTAACCGCAGCCTCGGATGGCACAGCCACCAGCGCCAGAGGTGCCAACGCAGCAAACAGTGAGGACGAGGACTTCATCAGTTGCACCCACAGCCGCCACCGCCCAGGGAGGCTCCACCGCTGGCGGCTTCCTTGCTGACCTGAACTTGATCATTGTAACTGGTCAGCAGCGGATCCATATCCCAGGCCATAGCCGGACTCGCCAGCTCAACGCGCTGCCAGGGTTGCACGGGCTGTACAGCACAGCCCGTCAATAACACTAAAAACACACAACATGATGTTATTCTTATCATTTCCCCTCCAAAGAGGTCAGAGTGTTTTCATATATTCAATCAGTGCCAACCGCTCCTGATCTGTTAATACTGCGGTAAACTCATGCCCGGTGTTGCTCTGACTGTACATGCGTGTATTGTAAATTTTGCGATCTTCAATTTGCCTGTCGCTGATTATGGGCAGATTGGCCAGATTCCAAAGCAAACCGCCATTGGCGTAGAGCGGCCCCAGCAGGCTCTGTAACGTGGGTGCAGTCTCACTCAACGGGTTGCAATCAATCAGTGGCATAGCACCACCATTGCCACAGCCCAACGCCTCATATTTCCAACCCATCCGCACCTTGTCATAACCAGTAGTCAGATCGTAGTCATACCCCATAACCACTTGCCCAACCTGATCCGGGCGTACCGGTTTTGACATACGCCGCCAAATTGGCTTGCGATCAGAAGGCTTCAACACTTCCCAAAGATTGGGTACGGAACCATTATGAAAATATGGCGCAGTGGCCCACACCCCATGAAGTGGTGGCGCCAGATAGCCCAACTCACGATCGCCACGCAGAGCAATGTCATTCTGATCTCCACAGAGTGCTACGCCAGCAGCATTTTTTTCGCCATCACTGTAAGCGAACCAATTGGTACGTGCGGCATTGGCCACCATCTGGCTATTACCATCAAGACGGCGACGATCAGTATTAATGATGTCCGCCGGTACAATATTGGAGGCAATACCTTCCAGCAGCGGCGTGTCCAGGTACGCCGGGTCATTAACGTAGCGTGGTGAATACGCGCCATGACAGCTGGCGCAAGAACCGTTACCGCCATCGGGGCGACGCACCGGATTGCTCAGGCTAGCCGCCCAGAGATCCTTGTTATGAAACAGAATGGCGCCCTGCTCGGCGAGCTGGATATCAATGGTGCCCAGCACCGGCTCCGGCCAGGCTGGTGAACGCAGCGACATGATCCAGGCATCACTGTCCTGCTGGTTGTCGATAATCCACTGCTTGTCCGCCGCCATGTCGGCATGCATCGGCGTGTTCGGGAAGTGGAACGACAACTCGATGCGCTTGGCATCCATGACCATGCCGCCATCAAAGAACTTCACCGCGCGCGAACCCACATTCCACCACACCGGTGGATCCTCGGTACCGGTCGATGGCTGCGTCTGAATCGACAAATAGCCCGGCAACCCTTCCCAGTCCGTAAGAGTCAACGTGCCAAAGAGCTGGAAATTGGTGATATTACCAGTACCACGCACCTTGTTCTGAGAAATAATCGCCAGCGCCGCTTGCTGCGGCTCCAGCTTGGCCAGGTCTGTAAACATCAGGGTAATGTCAGACAGGCTGTTGGTGCCGTACATGGCACCCAGACCGGAGCCATCAGACGACTTACCAACACCACCACCATGACAAATGCTGCAAGTCACATTGAGATTACCAGTCCAGCTACCATCAGTACGGCGCAACTGCGTCAACCCCATGGGCAATTGACCATTGCCGCCATCGGTCTGATTGGGATCTTCACCCGGCAGTGGATAGGGATTGCGGGTCGGTGATAGAGGCATGCCCCAGCGCTCAGCAACCAGTTGATCATAATTGTCTGGCCGTGCCGACAACCGCCAGATACTGCTCCACATTTCACGATAACTGTCCGCCGAAAAAGCAAAACCACTGTCAGGCGAACTGCCAGAGAAGAAATGTCCGGCACCAACCTGCCCCGCACCAGCCACCAGTGGATAGCCTCGCTCCACACGCTCACGCAGTGCGCCACAGGTACCAGGATTACTATCCGGCTGACAGGTCTGCCAGAAGGCATTCATGTGCACAACCTTGCCCTGGTTCACACCAGGCACTACCAACTCGCGTGGATCCTGGGGCAGCAAAGTGTCATCAGGCTGACCATCGCAATAATCAAACCAGTAGTGACCACCGCGACGACTGCCCAATAGTGGCAACGACTCATCAATGGGACCAACCCCACTCAACAGGGTCGAACAACTATCCGGATTGGCAAAGCACTTAAGCAGGATATCCATATTGTGATACTGCGCACTATCTTCTGGCCATGGTGCCCCTCCCGCATGAGGTGCTTCCTGACCTGAGGCCATCAGCAGAATACGGGACACCGAGTCGCTGGCTCCAAGACGCTCCCAACTGGCTTTGATGCTTGCCAAATCCTGAGACGAAACCGTCGACAACATAAAGTTGCGACCCGTATCAACATCACCCAGTCCATTCGGCACATGGCAGGTTCGACAGAAATCCAAAGTTGGCTGAACGTTGCTTGTGAAGTGCTCATCCATCGTCCGTGCAGAAGAACGCCCTTGATTAGACGACCCATCAACCGAACCGTCATAGCTACCACCACAGGCAGACAACAGCACGGGCATGACAAGCACACAGAACAGTGAACGGAAGTACATGGATACTACCTCATCAATATGCCTTTACAGGCTTTCTTATTATTCGAGTCAGGACTCAATTTTCAGCCACAATTGTTTTAATTTTAATCAACACAAAAAAATGGTAACATTAGTTGCCTTTTGGAGCAACACAACTTGCAATACAGTTCAACTGGCTTAAAAGCCGACTGTTTGCTGTTAACTTTACCAGCACTCATAATGAGCCTGACTCCGCTCTGGATTAACCATGAACCATAGATTAACTGCCCGCCCCCCCATGCAAGACCGTTCCCGTCAACGCGTGAGCATCATTTTGCAAGAGGCTGAAAATTTATTGGAGTCAGAGGGACTGGCAGGTTTTTCTATCCCGACACTTGCAGAAAATCTGGGCTACCCACGCGCCACCATTTATAAGTTTTTCCCGACACCAACCTCCATACTCAACTCGCTTGTTGAGCGTCATCTGGAGGCATTAGTGTTTGCAATACAAAAACAGACCAAAGCTCTTTCAGAGGTCAATGACTGGCATCATGTGACCAGACTAACCGTTGAAACCGCGGCTAACTATTATCGTGAACACCGGGTAGCCTGTATTTTGTTACTCGGTGGACCAGTAAGTGACGAAAGCTATCGTTCGCAAGAGCTCACCATCAATTTGCTAGGCGAGCTAACACATAACATGCTGCAAAGAGCACACATCAACCTAGCTGATAATCCTTGCGAAGCTGCACTGGCGATTGAGTACGGTACTGCCAGTTTTCGCCTCTCCTATTTTTTTCATCAAACTATCACCCCTGAATACATCGAAGCAGCAGGTGATGTCATGATCGCCTTTATCGAGAGCCGCCTGAAAAGATGATGCTCCCTAAAGCCGAGACTGAAAGCGATAAAACAGGTTAGGTTCTGAAACGATAAACAGATCGCCGTTCGGCCCCAGTGTCATGCCTTCAGGCTGCGGAATTTTGTTCCTCAACCCATGCTGGCCTCGCCATAACGGCATCATGCCCAATAACTCGCCGGAAATGGCGTATTCAGCAATCAGGGCCGACTCATCACTCAATAGCAGCAAACTGTTAGTAGTCGGGCTGATGGTGATTGATGACAGGTCACTCATGAATAAGTCGGATGCTAGCTGCGGAACCCAGTCCTGTTGCACCCAGTCGACTAACCCGAGCTGCATTGACCCTGCCTGCGACAAGGTCATCACCGACATCGGCCACTTTTCCTGAACCACATACAGAATCTGGTTCATGTCATCCCAGGACACACCTTCCAGACCCAGGTTATCCAAAGCGTTCATCACCAACGGCTTACTTGCACCTTCAATGACATGCACCTCAGTGGTGTTGGCATCAATTTCCACCCAATGAGCACCATTTTTGCGCTCATCCACAATCACAAAGATATTGTCACGAATATGTGTAATACCCTCAGGATCACGCACTCCCTTGATTGGAGTAGTGCGTAGCAGCTCACCATCCAGCGTCAACTCCACTACGCGGGCCGGACGATTGGTCACACCGATCAAGGTATGACGATGGGTGTTATAGGTCAGCCCCGACAAATTACGTGTAAGCCCGACAATAGGCTTGGCATCAATAATGACCTGATAACTGGCCAGGTTAAGGCTTTGCTGCTGAGCATCAGGACTTTGACGAGCAAGCGTCCACCACTGATAAGCAATGCCAAAGGGCTTGAAATACAGCACCGTGGCCGTCAACACCACGATCAACAAACCCAATATGGCGCGACGCCAACCCGATAAAGTCACAATAGTTTTCAGTCCACACGCAGAGACGGCAGATGCTTACACAGACTATCTGACTGATCAATTCTACTAATCAGACAGCGGCCTGGCAGACGATACCAACTTCATGACATCGAAATAGCCAGGAGGCTGTTCGACTACACCGCGCTCCCGAAACAAACGATGCATGGCAGGCAGTTTATGCCAGGGTGCCGAAGCCATGGCGTGATGCTCAATATGATAATTGACATGCAATGGCGCCACGAAGATGCGCGCCAGAATACCGGCTCGCGTCGTGCGTGTATTCAAAAACATATCCAGTGTTTTTTCCGTACCCGCGTGCTCGGCCAAAGCACGAATACGGATAAACAAGGGGTATGGGATCAGATAGGCCAACAGCCAGGCCCAATACAATAAGCCATAACCTACCGCCGCCAACACAGCATACAGCGCCAGATTGGTCATCAGTGTCGGCATAAAATTGCACAGGAAACAGCGTACATGATGCCAGGTTGATTGCCTTGGCAACCACTCAACATTAGTGGCCACGGTCCATTTCATGAGCTCTGCATCCATCAGCAAACGACCCAATAAAAACTTCAGCCCGGTCATACCAGACAGATCACGCATCAGTTTCCGTCGCAGTGATGCCCGTGTCGTCGGCAGGCCTTCGATCAGGGAAATATCACTATCCTCATCGGTTCCCGTTTTGGTGTGATGGATAAAGTGATGATCACGGTATTTGTATAAATCCAGCCCGATGGGACGTGCGCACAACCAGTCAGTCAGCCCGTCGTTATAACCACGCGTGGCAAACAGGGTCCGATGTGTGGCCTCATGCGTGCAGATTGCCAACGCCAGCTGTCGCCCACCCAGCAACGCAATGCCCAAAACCACCGTTGGCAGAGCAAGCCACCATGACTGCGTCAGTCCCCAGGCGATGATGACAAACGCCAATGCGATCAGCAGCCAGGTTGATGCAATCGCCCAGAAACCCACCAGATCAGAACGAGTCGTCAACTGGGCAATTTCTTCACGTGTCAGCAGATCGCTGATCTTGCGACGGGTGATCTGACTGCTTTCGTAAATCGCGTCGTTATTCATTGCTCGCCTGCCATCTGCTCATTTTTAGCCATCATGATCTGCATCATCTGCCAGTAATTGGGAGGCTCAGGCACCACGCCACGTTGTCTGAGCAACTGATGTGCTTCAGCCAATTTAAACCAGGGGCATGACGCCAGAATGTGATGCTCCATATGAAAATTAACGCCAATCGGCGCTACCAGTGATCGCGCCAACCAACCGGCACGCACACTGCGGGTGTTCTCGAACATATTCAGATTACGCGCACAGGCCGCATGTTCCGCCATTGAGCGAATACGCATCAGCGCCATGAAAAAGGTCAGATGCGCTGCCACCCAACACAGATATAACCAGCCATAACCCAAGGCACTCAGCACTGCCCATAACAGTAAATTGGTCACCAACATCGGTGTCGCTTCACGCCAGAAATGCGCGACATAGTGCGTCCAGCGCTTGCCTTCACGCGGCAGCCATTTGACCTCACCAGTGACCGTCCACTGCATCAGACCCATATCCATCAGCACACGACCAATCAGATATTTGATGCCAACCAGACCACTCAGATCACGCGCAAATTTACGCAACATGGAGCGTGGCGTGGTGGGATAACCATCACGCAGGATCAGATCAGGATCATCTGTCGTGCCCGTACGCGTGTGATGAATGAAGTGATAGGCACGATACTTGGCCAGGTCATTCCACAACGGACGTGCGCATAACCAGTCTGTGAGCTGGCTATTAAGCCATCGAGTTTTGAACAAGGTACCATGCGCCGCATCATGCACCAGAATTGACAGGGACAATTGCCGTCCCGCCAGAAACAGCATACCCAGCACAATGCCCGGTACTGCAATCCACCAGGCAAACTGGCTCACCCACGCCATCAAGGCGAAAATCAGAGCAACACCTGCCCAGGTCATGACAACCGCCCATGCGCCCATCACATCAGAGCGCTGGGTCAGCGCACGAATCTCATCACGAGACAGCACATCGGTCACACGCTGCTTGGTTTGTGCGCTGTGAACGTAGACTGCGTCCGAATCAATCTGATCGATTTTCATACAAACATTACTCAATTTGATGTAAATTTAATTTAAATGTATGATTACACCAAATAACGACACACGCAATAACTGCTTTTGGGAGTTTCGCCATGAACCAGTCAGCCCCTAACCTGCATCCCGATGCGCTAGCCAATACGCACGAGGTGTTTAATCAGACTCCTGCCCTGCAAAACTACAATGCCTTTGATGGCGACAGCGCCCTGAAAGAAGCTGTTATCCGTGAAGGTGCAGCCTGGGCTGTGCCGGAACTATCAGCTTATGGTGCACGTACCGGCAGCGCTGAAGTCATTGAGTGGGGCTTTCTCGCCAACGAATTCAAACCACAGTTTCATAGCCATGACCGCTTCGGCAACCGGGTTGATCTGGTCAAATACCACGACAGCTACCATAAACTGATGGAGATGGCGCTGACCGAAGGCCTGCACTCCGGCCCTTGGGCAAAACCAGGCCCTGGCGCTACCGTCGTGCGGGCCGCCAAGTCTTATCTGCAAACTCAGGTTGATGCCGGTCATGGCTGCCCACTATCCATGACTTATGCCTCCGTACCTGCACTGCAATCCACCCCGGAACTGGCCAAGGACTGGATACCCAAGATTCTGACCAATCAATACGACCCGCGTAATGTGCCGCATATGGAAAAACAGGCGCTGACCATTGGCATGGGTATGACTGAAAAACAGGGTGGCTCTGATGTGCGCGCCAACACCACCCGTGCCTGGCCACTCGGTGCCGAAGGTTCTGGGCAGGCTTACGAGCTGATTGGCCACAAATGGTTTACTTCCGCGCCCATGTGCGATGCCTTCCTCATGCTGGCACAAACTGCCAATGGTCTGAGCTGCTTCCTGGTGCCCCGCTGGCGCCCTGATGGCAGCAAAAATCCAGTGCAAGTACAGCGCCTGAAAAACAAGATGGGCAATATCTCCAATGCCTCATCAGAAATCGAATTACGTGGTGCCTTGGGCTGGATGGTGGGTGAAGAAGGCCGTGGTGTCCCTACTATCATCGACATGGTTGCTGGTACACGCTTTGACTGCATGGTGGGCTCAAGCGCCAGTATGCGTCACGCCGTGGCCCAGGCCATTCACCATGCCACTCACCGCAGTGCCTTTGGCAAACGTCTGGTTGATCAACCGGCCATGCAAAATGTATTGGCCGACTTGCAACTCGAAGTAGAAGGTGCCGTCGCCATGTCCATGCGCATGGCCCGCGCACTGGATAACAAACACGATGAGCACGAAAGCCTGCTGCTGCGCCTGGGCCTGCCCGCTGGCAAATACTGGATATGCAAACGCAACCCAAACCATGCCTATGAAGCCATGGAATGTATTGGTGGCAATGGCGTAATGGACGACTTCATCATGGCCCGGCTGTATCGCGACGCGCCCATCAATGCGATCTGGGAAGGCTCTGGCAATGTGCAGGCGCTCGACATGATCCGTGCCATGGTAAAAACCCCGGCAGCGGTCAATACCTGGTTTGAAGAAATGGCCAAAACCCAGGGTGCCGACGCACGTCTGGATCAAAGCATTGCCAGACTGCGCAAAGAGTGGTCTGACTTGAATGACATGGAATACCGCGCACGTCATGTCATTGAACAGATGTCGCTGACCATGCAGGCCAGCTTGCTGGTTCAGGCTGGCAATGCCTCGGTAGCCGAAGCCTTTATTGCCTCGCGCCTGAATGCTCAAGGTGAACATAACTATGGCAGCCTGCCACGTGGTCTGGATGTGCGCACACTGATTGAGCGCGGCAACCCACTCAGCGCCTGAGCCCTGTTCACGACTTGCCGCCTCTGCTGCGATCACGCATCATGCGGCAAGTACTTTTACAGGAAAGCCGTGTTATGAGTCATTCCCTGTCGGGCTTTGATACCCGCCCCTATACCCTGCTGAATGAAACCCGTGATGTCTTCCTTCGTGGTGAAGGCCCTGCCGTGGTGGTGCTCACCGAAGTGCCCAACATTACGCCGCCAGTAGCCGAGTTCGCGCGCCGTGTTGCCGATGCCGGATTTCGCGTCTATATGCCGCAACTGTTTGGTACACCCGGCAAGCCAATGAATTATTTGAGTGTCAGCCAAACCATGACACATGTCTGCATCAGCCGAGAATTTCGTGTACTGGCCGCCAACCAGTCCAGCCCGATCATTGACTGGCTGCGTGCGCTCGCCCGTGAAGCTCATGCCGAATGTGGTGGCCCCGGCGTAGGCGTGGTCGGCATGTGTGTGACCGGCAACTTTGGGCTGGCCATGATGCTGGATGCCCCCGTCATTGCACCCGTGTTGTCACAACCCTCATTACCCGTTGGCCCACTGCCCTCACAACGTGCCGGACTGCATGCCTCCTCCATCGAAATTGAGGCGGCCCATGACAAGATCAACAATCAAGGTGCACGGATTCTGGCCATGCGCTTTGAAGGTGATCTGCTCTGCCCTGGTGAGCGCTTCCGTCGTCTGCGTGAGGAGTTTGGTGATGCCGTGGAAACCATCGAAATCGCCAATCGTCATGCCAAAAAAAGCACAGGCATACCAGCTCATAGTGTACTGACCACACATTTGATTGATGAAGAAGGTCAGCCCACACGTGCGGCACTGGATCGCACCCTGAGCTTCCTGAAAGAGCAGTTGACGACTAATTAATCGCCAACTGTTCCTTGCTCAACGTATCCGCTTCACAGGCATGACTGATAAACGGATTGCTCACTCCGGTGCGCGCCGCAAGCAGCGTATTGCGGCGACACTCACAACCGCCTTGAAACACCAGACAACCCCTACTCACTAATGCGGGCGGCATGGTATGGGATTGCTGCTAAGCTGTATCTATTACGGTGTACTATCTGAGTACTTTTCAAACACCTAACTAACAACAATATGGTGAATAAACTGCATAACACCGGCAGCGATATCAGCAGCAATAATCTACCGGCAATTTATGGCCATTTTCTGGTCGGTTTCATGCGCACCCGTGGCTTGTCCGAAGCTGATGTACTGGCCGGAACCGGCCTCACATTGACACAACTGACAGAGCAGGACAGACGCATCAGCGGCATGCAATATGCGCTGATGCTGGCTAATGCACTACGACTCAGCCAAGACCCGGGCATAGCCTATGACATCGGCCTGGAAAGCCAGCTCACCAAACATGGTTTTGTCGGTTTTGGCCTGATGAGTTGCGCCACGGTGCATGAAGCACTGGCGTTAAGCCAACGCTATCTGAGTGCACGCGTACCGCTGTTTCGTAGTGAAATTCGTCAGGAAGGCGATCAGATCGTGGTCGAAATGCACGCCACTCAATCTCTGGGCGATTTGTATCAACCCACCTTTGACATGGTATTAGTGGAACTGTGCTGTCTGTTTGGCCGCCTGATTCACGGCGGCAATACGCCCTCCAGCTGGTTCAGTGAAATCTGGGTGCCATATCCCGAGCCAGCACACTACGCACGCTATCAGGCACGCCTGCCCCGCTTTCGCTTTAACCAGAACAGCCCGCAGATTCGCTTCCCCATCAGCCTGCTGGATACTCCTATTGCATCAGCCAATCCGGTGGCTGCACAGATTGCAATTGCGCAATGTGAGCAGGAAATTGCTCAGATGAACCAGGAAACCATAGCAATCAGTACACAGGTACGTGATGTGTTACTGCGCAATCGTGGTCACTACCCAGACCTGGCAAAACTGGCACAGCTGCTGCACCTGTCAGAACGCACCTTAAAACGCCGACTACAGGCAGAATCACAAAGTTATCAACGCCTGCTGGACGAAGTACGTTATCAGCAGGCCTGCCAATTACTCAGCAATCCCAATCTGTCAATTGATGCAGCAGCGCAGGCATTGGGCTATCAGGATCCAGCCAATTTTACCCGTGCATTCCGCAAGTGGAGTGGGCACTCCCCACGTGACTGGCGTCGTCAACAGGAAAGGCTGGCCTGAATTGACAGTTATTTGGCGCAACTTCCCCTCACGCGCCATGTGCCTACTCCCTATTCTGTCAAGGCATAACCTGAGGAAAACAACATGAATGCAGCAATCAACCCAAACTTGCTCAGTGATGAGCAGAAGTCCGTTTATATTCGCGATACCGTACTGGCCGCAGGTGTGACCTTGCGTGAGCGTCACCCTTGGCTGAAGCATCAGGATGCCATCGGCGCCACCATTATGGCCGTATCACTGCTGGGCATGATTGCCAGTGGCACCTTGTACATTCAGGGCTATATTGCCTGGTGGGTCTGTGTCCCGCTGACCGCCCTGTTTGCTTCATTCATTCATGAGCTGGAACATGATCTGATTCACCTCATGTACTTCCGCAAAAAGCCATGGGCCAACAATCTGATGCTGGCCTTGGGCTGGCTGGCTCGTGCCAGCACCGTCAGTCCTTTTGTACGCCGCAAACTGCATTTGCATCATCACAAGTTTTCAGGCACCGAGTCCGATCTTGAGGAACGCGGCATTACCAACGGTGAACGTTGGGGACTGAAACGATTCTTTATGCTGGGCGACAACATGCTGGCCGTTTACCTGCGCCCGAAGGAAATGCTGCGTGCTACCAAAGCCTATATCAAATCGCAAAAACCAGCCTCTGCTGCCGAAGCACGTGCCATGGGACGCGAACAGCTGCATGCCTACTTTCCATTAGGTACAATCTACTACGCGCTTTTTCACACCTGGGTCATCACACACGTTGTGCTCTTTTCCGCCAGCACACTGGGCATGGCCATCACCTTGCCGGGCTGGTTTGACAGCTTTCTGAGCGGGCTGAATGTATTTGCCGTGGTGTACATGCTGCCCAGCTTGCTGCGTACCTTCTGCCTGCACTTCATCAGCTCGAATATGCATTATTACGGTGATGTCGAAGCACGTAATGTCATGCAGCAGTGCCAGGTGCTGAACCCCTGGTGGTTAATGCCAATGCAATTGTTCTGCTTCAATTTTGGCAGCACGCACGCCATCCACCATTTTGCTGTCAAAGAACCATTCTATATTCGTCAGTGGAATGCGCCGATTGCACATAAAGTGATGCGTGAAATGGGCGTGCGCTTTAATGACTTTGGCACCTTTGGCCGTGCCAATCGCTTCAGCCAAACGCCTGCATGACAAACGCAGCCCGCTGTTCGGGGCTGCGATACTTTTTGTGATTCAACGCTTCAATCGTGGCTAAACGGGGCAACAACCCTGCTCCGTTAGCCATCTGAATGGCCAGACCCGGCCTGGCATTCAGCTCCAGCAACATCGGGCCATCCTGCTCATCCAACACCAGATCCACACCCAGATAGCCCAGACCAGACGCTTCATAACAGCTGGCAGCCATACGCAACATATCTGACCAGCCATCCAGCACGATATTATCCAGCGCCATGCCAGTATCGGGATGATGCAAAATGCGCTGATCAAACTGAACGGCATGTATGCTGTGACCCGTGGCCATATCAATACCTACACCCACCGCACCTTGATGCAGATTGGCCTTGCCATCCGAAGCCACCGTAGCCAGTCGTAACATGGCCATCACCGGATAACCCTGGAATACCAGAATGCGGATATCAGGCACGCCTTGATGGGAATATTGACGCAGCAGAGAGCTGGGCCGAATCAGACGCTCCACAATCGCCACATCAGGCGATCCACCCAGCGAATACAGCCCCGCCAGAATATTCGACAAATGCCGTTCCAGCGTATCCAGATCAATCGCCATGCCCGATGGCTTGAAAAAGTGCTCACCCGCTCTTTGTGTAATCACCGTAATGCCCTTGCCACCAGACCCTTTGGCTGGCTTGATAGCAAAGCCATCCAGGCACTCGATCAACTCACGAAAATGCGCAATCTGATGCTGATACTCCAGTACCTGTAACAGCGCTGGCGTTTTAATCTCAAACTCGGCGGCAATCTGCTTGGTCTTTAACTTGTTATCCACCAGTGGAAACAAGGTTCGGTCGTTATAGCGCCCAATATAATCCACGTTGCGCCGGTTCATGCCCAAAACACCCAGATTGGTCAGCGTATCAGGACTGATCCAACTCATGGCTGATGCGTCTTCATGGGCTTGAATCGACGTAACTCACTCAGTTTATAACCGGTGTAATTGCCCATCAGCAAAATCAGCCCCAGAGTCACCAGATGCAGCTCTGGAAAATTGAACGTCAGGTGCTCAGCCAATGGCAGCTTCATCACGAAATAAGTGCAGATGGCCACAAACAGACTACCTGCACCCTGTACGGCCACCTCATGTCCACCCTCTTCTTCCCACAGAATCGACATGCGCTCGATAGTCCAGGCCAGAATAACCATCGGGAAAAACGTGACCGTCATGCCCGTGCTGTAACCGGCCTGATAGCCCAGAATACTGAGCATGATCGTGATAAAGATAACCAACAGAATAAGTGCTGAAATTCGTGATACCAGCAGCAAGTTAAGCCGTGCCAGATAACCACGCAGCATCAGCCCCAACCCCACCACCGTCACAAACGCGATTAACCCCGGCAACAACGATGTTTGCACAAACGCCACGGCAATCAGAACCGGCATGAACGTACCCGACGTCTTGATGCCAATGACAATACGCATAAACGCGACCAGCAAGGCTCCCAACGGCAGCAACAACAGCATGCGGAACATGCTCTGCTCTTCCACCGGCAGCTGATGCAGACTCAAAAGCCCCACCTTTTGCTGCGCCATATCTGTTCTGGCCAGCTGAATTGCAGGCACCGTCTGACGCAAAATGGAAAAGCTGACTTGCGAATTGCTGCCACCAGCCACATCGAGCAACGACACTGCCCCCTGACGCCATAACAACACCGAGTCTGGCAAACCTTGCTCGCCGGTATTCACGTTATAAGTACGCCAGCTTTCACCATTATAAATCTGCAAAAACGGCTGTAACGACTGACGACGACGCGCGTCTTCCAGCACCAGACCTTCTGCCAACCGTGCAGGAATACCCACGTAATTAAGCATATCGACCATGAGTCTGGGCAACGGCCTGGAGACCAGTAACAGTTCGGCATTCTGATTCACCTGACGCTCATTACCCAATAATTTGAGCAACTCACGAGTCAGGCTTTCAGGCGAACTGGATTTGCGTTGCGCCTCTTGCAATAACTCATTTACGGCTGTTGTCTGAGGCTCTTCCCAGAACACCACACCTGCAACGGGAACTTCATCCGTCTTGACTCGATGATCGTTATCAATGGGGACAAACTGGGATTTGAAATACAAGGTTTGAGGTCCTTGCGCAAAGTCCTTGCTCCATTCCGCACGACGATGCCCCTGGCTCTCAACAATTGAAAAACCATATCCTGGCGATGCCGCCAGCTGGGATGTCTTGCGAAATCCAGGGGGCTTAACAGGTAAGCTCAAACCCGCCAGCACCGGCTCACCCAGTCCATCAAAATCAATTCGCGCCTCAACCAGCCACACGGGCTTTTGCTCACCTGGCAAAAAGGGAATGCCCATGCTGGTATTTCTTAACATGGCCAGCAGCAGCCCCAAGCCAATCAGGACCACGACAGCCACATAAAAAGGAACTCTTGAGCGTGAAGTCACTTTTTGGCTTCCTTGGCGTCATTCAGCAACTCTGCGGGCAATCTGGTGACATTTTCCTTGCCCACATCGACCAACATGATGTCGCGCAAAATATTTCGGCCAATCAAAATCGGAAACTTCAGATTGTCACGACTGGTCAAGGTAAATTCGGCCACCTGCTTGTGACTTCCCAGGGCAAACTGCATATTCACTACTGCTCGACGCTGAGCAGTGTCGCTTGATGACTGCAAAATACTCACATTGCGCACCACCTTCCGCTCCAGGGTAACAAATTTTTCACCGACACCTGGCACCGGCAAATCGAACCGCACCCAAGCCGATCCGTCACGCTCAAAGCGCGTGATATTGCGCGCATCAATGGATGAAGTCTGCGCACCACTATCAATACGTGCACTAAACACCAGCCCCGGATCAAACAGGTACATGGACTCAATCTGGCCCACCACCATTTTTCCTGTATTCGCGACAGTGCCAGTCGGTGTGGTCGCATTGACTGACTGAGTTCGTGCAGCCGCAGTGGCCAGTGCATTTTGTCTTGCTGCAACCTGCTTCAATGTCTGCTCAAGACCCTCCAGCAAAGTCTGCATCTGTGCATTTTGCTCTTGCAGCATCAGCAACTCGATACCCTGATCAGTCAGATGCTGCTCAATACGCGAAATATCTGCTGGCTCCAGATGTCGCACTGTTGGGATAGTGCAGGCACTCAACAGCAGCGTTAATACAACAGGTTGAAACATCAAACGCATAATTGTTCCGATAACACGGTGATATAAGTTGCTTTTAAACGGTTATGACAAGCCAATGGTGCACTAAAAAGTATCATCTGCCATAGCCCAAACTGAACCCCATCTACCTTAACAGAGCCTGGCCAGACACCCAAACCTGTGTTCTGACAACTACTGGCCTCTTCCAGCCACTGCCAACATAAAATCGAACAAATGTTGCACTGAAACAGTGACTCCAGGATTTTTCAGTGCTAAAGTTTTTCACATAAAAACAACGCTCGATTACACAATAAAAACAGAGGGACAAATGCACATCAAATCTCTAGCCAAATGTATATTCATCGCTGGCGCTCTTGCGCTGGCTGCTTGCGAAGGTGGTGACGATCTGGACACCTCCGGTCCTGGTGGCGCTGGCGGCGGTGGTACCGGCGGCGGAAGTGAAAATTGCGGAAGTGATGGCGGCAGTAGTAGCCCTCTGCCATTTGATGCCTCTGCACTCTGTGCCATCCCTGCCCTAGGCCCGGTATTGGTCGAACTGGCCGGTAGCAGCTGTCATATCGATAGCTGTGGCGACGATCCAGGTGCCGGTGGTCTGCCCTTTGATGCTTCTGCGCTCTGTGCCATCCCTGCACTGGGTCCAGCGCTGGCAGGAGCTGCTGGTGCTGACTGTGGCGATGGTGGTGGCGGTCCTGACCTCCCAATAGGCCCTGAAGCCTTGTGCGCCATTCCTACATTAGGTCCGATTATTGTGGCTCAAGCAGGTAGCACCTGTAATGACACGGGTGGACCCGACTTACCAGTAAGCCCGGATATGCTCTGTGCAATCCCTGGCCTTGGCCCCGTTCTGGCTGAAGCAGCAGGTGCCACTTGCTCTGGCGGTGGTGGCGGAACTCCAGATCTGCCTATAAGCCCTGAACAACTGTGCGTGATTCCTGTAATTGGCCCACAACTGGTAGGTGCTGTTGGTGGTGACTGCGGTAGTGGTGGCGGCGGTCCTGACCTCCCGATCCCGGTAGGCCCTGAAGCCTTATGTGCCATCCCTACACTGGGCCCCTTGCTGGCAGAAGCTGCTGGTGCAAATTGTGGTGGTGGCGGCGGCGGTACTCCTGACCTGCCGTTAAGCCCTGAGCAACTCTGTGCCATTCCTGAAATCGGCCCGCAGTTGGTCAGCGCTGTAGGTGGTGACTGTGGTAGCGGTGGCGGCGGTGGCTCACCCTTGCCAGATCTGCCACTGGAGCCAGTCTGTGCTCTGCCGGTACTAGGTCCACTGCTGGTTGGTCTGGCAGGTGGCAATTGCAGCTAAGCGCTTTATGAATCAATAAAAAAGGAGGCATATGCCTCCTTTTTTATGGTCGCTTTATACCTAATCTTAAATAAAGGCCGCTAATGCACCACGCCAGTCCTGCTTGATTTTGCCGTAGGTTGCCCTGTCTTTCGTAGACAACGCTCTGGCCATATCCATAGCAACAGGCAATAACTGATCAGCTGAAACAGCCACATCCACCACACCACGCCTGACCGCCTCTTCCCCTCCCCATGCGGCACCCGTCACAGCCATTTGCCAGGCAGCACCCGCATTTGGCAGCAACTTCACCACAGACATCATCAATGGGGTAAACGGCAATTTCACATCCACTTCAGGAAAACAGAAACGACCACGATCAGCACGCATCACCCGAAAATCGGCAGTAGCCGCAATCAATGCTCCACCACCATAGGCATGTCCATTAATAGCTACTACCACGGGCAGGGGCAAACGCGCCAAACGCAATAACAAGGCGTCCAGTCTGGGGACAAACTGATTAATCAAATAGGCACTGTCGTGCTCTGACAAAATACCGTCCAGATCAATACCATTACTAAAAAATTTATCGCTATCTGCACTGATCACCAAGGCAGTATTACCCGATGTCGCTTCAATCTGATCCAGAGCAGCATTCCAGGCATCCACCGAAGCGTCATTCAAACGGTTATCATTGTTGGTCAACATCAGTTGCCAGACAGCATCATGGCGGGTCAACGTGAGAAATGACATAAATGGGATCCTTATGCAAATAAATGTAATAAGCGCCGATGCTAACCGGAAGCCTGCATGAGTGCCAGCATGACGTGGTATGTCTATATTTTGAGTTGCAAGAACAACCGGCTCTATACCGGGATCAGTACCGACCCACAGCGCCGGTTTGAACAGCACAGACAAGGCAAGGGAGCCAGATTCACGCGCAGCAACCCACCATTGGCATTACTGGCATACAGCGCTTGCCCGGATCGCAGCAGCGCCAGTCGATTGGAGTACGCCATCAAACAAAAAAGTGTCAGTGAAAAACGGGAGCTGGTTAATCAGTGGCAGGCAGCAATACCGCATCCAGATAACTGATCAGCGCAATCTCTGCCTGCCGGGCAATCGCCTCAGTCACCTCACCATGCACAAAATAGGCATGCTTTAGTAAGGCAAAAACAATCTCTATCCCCAACGCAGCCACATCAGGCTCTTCCGGCACTATCACGGCTGGCCTGAATGTCTCAAACACACCACGTAAGGCCTCTGCCAGATTAGCCGCACTGGTTTCCTGCGCAAGATAAGTTTCCCTGCTCATTGGCCAACCCAACACCAAAATACTGGCTACAGGATTTTCATTAAAGAAGTTAGCCGCAGCATGTACCAGCACAGGAACTGCATCACGCCAAGGCATGCCTGCCAAATCCTGACCACCGATATGCACGGTATGAATGCAGTCACTCATACAGTTTTCGGCAATAGCAGCAAACAGATGATATTTACTGGGAAAGAATTGATACAAACTGGCCCTGGGCACACCAGACAGCTCAGCCACATCAGGAATCGACACACCCTCAGGCCCATGACTCAACAACAACTGCTCCGCTGCCACCAGAGCCTTTTGCACCCGTTCTTGGGTTCTTTGCTGCATCGGCTTGCGTTGACGCCCAGCCTTTTCCATTGCAACCGCCATAACCATTACCTATTTACCAGACAATTAACTCCTCGTTCCGATCCAGGAACTGGCCAGATTCTAACCAATTTTCATTAAAGACTGCGTCCAACAACGACTGATCGACGAAATTTGCGCCGAACAGCTTGATTCAGCGCAAATTTATCAGGAAAAACGAGCCACTATCAGACTTTATCAACACCAAAACGACCCGCACCGGTTCTGACTAATACCAACAAACCACCTGCAATCGCGATATTTTTCATCAATAATATTTGCTGCATCTGATCAGCACTACCATGAAACAAAACCCCTGAAATCAGACAAAAGCCAGCAAGTGCCAGTGCAATCAGTCGCGTCTGTAAACCAACCAGCAATGCCAGACCGCCGCCCAGCTCCAGCAGAATAACCAGAGGCAGCAACCCACCGGGCACTCCCATGGCTTCCATATAACCCTGGGTGCCCTCATAACCACCAATTTTGCTATAGCCCGCCATGATAAAAATAAATGCCAACATGACGCGTGCAGCTACTGACAAAAAACCATCCAAGGCAGGAGTAGCGGCCAGTCTGGCCACTCCCGACTCAATATCACGAATAAATTTCATGCTCTGACCTCTGGTTCAGAAATTAATGGCCACCATTGCTGATACCTGAAATCATCGTTACCAGACGACGCGGCAGTAAACGCACACCAAATGCCATAAAACGGATCAGCCAGCGGTGCACAGATACACCACGACGCGCTTTCAGAGAGGCGTAAGCGTAATCTGCCAGGCTATCCAGCGACGCCAGCAACGGCCACTTGAATGCCAGCGTATCACCTGCTCCGGCGGCATCGGCAAAACCGGTATCCGTCGGGCCGGGGCACAATGTAGTAATGGTCACATTTTGTTTACGCAGTTCGTAGTTCAATGCCTCCGAAAAGCTCAACACATAGGCTTTTGAGGCGTAATAAACTGCCGCTCCAGGGCCAGGCATGAATGCAGCAATCGAGGCCACATTCAGGATTTGCCCACCGCCCTGAGCCGCCATACGGGGCGCAAAGGCATGGGCCAATGAAGTCACTGCGGTAATATTAAGCTGGATCATTTGATTCAGACGCTTCCAGTCGGCATCCACAAATTTGCCAAACTCACCAAACCCGGCATTGTTGATCAGCATATCCACCCGACGATCGCCCAGCTTCTGCACCAGCTCTATGGCACCGCCATCAAAGCCCAGATCCTGACCGATCACATCAGCATTAACACCATGCTTGGCATGAAGCTCATCTGCCAGCTCTTGTAATTTATCCACACGACGGGCAACCAGAATCAGGTCATGTCCATCTGCTGCCAGACGTCTGGCCAACTCCAAACCAATACCATTCGAAGCGCCGGTAATTAATGCTGTGCTCATGCTCACTTCCCTCATCTATAGAACTTATTGTTGTGCTAGCACTGTGCCGCAATACTAGACAAATTTCCAATTCATAAAACATGCACGATAGTACGTATAAAATACGATCAGCTCAATGGTCATTGGTCGGCTAATTAAAAAGTACTGGCTTTTTATGACAACTATCCGTACTATCCGCCCCGCTGCTGATGCAGCCATGTCGTGCCCGCCTTTTATTGTCGAACTGCCCTCGCGTTTCACTCTCGGTGCAGTCCACTTGGTCTGGTTGGCGACGATCCTTACGTCAGCCACCGCCGCCTCCGTGTCGTCGGTTAGCTGCTATTTGCCTACTACCGCGGTTAATCCGCGAGGATATATATTTTGACTATTACATTCAGCGACCTTGGGTTGCATGATGCGCTTTTGGCCGCCCTTAATGAAGCCGGTTACACCGAACCTACCCCCATCCAGTCTCAGGGCATTCCTATTGCACTGAGCGGCAAAGACTTGATGGCATCGGCTCAAACCGGTACCGGCAAAACTGCTGCCTTCCTGTTGCCTGCCCTGCACCGACTGACCATGACACCCGGCGGCAAAGGCAAAGGCCCACGCGTACTGGTACTGACACCTACTCGTGAACTTGCTCGTCAAGTCGAAACCGCTGCCATGACTTATGGCAAGCGCCTGCGTATTCGCACCGTCAGCATTCTGGGCGGCATGAACTATCAGGTTCAACAACGTAACCTGGCCCGTCCGGTCGACGTCATGGTAGCCACACCTGGCCGCTTGCTGGACCTGATCAACCGTGGCCAGATTTCACTGGATCGCGTTGAGATGCTGGTACTGGACGAAGCCGACCGCATGCTCGACCTGGGCTTTATTGATGATGTTGAGCTGATTGCTGAAAAAGCACCGGCAGAACGTCAGACATTACTGTTCTCCGCCACGCTGGAAGATCGTATCGCCACCCTGGCTGCACGCGTAATGCGTACCCCTGAGCGCCTGCAAATCAGTGCTCAACGTGAACGCCATGAAAACATCACCCAAGGCTTGTACTTCTGTGACGATATGGACCACAAAAAGGCCATTCTGCTGAAGCTGCTGGCTGAGCCTGAAGTGAATCAATCCGTTGTGTTCACTGCAACACGTCGTGATGCTGAACAACTGTCGATCGAACTGGCTACTTATGGCCTGCAAACAGCTGCCCTGCATGGCGACATGAAGCAGCCTGCGCGTAACCGCACATTGCGTGACCTGAAAAATGGTCTGGTACGTTGCCTGGTTGCTACTGATGTGGCTGCACGCGGTATTGACGTCGTTGGCATCAGCCACGTATTCAACTTCGACCTGCCGATGGTACTGGAAGACTATGTGCACCGTATTGGCCGTACCGGTCGTGCCGGTCGCAGTGGTACCGCCGTCAGCCTGGTCAACCGTCGCGATCGCGGCAAATTACAGCGTCTGGCTGCCTACACAGGTCAGGCCATTCCTGAACTGACCATTCCTGGCATGGAACCACGTCCAGCACCGAAGTACCGTGACAATGGCCCAAGTGGTCGTCCCGGTGGACATCGTGGTGCCCGCCCTGAAGGCGCCCGTCGTGATGGCCCACGCACAGCATCTGGTTACAGCAGCTCGCGTCCACCACGTGATGATGCCCGTCGTGACGACTCACGCCGTGAAGCGCCACGTGCCGCCAGCCCACGCGACAGCTATCGTGATGCCCCGCGCACTGGTGCTCCTCGTGACAGCTACCGTGACGCACCTCGTGCTGCAACGCCGCGTCGTGACTTCCGTGATGCGCCTCGCGCAGCCGCACCACGTATTGGTGCAGATGGCGAGCCAAACGGCAATGTAGTAGGTGCAGCAACGCATGAGCGCAGTGCATTTGAACGCCAGCTGCGCCTGGACCGTCGTCCTCAGCGCAGTGGCCCCGGCTTTAGCGCTGACCGCAAGCAATCTCCAGCTCGTCCAGGCCATACTCCAGGTAATCGAGAAGGCGCTGCATCGAGGGAAGGGTTCGACGGCAGGCGGTCAGACCGAACTCCAGCTGGTCCACGTAGCTGGTCAAAGTGATGTTAAGCGCGACCTGATCGATCGGTATTGATACCGGATACTGACCCGTCAGGCGCGCACCATTCCAGTACAGGGGCTCTTTTGGCCCCGGTACATTGGAAATAATCACGTTAAAAGCACGCAATCCTGACGCCAAACCGGTCATCAAATTGATACCGGCTGGCGCCATCATCAACGCGGTATAATTCAAAATCTCAGCCGGGCTCATAGCCTTATAGCGCTGCTTAGCCTCTTTTACCGATGCCTGCACCACCTGAAGCCGATGTGCCGGATCCGCAATATGCGTACCCAGATTGGCCAAAATCATGGCAATCTGATTGCCTTCAGAACTGTCATCGCGACGTAGTGATACCGGCACCATCGAAATCAATGGCGCATCGGGCAATGCCTGCTGACTGATCAGATAGTTTCGTAACGCACTACCACAAATAGTCAGTACCACATCATTAATCGTCGCATTAAACGCTTTGGCAATACGCTGAAAGCGCTCAATAGGATAGCTTTGCGCCGCAAAACGGCGAGAACCTGTAATAGGGCCATTCAAAATACTGGGAGGGGCCTGGAAAAATGTCACAAAGTTAGGGTCACGCTGGGACTTGCGTGAAACCTTGGCAATCTCTGCCATCACCCTAGGCATGGTTGCCACTTGCTTGCTTAATGCACCGGTAAACCGCGCCAGTCCAGATGCCATATCAACCGGGCTAGGCAAACCAGCAGATGCACGACGGACTCTGGGCATGGCCCAGATAGGTGGCACATCGCGAGTATCTACGTCTGTTGATAACGCTCGACTACTCATACGCATGGCGGCAATGCCATCAAACATGCAGTGATGCACCTTGCTGTACAGCGCAAAACGACGCCCCTGCACACCCTCAATCAAATGAACCTCCCACATGGGACGCTGTCGATCCATCAGGTTGCTGTGCGCAGCTGACACATAGGCCAACAACTCACGAATACGCCCAGGCTTGGGCAAAGCGCGGTGACGGAAGTGATGCTCCAGATCAAACTGATCATCCTCTTCCCAGAAATACTGACCAAAACGAGAAATCAGGCGTTGATTAAATGGCGCCTGTGGCTCTTTGAAACTGCGCAAATGCTCCACCAGATCACGGATATAACGTGGCCCAGCATCTTCCGGAAACTTGAACAACTGAAGGCCAGCCACATGCATGGGCTGTTGACGTTTTTCCAGCCAGAGAAATAACTGGTCTGCAGGAGAAAGCGGTTTCATAAGGCGCCCTTGATTTAATTATTATTCGATCTCTAGGCTACCTGTGTGTTTACGGTTTGTCAGCAGCAAAGAGTGACTCCAGGGTATCCGTCAGCCAACGCTGCAATAGCAGCCCTCGACCTGACAAACTCATTTCCAGCAACGGCCAGTTGGGTAGCTCAACATAACGCGGAGCCATGTCCTGATCGGGAGCATCAGACAACACAGAGGTATATACGGGCAGCTGCTCAATGCCCAGCAATGAGCGCACCATTAACTCCTCTTCAGCCTGCTCCAGCATTTCAGGGGGGAAGTCCACCACACGGGGACGCCAGCCCTGACGCGTAGGGCTAAGCTTTAACCAACGCGTCGTACTGGCTGCTGCTATCTCCCGACTGGCATTACCACTGCTGGTACGATATCCCAACATGGCACGATAACCACGATCGGATGTCCACTCTTTAAGGCAATACGACATCAGATCAGCAAACTGTAGCTGACCCGAAAAGCCACGCCGCAAACTATTGAAGTAAAAACCACGCCGACTATCAAAGCCTGCTCGCCCACCCAAACGCCCATCACTATATAAACGAGAATCCGTTTGCCCCGATATATTGCAGGCCGCATGATTCAGGCCCAATAAATGACCATACTCATGCGCTACCGTTACCGCCCTGAACTCCAGCCAATGACTGCCTTCATAAGGGCTGATCACGTCCGTCACATCAATATCCCGCACCGACTCCGCCAGCATGGTAGTTCCACTGATTTCCGCCACACCGACAATACGACTGTTAGGGTTAAGTAACGACCCACCGAACTCAATATTGTCAGGAAAAACCCCTAGGCACTTGGCAGAGATAGCAGCGCTATTGCGCCTGCCAGGCAAAGTGGCACACAACTCATCCACCTCATCCAGCACCTGCACCATGGTGGAAAAATCCGAACGCGTTTTTCCGTTACCCAACAGACCCAATAATCCCCCGCCCGCAGACTGCAAGCTTGGCGCGGCAAAGGCCGGGCGCAACTCCGTATTGACCTGCGACACAGGCAACATACTCACCAACAGAGCGGCCAGCTCACCGGGCGACTCAACATAACCATTCACTCCACGATGCTGCAGCGGAATGATGTACAACGTTTCCACCACCGCAGCACTCACCTGGGGCTGAATCAACATCCGTGTACGCTCGGCCTCAATCACTGAGCGACCCGCATTGTCATCAAACACCACTGTGACCGTCATCCCTGGACGCATCAATGCCGCCGGAATTGTTGCACTGTATGCACTATTTAAGGTGTCAGAATCTGGACTCGCAGGCACCCGGTCAGGGCCTTGCAGCGGAATAGAGCGGCAATTGCTGCCGTCACTCACCAGCAACTCACGTCGGGTAGGCGCCAAATCCCCCGTATTGGACAACAGATCCACACGAATTAACGCAGACTTGTTACCGACCAGCCTTGCCGTCGTGCCCGATGCTGGCTGCTCGGCGGTTTGCAGCCAGTTAACCGCGGCGATGCGCAACCCGTCATTGCGGGCATTATTACTTAGGGTCTGTCTTGGCGCACAGGAAGTTGAAGCTGACAGCCCTTCATTGCCCCCTTCACTGCTGCGAGCACCATCACTCCCACCGCCACCACCGCAGGCACTCAACACAATGGCAACAGCGCTGAGTCTTATTATTTTTGTTAACGGCATAAGCACACTCTGACACAGAGACCTTGTGCTGTTATGCCCCGAGTCAACGCATGATGCAATAGGTCATTTTCTATGCAGTGAAAATCTCGCCAACTCCATTCCAGAGGAATGTACTCTGAGCTGATGCGGCTTACGCTGACCAATATTGACGTAAAAAGGGCCAAAGTTATCGGTCACGTCATGCTCTGACACCACCGCACTGCGCAGCTGCATTTCACTACTGCCCTGATCACTTTCAATGGCCAGCGTCAAATCGGTTGCACGCAATGTGGCTGGCGCAAAACCTACCTCGGTTGCCTGCCAGCCTTCTGCTGTCAAACTCACCTTAAGCCACTGCCCTTGTGCTTCCTCTTGCTCCCCATCAATCCTACTCGCGACATAACCCGTACCGGAGCGATAACCCAGCGCCGCCAGATAGCCCCGATCAGACATCCACTCCTTGCCACAATAAGACATCACATCGGCAAACTGGGGCTGACCATTCTGTAATCGCTGACTGGAAAAATAGATATCCCTGACCGCATCCCAACCCGCACCATTACCCAGACGACCATCGTTATACAAACGAGGATCCAGCATACTAGGCGAACCACAGTTGGCATGATCCAGATTCAATAAATGGCCATATTCGTGTGCAAATGTCATGGCATCAAAACCAATCCAGTGACCACTGGCATAAGGATTGGTGATATTGGTATTGATCGATGATACCGAGCGGCTGATCATGGTAATGCCACCCACATAAGCCAGCCCCACCACCTGAGAAGTCGTGCTGCCAACAGGCCTGAAAATCAGATTGGATGGCAACAGGCCGACACACTTGGGCGCAGTACGCGCATTGGACGAGCTGCCATTCAAACTCTGGCAATAGTCATCCAGCTGGCTAAGCAGATTTTGCATCTGTCCAATACTGCCCTCATAAGTACCACCCAGTAACAAAGTAAGACTATTAAGCAAATTGGCACTGACCACGAATGGAGAGGCCTGCACAACATTCACATTGGTCACCGGATACAGACGCGTAATCAGATCAGACAGGCTCTGTGTGGATGAAAATGCCCCTTGTTGAGTCAACAACCTGATCGGAATAACACGAATGGTTTCAGTAATGGCAGGACGAATCACTGGCCTCAATACACGATAGGTCTCATCTGCTTCAGCTTCGCTACGCCCGGTATTGTCGTTAAACAAAACCGACACCGTCATGCCCGGCTTGACCAGTCCAGCCGGAATGGTGACGGAATAAGCCGTCGAGGTCAGATTTTCAATATTCGCAAATGCAGGAACACGACTAGGACCCGTCAAGGCCAAATCGGTACAACTGCCAGTACTGGGATCATAGACACGGGCAACACGCTGTAATGGACTCAAGGGATTGGTCGTTGCCAGCAAATCAACACGCAATTTTATCGCTTTGCCCGCCACCATCCGTGTATCGGCATGATCTGGATCCAGCTGCACCGTCTGCAACCAGCTGATGTCATCAATACGCATGCCATCAGCACGCACACCATTGGTCAGCAGGGTTTGTGTAATAGGGCACTCTGAATTGATTGTTCGACTGCTGTCATCATAACTGATGGTTGAATTACCCGAACTGCTACCACCCGTAGATGTCTGCGCTGCGTTACCGCCACCTCCACCACCACCGCATCCCGTCAGTAGCAACGTGGCCAACACCAGTGCACGATAATCAGACATCCACATAACCAACCCCCAGGGCATATCCTTTTCTTATGCCCTGACAGTGCCGTCATCAAGTAGTTATCTCAGCGCTAAAACCGTTTAAAAAACGTTAAAAAGCATCACTTGTGTTGTTGGTGTGCAACCCCCAGACGCTTACGTAACCCGGATGTACGTATCGTGTTACGGTTTAATGCCAGCTGCCACATATCGCTACTCAGACACAGGTGCAAACGACGCTTGGGGCGTGTTACCGCGGTATAAACCAGCTCACGGGTCAACACCGCTACATCATGTGATGGCAATACGAAGGCTACCTGATCAAACTCGGAACCCTGAGATTTGTGTACCGTCATGGCAAATACCATTTCATGCTCAGGCAGGCGACTGGGCAATATCCAGCGCAATTGATTCGGCGCTTCATTGCTGCGAAACACCACCCGCAAACGCCGCTGACCGGTGTTTTCATCTGGCAGCCACAAGGTAATGCCGACATCACCGTTCATCAGTCCCAGACTGTAATCGTTACGTGTCACCATGATGGGACGACCGACGTACCACAAGGTATCGGGCAATGCCTGGCCATGACATAACTGCTGCAAACACAGCTGATTTAATCCAGCCACACCCTGCTCCCCGTCACGCACGGCGGCCAGTACACGGTAGGCCTCAAAAGCACCTGTCACCTGCAATGCCCACTGCTGCCATGCCTCTGGGCTGTAATCTGGTGGCTGATGCACACGCTGCCAATAATCACGATAGCCCGCAAACAGCTCGTGTTGGCCACACTCCACCACATCGGGCGCATAGTCACCGAGCGGACCAACCTGGCCAGAGCGCACATCCTGTGCCAAACGACCAATGCCACTTTGCCCATCAAACCGATGACTTTTACGCAGCATCAGCACCTGCTGATCCATACCGGCACACAGATCACCCAAGACTGCGCCAGCTTCTACCGACGCCAGCTGATCTTTATCGCCCAGCAGAATCAATCGGGCATGGGCAGGCAATGCCGCCAGCACCGCCGAAAACAGTGACAGGTCGAGCATGGATGCTTCATCAATCACCAGTACATCCAGCAGCAACGGGTTATGTTGATGATGGCGAAATGATCGACCCTGCCCTTGCGCCCCCAACAAGCGATGAACCGTAGAAACATGCAACGGGATATGAGCACGAATCTCCGGCGCCAAAGGCAGTTGCTCAACCGCGCCCCGGATAGACTCATTCAGACGTGCCGCCGCTTTACCCGTGGGTGCGGCCAGCGCAATCGCCAACGGCTGACCACCTGCCATGGCCACGTATTGCAACAACCCCAGCAGCTTGACCACCGTTGTGGTCTTGCCAGTGCCAGGTCCACCAGCAATCACGCTAAACGGCTGCAACAACGCCAGCTCACAGGCTTTGCGCTGCCAATCAGTCTCGTCAGTCGGCGGAAACAACTGATCCAATACAGCAACAAGATCATCACTCAAGGCGGTAGCTGGCTGCTCCGCACCTTGTATGCGCTGGCTCAGTTGTCGCGCAACAAAACATTCATCACGCCAGGCACGCAGCAAATACAAACCGTCATCGTCCAGTACCAGTGGCTGATGGGGAGCCTCCTCCGCCATGGCCACGGCCACAAAACCACTGCCACGCAGACTGTCATGCAGGCGCTTGGTTGACTGATCCAGCAACCATTGCAGCTCATGACGCTCGCTATCACTCAAATCCCAACACTGGCTGGCTGCCGTCAGATCAGTCAATGACAAACGCAAATGGCCCTGACCATGTTGCCAGCTCATCAAACCCGCCAATGCCAGAGCAGTCGCATCAGCCTGTGGACACAAACGCGCCAGCATGGCCACAAAGGCATGATCCAGTGGACGTAAAAAGCTCATGGATAGCATCATCTGACCGCTCCCGTGGCCAATGCCTTATTGGCAAACAGAGCATCCAATGCCTCCACCAACTGCCTTGGCGGGCACTCGGCAAATTCGCCCATCTGTTCATGACCACGCCCTCTCAGGTACAGATACACAGCTCCCCCAATGTGCAGGTCATAATCATAATCAGCCAAACGCACTTTCAGCAGACGATGCAGTGCCAGCAGGTACAGGGCATATTGCACGTCATAACGATGCTTGAGCATGTCCTGACGTATGCGCTCCGGCGCATAGTCCAGTGCCTGATCACCCAGATAATTGGACTTGTAATCGAGAATGTAATAACGCCCCTGATGGGCAAACACCAGATCGATAAAGCCCTTGAACAAGCCATTCAGCCGCATCGGGGTCAATGCAGGCCGAGGCTCATTGGGTACACAATAACGACCAATCAGCGCATCCAGATCAGCCACACTGACCTGATCACTGGCCAGCCAGAACTCCAGCTCAACGTAATATTCCTGCAAGTTCGACAAGGCCAGCTGGTTACCCTGCGGCAAGCTGAAAGACTGTCTTAACCAGTCCGGCAACGCCTGCTTCAAGGTGTCGTAGTGCTCCTGCCAGCCACGCTGTAGACAGCGCTTTTCCAGCTCTGCTTCAATCTGATGCAGATCATCTGCACTGCGCCCAAAATGATAATCAGCGGCAAACTCCAGAATTTCATGCCAGAACGTGCCGGTCTCTGCACCACGGGGCAAGTCACTCAGCGCACTGCGCAGCTCCTCGTCAAAATTCGCCATGCGCGCATCGTCTGGAACCACCACCGTACTTGTCACGGCCGATTCAGTCTGACCAAGCGCGCTATAACTGCTAATCCACCAGGGTTGATCAGGCAAACCGGCAAACCGGCGAGCGGGCAGCAGATCAACTGTTGGAGTAGCCAACTGCACTGGTGAACAGGCTGGTTCCTGAATAAAAGACACCGCCTCAAACTGACTATAAGGCGCCAAATGCTGACACAGATCACTCAACTTTTGCCCCAGTACAGCGATGTCAGTCAGCTCATTTTCACCCGTCAATAATACCGCCCAGGGGGTATCACCCAGCAGTGCTTTGCCAGTCCCCTTGGTGACTGGCAACACGGCCGTCCACAGCAAATGTCGTGCGCGAGTCAGCCCGACATAAAACAGACGCATGTCTTCCTGCAGCTGTTCCGCCGCCGCTAATGCAGTCGCTGTCGTAGCACTGCCATTATCCAGATCAATCACCGCCAGCCCTTGCGCATCATGATAATGACGCCAGCTCTTTGGCTTAACGCCGCTTGGCAGGCAGGTAAATGGCAGACAAACCAAGGGATATTCCAGACCTTTAGACTGATGCAGCGTGACGATACGCACACGTTCACTGTCACTTTCCAGACGCAGCATGGCCTCGTCACTGGCGCCACGATCAGCCGCCGCTCTGTGTTCAGCCAGATAACGAATCAGCGCATGTTCACCCTGCAAATCAACAGAAGCCGTTTGCAGCAGCTCCGCCAGATGCAGCAGATTGGTCAGCGCCCGTTCACCATCGGCATATTGATCGGATAACAACCGGGCCGGTACCTGATAAGCAAATAGCCAACGCCGAATCGCACTCAGTACACCCTCTTGCTGCCAGCAGGCATGGCACTGCTGCGCACGCTCCAGCTCGACCTCCCAGGCCTGCTCATCAACGCGCAACTGCGCCAGACGCGACCATTCATAACCCAATAACGGGGTGGCCAAGGCCAGACGCAGACGGGTTTCATCCCAGGGATTCACCAATGCTTCCAGCCACAGCTGCAATTGCACCGCTTCCTGACTGGCATACACCGAGTCACGATTTGAACCAAACACACTGCTGATGCCGCGCGCTTGCAACGCTACCCGAATATCCCGTGCCTCATGCCGGGTACGCACCAGTACCGCAATATCACCGGGCGCAATGCCACGAACCGTTTCCGTCTCAAACAAACACAGTTGTCCAGCCGCTCCCTGACTTAACCACTGGCTGATCTGCTCAGCACAAACCTGAGCCAAATAGGTCTGCGCCTTACCTTTGGACAAAGTTTCATCATCACTAGAAATCACCAGATGCAGTGGTCTGACCGGCTGCCAGCCATCTGCGCCCTGCTGCTGCAATGGTGACTGCTGACGTGCAGCCTGCACCGGCTGAAACGGCAGGCCATTGGCATCATTTCCTTGCCGAAACACACCCTGCGGGAATGAATCGCCCCAGCTAAATAAGGCGTTCACCGCCTCAACCAGTGCCTGATCGGAGCGATAATTGGTGGTCAGGGTGTAACACGGTTGATCCGCATACTGACGTGCCTGCAAATACGTCGGCAGATCTGCGCCACGAAAGCTGTAAATGGCCTGTTTCGGGTCACCAATCATCAACAAGGCACATGCTGGCGCTTGCTGCTGCTCGGCCAGTGACCAGCGCCGCCTATCGTACAAACGACTGAATAAGCGAAATTGCAGCGGGTCGGTGTCCTGAAATTCATCAATCAATGCCATCGGGAAACGCTGACGCAAACGCTGAGCCAAGGCATCGGCATCTGGCCCGGTCAGCGCGTTATCCAGCTGAGTCAGCAAGTCATCAAAACTCAGCTCGCCATTGGTTCGCATCAGTAACGCCAGACGCTGGGTCACGGCCTGCTGCAAATCAGTCAGCAACGCCAATAACAATTGCTGCTCTTGCTCCTTGATCGCGGGCACATGGCTCAACCACTGTTCAACACGGTCAAAAAACGCATGCTCTGGTGTTTGCTTACCCTTATTAGTGGCACCACTCAATGCCGACGGTGTCATTTTTACTAACACCTGTGCAGCAGGAGGCGTCGCTGCATCTGCATTATTCAGCGCGTCATATAAACTCTGACAAATAGGCTTGGAATATTTGGTTTTACTCAGCTGCCCAGTGCTGCTGGCCTGCTCCAACAGATCACGCACTTCATCACCACACTGCTGCCACAAGCTGTACACCTGCTGCCAGGCTGCATCCATCACGGCCTGCTGCTGACCAAGCTGTTGCAAAACCTCCGACCAGCGCTGCCTGGCAGGCAGGCCAGCAAAACACACCCTGACCGAATTGGCCGACACCAGCCGATCCAGATCACGAGCCAAGGTATCCGGAGAGCCCAGCAACCGCGTCATTCTTGCCGCATCAACAGCGCTCAGAGGATAAAACCACTCACGCCATACATCGCGCACCACCTCATCACGACGATCGCGCAAATCCTTGACCAGACGCAGCGAAAACAGACTGCCACTATCAAAGGCATGTTGCTGCAACACGCGCAAACACCAGGCATGAATGGTGCTGATGGCCGCCTCGTCCAGCCACTCGGCTGCCTGCTCCAGCACAAATGCCTGTTGCTCATGATCTTCGGCCGGGTAAGCCTGCATGATGTCCTGCAGGGCTGGATCTGCCGGTCGCTGACCACGAAATACCTGTGCCGCCTCGGTCAGACGCAAACGAATACGGTCGCGCAACTCGCTGGCCGCCGCATCGGTAAAAGTCAGTACCAGTATTTCGGGCGACAAATACCGCTGCGGCAGGCCATGCCCCAACACCAGACGCAGATACAGCATGGCAATGGTATAGGTCTTGCCGGTTCCGGCACTGGCCTCAATCAGGCGAATGCCCTGAAGCGGCAACTGTGCAATATGCAAAGGTTGTAATTGAATGAGCTTAGTCATGTGGGTGCAAACACCTGATCATGGGCAAACCAATCTGAATGACCAGATCCGCAAAACGACCATCTTCAGACAGGCTGGCGAAATCGGGCCATAACCAGGCCAAGGGTAATTTGCGACCTGCTGCCGGAAACATCGAGTAGTCATCACCGTCATACATTTTCATCGCCGCCGTCAGTGCCTTGGCCTCATCAAAATCATCCGCCTTATAACCGCCTGCGACATAAGCCATGGCGGTTTTAAGCTCAAACGGCAAAGCATCTGCCTGACTCTGCTGCCATAGCTCCAGCACAGCCTGTAACCACCGACTCGCGACCTCCAGTGACAAGGCTGGCATGGTCACCAATCCCGATGGCGACACCACTATCGAATCAGCCTCTACACCCGTTGCCGCCATCAGTGCATGCTGCAAAAACGGCTTCATCAATACATCCCAGCGACTTGTTTTGCCCTTGCTGTCATGCACATTACTGGCCGTTGCAAACCAGGCTATTGGGCGTTGCTGATCATGCTGATGCAACGAGGTCAACGCGTGCTCTATCACCACCGGATGACCCTCCAGCTGCCCCTGCCAGCGTAGTAAACGATCCGGCAATGCAGCCGCCTGACGCCAATCGGCGCTGCTCTGCCACAATCCATTTAATGTAGCCTGCAACTCGTTTTGTACCGGCTGAGCAAACCCGGCCAATGGCCACTTTCCGGCATGAGACTGAGTGATCAGCCAACGTTGCAATACGGCTTCATCTGCCACCGTGGACAGATCACCCAACACATCATCCAGTAACTGATGACGGCTCAGGCGATCAAACTCAAATGGCTCTGACTCACTGAGCGCTGCCGTTACTTCAGGAAAGCTGACACCCAAACGTTCACGATAAAAAACCCGTGCGGGATTAGCCAGACAACGCAATAAACTCTCACTGCTCAACTCACTGGGCAGGGCTTCAAGCAACAATGGATGACGCTCCGCCATAACAGGCAAGTCATGCGCATCACGCCAATCGCGGGCATAACTGAACAAGTCCTGCTCGGTAAAATAGCGTGTACTGAATGGCTGCAAGGCATGTTCTGTCGTCAATACAGGCAGTGGACACTGGCCGTCCACCTGCCAGCCACGACTGATGTAGTCCCGCAATTGTTCCAGCAATAATGACGCAGGACGTGGCTGATTCTGACGGCAGTCACGCCCCACCCAACTCAGCAATAATGACTCTCTGGCCGACAGTAAGGCCTCCAGAAACAGATAGCGATCATCGTCACGACGGGAGCGATCGCCTGCTCGTGACAGTGACGCCAGACTCATCAAATCAAAATCCACCGGTGGTCGCTGACGCGGAAACTCGCCATCATTCAATCCCAGAATGCAGATATGCCGGAACGGAATCGCACGCATGGGCATCAGCGTTGCAAAATGAATGGCACCACTGAGGAAGCGCTGGGACATACTGCTGTCATCCAGACGTGACAACCAGGCCTCGCGCACCACCGGCAAGCTCAAATTTTCCAGACGCTGATGCAGCCCCTGAGTCTCTTCTGTCCATTGCACCAGAGCCTGCTCAATCTGACCGAATAACACCGCCGATGAGTCCTGACTGGAAATGGTAAAAAACGCATCCAGTAACTCACGACACAACACCAGCCAATCCGCCAATGAACGCGGCTCACGCAGCAACTGCTGCCAATGACTCAATGCCGTCAGCAACTCATGCATAGGCCCCAATGCTGCCGCCTCTAGCGGGCTGGCTACCGACTCCGGCAAATAGCCTGCAAACGTTGACTGACCCAGTGAGTCAGCCTGCCCCATGGCATAACCCAGCAACAACCGGTCAAGCGCAAAACGCCAGCTGTTCTGATCCAGCTCGGCTGGCATGCCCCACTGAGCCCGATGTGCTGCATCCAGTCCCCAGCGCGCACCGGCCTGATCAAACCAGCGACGAATACCCGGCAACATGGCCGCACTGAAACCAAAACGCTGCTGCACTGCCGGTACGTCCAGAAAGTCCCACAACTCGGCACTGGTACAACGTCGCTCTGGCAATGTCAGCAACCACTCCAAGGCACCAAGCAGTGGCGACTCACCCCGACTGGGGCGATCCAGAATCACAAAGGGCAAACGAGTCTCTTGATCACGTGCAAAGACGGCTCGAATCAACGGGGCGTAATCACGAATATCCGGCACCATCACCACCACATCACGTGGATGCAAGGGCTTGCCCTGTGCTTGTGCGGTACTGAACGCGGCCAGCAAGTGATCATGCAGGGCTTCAACTTCACGCAATCGACTATGCGCAATCTGAAAGCGCAGGCTGTGGTCATCGGCTGCCACCGCCACACACTGATCTATCGATTCAGGCAAGGCTTGCAGGTCATGAATGGCCTCTTGTACCTGAGCCAGCAAAGTCGTCGGATTGTCATTGGCCACAAACACATCTATCGACTGCCCCATGGCCGAAAAGCGCTGGCGATAACTGTCAGGGTCATCAAAGTCTTCCAGACGACGCAAATAATCTCGCCCCTGCTGCCCCCAAGCTAACAACAAGGGATTCACGTGTTGTGATAACTGATGCTCTGCCAGTACCGCACTCAGGCTGGCCTTGCGCGCATGCCGCAAGCGCTGACGTGGCTGCAACAAATCGGCCCAATAGTGACGACAGGGATTCACCACTGCCAGTACCACCTGCACATGACGTCCCAATGCAGCCAGCGCCTCCAGCACATGTTCGGGCAAAGTCGAAAAGCCCCAGATAATGACCCGTTTAGGCAAACCTCTGGGAGACTGCGTCAGCTCATTCAAACGTTGCAGAAACTGCTGATGAATCGCTGAAGGCACGGTGATCGGGGCAGGAGTTTCAATATCTGCCGCAATGTCATCCAGCAGCGCCCGCCACAGCTTTGGCTGCCACGACTCACGCGCCGGCAAATCCTTCAGCTCCGTGTCATTGACTGACGCACGCAAGCCATCCTGCTGATTACTCCAGTCGGTCAGCCAGTCGCCACGATAAACCATGTACTGATCAAAAATATCGGCAATCTGGCACGCCAGCTGCCAGTGCTTTCGACCACCCACATCTTCAGCCAGATACGCACGCAATGGCGCGAATGCCGGTGTTACCAACTGCTCGGGCAACAACGCCAGAATGCGCCAGCGCAATGCGGTTTTGTCAAAAGGAGACTCGTATGGAACAGCATCTTCGCCCAATACCAAACGATAGGACTGCCACAAAAAGCGTGCCGGAAACATCATATCAACGGCGGCACAGATACCCAGACCATCCGGAGGATCAGCCGCCAGTGCCGCTTTCAGCCACTGCGCCATGCCGTTGCTTTGCACCAGCACCATTTCATTTTCCAATGGCGCTAACGGCTGTTGCTGTAACAGATGCACCAGCACATCACGCAGACTTTCCAGATGATGACTGTGAACGACCAAAAACCCCGGCTGCACCGACTGACTCACGCAGACTGCTCCTGCCGAGTAAGCCAGATCGACAAGTGCTGACAAATCAGGTCAACACTATGATGCAACGGATGATCATCCTCTACCGTCACCAACGTGCTTGACCACGCCTGTGCTGCGCGCTCCGAATGCTGCAGAGGCACCACCACATCTTGCTGCCCGTGAATGAAATACACCTGATGCCCACGCAGGGGTTGCTCTGGACGCTTTAAGGGATAACCCGGCAAATCAAACGCGGGACACAACAAAAACAAACCCCGAACCAGCTCAGGTGCAAGCGCCGCCGCATTGGCCGCGACGTAGCCGCCCAAACTGGAACCCACCAGATAAGCGGGCTCATTACCCAAAACCGCCAACAATTGCTGGGTGCGCCATTGAGGATCATCGTGCTGCCGCAGATCTGGAGCCACCACGTCATACCCCAATGCCTTAACGGTTGCCGACATGGCCTGTATCTTGACGCCGTTCGGCCCACTTTCCTTGCCATGAATAAACACTACGCGCATGAAAACCCCCTCCTCTTCTCAGTGTCGCCAGAGTCATGCACTATGGCAACCTGCTTTTTGTGGTTGGAGCCATTCATGTCACACGATGTCACGCATTTTTGTTATTGGCAGGGAGGTCGTCCTGATCTGTCCACCTATCCCACAAACATGGACAAGGCACAGACCGAGGCATTACCCAAACTTGATGATCTGCAAAGTGAGCTGGAAGAAGCACAACGACGCCTGTGGGCTCATCGTCAGAAGGCTGTACTGGTGATTTTGCAGGGTCTGGATGCCAGCGGCAAAGACAGCATGATACGCACCATCAACCAGTCTCTGGATCCGGTTGCATTTCGCGCATGGTCATTTGGACGCCCTACTGAAGAAGAAGCTCGCCACGACTTTTTGTGGCGCGTGGGACACAAGATGCCCGGCTTTGGCCAGATTACCATCTTCAATCGCAGCCAATATGAAGCCGTCCTGGCAGAGCGCTTGTTACCTGACGCCAATGAAGACGAAGAGTTCTGGCGCAAACGCTGCCACATTCTGCGCGAATATGAGTCTCACCTGGCTCGCTGCGGTACTACCGTGATCAAGATCTGGTTGCACCAGTCCAAGGAGGAGCAACGCAAACGCTTGTTGGAGCGACTGGACGAGCCCCGCAAACGCTGGAAATTTGATGCCTCTGATGTCGACACATTTCAGGATCGGGAGCGTTATTTAAGTGCGATGGAATTTGCCATTGCCGAAACACACAGCCATGATGCGCCCTGGTATTTAATCCCCAACGACGACAAGAAAATAGCGCGCCGGATTGTGTTACAACTGCTATTGCAACACCTTTCTGAACTGGCATCAGGTTATCCTGACTATGACAGCAAGCTTGATGATCGTTACCGCAAATTGCTAACCAAGGGCAGTAAAAAAGATGACTGATACATCACCACCAAAAGACCCACAGCAAAAACCAGAGGACGACGGAGTCAGCCCACTGACTGTGCTGGCCAGTGTATTTCGCTCATGGTTTGGTGTTCAAACAGAAAAAAATCGCCAACGCGACTTCAGCAGCAAAGATCCCACACCCTTTATCGTTGCGGGTGTCATCTTTACGGTAGGCATGGTGGTTGGCGTCATTATTATCGTCAAGATGGCACTATCCACTGCCGGATAACTTGGTTCACTTGATTTTACCAAGACAAATAGTGGACATTAGAGCCGACGTCTCGATATGACAGTGGCAAACATGTCTGCACAATCTCAATCTTCTGTCGTCCGCGCTCGTGTGCCCGTTCAGGAACGCTCACAGCAACGTGTGGCACAAATTATAGAAGCCACGGAACAGCTACTGCGCCTGCACGGCCCTGAAGAAACCTCTATTCCGGAAATCGCCAAGCTGACGGGTATTCCTCGGGCCTCTATTTACCAGTTTTTCCCCAACAAATATGTCTTGTTCAATCATCTCGCTGAAATGTATCTGGGCCAGGTCAGTGATGCGATTCGACAATTAGGTGCCAGTTGCCATGAACTGACCTGGCAACAGACCACCAACGTTCTGATCAGGGGCTCATCGGCATTTTATAACCAGTCTGCTATTGCCAGCATGTTGGTATTGGGTGGCCCATTCAGTCGCAGCGCCTACCTGGCACAGGAAATCACCATTGTTAATATTGGTCAGGATGTACGCAGCCTGTTTGCCAATCTTGCCCAACCCTTTACGCCACCAGCCAGCCCCGACACCACCACCTACTCCGTAGAAATTGCATTCGCCTGCATGAAGCGCGGTTATTACGAAGATGGTCAAGTCACCGAGGCTGCCCAAGAGCAGGCTACACACGCCGCTATTGCTTACCTGAGTCGCTGGCAATAAATTTAAGGATCATCGAAAGTGCGTTTTCTGATTGCCGACACACTCCCCCTGTACCGCGAGGCATTGGCTGCCCGACTGTTAGAAAAATATCCACACAGCAGTATTCATCAGGCAGGCAATGTGGATGGACTGATCCGCTCGCTTGATAGCAATATTCATTACGACCTGGTGCTGCTGGACACATTACTTGATGCAAGCCATACCCCCAGCCTGCTGAGCGACCTGTTGCAGCGCATGAGCAATTTGCATTTGCTGTTAATTCTGCCCAGCAGACATGACAGTACCAGCCTTGACCTGACCCATTTACTGGGCTGTGCCAGCCTGGCACGTAACGAAGATGCCAGCCACTTGTACAACGCAGTCACAACAGCTCTCGCTACTCCCTTGCGCACGTTGACATCAACCACAGGCTATCAACGCCCTGAAATAGTCGATCCACGCCAGCAGCTGATTGACAGCTTTCCCCCACAACGCCTGGCCGTGCTCAAACAGGTATTACGGGGGCACTCCAATAAACAGATTGCTGAATACCTGAACATTGTTGAGGCCACGGTCAAAAGCCATGTTTCCAGCATTATGAAACAACTGAATGTGCGTAATCGCACACAGATTCTGGTGGTATTGCAGGACTATGAATTTGTGTAGCAACGTGACCTGATTACCGAAGTCGCCCCAAGAGCAGGCCACACACGCCGCCGTTGCCTGCCTGAATCGCTGGCAGCAATAGTATCCCCCCGAAGCGCATCATTCATTACAAAAATAAAATATAGTTTGAAATATTTGTAATCTATGTAATGCTTTCTGGCAACTCGATAACACGAGAACGGCCATGACTGCTGATGCCAATACCTCCCCAAGCAACAACGTAAGGATTGTACGTAACCCTCCCATTCTCATTGTCACCATAAACCGACCTCAGGTACGTAATGCGGTCGATGGCCCAACCGCTGCCGAGCTAGCCCAAGTCTTTAAAGACTTTGAACAAGATGCTGCGCTATCCGTTGCCATCTTGACCGGCAGTAATGGCCACTTCTGTGCTGGTGCTGACCTTAAAGCGGTCGCCAGCGGTGATCCACAACGTACCCACAATCTGGACAAAACTGGTAGTGGCCCCATGGGGATGACGCATCTATCACTTAACAAACCCGTGATTGCCGCTATTTCGGGCTACTGTGTTGCAGGAGGATTAGAGCTGGCTTTGTGGTGTGATCTGCGCGTCGCAGATAGCTCGGCCATTTTTGGCGTGTTTTGCCGCCGCTTTGGTGTACCACTCATTGATGGCGGCAGTGTCAGGCTACCTCGCTTGATCGGCCAGAGTCATGCATTAGACCTGATCCTGACCGGACGCCCCGTCGATGCCGAAGAAGCAGCCCGCATCGGACTGGCCAATCGCCTCGTTGCATCAGGACAAGCACTGACAACGGCCATAACACTGGCAGAGCAAATAGCCGCCTTACCACAACAGTGCCTGCGTAATGATCGACGTAGCGCACTGGATCAATGGGCACTCAGTGAAGCCGACGCGCTCCGATATGAGTTTGATCTAGGCATGAACACACTGAGCTCCGGTGAAACATTAGCAGGAGCGCAGCAATTTAATACCGGCCAGGGCCGACATGGCCAATCCAATGATGCACTCCACAACAAAGGCACACCATGAACACACTAAGAACCATGACCTATGAGGTCACTGACCGTATCGCCCGTATCACCTTAAATCGACCACATCGTGGCAATGGCATAACCATGGATATGCCACAGGAGCTAGCACACTGTGTCGAACAGGCAAACCTGAACCCGCACGTTCATGTCATAGCATTAGCTGGTAACGGCACAGGTTTCTGTGGCGGATATGACTTGATTGACAGTGCAGAGTCGCTCAACTTTGAGCATAGTGACACACACACCATACCCGGCTCGCCTGTTGATCCCTTAGTCCAAATGCAAAATCACATACCCGGAAATACCTGGGATCCTGTCGTTGACTACCAGGGCATGAGCCGTAATGTGAAAGGCTTTATGAGTCTTTTTCACAGCGATAAACCCGTCGTTTGCAAAGTGCATGGCTTTTGTGTCGCAGGTGGCACGGACATGGCGCTATGCTCGGATTTATTAGTGATTGCTGATGACGCCAAAATTGGCTATCCCCCTGCTCGCGTTTGGGGCAGCCCGACCACCTCATTATGGTTCCATCGCTTGGGCCTAGAAAAAGCCAAGCGCCTGCTATTCACCGGAGATTGCCTATCTGGCCAGGAAGCCAAAGAGTGGGGGTTGGCGATTGAGTCTGCGCCTGCAGAAAAACTGGATGAACGCTTTGAAATTCTACTGGAGCGTATTGCCCGCATGCCGATAAATCAGCTGGTGATGATGAAACTGCTGCTGAATCAAAGTGTGATGCAACAAGGCCTGCACAGCACCCAACTATTAGGCACTGTCTTTGATGGCATCACCCGTCATACCGCCGAAGGTTATGCCTTCCAGCAACGTGCAGCCGAGGCCGGATTCAAGCAAGCGGTACGTGAACGAGATGAACCTTTTGGTGATTTTGGCCTATCCAGCTTTAAAGGCTAAACAGACCAGGTATTACTATAAAAAACGCTGACCAGCTTCAGGCCAGCGTTTTTCTAATCAGATTTCCAGGCTTTTCAGTGACTTACCTGATTTCAGAGCAGCGGCAACCCATAAAGGTTGGCGACCACGGCCAGTCCATGTCTGATTGGCATCAGCCGGATTTCTGTACTTTGCGGCCACTTTATTTTTTGGCTTGCCTGATTTACCTGATTTGCCACTGGCTTCAGCCAACAGCTCATCAAGCTCGACGCCATTTTCACGTGCCAGCTTTTGCAGATCAGCCAACAGATTCTTACGTGCCAACGCCTTCTTGCGTACAATTTCTTCCTGAACTTGAACTGCAAGGGCCTCCAGCTCGTTGACACTAAGCGAAACTAAGTTAACGGACATGGTATTCCCTCGGGTTACATTAATTGGGACGGTTAATCTATTACATTAATATCCAATAAGCAATTAATAACCCTATTAGAATTAATGCACAGGCACATTTAAATAACCCGACAAGTAAATAACCGCTCAGTTTCTAACTAGGCCGGCACGACGTGCTATCTCGTGCTTCAGGTCTTGACGCAATCCCAGCATAAACACGACCTCGGCAACGACAAATATCGGCCCAATCAGCAAACCAGACAAATCATCGACAAATGCAGGCTTTTTACCTTCGTAATAATGACCAACAAACTGAATAATCCAGCCCAGAATAAAACCACCCAAACCAATCGCCAGCCACTGCACGGTCGGCAACATAGCAGCCCACTGTGCAAAAATCAGCACTGCTGTCATCAAGGCCATCATTAACAGGCCAAACCTCAATTCCAGTCTCAAATAAAATAATACGCTAAACAATACCACGACCGTGGCAACAGATATTGAATAACCACCAACCTCCAGCGCCGGACGAGCCAACAGTACTGCCAGTGATAATACAATCATGGGCACGCCCACCAGATGCGTCCAGATATTGCGCTGATCACGGTGATACAAGGCATATTGAGATAAATGATCTACCAGGGTTTTCATGGAATGTCTCCGGTTATTGACGCAAGCATCATCCGGCAGAACATTCACATCCACTGTCGGCTAGCCGACACAACGCCTCTTTTTAATGCACGATCTGCTTTAGTCGATCCAGATCCACAATTTCTATAGCGCCACGCAATAAGTGAATTACCCCATCAGCTTCCAGCTGCTTGAGCAGCTGATTAACTGTTTGCCGTGAAATCGCCAGCATTTGCCCCAACTGCTCCTGCGGCACACGAATCACACGCTTGCTGCTGCCATCCAGTTCACCGTGGCCCTGTGCCATCACCAGCAAACGCTGAACCAAACGCAACTGCGGTGGAGCCAATACGGCAGCCTCCAAGGCACCAAACGCCAGACGTATTTTCTGACTCAGCAAAACACCAAATTCGCGCCACCACTCGGGGTGCTGCTGCAACAATGATTTCAGCCATTGGCCACGAATATGCAGCAAGGTCGCAGGCTCATCCGCCCAGGCATCATGTGTGCGTGCCTGGCCATCAAATAATGCAATTTCTCCAAACCAGGTTGGCGCATCAACAATAGCCAAAATAGCTTCCTTGCCACTATATGCCGTTCCCGTCAGCTTGATCGCACCTTCCACCACACAGAACAGACCATCAGACTCATCACCACGTGCAAACAGGCGCTGTCTGGCATCAAGATGGCGCACCGTTGCCGCCTGCAATAATGCCGTTTGCAAGGCTTCAGGCAGGGTTTTGAACCAGCTGCCCGAACTTGCCACGGCACTATATTTTGCCATCAGGTCTTTACGCATTACGCCTTGCCTAATTTGGCCAATGCTGCTGCCAGTGGCTCCAGCACGTATCGGGTCACTGCCGGATGCACCCGACTTTCCGGATAACAACGCACCAGCGTCAGATGATCAACGGCCAGATCTCTGGGCACGGCAATATTATCCAGCGTCATACCTGCTTGTGGTGGCAACTCATTTCCCTTCACACCAGGATTGGTACCCAATAAATCCGCATGTGAATAAATATTCAGCAGATGCCTGATTGTGGTGTTTTTCAAACGCGCACGAAACAGCCACTGTGCCGGCAATAACCAACCGGCTCCACCTCGAGCAATACTGGCCACACAATCCACCGTCACTTGCCGCTGCGCCAGAACCTGCGCCACTTTCATGACCTGAAAACCACCCTGGCTATAACCAATCAACGCAATGGGACGACCTTGATCAGCAGCGACTTGCAACCAGTCCGCAATGGGCACAACGCTGGAGTGGTTACTGAACAAACGAGCATCGTGATAGCCCTGCTCCTGCACCCAGCGCAACAAATGGCGCTGCATATGAGTAGCAGCCAGAAATCCATGAATTAGTGCAATGCGCGGGCCTGATTGATCTACTGACATTTAAAAGATAATCCTTGTTGATAACACCAAGCTGATGAGTGAAAGTAGTTTAACGACTTCTACAAGATATTGCGGAAAACCATGTGAGCACCCTTTTTCGGCAACTACTAGTGATCCTTACTGCCATCAGCTTAGGTGCATGCAGCACGCTGGTTGGTATCGACAGCAGTTCAGCCCGCGACTATCACAACCAGCGCCGAGGCGATATTTTAAGTAGCGGCAAAATCAGTGCGTATAGTCGGGAGATTGGCAAAACGGCTGGTGTCGATATTGATCTGTGCCTGCCAGACCCCACGACTTGTCAGGCGCGTCTGCTGGATAATTCGTTGGTACGAGCCGAAGCAGGCCTGTCAACCGTGTCTGAATTATGGCTATCGTATGCGCTGGCAAGAGATGGCAAACGTCGCTCAAGCAACAACCTGGAAGCCATCACCAGCGCTTATCTAGAGGCTGCACGCTTCAGTTATGCCTATTTGTTTACCTTGCCCGAATCAGCCGCAACACGCGCATTTGAAGATCGACAAACCCAGGTGCGCGACTTTTATAACTATGCCACTGAACGTATTGCCAGCTTGCTCATCGAGCAGCAACAAGCAGACACAAACCCACCAGTCTCCGACCAGATTCAGATTGGTCAATGGCAATTACACATCAATATCAAAGACATTGATCTGTCATCCCAAGACCTGACACCGATAAAGGCCATTGCTGTTTCACGTCTGCGCTTTTCAGGATTACGCAGCGGCTATCAAAATGACGGGATTGGCGCGCCATTCTTAATCAACATCAATCAAGAGCTCACGCACACCACACAAACACCCCGTTATCTGGTGCGCTCACGCTATGTCCCCGCCACGGTACTGATTCGTTTCCCCAAGCTTCCCCGAGAAGAATTACTGACAACACGAACAGCCATTCTAGAGGCTTACAATCCGGAAGCCTGGGATCAGGTCGACATTCAAAACACATCCGTCCCATTAAGTGCCAATTACACGGCACCCTATGCCTACTGGCTATCCAATAGTCACTTCGGATCACTCGCCGGGCGTGCACTTTTTTCTGCCAATAGCACACTGAACAGTCCTGAAATTCATTTACTGCAACCCTATGATCCAAACCGACGCATCGTGGTGCTGATTCACGGCCTGGCCAGCAGCCCCGAAGCATGGGTCAATTTAGCCAATGATATTCTGGGTGATGCAGAGCTGCGTCGGCACTATCAGATATGGCAGGTGTTCTATCCCACCAGTGTGCCGATAGCAATCAATACACATGACATTCGGGTCGCCCTGGAAAACGCTTTGCGTCAGGTTGATCCGAAGCATAACCACCCTGCCACGCAACAGATCACCCTGATTGGTCACAGCATGGGTGGTGTTATTTCACGCTTACTGCTGCTGGATAGTGGCGACCGCTTATGGAATGCCCTCAGCGTTGGCAATGCCAATGACCCCAAACGTCAGGAGCACTTTCGAATGGTCGCTCCGTACCTGACACTGACCGCAATGGATAACGTAGGGTGCGCTGTATTTCTGGCAAGCCCGCATCGAGGCACACCCTACGCTGATAACTGGATCGCTCATTTATCACGGCGACTACTGCGGCTGCCTACCACCGTGGTGTCGACCATCACCACTATCGTCACTTCGATCGGTGATGATGCACCAGAATTTATCGCCCAACTACGCGGCAACTTCACCAGCATTCACAGCCTGAGCGATAACGATCCCTATTTAAAAGCGGTGGCCGACCTTCCCATCAAGCCCGGTGTTGAACACTTTTCAATCATCGGCCAGATTGATTCGAAAATACCGCTCGCAGATTCCAGTGATGGCATCGTGCCCTATCGCAGCGCCCATTTAGCCAGCGCCCGCACAGAAACCATAATCAACTCCGGACATAGTGTGCAGGAAACCACGGACGCCATTATTCAATTGCGACGTATTTTACGGGAACCCGCCTGCAAGGGCTGACATAGGCGTCCTATAAACGGAACAATGAGGCCAACTTATGCCGACTACACATCTCTGTGTTGCAGTTATATGTTTAGTTAAAGGCTCAGTGATGATCATGTCCTGACCCACAGGAGACTGATGATGAAAAAAATACTCGGCGTATACAGCACAGCGCAGCAACACTGGGTTGGTGATGGCTTTCCGGTGCGCTCACTGTTTTCATACGAACGCTTTGGCCAGCAGCTCAGCCCTTTTCTGCTGCTTGACCATGCCGGCCCCTACCAGTTCACTCCTACGACCCAACGGCGTGGTGTCGGCCAACATCCACATCGTGGCTTTGAAACCGTCACCATTGTCTATGAAGGCGAAGTCGCCCATCGCGACTCAACCGGCAATGGCGGCGTTATTGGCCCCGGTGATGTGCAATGGATGACCGCCGGTGGTGGCATTCTGCATGAGGAGTTTCATTCACCTGCATTCAGTGCCCAGGGTGGCAATCTGGAAATGGTACAGCTCTGGGTCAACTTGCCTGCCAGCGCCAAAATGACCCCGGCGGGTTATCAGGGCATTCTGAATCAGGACATTCCTCGCGTGGAATTGCCCGATGCTGCCGGTAGCGTGCGTGTCATTGCTGGCGAATATGCCGGTCATCAGGGGCCAGCACGTACCTTTTCGCCCATCAATGTCTGGGATGTACGACTGGACAGCGGCAAACTCACCACACTGGAGTTACCCGCTGGACACAGCCTGGCACTGGTTGTGCTGGCTGGCACAGTCGACATTAATGGCGAACAGGTTATACGTGATGGCCAACTGGTTGTCTTTGCTCAGGACGGCAGCAAACTCATCATCGAGGCCGCCAACGACAGCAAGCTGCTGGTATTAAGTGGTGAGCCGCTCAATGAACCCATTGAAGGTTATGGCCCCTTTGTGATGAACACCAGGCAGCAGATCCATGACGCCATCAACGACTTTAACAATGGTCGCTTTGGCCACATGGAAACATCGGCATGAAAACGCTGGCCTTCACGCATCGCAATGACACCCGCTTTGCGGTTGGCGACTTTTCACCGGTGCTCTCGGTATTTTCCCATTATGAGTTGGGCAATACCGTGTCCCCGTTCCTGCTGCTGGATCATATCGGGCCAGGACAGTTGCGGGCATCGTCCCGACGCAAGGGCGTCAATGAGCACCCGCATCGCGGCTTTGAAACCGTCACCATCGTTTATGCTGGCGAAATCGAACATCGAGACTCCAGTGGTGGTGGCGGTGTCATCCATGCCGGTGACGTACAGTGGATGACGGCAGCAAAGGGGATTGTGCATCAGGAGTTTTTCAGCAAAGCGTTCACGCAACAGGGTGGACGCTTTGAAATGATACAACTGTGGGTCAATCTGCCCGCTGCCGACAAAATGAAGGCTCCGGCCTATCAAAGCCTTGCCAGCCAAGACATTCCGGTATTTGAACTACCTGATGCTGCTGGCACAGTTCGCGTCATTGCAGGTCACTTCCAGAACCTGTCAGGGCCAGCAAAAACACACACGCACATGAATGTGCTTGATGCCCAGATACACGCTGGTCACGAGGTGATATTCAACGTGGATGCCGGTCATACCACACTGATTTTTCTGCGCTCTGGTCGTCTGGCATTTGCCGAAAACGAGCTGCTTGAAGAGCAAGGCATGGCCGTCATGTCCAGCCGTGAAGCGGACTTCAAGGTTCATGCCCTGGAAAACAGCCAATTACTGGTGTTGACCGGTGAGCCTATTCAGGAGCCCATCAATGCACACGGCCCATTTGTCATGAACAGCTATGAGGAAATTTTGCAGGCTTATGAAGACTTCAAGCACCGGGCCTGAAGGCTGGTGCCTTGGAAAACTGCATAACACCCTCTGGAATATTGACACCCTGCACTTTCTCACACGTCCACACATGTGCCATGGGCCTGAACTCAAACGGTGGCGCAATACGGTCTGCGTTAACGCCAATCAGTCCGCTCAGCACATCCACGGTGGCATACACAAAATCCCCACAGGACTGACATTTTCGGTATTGCTTGGGCTTGCCAGAGCCACCTGTAAAGTGTTGCGCAGTCGCATGGCCCTGCACGCAATCTGCCTCCGCCCTGAAAAAAGCCACATTGGCAAAAGGCTGGTCACTGACATCACGACAGTCCTGACAGTGACACACCAGTTGTGTAACCGGTGGCTGCCCAAAGCTGAGCGACAATTGGCCACAGGCGCATTGAACTTTTATGGTTGTATTCATAAATATCTCGGTCACAGCTCTAGGGGGTTCACTTATAGTCTTTGCGATATTGATTGGGCGTCAAGCCAAACCAGCGTCTGAATGTACGACTGAAATTTGAGGTATCCAGATAACCCAGCTGACTCGCAATACTTTCTATCGAGTCGCCGGTGTGCGCCAACAGCCAGGTAGCACGCGATTGCCTGACATCATCAAGCAACATCTGATAATTGACGCCCTCACTCTTCAAATGTCGAATAAAGGTTCTGGGCGACATGTTTTCTCGCTGTGCCATTTCATTCAGCGTGGGCAGACAATCCTGATAATGCAATAACAATAACCGGATTTTATGACTGAATGTACTGCCCGTTTTGGCACGACTTAACTGTAATTCGCATTCCCGCAAGGCACTCTGCAACACCTCATCATCCGCCGATAAGCTGGGAATATTCAGGCTGTCCGGGTTCAGATAAAACCGCAGTTGATCCTGATTGAAAGCGTTGTTGCTACATACACGCAAATACTGCTCTGTCCAATCCTGCTCGGGAAAAGGCCAGTCAATTTTGATCAACGCCTGAGAGCGCTGCCCTGCCAGCGCTCCCAACACCTGTTTCAGACCCGCCACCAGTAAACACAGTAAAAATTCGCGCAGATCACCCAGGGGAATCACTTCATTAACGGCAATATGAGGATGAGGCTCGGTGACCCAATGCATCGTCACCATATATTGACGAAAAAACGCATAGCGCTCGGCAACCCGCATGGCATCACCCAGGTTACGACTCGCACTCATCGCTGTACCCAAGGCACCGTGCGATGACGCCTGAGTACGCAGCCCGACATCAATACCCAACCAGGGACAATCCGCCAGCTTGATACAGTGCAAAATCAGCCGACGCATTTGCTCAAAGCTGAGAAAATCACTGACTTCATGAAAACGATCCCAGGACAAACTGGTTCCCGCCAATATTTGCTCAGGGGTAAATCCCCTGCTCTGCATCTCGGCACTCAGCAGACGGCCATAAATGGGATGTAATGCAGGCTGCAACAGATTTGACACGTCGTTTTTAGACAATTACGCGCTCACACTGACACTTTATGACGATTTTTAGGCCATTTTAGCGGTGTTAGCAAGCACACCAGCCCATTAGTTTCGCGTCTGACCAATTAAACCCAGATCAACCAGACAAGGTGGGCTAATCAATATGTCAAAAACAGCTGACCTGACCAAGTTTGACACTTTATGACGATAAATAGGCGGCTTTGGCGGTGTTGCCATCAGCCACTCAGGCCTAATTTTAGCGGGCATTAACTCAGAGAGAAAAACGATGACTACATCTGCGCTTAAGCTACCGGAAACAACATACAAAGACCCTAAAAAATGGCTTTGGCTGTCCTCAGCCCTGGTGCCTCTGGCCGTGCCGCTGGGCACTTATATGTACCTGCAAACCGGGCAAACCGCCTGGCTTTGGCTTTTCCTGGCCATGATCTATATCGCCGCGCCGTTGCTGGATATTGTCTTTGGCGAAGACAAGGCCAACCCGCCAGAAAGTGCCGTACCCGCACTGGAAGCCGACCCGTTTTATCGTCGCATCACCTATGCCACCGTCGGGGTTTTAACCTTCAGCTTTATTTACAACGCCATCTTTCTGGCCACTCATGAACTGGCCTGGTACAACTGGCTGGCCACCGCCCTGAGTACTGGTGTCTTACTTGGTTTTGGTATCAATCTGGGTCATGAAATGGGTCACAAGAAGCGCCCGCTCGACCGCTTTCTAGCACTGTTCACCTTGTCATTAAGTGGCTACGGGCACTTCTCGATCGAACATAACCGTGGTCACCATCGTTATGTCGCCACCCCCGAAGATCCCGCCTCATCACGCATGGGCGAAAGCATCTACAAATTCGTACTGCGCGAAATTCCCGGTGCCTTCTTTCGTGCCTGGGAGCTGGAGAAACAGCGACTGGAACGCATCAACAAAAAAACCTGGTCACTGGAAAATGAAATGCTGCAAGGTGGCCTGATGACGCTCACCCTGTATAGCGTCCTGATTGCCATTTATGGGCTGCCCATGCTCGCCGTACTGGCAGTAGTGGCATTCTGGGGCATGTATCAGCTGACTTCGGCAAACTACATCGAGCACTACGGCATTACCCGTCAAAAGAAAGCAGATGGTCGTTACGAGCTGTGCCAGCCCCATCACTCATGGAACAGTAACCACATCATTACCAACCTGATGCTGTTCCAGTTGCAGCGCCATTCTGACCATCACGCCAACCCAACTCGCAGCTATCAGTCCCTGCGCGATTTTCCCGACCTGCCCACCCTGCCATCCGGCTACTTCGGCATGTTCCTGATAGCGTATATTCCCCCCCTGTGGTTTGCCGTCATGAATCCCAAACTGGTTCATGTCGTCAATGGAGAAAGCAAACGCATCAACTTTGAGCAGAGCAAAAAGGAACAACTGATCACGCAATACAACCTGATCTAAATAAACAACTTAGCCACCAAGAGAACAATAATGAAAAAACTGAAAACCGCTGTATTGAGTGCAAGCCTGCTGGCGCTGTCACAGCCAGCATTGGCCTCACAAAAGCTCTGTGTGTATGACCTGCTGGGCAGCGTTGGTGATATCTATAATATGGCACGTGACTATGCCATTGCGGCACAGACCATGGGCGCCAAAATCACGCTGCAAAGCTATACCGATGAGCGTGTTGCCGCCAATGACTTCATGGCCGGTCAATGTGATGCCGTCTTTGCAACGGGCCTGAGAACTCGGGTCTTCAACGCCACGGCAGGTGCTATCGACTCGCTGGGTGCAAGCACTCTGTTGCGCGAAGGCAAGGTAGACATGCCTGGCAGCTTTGAGGTCGTGCGCAAAACTATTCAAACCTTCAGCTCACCTGCCGCTGCCAAGCTAATGACAAGAGGCAACTACGAAGTCGCAGGCATTATTCCTTTCGGCACGGCATACCCTGTGGTCAATGATCGCAACATCAAAACGGTAGAAGCGTTGGCCGGTAAAAAAATTGCGTCATTTGATTACGACAAGGCGCAGGCCGTCATGATCCAGAAAATTGGAGCCCAGCCGGTCTCGGCCGACATCACCAACTTTGCCAGTAAATTCAATAATGGCTCGGTCGACATGATTGCAGCACCAGCAGCGGCCTATAAACCACTGGAGCTGCATAAGGGAATTGGCAGCAAGGGTGCCGTTCAGCGCTTCCCCATCCTCATTCTCAGCTATCAGCTCATTATCAATAATCAGAAGTTTCCAGAAGGATTTGGCCAGAAGTCTCGCCAATACTGGGCTGGTCAACACGACCGCGCCATGGAGCTGGTCATGAAGGCAGAGCGCGACATACCTGCCAACGTCTGGGGCGATCTGACGTCTGACAACATGATCAAATACACCGTGATGCTGCGTGAGTCACGGGTGGATATTGCCGAACAGGGCATCTATGACAAACAGGGTCTGCAAATCATGAAACGTGTACGTTGCAGCCTGAGTCCACGAGATTCCGAATGTTCAACCAATAGCGAAAACTGGTCTGGCACAGCCGTCAACTAATACGGCAAAGAGCCTGTCGAATGCTGATTCGGCAGGCTCTCTGGCATCCTTCCCGAAAATGCAGCCAATATTCAGCGTAACTTTTATGTTGTGTGTATTGATCACGCCCTACAAACGCTCCAGACAAACCGGCAGTTTGTCTTTCGGGCCTGGCAAGCTCGTAAAATTGATCGGCATCTCATAACCATCCGGCACACTCCAGCGATACTGCTGTAATACCTGATGCAAAACCGCCTTGACCTGCATTTCAGCAAAATGCAGGCCGATGCACATATGCGCACCACCACCAAACGGCACATACTGATACGGATGCTTTTTGTGCTCGGCACGCTCTTCACTAAAACGCTCAGGATCAAAACGCTCAGGATTTGACCACCATTGGCGCATATGGTGCGTCACATAAGGACTGGATATGACAAAGGTGCCTGCCGGAATATGCGCACCATTAAACTCAACATCCTTGACGGTACGGCGCGGAATGCCATGAAGCGGTGAAATCAGGCGCAGAGACTCCTTCATCACCAGACCCAATGTCACCAGCTTGCCCAGGTCATCGTGATCAAGATCGGGCTTGCCCAAGGCCAGCGACTCGGCTCGTACCGCCTCCTGCCACTCAGGGTGTTTTGCCAGAAAATAAAACATGGCCGACAAGGTAAGTGTAGTGGTGTCATGAGCGGCCATCATCAGAAAGATCATGTGATTCACCACGTCTTCATCGGTAAAACACTGACCGTTTTCATCTTCTGCCTGACAAAGTCGACTGAATAAATCATCTCCCGGATTGGCTCGGCGATCCGCCACGCGAACACGAAAGAAATCCTCCAGCACACGCCGTGCGGCCAGACCACGACTCCAGCGCCCGCCCGGCACCGGAAAACGCAGCAGTGCAGTACCGGCCTGAACACAATCCACAAAGGCCTTGTTAATTCGTTTGGCATCCCGCCCCAGCGCCTCGCCCATAAAGACATCGGCTGCGATATCCAGCGTCAGCTGCTTGATGTGCGGATGTACATAAAACTTGTTACTGGTATGCCAACGCCCAATGCCCTGCTGAATGGCCGGATTCATACGCCGCAAATACTGCACCATGGCTGGCTTCTTGAACGCCGCCTGCATGATGCCGCGATGAAAGCGGTGCTCGTCAAAATCCAGCAACAAAATACCGCGCTTGAAAAACTTCCCGATATAAAAATCCCAACCCTGCTTATTGGAAAAGACATCATCCGGATTGCGCAAGATCAGTTGATTGGCCGCCGGGCCAAGCATCGCTACTCCGGTAATGCCCAAAGCAGAAACCCAGAACACTGGCCCCAGCCTGGCCTCAAGCTCCAGTGCCAGATCAATGGGGCGATACAAAAAACCGAGACTGTGACCCAACACCGGCAAACCACTTTCACCCGGCAAACTGTCCTTGAGATAACGTGTTGCAGACGACTCCAACCAATCCAGTGACAACATGACAAGGTACTCCACTCAAATATGGGCAGGATGATCCTTGCCGGGCTTGATCACGCTATGTTCAATGTCCCCAAACATGGCAGACAAGGCACTGAGCTGTTCCTGACGACCACGACGCTCCTGCCCATCACGCAGACCCGGCAAAAAACGCCGTCCTGTGTAGAGCGCAAATCGTGGTGGCGTACTCAGTAATGGGAACCAGGCAGTGACCGTGGCTGGCAGCCCCAATTGCACCAGCTTGTCGGTACCCAGAAAATACTGACTGATGCTTAAATGCTGGTGATAGGCCAGAAAACGGCGCAGACCCTGGAAATGTTTGTAGCTGCGTTCTTTCGGTTCTTCCGCCAGTGCCGTGGCCAGCTCACGGCTGGTCCAGTCCGGTTTGCTCTGTGTCATGAAGGTATGCTGCAACAGCACCACACCTGCACGCTCCGAACTGACCAACCACTGCTGATCAACACCCATCAGCCAGCAGGCATAGCTCCACAAATGCATTACCGCTTTGGACTCACGCGGTGTCACCGGAATACCCAATTTTCGCAATCCGCCCAGCATGACCACACTGAAACCAAGGTAAGTGGCCACCATATCAATCTGGCTTAGTGGCAATCCCCACTGAGCGCTGTCCCACTCCGGTTTAGCCAGCAGATTGCGTCGCACCAGAGCATGCACCAGACGCACATGCAGCGTGGACTTGAAACCCGCGCCAAAACGATCCAGCCCACCAGACTCTGTGCAGTCCACCCACCACTTTCCGGTTTCAGCGACTCGTCGTGACGTACCCTTATTCAAGGCTCCGGTCATCAACAAGGTCTGATTAAAACCAGACAGCAGATACCCTCCCATCAGCGCCAGATCACGCAAGACATAACCTGCGGCCATGCCGGTGCCATGAATAAAACGCACAGCATCCGCCAGCAACTCAGGTTGCACCCAGGCTGGAGGATGATCATAGCTGTTGAAAAAGGCCTCTAATGGTTGCGGACAGTCCTCGATACTGTCACAGCCATGATCCAGTGCTTGCTGGAACAAGGCCCGAGCCGGGCCAGGGCCGTAATCAAACATCCAGTCCACCAGCGCATCCATTGACGGATCACCATCCCAGAGCGCATCCACCACACGGTCGTACTCGTTTTTGCTGGGCGATAACTCACGCCCAATAATGAGTTTAAGCCAGCGCGGAGTGTGAACACGGGTCTTTTCAAAAGGACGCACACGCCCGGGGGCAGGTCTGGTTTGCTGAGCACTCATCATAAGTAATCCGACTTGACTGTGTTGTGTTGCCTCACACACTAATGCGAAGATGTATTCGCATTCAAGTCGCATTCTGGAGAATTGCCGTGCGCAAACGCCCCAAGCAGGAAAGGTCACAACAGATGGTGGAAACGCTGATTGAAGCCACCGCTCGCTGCATCATTGAAAAGGGGCTGGATCACACCACCACACCCCGCATTGCAGAGCTGGCTGGTGTCAGCGTGGGCTCGCTTTATCAATACTTCGACAACAAAGAAGCGCTGATTGAAGCCCTGATGGACAAAATGACCAACGACATCGCCACCGGCCTCAAGCATTTACCCATCGACGAGACCGGCTCGTTACGCGATATGGTGACCTATGCCATCCGCTTCGGCTTTACCATGTTGCACTCACGCGATGGGCTTTATCTGGAAATGGTCAGGAACTGGCACAGACTGCCAACCGATAAAGTAGCGAATGCTCTGCAACAGCACTTTCTGGAGCTGTCACGCCTTTACTTTCTGAAGCACTACCGCAAACACCCCATCGAAAATCTGGAGGTGCGTACCTTCATTATTGTTAACAGCACCATTTTTACCATGGTGCGCCTGATCAGCCAGAACAACCCCCTGCTGCGCGAGAGCGATGTAGAAAAGGGATTGATCGACATGATCATGAATTATCTGGAAAGTGACACTCCAGCCTGGCGCTAATCCTCCCGAACCGCCACCACCAACAGGCTGATAAGCATCTCATCACTCACCAGTCCAAGCATGCGTGTCATACCAAACTGGGAACGTTGAAAGCGGGTGCTGGCTTCCACCGTCATCACTTTACCTGGCAGCTCATCCGGAGCCAAACCAACCGGCTTGGCCTGCAATACCACGGGTTGTGAAATACCATTGGCGGTCAACACTCCCTGAATCTGAAAACCTGCATTCGTCGCTGTGGGCATGGCAATACCGGTACTGCGAAAGGTAATGTTGGGATGCAGCTCTGGTTTGAAAAAGTTGCCTGAATTCAACAGCTCACGGTCTATCGCCGCCATAAAGGTCGATAAGGTACGTACCGGTATCGACACCTCGGCAGAAGACTGTAATGGACTCTCAACGTTTAAATAAATCACGCCCGCAGGCTCAGAAAAGCTTGCCTTGGGGCTCTCGCGGCCAAAATAATGCCAGTTAAAATTGATGACTGTTTGAGCAGGATCAATCACGTATTTAACAGGTGAGGCGACTCCCCATTGAGCCGCCCCCCACAAGACAACGAATAATAAAACTTGCTTCATATTCATGATCACTGCTACCTCATGCGACACACCACTATTTGGTGACATGCTCCAACGGCCTGGATGCGTACAGCGCACTCTGGAATTCCGGCACGTACTCATAACGAACCATTCTGCCCAACTTCAACGATTTGATATAGGCAGACAGACTGCCATTCGTCAGCGTCAGGTTAACGCCATCCGAACTCATGGTAGAGGCATGACTGAGCTGGCGAGACACGGCATAACCATAGGCCATGTTCCCGGCCTTATCCTTGTTGGTAAAACTGTTATTCACCAACGTCGCTTTATCAGACAGATTAGCCAGCCTTTTGCCCTCAAAACTCACATCAAGTTTGCCTGTCTCACTGTCAAATATTTCGAACACCATTGACTGCTTATCTTGCCGGTAATTGATCTCAGTCAGCCATTTTGGCAGGTTATAACCCACCACCCCTCTGACTTCTGCGAGCACGGTATTAACCGGAAGCTTGAGCACATAACCCCAATAGTCTTTTGAGTACGACTGCCCCAGCAATGAGATAGGCCCAAGGTTTGAACTACCGGGCTTGTTGGTGACGATTGAGAGTGCAATTTCGTTATAACTGTCGTTGTCACAATAGTGATAGGCATACGCAGTCAATGCCACCAGACCTCTGCCAGGCCAGACCTGAAGCGGCTGAACATGCTCCAGGACATCGGCCGGCATCAGCTCTCTCAGCCTGTTAAGGTCTGCCGTATAAATAGCGGTAATCCGGCTGTTTTTATAAAAGAAATTCGGCGAATAGGACTCAAACCCCATATCAACCTTTTCTTTTTTAATGCCTTGAAACCAGCTCAGATCAATCGTTGGAGCTTCTGCTGCGACAACAGAAAGCGGTGGATTGGAACGAAAGCGATCATACAATCCACCTTTAACAACAGGCACCGAATGACCTGCCACATCAACTACCGTGGTCGGCTTTTCCACCCCTGCATTGGCCACAGTCGTGCTGATCAACGCAGCACCCAATACCAGCATACTCATTTTTTTCATTGCCATAACTCCTCATAAAAATCCTTTCATGGCTGAGACACTCGATTGAGTACACAGCCAATCATGAGGCGACCCTATCCTTAAAGTTAACTTTAATGTCAATGTAGTTTTTGAGAGTATGTGCAAGAAATGGATGACCGGTCAGCCACTATTTCGCGCTGAGCAATGGCAAGATCGCTTTTGCCACTGCTCGGGGTGATTGCGGATTTTGTCCTGTCACCAGACGGCCATCCGTCACTACATAGGAAACGAAAGGCACCCACGCCTTACGATAATGTGCGCCCTGCTCGATCAGTCGATCCTGCAGCAAGAATGGCACCTGACTCTTCACCCCTGACAGCCACTCTTCCTGATTGGAAAAACCGGTCAAGGTACGACCTTTAATCAGTGGCTGACCTGCATCATCTTTAAGATCGAGCAATCCGGCAACACCATGGCAAACGGCAGCGATCACCCCACCATGCTTGTAGATGTGCTCGGCAACGCGCTGAATATCCGGGTTATCGGTAAAGTCCCACATCACTCCATGGCCACCGGTAAAATAGATCGCCCTGAACTGTGCAGGCTCGACCTCGGCAATAGGCATCGTATTTTCAAGGCGTTGCTGGAAACTGGCTGACTCAAGCTGCTGTCGAGCCGAATCATCCATATACAACCAACCCAGGCTGCGCTCATCCAAAGGCACCTTGCCACCCTTGGGGCTGGTAAATACGGTGCGATATCCTGCCGCCTCAACCACTTCGGTGAAATGCGTCAACTCGGTCAACCAAAGGCCTGTTGTGTCGGAACGTGTTGGATAACGGTCATGATTGGTCATCACAATCAATATCTGACCCTTATCAGAGCTTGGCGCTGCATGCAGCAGCGGTATAAACAAGGCTGAAACGGCCAGTAACGCGCCAGAAAATAGCTTAATGCTCATATTGAACTCCATATCAAGGTTAATACGCTGGCTCGCATCTTGACCTTAAACAATGGTTGAAGGTCAATACTCAAATACCACCACCTATTCAGCGGCTGCCCTGTCATCAATAGCACTCAGGATTGCACGTGCATTTTCATCACAATCCATACCCTCGGGCTTATTCTCTATGCGCTCTACCAGAGCTTCAAGATTCCGCCGACTCGCCTCCAGCTGCTCAATCATCACATTGATGTCACTAATTTTTTGCCTAAAAATCGAAACCATTTCATCATGCCGCCAACTGCCTCCATCAAGATCGGCTGGCAATACACGAGCAATATCACTCAGCGAAAAACCGGCCTGCTGTGCATTGGTAATCAGCTTCAACACAAGCACCGCATCCGATTCATAATGTCGATAACCGTTGCCTTGACGACTCACCAGCTTGAGCAGTCCCTTCGACTCATAAAAGCGTATACGCGATCGGGTCAGCCCCGTTTGCTCTGCCAGCTCACCGATATTCATGCCTGCCTCCTGACGAATGGTTATTGACATTAAACCTAGCTTTAACATTAGTGTTTGCAACAGGTCAAGCGTGACTACTCTTATGCAAGACAAACTGGAGCGACATCATGAGCGAACAAAACAACCATGCCACTTCCATGAACTGGATGATCTACGGTGCGAACGGCTACACCGGGGAACTCATAGCACGTGAAGCTGTAAAGCGTGGTCTTGCACCTGTGTTGGCTGGCCGCAACCATAACAAAGTCGAGGCGCTTGCAGATGAGCTGGGTCTGACCGCACAGGTCTTTGGACTGGAACATGCCGAGCAAATCGCACAGCAGATCAAAGGGCAAATGCTGGTGATGCACTGTGCGGGGCCGTTCTCGGCGACCGCCGCTCCCATGATGGAGGCTTGCCTGATTGCTGGCGCGCACTACCTGGACATTACCGGTGAAATCTCCGTCTTTGAACATGCTCAGACGTTAAGTTCACGTGCACATGAAGCCGGTGTGGTTATCTGCCCCGGCGTTGGCTTCGATGTCATTCCAACCGACTGCGTAGCGGCCGCCCTGAAAGCTGCACTGCCAGATGCCACCTATCTCGCGCTGGGTTTTGACGCCAACACCAGTCTCTCGCCCGGCACCGCCAAAACATCGGTAGAGGGCATGGCACACGGTGGCAAGATTCGCCGCGATGGACGTATCGAGACCGTTCCCCTGGCTTACGAAGTCCGTCGCATCGACTTCGGCAATGGCACCAAAACCGCCATGACCATTCCCTGGGGTGATGTTTCCACGGCGTGGCACACCACCGGCATTCCCAACATTCAGGTGTTTATTCCCGGGTCAACGGGCATGATTTATGGCTCCAAACTGGCAAACCTTTTCCGTCCACTGCTTGGGATGTCGTCTGTACAGAAAGCACTCAAGACAGCTATGGGAATGATCAAAGGGCCGGATGACCAAAAACGTGAAGGCCAGGCAACCTATGTCTGGGGAGAGGCAATCAACGCCAAAGGTTAGCGCAAAACCGCACGGGTACGTACCGAGAATGTTTACAGCTTGACCGTCACCGGTTCAGTAACCGTCATTGAACATCTCTTGCATAACCGTCCCGTGGGTGGTGCTTACACACCTGCAAAACTGGTTGGGGCAGATCTGGTGACTCGCCTGCCCGGCTCCAGCTCTTTGGAAATCCGTTAACGCCAACCGGGTTAACACTAAGCCACGCCGGCCACCGGCATGGCCACGCCCTGCTGACGCTGCTGCGCATCTGTCTCGCTGGCCGCGTCGATACGGGCATAAGCCTTGGGTAACAGACGACGAGCCAGCGCATTGACACGTTTCTCAACGAAAGCTGGCAGTTTCATTCCCAAAGGATTGGTCTCGGCAATAGCAGGATCTCCGATAACACGAGTACCCATCACATAATCAAACCAGGGGCGGGTCACGCACCAATTGGTATCCTGGCTGGCATTCATGTGGTGATCGTAATGCCAGGGAATGCGACTACGGGCATACTCCGGATCAAGATGGCACTTCTTGTGCACAGACCAGTAATTCCAGGCACTGTAATACGTACCGGCCACAAAGAATGGTGCTACCGGCAGCAACACGGTAGTCGCGCCCGCCAACGCTAACAAAGCGACCTTTTCGTTAAACATTTCCTGATCCTTCCACATCGAGTTGCGGTAGCCCTCATCGTGGAATTCGTTGAGACGGGAACGTTTATGGTGACGGATATGCGTAAAGAACGGTGAATTCCGATGCTTCGACGGAAATTCATGCAGCCAGACCTTATGCGCATACCATTCAAAGGCGTTGGCGGTAATTACAGCAATCGGAAAACCAATCATGAATCATGTCCTCGTTATCAATAACGAGGGCGAGGATGAGGCATATCCAGCTTATTCCTTTGACCCGCGTGCGGTCTTTTCGTTGCCGCGCCGATCAATCGTCGTGACTGGCAGCCTGCTTTCGCTGTCGATAAGCGATGGGGGTTTCCCCGGTCCAGCGCTTGAAGGCACGGGTAAACGCTGATGGCTCGGAAAAGCCTGTGAGGTAAACAATCTGGTCTATCGGTTCCTGTGTACGCGCCAATAAACGACGCGCCAGGCGCTCACGATAACTGGCCACGAGATCATTGAAACGCGTACCGGCCAGGGTCAGATCAGCGCGCAAGGTACGGGGATTACGTCCCAGACGTGCCGCCACAGCATCCAGTGAAACCTCGCCACTCTCCAGCAGTCCGCCCAGCTCGCGCTCGACACGCATCACCAGTTCCTGTCGCGTCAAATCGGCCAAACGACGACTGGCCAGCGTTTCATGCATGGCCAGTAATTGCGGCTCAGCCGCTGGTGAAGGTCGTCCCAGCAACGCAGCATCGAAACAGACAACACCCTCGCCCATACCTAGCCGCACAGGGCAATGATAAACACGCTGGTAATCAGCAGCACTGGCACCGTGGCCATAAGGCAACCAAATTTCGCTAGGCTGAAACTCTCCATCAGTGACATGGCCGAAAAACTGCAAAAAAATGGCGATGGCGCATTCCAGATAATGCCGCACCGGATGCACCAGGCCACGGATAACGGCAACATCACCTTCAACATGCAGACTCACCTGCATGGCATCGGTCAGCAGGCGCTGATAGCGAATGGCGCGACGTAACCCTTCTCCAAAATCCGGGCTGCTCAGAAAAATATACTCGAGTACCTGGCCACGAAATGGAGGCATAAGACCACCAATATGCAGGCCAATATCAGGATCACCACTGACCCGTTCAGCCGCTCGCCAGAAACGATGCTGCGTCGAATTTTCGCGGCGCTGGTTCTGATCTGGCGGCGCATCGGGCATATTAACGCTGCCAAAAATGGCCGCACAGTCGAGTCCAGCCTGACGCATGGCCTGCCAGGTCATCCAGAGGAAGATGCCATTATCAGAAGTAGTCGCCCTCGGAGTGGGCGTGTGATCAGCAGCTCGTTCAGTCATGCTTTCAGAATAGCAGCCTCGCTAAGGGTTTCAAATTAAAGGCTAATATTGTTTCCTGAATGCTGTTGAAATCAGCCGGCGACAACATGCTCATTTGTTGTATTCCTCTCAACCTAGGGGTATAGCTCATCAATCCCTGATCTGCCTGTACTCCTTGACTGGTGACAAACGGAATATGTCAGACTCAACCATTGCGAAAACTTAACAAACTCTCTCCTAGCTCCCCCCATGAAGTATCTAAATGGCGGGCTAATAAAGTAGGTAAAGGGCATCAAATGAAATCCATCTACACCGTATTATCAGAGAATTTCTTCCGTAGATTCAGCCATTATTTTGCCCCGCATCTTGCCCCACTTGGCATTGATACTCGCGTCATCGAATGCGCAGATGTAGAGATTCCTGGCGAACAATACCTTGCACTCTGGGAGGCAGCCGGACAGGTCAATCCATCTATCGGACTTGAACTCGGCTCACAAACTGAAGCAGACGACTTTGGCGCACTGGGCCACGCCATTCATTGCGCACCCACTATCGAAAAAGCATTGCGAACGGTACACCAGTTCATCGTCGTTTTCGCACAAGGGTCCATCATGAACTATGGCTACGATGGACGCCTGGTCTATGTCGAGTACCGGGTCATCGAACCATTCGCCGTTCATCGACGCCAAGACGCAGAATTCACAATAGCCTCTATCCAGTGTCAACTTGGCCTGATCAGCAACAATGCCATCAGACCGGTCCGCGTAGATTTCGAACATGACAAACCGGCTGATTTATCAACGCACAAACAAGTCTTTCAGTGCCCGATCTACTTCAATCAGCCCGCCAACCGGCTCTACATCCCGATAGATGCGCTGCAGACCCCGCTTTCTCACAGCAATGAGCGCCTGTATAAAGCACTGGAGCCCTACCTGGAAAGAGAGCGCCAAAACCGCTCCATATCTGACGAACTGATTCCTCAAATCACCCGCATGATCGCCACTGGAATAAGCGGTGGCGTGCCCTCAATTGACGAAGTCTGCGAACAGCTGAGCATGAGTAAACGCACACTCCAGCGCAGACTCAAAGACCACGGAGTGATGTTTTCGTCACTCATTGAAGATGTGCGTCGAGAGTTGGCGCTCGCGTACCTGAAGGAGTCGGACTACTCCATCACCGAAATATCCTTGCTGATCGGTTATACCGAATCAGCATCCTTTACGCGTGCCTTTCGGCGCTGGACCGGACAATCGCCACAGCAATATTGTGCCGCTGTTGGCACAAACTGCTGAGAAACTGGCACCGCAAGACAATTCTCCAACTGAACACCCCTCTACCCTAGACCCTATCTAAACAGGTGGGCGTCAGTTAAAAAATGACCAATGACAAAGACTCGCTTTTGACCAGCCAATCCTTTTGGCAGCATGACTACGGGCATTATTCGCCCAACCCCGCCTTGACAGAAAACCTGAACGCTGATGTCGCGATCATTGGCGGCGGATTCACCGGACTGAATACCGCCTGGCAGTTCAAAAAAGACAACCCCAACGCCCGTGTTGTTGTTCTTGAGGCAGCCATCATCGGTTTTGGCGCCAGTGGCCGTAATGCCGGTTTCAGCACCAAACTTTTTGGCATGGAGCCAGAATTGGTGGTATTGCGCTGGGGCAAGCAGAAAATGATCGATGCCCAGCACTATATGGACATGGCAGTAGCCCATACCAAGGATTTGATCGAACAAAACGGCTTCCAGTCCGATTACCAGCACACCGGGATGTTGCGTGTCAGTTACTCGCAAAAGCAGCTGAATCGCATCAAAAAGACCTATCAGTTGTATCAAGAGCTGGGCATTGATGGTGATTTGACCTGGCTGGACAAGCATCAGGTTCAGCAGGACTTTCACTCTGACCGCATGATCGGCGGCATTTTTGATGCCGACACAGGAGTTCTCAACCCCTGCAAACAGGTGCGCGAACTCAAGCGTCTGGCCGAATCGGCACAAGTAGCCATTTACGAAACCAGCCCTGTGACCCATATCGAAAAAACGGCATCGGCCATCATACTCAACACGCCAAATGGCCGAGTCAGCGCCGACAAAGTCGTGATCGCAACCAATGCCTACTCACGTCAGGTTCCAGACGCCCGCTCGCTCAAGAACAAGCAGTATCCGCTGTGGACTTATCAGGTTGTAACCGAACCCCTTACTGCCGCACAGTGGGAAAGTATAGGCTGGAAAGATCGACAGTCATTCGGGGACAACCGCCACATGCTGCATTACTTCAGACCCACGGTCGATGGTCGAATCGCCATGGGCGGCGGTGACGCAGTCACCTATAAAACAGGCTCCGCGCATGAGATAGCCTCGCCGATGAGCTGGCAGCACTGCGAAGCGCATCTGAAGTGGATCTACCCACAACTGAAAGATGTACGCATTGATTATCGCTGGGGAGGCCCGGTCTCAATCAACGCTGATATGGTTCCCGAAATCAGCTTTATCGAAGATGAACGCATGATCTACTCGGGTGGCTGTTTCGGGCACGGAGTGGCACTGACACATCTCAATGGCCGAACAATCGCAGACCTCCTCAGCGGCGCTAAAACCGAACTGACAGACTTCTGGATTGTAAACAGAACATGTATCCCCATGCCGGGTGATGCGCTCAGCTTTTTAGGCGGTCGAATGGCCCGACACGCCCTTAAAGCTTATGACTGGTGGGAAGAGCGCAGTTTACCGACACGGGTTTGAGGCTACTTACCAGCGCATCAGTACCGAGCCCCAGGTAAAGCCAGCGCCAAAGGCCACCAGACACACCAGATCACCGTCCTTGACCTTGCCCAGCGCACGCGCCTCGGACAGACACAGCGGAATGGTAGCGGCCGTAGTGTTGCCGTACTTCTGGATATTGTTGTGCACCTTGCTGTCATCGATACGCAGCATTTTGGCGACCATCTCGTTAATGCGCAGGTTGGCCTGATGCGGAATCAGCATGTCGATATCGGCCACACTCAGGCCCTGCTCGTCCAGCACTTCGTTAATCACTTCCGGCATGCGCTTGACCGCATTCTTGAAGACTTTCTGACCTTCCATGTTCGGATAGATACGCCCTTCGTCGATATCTTCGCCAGAAATATAGCTCTCGCGCCCTGCCGCCATACCCGGCCATTGCATCGCCAGACTCTCGGCCCCATCACCCTCCGAGTGCATGCGACTGGTGATAATGCCGCGTGACGGATCATCGCTAACACCAATAATGGCGGCACCAGCCGCATCACCAAAAAGCACGCTCACGGTACGACCACGCGTGGTTCGATCAAGGCCACGCGAATGCACCTCGCCGCCAATCAATAGGATTTTCTTGTACTGACCCGCCCGAATGAAAGCATCCGCCATTTGCAGGCCATAAATAAAGCCCGAACACTGCTGACGGATGTCAAAAGCAGGCACCGGGCCGATACCCAGCTCACGCTGCACCAGCACACCACAACCCGGGAAATAGTAATCCGGCGACAAGGTGGCGTAGATAATGCAATCAATCTCGTCAGCCTCGATACCGGCATCATCCAGTGCTGCACGAGCCGCCTTCACACCCATGGTGTAGTTGCCATCTTCTGGCTCGACCCAATGCCGCTGCTCAATACCAGAACGCTCCACAATCCACTCATGACTGGTTTCCATCAACTGAGACAGGTCGTGATTAGTAACGGTTCGAGCTGGGACATAGGTACCCAAACCCAGGATGCGTGCGCGTGATGTGCTCATAAATAATCTCTGATCATTGTTGTTAAATAGCGGCGATCACGCCGACAGAAGCAAAGTTTAACCGAAAAAAAAGCCGTTTCAGACTGACACAGATCGGAAACCTCGCATCAATCTGGATGCAATAGTCTCGGCATTAGCGGGGATCACTAATGATACAGAAAGCAATTTAAGGAGCGTTGAATAACTGTTCGGCAATAATTTCCAGAGGTTTAAATGCAATTTGTATCAGTGCTTGGGCAGCGCCAGAAGGCTGACGACGCCCCTGTTCCCACTCTTGCAATGTACGTGCAGAAATATGTAACGCTTGAGCAAACTGTAATTGAGAAAGGCCTGTTTTAAGACGAGCAGCAGCCACCTCATTAGGGGCAACCTGAGTAGTACGTGCAGCTTCACCGGCCTGCATTTCACGCACTGACTGCAGATATCTTTGACAGGCACCCTGGCCTTTACATCACATAAGAAGCCAATAATTTGCTCTTCAGAAAAACGTTTTTTCATATCCAATCTCCAGATAGTGGGATTGGACGCTAAAACTACGTGCTACTCAAATACGTGCTACGTCGTTTGCTCAAAAAAAGACGCTCATTTGAGCGTCTTTTTTTGAATTTCAAATACCCATCAATGGCTAAAAGGTTTTTGAAATATGCAACTTAAGGCCTACCTTGATCTGCCTTACTATAGTCACACACACCCTCTGGGAAAATGAGCTCTAGCTGTTGCACTTGGTCAGGATTAGGTACCCAAGTTCCATAAGTCCCATCACTGATTGCCTTTTCAACAGGCTTCAGTGCGCACTTGAATATACTGCCCTCGATAGGTCCACCTGCCACCATTCTTGAGGTTGTATAGGTAGGAAACTCTTGTGTGCATGCTCCTGCTGCATTGTCATCAAGGATGCCATCCCAAACATCGTCACCGGCAGCAATTTTATCGCCATCGACTGTAAAACAGCTATCTACAGCAGTCTCTGGTTTATTTTCGGCAATACTTTTCTCTGGATTGTTACGGATATTGGTTATCCAGTCATGGAGTACCTCTAACGCCTGCCAGGTTTGGTCAAAGTCTCTATTTGGACGAGGACGTGTCTCATTGGGCCTATAAGTATGGGGGCGAGCATCTGTAAACCAGATCAGCTGGTTATCGGAGTGCCCCATTTTGTTGCGAATGCGCTGGCGCCCAGAAAAGGACTGATGACTATTATGCATATCCAGTACATCCTCAAGATAATGCCGCCAATCGATCACAGGTATGTTCAGCTCGCCATCAAACACCATGCCTGAGTTGTAAGCAGCATTGATTGCTTGCAAGTCTCCTTTTGTGCGCGGAGCAGGAGATATTCCGTCCGAACTCAAAAGCATATTGATTTTGCTCCACGGGTCGAATGCGATTTTGCCGCTCAAAACATCAGCTTCACTTCCTAGGAACGGGAAGCCTTCTTGCACCATGTCTTTAGGATGCTTCCAGCCACCAATCTGCGAATTGAGCTTTAGGAACTCTGCTGGCGTGATGTTATTGTCGTTGAGGGCCTGCAAGCCATATTGAACCCCGACGTTGTCAAACAGTGTTCTGGGGTTTCCACTCTCATCCGTGCCATAAATATTGCGCAAGTCGTCATAGTGGGTCCAGTCCACATTATCCATGGCACCTCCTTGCATTTGCTCCTGATTACGCACTCCACCAAAGTGTGGATTCATCACTAGCGGCGTTAAACCACGCCAAGCCGGAACACACTCGGTCATGCCGGGTGCAGTACTGTAGCCAAGCATAGGCTTATATGGTGCTAGGGGGTCTGGGTAAGCATCCGTTGCATTAAAGCCAACCAACCAGTTACGATTTTTTGTAGTGGTCCACTTGGCATTGTTTTTGTCCGTGACGTCCATGTAATGCTCTAGCAGTTCGCAGTCGCCGACATGAATCGTTTGAGTCACCATGTCGGGGTAAGAATATTGTGGTACTCCACCATCCAATAAACCGGGATGATTTTGAGAGTAAACATATTGCTGAATACCTCCACCAGAGCCACCGATAGCAACGGTATATTCTGGCGTGCCAAAGCGTTTGATAAAGTGCTCTTTGACCATCAGTGCGGTTTCACCACCAACTTGTAGGTTGTAATGCGAGTCGGTGACCGTGCCGGTTGAAAAAAGAACTGCGTACCCTTTGCCAAGTACTTCTGGCAGCATGGACTGAGTAGTGCGATTGTCCATACGCCCTTGGGTATGCCCAATCGCAACGCCGCCCAAGAACTGGAATAACGCTCGGCCGTTCCAAAGCTCGGTGGATGCTGTCTCGTCGGTATCACTCAAACTCGCCAAAGTGGCAAAGCTGTATATAAAACGATTAATAGTCCCAACCTCACGTCGCACGATAAAGTCAACCACACGAGCGTCAGTTAATGTGGTGGTTGCCATATCGGCTGGTCTTACGCGATCAGCTGGCAGGGTTTTGTAGTTACCATCGGTTGAGCGGTAGAAAAACTCTACATAGGTTTCGATTGAGCAGTCTTTACTAAGACCAACCAGATTGCCCCCAGCATCCTTAACAGGAAAACCCTTACTCCCGTCAGTATCAACCAGAGGTTGCTTACCTAGCTCTGTGACGGTGCATACAAAGGGGTATTGCTGTGGCCCAGAGAAAATAGGCCCCGTAATCGGGTAGTTAGTTAATGTCATTTCTTGCAGTTGTCCATGCTTTACATGACGTAGCTGCAACTTGTTCTTGCCAATTTTAAGACCCTCAATCAGAACCTCAATACGCCCGTTGCGGAGAGTAGATCGAGAGGCCTCAACTTTCTCACCATTTAGCAAGATTTCTAGCTGATCTTTTTCTTGGTCAATCAACTCCATATCACCCTCAAATGAAAGTAATACATCACCTCCGCTGACCTGGTCTGGAGCACTAGAGAGTGACTTAAGCTTGATATCAGGAAATGCATTTGACTTGGAGTCGCTAGAGCCCAGGCAGCCAAGTAGAGCGAGGGTGAGCAAGCTAACTGTAAAAGGTGCTGCGTACCGCGGTAAGCTGGACATATGGTTTTCCTCGTATGACCTTTGTTGTAATTGTTGTATTTGGTCATCATATGAGGAGGCGTCTGCGATATAACAGGTACAGATTCGCCTAAAGCATTAGTACAGATGAGGTGACGTATTAGATGCGTTTTGCCAGTTCACCTAATTGATTAATAGCCAATCTCAACCTGTCATTTAATGGCGCGCCAGCATTTAGGCGTAGATTATCGAAGTGTCGCGGACCTGCGGAAAACACTGAGCCGGGGAAGATATGGATACCTTTTGTCAGTGCTTGATCGAACAGTGTTCTGGAGTCTATTTGATCAGGTAGGCCAACCCAGAGTACGCAACCACCGGTAGGTGCCTTAATACGAGTTCCTGTAGGAAAAGCTTTCAGTACAGCGGAAGCAGTCTCTTTTGTTTGTACGGCTAGCTTTCGTCGCAACTGTTGTACGTGCTGCGCATAAAATCCACTTTCCATTAGCCTAGCCATCAGTAGCTGCGGGGCTGATGCAGTAGTAATACTGCTGATTTGTTTAAGCTCTCGCAAGCGGTGGTGAAAGCGCCCTGGTGCAACCCAGCCTAATCTGAGGCCGGGCATTAATGATTTTGAAAATGAGTTGCAGTAAATAACCATCCCAGCCTCATCGTATGCCTTGGCCGGTAGCGAGTCTCCTGCATAGACAGTATCACCCCATATATCGTTTTCAATCAGCGGTATCTTGTAGTGGGTAGCCAGCTTAACTAACCGCTGCTTGCGCTCTGCCGACATGGTAAAACCTAGTGGATTTTGCGCATTACAGGAAACTAAGCAGGCACTTACTTGCCCACGTTTGAATGCCTGCTCAAGCGCATCAAGACATATTCCATCTCGATAGTCCGTCGGAATTTCAAGCACTTTGCGCTGCATAACCTCTAACGCTAGGAGCGTGCCATAGTAACTGGGAGTTTCGACTGCAACGGTGTCACCACGTTTGGTGACTGTTCTAAGTGCAAGTTCAATCGCCTCCATACACCCATTAGTGACTATCAGGTCTTCTTGAGCAATGGGCACCGGATAATTAAGGCTACGCTTTGCTAATTGATTGGTAAATTTCGCGTACCCATGTGGGTGCATGTAATCCCAAGCATCTAGAGATTGTCTGCGAATGACGCCGCGCATAGTACGCAATACGTGTTCGACTGACATGATTTCATGAGCAGGCAAGGCAATACCCAAGCGAACTAAATGCTCCTCAATATGAGGCTCCATATAGTGAAAAATATCTTCACTTAGTGATACATTCACTGGCAAAAGTGGGAAATGGGCTATGTTATTTTGGTTGGGGTTCGGCGAACTATGATTGGTGACAAACACGCCTGAACGTGGGCGAATGTCTATAAGCTCATCGGACTCCAGCTGACGAAAGCACAACATGATCGTGTTGATACTGACCCCAAAAACTTGGCTTAGTCGACGAATAGAGGGGAGCCGTTCTCCTACACGATAGCTACCGCCAAGTATTTGGTTACGTAACCGCTGACTGATGTTCTCATAAAGAAAGCGCTCATCTGCCATAGGGCTACTGCCTCGACTACTAGCTAAAATATGTTGATATTGAACAAGGGCCTATGAAAAATAGGTAGATCAAAGCTTTAATAAGCGCCTAAGCAATTAGAGTCTCGCCTATTCTTAATCGAGTGTCCAATTAGCACAACAACCAGCAAACCGAATGGCAATCAGATCCTCACTAGAAGTACTGAACTCAACTCACTTCGATAAATGGATTCAAAAATTAATTCCTGCTATTTGGCAGCACTGGCAGCTCCAACATGGCAGGAGCGTTATGTGCAGGCAGTAGCTTCATTTCGGAAAAACGCTGGTGGATAGCCGCCACATGCCGAATATGCTGACGAATGTGTTCAGCATCCTCTGCAATATCAAACAACAGAATGACATAGCTAATCGGAACTGAAGGTGATGGTGTCTTATTGGTACTCATGGCACTAGGATAGAATTAGCGATTTTAGCTACTTATGGGCCTCACTCTTGGAGGTTGCACCAAGATCGTTAGGTGTTAAAACACAGGTTAGGAATAAATCAGAAAACAAAAAGCCCCTGATTTTTATTCAAAATCAGGGGCTTCAAATTTGGCGGTGAGAGAGGATCCCATTATTAGTGCTAATCACCACCAATAGTAGTTCACAATTTTAAACATAATCAATAGCTTGTGAATTTTATACGTATAATTATCACTAACTAGAATTCACTTTTTCCAATCCTTTTGGGGGGTCAGGTTGGGGGGTCAGCAGGCCCATTTTTGTGTTAATTTGGGGTCAATTCGTACATTTTTCTGCCACATTATCTGGACTTAACCCACTTCAATAGACAGATTATTATGTCGGATTGGACTACCCCCACGATCAATAACCTGCTTAACTGATTCATCTTCGAATATGAGGGTTGATCTTTGTTCACTCGTAATGACTTTTTCCTATGCTCAAACATTAGCCGAAAGTTGTCTGCGATAGTGCTTTAAGTCCAAAAAATGAATCCTGCCATTGGCAGGATTCGGGACAGTCAACGGCACCTTAATCCAAGCAATAAATTTAAAAAAACGGCATTACGACAAACTCATTTCCTCGGCGTAATTTAAAAATCTAACGTCAAATTAGCTACCAAAACCATTGATTTAGAGGAGTGCCACCTAAAAATCTTGACCTTACTTGGTCATAAAACAGTCAAGAGATGTTTGTTTTATAGACTTTTGGACTTAACCCGCTTTACTAGACACTAGTAGCCAGTGCCTGGACTACCCCTACATATTATTAGCAACGCCTACAGAAGAAGGTTACTAATAAATGCAGGGGGGAATTAATTATTTAGCACCCAGAACTACACACAAATGATCTGCACTTGGAGGAGTGGTTCAAATCTGAAATTCCTCTGCAGAAACTAGCACATCTTAATTGGCATGCACGAAGGCGTGTTCCATTTGCTTCTACACATGATTTCCATTCATTCGAATAGCTCTCAAATTTACGGCATCTGATGTTGTTTTCTGAGTAAGTTGCTTTGCAGTCATCACTGCATGCCATAGCCATATTCCACGGGCTATTCAAACTGTTAGCATTACCTGTTGATGGAGACAACGAAAACATGAGACTAAAAGTCATAGCAACTGCTAAAAATATTCGTAACATTTGTTCAACTCAATTAGAAAAAAATTAATTGTACATATGGTCAGCAGCTACTCAACAAAAATGGCAGCATGGTAATGGCAACCAATCTAATTTTTAGCATACGCATAAGGTCTCATCGAAGTTTTCAGACATAAGCTTAGAAACTAAACATTGCATATTAAGCCTCCAAAAACAAATCTGACTTAATTCGATGCTACTTACATTCGAATTGGCTTGGTTCACAACCTTGAGATACAGACATGTTGTGGTTACCATCTTTGTGGTTGAACATGTACGCATAAATGCGCTTCGGAGGTAACCTAGTGAACTTTCAACTAATGGCACCAGCTGTTTTTACTTTTTCCCTGCTTGCAAGTGGCTTTGCTAGCGCATCTGATAGTTGCCAGTCGTACTCCACAACCGTAAAAAAAGGCGAATCGATTTGTTTTGCAAAAACAAAGTACTACTATGGCTGCAATGTTGTGGGCGGTAAGCCCGAGTTCAACTTTGTCATGACGTTGAGCTACAGCCCCAAATTAAGACGCAATGGCGGTGTTTGCGATCACCTTGATACATCAAATCTCAAGCCTAATGGCTCCCCTTACGGCACAAAAATTAATCGCGATCACAGGTAAACTATTATGAGAAGAACTCTAATCCTTTTAATGGCTAGCCTGCTCTCATTCAGCGCAAGTGCGTCCAGCAGTAGTACTGGCCTTTCACCTGTTTCAGAAGGGCAACGAATGCTCGTGAATGAGCCTTTCAATAAAAGAGAGTGCACAAAACGCTGTAATGGTGCCAATAGAAAATGTTACCAAGACAGGAACCCACTGGCTTTTTGTCAAAAGAATTATAACCACTGCCTAAATATGTGTGATGAAGGCGTTTACACTTGGCGTAAAGGGTTTTACTAAACAACCGAGAATACATCTTATTTTTTTAGTCGCGAATGCTAAGAGGCGTGTTTAAAGGCTTAGGTGTTAAGAAACAAAGATGACACCTGAATATTTTGCTGCGTTTCAATAACAGCGGAGCCAATCTCAGCTAAGCTTGGTGGATTAGTTATGCGATATATTCTCACCTTTACCTTATTACTATCGCTTTCCAGCGCTTCCTTTGCAGGTGCTTTCGAACAAGCAATGAACTCTTTTGACGCACAAGATTACTCATCGGCATTTGTTCAATTTGAGGCACTAGCTCAGCAAGGCAACGTAAATGCTCAGTCTTATCTGGCGTTCATGTATGAAAATGGCAGAGGCACCCCTAAAAATAACGAACTCATGCGATATTGGTATCAAAAGGCAGCTGAGCAAGGGGATATATACTCTCAGTCATACCTAAAATTTATTGACGCAAATACTGTGAGCGCTCCGTAAGCGCTATCAGCACACCTGATACGGTAAGGCTATATGTGCAGACTTACTACACTTGTTGCATTAGTGTGCCTCACACTAGTTTGGCCACTCTGGGCTGCCACTGCTCCTCCTCACCCGGCGTGTTTCGACCTTAACCACAATCCTACTGATATCGATGGTTTTTTTTCCAAATCAATCTCTCTCATAGACTGCCCTCAGACAGCGCAAGTTCCTCCTGAAATACAAGAAGGTTTTCTGACTTACTACCGAGGAGCCGACTCTGCAGGAGTGTCACTAGGGTATGTGGGTTATCAGCAAATTCAAGGTGCTGAACAAGAGGCGCTTTTTGTTTTACTAACAAACAACGGCGGCAACTCAAGCTTTATTGAGATGTTAGTGGGTCACTTAGATGACAACACAAATGCACCTCAATTAAGAAATGCCCGCGTTTATGGGGTACCAAGCGAATGCCAAGGGCTTACTGCTGCTTGGAACGAACCAAACGACCGTGTTCGTATTTCACTAAATTTAAACTCAGCCGATGTGATGAGGGCGTTAGTCGCACCTAGTGCACAACTACCAAAAGCGTCACGAGACGACCGCACACTGAAACATATTTTTGCTACGCGTATTGAACCCACTTTATCGTCTGAGCACGTGTCATGCATTGCTAGTGCTGAATATGAATTAGATCCTGATAAGTTAACGTGGGCGCTTCAAAGCCTTCGCTTTGATTTAGAGGACGATTCAGACAGTGATACATACGCTGGCTTAACAAGCCTAGTACCACGCATGAAAGCCAGTAAGGTTGCCATATTTTTGCCGGCTGAACTGAATAAAATACGTGCTTCTCTTCAAAACCAGATTCATCGACCGCAGCTTTTTCCACAAGATGACAGCGCCACAAGCTCAAGCTACGTAGCGTTTGTAAATGAACTCAAGAGCACTATTCAAAGTCGAAATCTCGATAAGCTAGTCAGCCTCACACAACCAGACGTCATGTTAGGACTTGGCGGAAGTGGCGGTCATGACGACCTTAAAATGCTGTTTGGAAGCCCGGAATCTGCAGATGAGTACTGGCAAATACTTAAAGACGTTATAGAGCTTGGTAGTGTTCGGTCAGGCAAAGACGTGTTTTGTGCACCATACGTTAGCTGCTTAGATATAGCCTCAATCAGTGCAAATGTTTATGGCACCCTGGTTATCACCCAACCCAACATCGCGCTATATGAAAGAGCCTCTGCTCAATCTACAAAGTTAAAGGAGCTGAACTATGACGTTGTTGAGCTTATTGAGCCCTACCCCACTGAAGAAGACACATTTGCTAGAGTACGGCTATACGATGGTCATACCGGCTACATTGATCGCAGAGCAGTACGCTCACCATTAGACTTTCGAATTGAAATTATTAAGCGTGCTGGCCACTGGCAAATTAAATCCTTCTTTGGCGGCGACTAAAGTTTTCTTGAATGGAGCTGGCTTATGAAGCTTTTACTTTTAATTGTTCTTGCGATGAGTACCTACGCACATGCAGACAATACCTGCCATCGTATTTTGGAGCGTGCTGCTAATGAAAAAGACCCAAGTGAAGCACTGACTCTTTTAGGGGGTTGTTTGGCCACCCCTGCAGCACCAACGATACATCAACGTGTTGTTTTGCAAATGGCTGATATTTCATTACGTTCTGATGATGTTGAAGATGCGCTACGTTACCTTGGAATTCTGCGTGTCATGCTCGAAAACGAAACAAATAACGATAATAAAAATGTAATCCCTCCTAGCGTGCAAGAGTTGTTAACTGTCACTGAGGTCTTACATTTACCAAAGGAAGGAAAATATCGGATTAGTTTTGTTGAAAAAGCAGCATACCTTTGGAGTAATCAGCAATTAGCTAGCTGCTTCAGAAGTGCCCAGCGGCATAACCAAAAGGTGGAGGTCAGTTTTCAACCTTATTTGTTACAAGTGATCAGTTGCAGGAAACTTGATTGACTCACTGATTACAGACTTGATAAATCAATGCATAGCAACTACCCAATGTACCTAACGCACCTGAGTATTCACCAGATTGCTTCCAGTGTTTGCGCTTATTCTCGTAAAAAGCATCCAGTTCACTAAGAAATGTTCTCAGGCTTGTCGATTGGTTATGCTCTACCCAAAGCTCAACTGCACTAAGCGCAAGTAGTGACTCTTTAACGTCGTAGCCACTCTCTAGCTCAACTTTGTACTGCTCTTTGAGCACTGCAAGCGCCCGTCTCTTAAAAGACTTCATTCATACTCTTTACAACAAGTTGGTGGCTCTAAAAGTACTTAATATTAATTACATACTACCCCCACGTAAGCATAGCTCTCCAACTCTACGGTTAGTCAGCACTTTGCCGGAAGTTAACTCGCCTTTCACATTGAATCGTTGAGAATATTCTTCGAAAACTGCTGAAAGGCAGGAACCTGTCTTAACTCTTTCTACCACAACCCAAAACTCCACCTCTCCAGTATCAGAATACCTGATACTAGGCTCTGAATAGTTTAACGGGATGATGATTTCGCCTTTTGTATTGATAATGCCCCATTTGCTGTATCTCCCATCCAATCGCTCAACTGCAGCAAATCCAGACTCATGAAAGCTCCTCGCGTCTGTATATCTGCCCATATATGACCCATCCACTTTCAAATAACGATAATCCTCGTAACCAAGCTGAACTAATGCAAAGCCATGACTAAAGTCTTCGGCACGTTGGAATGGCCCAAATTTTCGTTTTCCTGAACGATCAATAAAATATTTTGGCTTAGTGGTGCCAACACTAAATCCATGTGTGGGTTGCCGCGACTCACCCTTAAAAACAACAAGGGCAAATCCGTTAACAAATTTGTGAGCACTTTCGAATCCCTCCAAAACAGTCTTGCCATTGAGATCAACGTAAGACCAGAAATTCTCGTAGCGGTCTGTGGAAACTGCAAGCAAGTCATACTCACCAAGATCTTTCATGCCGTAAAAAGGACCTAGCACAGGCTTACCAGTCTTATCTATTAGATAATTATTCAAATAACGGTCGTTATTATTAATTCGGACGTGAGCGTGACCAAAATGAAATTTATTAGCTGAATCAAATCGAGGCTCAATAACCACTGCCCCACTCGGATCTTTATAGCCATACCTTTCAGTCGCTCGGTCGTAATAAGCCTCTAATGCGACTTGCGGGCCTTGTGAGTGCATTCGCAGCACATTAAGTGCTCGTTTAATTTCTAGTTTCCTAACATTAAGTATGGAGTCTGACGAAGGAAGTGCATCTACTTCATCACTTACTACGCGTATCGATTTTAAGGTGTCCTCATCTGCCTCTTCTAAAGGAACTACGCTTGAATTTTGGAAAAGCTTCGCAACATCTCCAATCACTTTATGTGAGCTATCAATGGTCTGGGGCTGATTCACATTGTCAATAACATTTCGCCAGAGTGATGTTATGGAAGGTGATAACTCTTGCTGAAATTCACGTACTAACGCATCAATTTTTCTAGCCTCTGCCTTCATGGCAGGTGTACTTCCTTGCGCATAAAAATCATTTTCGAAAGCTGAGACAATATTGGCTAACGCACGATCTACATCGTTCCATACACCGTAAATGGGATCTAATGCCTTTGGATGCTGTTTACGAATTTCAAACAGCAAGTCGTGCATTGTAAATTTTACATCACCAACTTTTGCGGTAATGCTGGGAATGACCTTTATTTTCCGAACACCATGAGCATATAAAAGACGACGCATTATCGCCTTACTTGTCTCCGCATCATAAGCGCCTTGGGAATATGAGGCAGACGTAAAGTCAGGGGTAAGTAGCTTTGTTGAACGAAATAAATTATCCCAATTTGGGCTGCCAGGCACATCCCAACTCCACTGACCCGCCACACCCATAACACCTGGAAATGGTCGGTAAATAGATGGGAAGCCACTTGCAATTAGTGACACTCCATCAAGCTCACTTTTGCCTCTAAAGGCTTTAGGCAATACTTCAAGTGCACGCTGATCAAAAGGAAGATGCATCGCAAAATCGTACATACGTGCTTTCGCCATAACATCAGGCGCTACATAAATTTGATTACTACCAGCGAACCAACTTACCGCTCCTGAAGGCAAAGCGGGGTTACGCTTTATGTAAATTAGGTCATTCTGCCCACGTCGCAGTGTTATTTTTTTTAACTCAGGCACTTTGGCAGCAAACGTCCAAACTGGCTCTCCAACCAGGGTCCAAAGCTTATACCTTAACTGCATATTTCTTGTGCCGCTTAAAACCCACGCAGGCTCAAGAGAGGCTTCTAATCCTGTTATACCCGTTTTTATTGGCTTCTCACCAAACGGCCTAGAAATACTAACCTCTCCTTGGATGATGATTTGGCCAAGTTTCTGGCTCTCTTGTGCAAGCGCAGTAATAGGTAACAAAGCAGTTAAAGTAAAAAACGCCACTAATCGAAAAATAAAAATTAGCTGAGACCATTCAAGCTCATTATGTTTTGTAAAGGCCATGTTTAGCATTAGCAAGCACTCACTTCATGCAAAGTATCGCCATAATGCGCGCCTTGAGCCTTAGTAAAACCAAACTTACCGCTTCCTGGAACTTCATACTCAAAATTACCGCTGATCATTTCTCTACGCGTCAAAAACGTTCGTACATGAAGCCAATAGACGTTGTTATCACTGCGAGCTACTTCGTGTGTTTCACCCGGAGGAACTCTCCTAAATCCGCGCGCAACCCAATCTCCATTAATTTCTCGAAATACCATGGCAGCACCGATATCCATACTGCAGTTGTTACGTACAAGAATAGTGAGATTTTTATTTGGCTGAAAAGGCTTAGCAGTCCAAGCTTCCCGAAGCTGTTTAGTGGCTTCATTGGGAGTCTGGTTCATCGTGAGTAAGGTAGTTAGGTCTTCTCGACGGCTAGGGAGCAGACGTGTAATGAATGATCCTGAGTTATCAATATTCGAAATAATACCTGCAAGATAATATCGGCGGGCTTGAGTGTCTAAGGCAAAAACACTTGCTCCTTTCATGCCATAGTTTGTCTTGCACCCAACTGACAACAATGCAGGTTCCGACTCTTTAATGACGCAATCTCGCTGAGTTTTACGATATCGGCTGTTATTAGATGGAGACTCATAACCAATAAGGGTCACTTTGTCGCCAACCGACAAGTTTTTAGTAAGACCATCCTTCAGAGAGCGCACCTGAGAAATTTGCCTTCCATTTGAGAAAATGGTTAGAAGAGCCAGGTCACTCCCATCACTCATACTCATATTTTCAGGCATCACGGCTTGGGTTACCTCAATCCGGTGACCCTTAAAGCGGACAGATGACTCTGCATCTGTCAAAAAATAAAGACGATCGATTGGCTGGCCCATCATGCCACGCAAACAACTCGCGGCAGTTAGAACCTTTTCTCGCGTCAAGGCAGTAGCACTGCACAATGACGTTACGCCCATTGAGTCATAACCTACAAGGAGACCAACGGCACCGGGGTTTAAGCCTTGAGCAAGAGATGCTTCTTTTTGGGCACGCTGATATTGGGGGTCGGAAGGACTGCGGTGACGCTCATACAAGGTTGCACGGAGCATATTGAGGTCAAATTCACGCTGATCAGCCGGATAGACAATATCCTCTACCGGCACTGGAGGCTGAGCCCGGTATCGTACAGCCGTCAGCAAGTCCTCCCCATAAATAAACCCAACACCAACGAGAGCGCAAACTACAACAAAACCAAAAATAACACCCCAGTTCAAACCGTGATTCAAAATACCTAAGCCAGATGAAGCTGCAGAAGATTTTGATTTGCTATTAGCATTTGGGGGTGGATCTTGGATCCTAACAGTAAGATATGCATCGCCTTTTGTGTATTCGCTACTTTTCGGTA
>CAZMVL010000006.1:100788-135890 GCA_964569335.1 uncultured Paraperlucidibaca sp.
GGTAAGTAACCGCCACCCCGCACAAATATTTTTGTACCTTCTTGCGTCAAGGGTGGAACTCGAACTTCCTTATAACCACTTGGAAACTCGAAGTTTAATCGCCCCCCACTACGCGCAAATCTTGTCGTTAACACTAAAGTTATTTCAAGATTTACTTTTTTCTTACTCTGGGTCATGAGATTAATAACCAAAAAAATGCAGGGCTAAGCGAAACCTTAACATCATAAAGGACCTACTTTTATAGATAAACTGGCGCCAAAATTTAAGGCTACCCTCAAAGACTACCTGGATAAGTCCAAATATTAGCCGGGAGTTGTCCACGATAGTTGGTTAAGTCCACTTTTTAGAAAAAAGATAGTTCTTAGAAATTACATCGAATTGCACGAGTTTTACTTTTTGTCTGATCCATCTCATGTGCTTTCATAAGCAATATTGCACTTAGGTCTACTAACAATGGATCTATGAGCTAAGGAGCAGTAGATTTTGAAGGGACGAAGTAGAGCTAAATAAAAGTTGGATTTTTAGTGCCAAAATACAAAAAAGCCATTGATTTTTATAATAAAATCAATGGCTTATATTGATCTGGCGGTGAGAGAGGGATTCGAACCCTCGATACGGGGTTACCGTATACACGCTTTCCAGGCGTGCTCCTTCAGCCACTCGGACACCTCACCGTAAGGCGCGCAATCCTAATAGATCATGCCGGGTTTGGCAAAGACTTTTGATAACAAGCACAACGCCTCTGCTGGTGCTAGAATTCGCGCTTGCGAAATTAAGCGACAGAGGCAGGCATGCAGCCGGCATCAGCAATCGACATCAAAGTTAAAGGTCAAATGGCGCTTACCGTCGGCGCCTTGGGTGTGGTCTTCGGCGACATCGGCACCAGTCCGCTGTACGCATTAAAAGAGTGTTTCAGCCCGGCCTATGGGCTCACGCTGAACCACGACAATGTCATTGGTATCCTGTCGCTGATTTTCTGGTCGATGACGCTCATCATCTCGGTGAAGTACATGGCCTTTGTGATGCGCGCCGACAACCGTGGTGAAGGCGGCATCATGGCGTTGCTGGCACTGGCGCTGCGAGCACAGTATCGCCACACCTGGTTGCGACCCGTCATCATTGGTTTTGGCCTGTTCGGTGCCGCGCTGTTTTTTGGTGATGGCATGATCACACCGGCCATTTCCGTAGTCTCGGCAGTGGAAGGTCTGGAGGTCGCCGCGCCGGGTCTGAAACCCTTTATTATTCCGATCAGTATTGGTGTGCTGATCGGTCTGTTCATGTTGCAACGCCGTGGTACCGGCTCTGTAGGCTCCCTGTTTGGCCCGGTCATGGTGGTCTGGTTTTCGGTGCTGGCCGTACTCGGCGTGACCAATATCTGGAAGTCACCCGAAGTGCTGGAGCTGATGGACCCCAGCTGGGCGCTGCTGTTTATCCGGGAAAACCCGCTGGCTTCATTCATCGCGCTGGGTGCCGTCATTCTGACCATTACCGGTGCCGAATCCATTTATGCCGACATGGGCCATTTTGGTCGCAGCCCCATTCGCAAAGCCTGGTTTTTCATGGCCTTCCCTGCCCTGATGCTGAACTACAGTGGCCAGGGCGCATTGCTGCTGATTGACCCCTCGGCAGTGGAAAACCCGTTTTATCGCATGGTGCCAACCTGGGGCCTTTACCCGCTGATTGGTCTGGCTACCGTGGCCGCCGTTATTGCCTCGCAAGCCGTTATCACCGGCGTATTCTCGATTGCTCGCCAGGCCATGTTGCTGGGCTATCTGCCTCGCTTCCAGATCAACCACACCTCCGAAAGCCAGTTGGGGCAGATCTATATCCCCTTCTTTAACTGGACTCTGCTGATTGCCATTATCCTGCTGGTGCTGACCTTCCAGAACTCCAGCAATCTGGCCGCGGTATACGGCATTGCCATCACCATGACCATGATCTGTGATGCGGTGTTATTGCTGGTGGTTGCACACAAGATCTGGGGCTGGAAACCGTGGGCTGCCGCCGCCATGGTGATGCCACTATTGCTGATCGAGCTAATCTTCTTTTCTGCCACCACGCTCAAAATTATTGCCGGTGGCTGGTTCCCGCTGTTTGTCGGCAGCATTTCCTTCCTGATCATGCTGACCTGGAAACGGGGTCGTGAGCTGCTCGGCAAGCGCCTTGGCGCAGAAACCATGCCGCTTAATCTGTTCATCAATAGCATTGGTGGCAATGCCGACCAGACCGTGCCCGGCACCGCCGTATTCATGACCACCTCACACCATCATGTGCCGCATGCGCTACTGCACAATATGAAGCACAACAAGGTCATTCACGAACGTAACGTCATGCTCACCCTGGTCATTCAGGACGTGCCTTATTTGCGTGATGATGAACGTCTGCGTATTGAAAAAGTGGCTCACCAGTTCTACCTGATGACAGCCTCTTATGGTTTCAAGGAGCAGCCCGATATTCCAGAGCTGCTCAACCTGTCTTCCAAGCAGGGGCTGGACTTTGACATGATGGATACCAGCTTCTTTGTGGCGCGCGAACGGCTGGTGCCAACGCCTCAGCACGGCATGTTCTACTGGCAGCAAAAGCTGTTTATGATCATGGCACGCAATGCGGTGCCGGCCACTGACTTCTTTAATATTCCCACCAACCGTGTAGTGGAAATGGGGACGCAGGTCAGGCTGTAGCGCTGGCTGCTGGTCCGGCATAACCAATGGCAGACCATGTTTCTGGCGCAGACCAATAAGCAGTTCGGACCAGGCGTCCAGCCGCGTTAGCCACCGCACGCAGCGTAAAGATGGGGCTATTCATCCAGTTGTCAATATAGTCGCTGGCATCAGCGTCGCTTAAATCCACAAAGCGCCCCACACTGCCAAACCGCAACACAGCCAGATCATCAAACAGACTCAGGCCAATCAACAACTGTTGACGTACACCAGGCTCGATACCTGCCATCAACTGATCCACACGAATAGCCACCGGAATATCCTGCGCAGGCACCAGCTCCGAACCTTCTGTTGGCAACAGAATATCGGCCAGTCGATTAAACAGATGGTAATGGGCAGGACTGATATGCACCAGCTCGTCCGGCACTAGCGCCTGATCGACAGAACGCCAGCTTAGTAAATTGGCGACAACAGCAGCCAGGTTCGCACCTAGGCCCAGCGTCCACCGTGAAAAACGTCTTCTGGCCAAAAGTTTCAGACTGTTCTGAATCTGCTGAAGCGTGGCTTTTTCAGCAGCCAGATTTTCAGTCGCTGAGGCAGGCGTTATTGTCATTGTGGGCAAAACCGAAACATTAGTAATTGCGCAACAAGATATAACGAATGTTATGTTTTGCCAACCGTTGATTAAGGTGTCGGTAATGTGGCTGGCGTTCCCGGCGGCTTGTCACGGTAGCTGATGTTGACCGACCACGCCTTGCCGCTGACCGGATCAATAATGTTGGACACGCCGCGATAGTGCAGCAAATCCCGCGACTGCAAGCCATAGACAACTTCCAGTGGACTCACCAGCAACCGCAACAAAGAGTCCGGCTCCACTTTCAGGCGCAAGGCAGGCTCACCTGCCACCGTGGTACGGCCACTAGGACGCACACGAAAACGATACTGATCCAGCTGCCCCACCACCGCCAGACGCATGCTCAAGGTATCACCACGCGCCAGCTGATCCAGACGATCGACCAGCCAGGCATTAAATCCGGAATCAGCGGCCTGGTTATCCACGCGGGGCAAGGTCTTGCGGCTCCACTTGCCGTCGGCCAATTTCTCCATGCGAATGCCAGTGCTATCCACCGCCACAATATGCTCTTCGTAAGCTGGAGTAGTTAAGCGATAGTGGCTGACAGGAACATAGGGATCGGCACTGAAATCCAGCGTCTTTTCGCCTAGTACACGGCCGTCAGGCGCGACATAACGAATATGCCCACCCAACCAGCGGTTGCCCTGATAACGATGCCTGTGCGTCTCGGTATACAGGTAACGGCCACTACCCTGCTCGGTGGCATATCCCAGATAACGAACCTCTTTAATTTCGGCTGCATTGGCTGTAGTCACCAGACTCATGCTGACCAAGATCATGCCCAGTACAGCACCCGATAATTTCATCAAACACTTCTCAGCGTTTTTCAAACAGATAATGGCCAACGCCCCACTCACGGCCCTGGTCGTAACCAAACAGCTCGGCAACGGCCATATAAAACATGCGCCAGCGCTGAAACCAGATAGCCGCCTGATCCGCACCATAGGTGGCCACCAATAACGGCATCACCTGCTGCTTGGTAGCGTCCATTCCGGCCAGCCAGTGATTTGCTGTTTTTTCATAATGGCGGCCATCAACCCACCATTGTCGCTGCAAGACAACGTCATCCTGGAAATGTGCCAGCAGACTGTCAGAAGGCATGATGCCGCCCGTGAAGAAGTAGCGTGTCATCCAGTCATCATCGGCTTTGTCTTCAAAGAAATAAGTCAGGTGGCGATGCGCGAAAATATGCACGAATAGCTTGCCTTTAGGCTTTAGCCAGCCAGAGAGCCTGGCCAGCAGCAGGCCATAGTTACGCATATGCTCAAACATCTCGATGGACATGATGCGATCAAAATCAGCCTCCACCGGAAGCTGCTGCAATTCGACAATATTGCCGGTAACAATGGTCAGGTTGCTGAAACCACGCGCTCTGGCCTGCGCCTCAATAAACTCGCGCTGACCATGCGAATTGGACAAACCTACAATCTGTGAGCTGGGAAAATGCTGCGCCAGCCACAACGATAACGAACCCCAGCCACAACCCAGATCCAGAATACGCATGCCATCCTGCAAACCGGCGCGCTCGGCATATTGAGCCAGCATCAGCTCTTCTGCCTGCGCCAGGGTTTCAGTGCCGGTGGAATACAGACAACAGGAGTACTTGAGTCGCGGCCCCAGGTGCTGGTGAAAAAACTCGGCGGGCACTTCGTAATGCTGGGCATTAGCCGCGTCAGTCTCGATCGCTATCGGACTGCTGCGTAAATGATCCAGAATCAGCTGACGTTTGCTGCTGGCCAACTCACTATCATCAGCACCTTCATCACGCAAACGCCTAGCGATCAACTGACGCATGCCATAACGCGTCAGGCCATCAGGCATCAAACCGCGCTCACATAACTCAATTACACTCATCCGATTGTCTCCAAGACTGATCTGCTTATGTCTTGGACACAGCCAGCGGCGATTTGTTACGTCAATTTATGTACCAGCTTGCAAATCAACGTCCAGATCCGGATCCAGAAAACCACCCGACTGACGCGCCCACAGCTGGGCATACAGCCCACCCGCTGCCACCAGCTCATCATGGCTGCCGGTTTCCACTACTCGTCCCTGATCCATCACAATCAATCGATCCATGGCCGCAATAGTCGATAAGCGATGCGCAATGGCAATCACGGTTTTGCCTTCCATCAGGCGATACAGATTTTCCTGAATGGCTGCTTCCACTTCTGAATCCAGCGCTGAGGTAGCCTCATCCAGAATCAGGATCGGCGCATCTTTCAACATGACACGGGCAATCGCAATACGCTGACGTTGGCCACCCGACAGCTTCACGCCTCGCTCGCCGACATGGGCATCGTAACCACAACGCCCCTTGGCATCGGCCAGGTTAACAATAAAGTCATGCGCACTCGCCTGTCGGGCCGCTTGTTCTACCTGAGCCTGATCAGCGTCCGGACGACCATAATTGATATTGTCGCGTACCGAACGATGCAGCAACGACGTGTCCTGCGTCACCATGCCGATATGCTCGCGCAGGGAGTCCTGTTTCAGCTCGGCAATAGGTTGCCCGTCAATCAGGATACGTCCACCTTCCAGGTCATAGAAACGCAGCAGCAAATTCACCAGCGTGGATTTACCGGCACCAGAGCGCCCGACCAGCCCCACTTTTTCACCCGCTGCAATGGTCAGGTTTAATTGCTCGAACACACCGGCATTTTGGCCATAATGAAAACGCACCTGCTCAAAACGGATTTCACCCTCGGGCACTACCAGGTCTTTGGCGTCGGGCTTGTCTTCAACCACCTGCGGCAAAGCAATCGAGCCAATGCCATCCTGCACCGTGCCAATGTTTTCAAACAGTGATGACACTTCCCACATGATCCATTGCGACATGCCCGACAAACGCAGCACCAGACCAATCGCTACGGCCACGGCCCCCACACTCAAGGCCTGCCCCAGCCACAACCAGATCGCCAGGCCACCCACCGTCAGCAGCAACAACGAGTTCAGGCTGTACAAGGTCAGATTCAGCCGCGTCACCAGACGCATTTGCTGATATACCGTCCCCATGAACTGCCCCATGCCTTCCTGCGCATAACTCGCCTCACGCTGGGCATGCGAGAACAGTTTGACGGTTTGAATATTGGTATAACTATCGACAATCCGACCAGTCATAGTGGAGCGTGCATCAGCCTGAGCCTTTGAAATCTGCCCCATGCGGGGCACAAAAAAGCGCAGCATCAGCACATAACACAACAGCCAGACCAGCAAGGGCGCCGCCAGACGCCAATCCGCACTGGCGATGATAATGACCGTACCCAGAAAGTAGACCGTGACATAGTTCAGCACATCAAACAGCTTGATAACGCACTCACGCACCGCCAGCGCTGTCTGCATCAGCTTGGTCGCAATACGACCGGCAAATTCATCCTGATAAAACGCCATGGATTGACGCAACAGATAACGATGCACCAACCAGCGAATGCGCATGGGATAGTTACCCATCAGGGTCTGGTGATTCAACATGGACTGAATGAACACCAGTATCGGCAAGGCCACTACCACCGCTACCATACCGGCCAGAGGCCAGAACTGAGTCTCAAGAAAGGTCTCTCTATCCTGCACCGACAGCCAGTTCACAATGTCGCCCAGAAAGCTGAACAGCCACACTTCGGCAATCGCGATCACGCTCATGAAAGCGGCAGAGCTCAATATCCACGGCCAGGCACCCTGCGAATAATGCAGACAAAATGCCACCAGCGTTTTGGGTGGCTGCACAGGTATTTGGGGAGGGAAAGGATTTAAACGACGCTCAAACCAAGCAAACATGCCATTCACCTAATGAAGATTAGGCATAGTCTAACAGCTGGTTTTACTATTGCCTCTGCAACAAGCTCCTGCGAGACAAATCTGACATGACAACGCTGAAATACATCGCGGGCTATCCCGAATCACTGCAACAGCAGGTGCAGAAGCTGATTGACACTCAGCGGCTGGGTGAATATCTGCACAAGCGTTATCAGGGCAATCATCTGATTCAAAGCGACAAGGCTCTGCATGCGCATGTTGATGCCATGAAGCAGCGCTTTATGAGATACGCACCACCGATCAACAAGGCGCATTACGACAGCAAACTGGATGTAATTCACAACGCGCTGGGCTTGCATATGCGGCGCTCACACAATCATGGTGGCCAGCTCAAAGCACGCAAGGAAATTCGTATTGCCTCGGTCTTTAAAGAACTACCCGCCATTTTTCTCGACATGATCGTGGCACATGAACTGGCTCATTTGCGCGAGCTGGACCACAACAAGGCGTTTTATCAATTGTGCGAGCATATGCAGCCAGGCTATGCCCAACTGGAGTTTGATCTGCGTTTGTTTCTAATCTGGCGCGAGTTGAATCAACCCAACTAAAACTTCCACCATGGATGGCATGGCTATAAAAAAAAGCCGCCTGATTTTCACCAGACGGCTTTTTGACAATCAGAAAAACTTAAATCAGATCAGTTTTTCCAACTGTGGAACGATGTCAAACAGATCGCCCACGATACCGTAATCGGCAACGGAGAAAATCGGTGCTTCTTCGTCTTTGTTGATGGCAACAATCACTTTCGAGTCTTTCATACCGGCCAAATGCTGAATGGCACCGGAAATACCCGCAGCAATGTACAGCTGTGGAGCAACCACTTTACCGGTTTGACCCACTTGCATGTCGTTAGGTACAAAACCTGCGTCAACAGCCGCACGCGAAGCACCCACCGCAGCACCCAACTTGTCAGCCAGTGTGTACAGAATGTTGAAGTTTTCGCCATTGCCCATGCCACGGCCACCCGATACCACAATCTTGGCACCGGCCAACTCTGGACGCTCCAGCTTGGCAATTTCTTCGCCCTTGAATGCAGAGTTGCCTGCATCATGAGCACCAGCCACCGCTTCAACAGCAGCCGAACCGCCAGTAGCAGCCGCTGCGTCAAAGTTGGTTGGACGCACAGTGATTACCTTGATGCTGTCAGAAGACTGCACAGTAGCAATGGCGTTACCGGCATAAATGGGGCGCTCAAATGTGTCAGCTGACACTACTTTCGAGATTTCCGAAATCTGGGCAACGTCCAGCAGAGCAGCAGCACGTGGCAGCATGTTTTTGCCGTTGGTGGTGGCAGGCGCCAGAATATGGCTATAGCCCTTGCCCAACTCGGCAACCAGCAGGCTGACGTTTTCAGCCAGTTGATGACCATAGGCTGCATTGTCCGCTACCAGCACTTTGCTGACACCAGCAATTTGTGCCGCTGCATCAGCTGCTGCCTGGCAACCGCTACCGGCAACCAACACATGAACATCGCCACCGATGGCTTGTGCAGCCGCAACGGTATTCAGTGTGGCGCCCTTGATGGCGGCATTATCGTGTTCAGCGATTACGAGAATAGACATGATCAGATCACCTTCGCTTCGTTCTTCAGCTTGTCGACCAGCTCTTCCACGGTCTTCACTTTGATACCGGCAGAACGCTCGGCAGGTGCTTGCACCTTCAGTGTTTTCAGACGTGGGCTGACATCAACACCAAAATCAGCTGGGGACTTGATGTCCAGCGGCTTTTTCTTGGCTTTCATAATGTTTGGCAGTGACGCATAACGTGGCTCATTCAAGCGCAGGTCGGTGGTCACTACGGCAGGCAGCTTCAGCTCAACAGTCTGCAGACCACCGTCAATTTCACGGGTGACTTCAGCCTTGTCGCCTTCTACCTTCACTACCGAAGCAAACGTGCCCTGACCGTAACCAGCCAATGCGGCCAGCATCTGGCCAGTCTGGTTGTTGTCACCATCAATGGCCTGTTTGCCAAGAATGACGAGACCAGGCTGCTCTTGGTCACAGATGGCCTTCAGAATTTTAGCAATGGCTAAAGGTTCTGCGTCTGGCGCTTCTACCAAGATGCCACGATCGGCACCCAATGCCATGGCAGTACGCAACTGCTCCTGAGCATTGGTCGCACCAACAGTCACGGCGATAATTTCGGTTGCAATGCCCTTTTCTTTTAAGCGAACAGCTTCTTCAACCGCAATTTCGCAGAATGGGTTCATCGCCATTTTGACGTTAGCAAGCTCAACGCCGGTGTTATCCGCTTTTACGCGAACTTTTACGTTGTAGTCGACAACGCGTTTGACAGCTACCAGAACCTTCATGGAATCCTCAGCTTCTTGGTCAATGACAGATTAATTATGCACAGGGCAACTATCCAGTTGCCCAAAAGGCCAGCTATCTTGCCGCCAGTTACCTCACAGGTCAACCCGAAATTACTTCGGCAGGCCCTGTACTCGCTTGTTACCCATACGCACAGCTACATTGAGCAAGAAGTCCAGAAACGGCTCCTGATCGCCCACGAACTGTGCATAAAAACCGGACTTCATCAACGCGGAAGCACCGTGAGCCAAGGCCCATGCCGCCGCAATGTGATAGGTCGGATCAACATTGGCTAATTTGCCAGCATCAATCTGCATTTGCACCATTGCGCACAGCTTATCCATATTGGACTGACGAATGGCATGCAGCTTTTCAACCAGCTCAGGTACTGCGTTATCAGCAACCATCTTGCTTTCAAGACGATCAAACAATAAATACTTGTCGGCATCCTGAACACGGAAAGTAAAGTATTCGCGGACCAGTGACTGCTTGTCTTCGGAGATATCGATACGACGGAACAAGTCGGCCAGTTCTTCTTCGTAACGAATCATCAGCAGCAGATAAATCTCACTTTTGGTTTCAAAGTGTTTGTAGATAGTGCCTTTGCCAATGCCCACCTTGTCGGCAATCATCTCGACCGTGACCTTGTCTTCTCCCTGCTCCATAAATAGTGCCTGAGCGCTATCCAGGATGGCCTGTTCGCGTTGTCGAAATTCGCGAGCCTTCTGCGTGGCACGTGCCAGATCAGTCATGATGTCTCCGAATAAGTGCAGCTAGATACTTGATCGTGCGAAAGTTTAACGCGATCCAACAAATGACGGTAGTGAATCCAGACGAAACAGACGCTGATAATTAGCTGTCGTCGCCAAAGCCAACTCTTCCACACTAATGCCACGCAACTCGGCAATGCAGGCAGCCGTGTCAGGCAAAAAAGCGGGCTCATTGGGACGACCCCGATTGGGTGTCGGAGCCAGATAAGGCGCATCCGTTTCAATCAGCAAACGATCCAGCGGAACGCGTTGTGCAACCTGTTTTAATTCCTGTGCCTTGTTAAAGGTCACAATACCCGAAATGGAAATGTAATAGCCCAGATCCAGCGCCGCCTTGGCAGTGTCCCAATCTTCGGTAAAGCAATGCATGACGGCACGCTCGGCACCTTCAGCACGCAGTTGCGCCAACACGTCTTCACGCGAAGAGCGCGTATGAATAATCAGCGGCTTGCCGGTTTGTCTGGCCACTTCGATATGAGTCGAAAACAAGGCCTGTTGCTGTGCTTTGCTACTGGCGTCATGGAAATAATCCAGACCGGTTTCGCCAATACCAATCACTTTGGGGTGCGCTGCCAGCGCCAGCAACTCGTCTACCGTCGGTTGGTGTGACGCAGTATGACAGGGATGTACCCCGACCGTGGCAAACACATCAGCATAGGTTTCCGCAATACGACGCACTTCTGGAAAAGTTTCCAGCTCGATACTGATACACAGAAAATGCCCCACGCCACGCGCACGCGCCGCCGCCAGGGCAGCATCCAGTGAGCCGCCATGTCGATCGAGCTTCAGGCAATCCAGATGACAGTGGCTATCAACAAACATCGGCACATTTCCTCTCTTGTCTTCAGGCCGCAGGTCGCGTCAATGACGCCCAGCGCAGCCATAAATTCTCTGCAATGGTTTGCGGCTGCACATTGGTGGTCAGCAAGCGTCTTGATTCAACCACTTCAAACAGCGCTTCCAGCATCGCCTTTGCGTCAACGGTACTGGCCAGTTGGCGAATGTCCGCCTGTAAATCCTGGTTGGCACTGCAATGCTCAGGCAGCATCTGTAGCTGCACGGCGTCATCCAGCACACTATGCCAGGCACTCATCTGATCATCAGTCGCCAGTGACTGCCAGCTGGCTGCTGCCTGCAATGGCGCGCGTTGCCGAGCGGCCACCGCCAGCAAATCCTTCAACACACCCGACCGGGCAGCAAACCAGGCGCTTTGTGCCAACACCTGCGCTGCTTCTGGTGCGCCACGGCTCAGCTGCCACACCGTTTCACGCTGCAAATCATCAGGGATATGCTGCGCCAGCCAGCCTTTAGCCACCTGCTCATCCGGTACCGTCAACGGCAATAACTGACAACGACTGCGGATGGTGGGCAACAAGGCCGCTGGCTTGTCCGTCAGCAGTAAAAACAGGCTGCGCTGACCAGGCTCTTCCAGTGTTTTCAACAAGGCATTGGCCGACGCGGTATTGAGTGCATCCGCCGGACTCAGCACCACCACACGATAACCCTGCATCTGCGCCGTCTGATTGGCAAACTCGACTACTGCACGAGCCTGCTCAATCTTGATGACCTTGCTGACCTTGTCACCTTCAGTTTCTGGCGACACCCACAACAGATCCGGATGACTACCCGCCTGCAACAACTGGCAACTGCGGCAATGACCACAGGCTCCTTCAGCTGTCTTTTGCTGACATAACTGCCACTGAGCCAGCGCTCTGGCAAACTGCTGCTTGCCCATACCAGCAGGCGCTGCCAGCAGCAAGGCGTGCGGCATACGATTGGACTCGGCCAGACGACACAGTGACTGCCACAGACCTGTCTGCCAGGGATAAACACGCGCCATGCTCATGCCACACGCTCCAGATACGCCGCAAGCTCGGCATCAATTGCAGCTTGCACCTGTGCCAACGGTACACTGGCATCAATTACCCGAATCCGCTCCGTCTCCAGTTCAGCACGCTGGCGATAACCCGCACGTACCCGCTCAAAAAACTCGATCTGTTCCTGCTCAAAGCGATCCAGAGCAGCCCGAGCCTGCGCCCGCTGCATGCCCTCACTGACCGGCATATCCAGCAACAGGGTCAAGCCAGGCGCTGCGCCCGCCAGCACCAATTGCTCCAACGCCGCTACAGCCTCAACCGACATGCCACGCGCACTGACCTGATAGGCATAAGTGGCATCCACAAAACGATCACACAACACCCAGGCACCCCGTGACAAGGCAGGCTGTATCACCTGCTGCCAATGCTGGGCACGCGCTGCAAACAACATCAGCAGCTCGGTCATGACAGCAACCGGCTCCTGACGCGGCGTCAACAACAGCTGACGCAACTCTTCGGCCAGCGGTGTTCCACCCGGCTCACGCGTCACCACCACCTCGGCACCGGTGGCTTTCAAACGCTCGGCGATAAAGGCCAGATTAGTACTTTTACCAACACCCTCTCCGCCCTCAAGGCTGATCAGGCGTTGCGTCAAATTGCTCATAAATTACTCATTGATCTTGATGCTGGGTGTTAGCGCTGACGCTTAACGCTGGCTCTTAACGTTGGTAGCGCTGCACGGCTTTTTTATGTTCCGCATACGTTGCCGAAAAAATATGCTCGCCCTTGTCATTGGCCACAAAGAACAGGGCATCCCCTTCAGCGGGATGCAGGGCAGCGTGAATGGAAGCGCGCCCCGGCAGCGCAATCGGCGTCGGCGGCAAACCATAAATGCGGTAGGTATTGTAAGGATTATCGTCACGTAAATGTGAACGCAAAATACGCCCTTGATAGCCAGCACCTACGCCATAAATCACCGTCGGATCAGTTTGCAGACGCATACCGATATTCAAGCGACGTACAAACACACCAGACACCCGCTTGCGCTCATCCGCAAGTCCAGTCTCTTTTTCAATGATCGAGGCCATAATCAATGCCTCGTAGGGTGTTTTATAAGGTAAATTATTGGATCGCTGCGCCCACTCGGTAGCCAGAATATTTTTCTGGCGCAAATACAGACGACGCAGTATCGCAATGTCACGCTCACCTTCAGTCACTTCATAGGTATCCGGTGCAAACCAGCCCTCGGGATGCGACTCACTGGCACCAATGGCACGCATAAGCTCGGCATCACTCATTTCGGTGGTGGTCTGTAATATATCTTCACGCTCGGCAAGCAATTGACGCAGATCCGAAAAGCGCTGGCCTTCCACCAGACGTAATGGAGGCACACCATCCGGCACACCCACCAGACGAGACACCAACTGCTCCAGAGTCATCGGTGGTTTCAGAGTAAAGGTACCCGGCCTTAATATGGCTTCACCTGGGCGCAACCATAACCATGCACGCAGGCTTAAAGGATGCGTAATCATGCCGTCTTCTGCCAAACGCTCGGCAACAACATGCCAGTTACTGCCCCGCTCCACCTTGAAGCGCACGCCTTCAATCGGCAAAGGCAGCGACTGCACCAACGTACGATAAGCCAGCACCAAAATCAGCAGTGCCAACAGATAAAAAGTACGACGCACAAAAGTTTTTGTCATATCAAGCGAACCAGGGCGACACAATGTCCTGACATTGTCGGGTCAGTTGACCCGGTTGCCAAGTTTTACTTCCCCAGCGGGCCACTGGCCAGATGCCATACACGCTGTTGCAAAAAAAGATTTCTTCCGCTGCGACCAATTCAGTCAACGCAATATCCCGAACTAATACAGGTATTTGGCACTGAGCCAGCTCATCCAGCAAAGCATCACGCAGCACACCGCGCACACCACAACGACCGAGTGATGGCGTAACCAACTGCCCGGCCAGCACCACAAACACATTACTGAAGACGCCCTCCACCAAATACCCTTCGGTATCAGCGACCAAGCCTTCCTGACATTGCGGAAATGTCGACAGCTCCTGACGCAGCAACACCTGCTCCAGGCGATTCAAATGCTTGATCCCTGCCAAACGTGGCTGCTGAGCCAATGGCATCTCCAGGCGACAGATTTCAATACCCTTTTGAGCCCAGCTCGCTGCATCATGCGCTGCATCATGCCAGCTCAGGATCAGCGTGGGTAATACCTCCGGATCGGGCAAATAACCACGTCCAGACACACCACGAGTGATTTGCATACGCACTATGCCATCAGCGGCAGGTGGCAAATCAGCCATAAATTCAGCCCACGCCCGACGCCAGAATGGCAAATCAACCAAGCCCAGCTGCATACAACCAGCCGATAAACGCGCCCAGTGATAGTCCATCAGTACCGGACGCCCGGCAATAACACGTACGGTCTCGAACACACCGTCACCATAAGTCAGACCACGATCTGACGGTGATAGATGCGTAACCGGCTGTTCACCCGACCAGAGTCTGACAAGCGCCATTACATAGCCTTGAATACAAGCGTGCCGTTGGTGCCACCAAAACCAAACGAGTTGGAAATCGCGACACGAATAGGCATGGATCGGGCTTCGTTAGGCACGTAATCCAGATCACAGTCAGGGTCCGGGTTATCCAGGTTAATGGTCGGTGGCGCAATGCCATCACGAATAGCCAGAATACTCAGAATGGCCTCAATGCCACCTGCTGCACCCAGCAAATGCCCTGTCATGGATTTGGTCGAACTCACCGCTACTTTCTTCGCGGCAGCACCAAACACCGAATGAATTGCCCGTGTTTCGGCCACATCGCCCGCAGGCGTCGATGTGCCGTGGGCATTTACATAATCCACCTGATCAGGAGCAAGGCCCGCATCACGCAGTGCATTACGCATAGACGCCGCCGCACCCTCACCCTGCTCTGATGGCGAAGTAATGTGATAAGCATCATCACTCATGCCAAATCCGACCAGCTCTGCATAAATGGTGGCACCACGCGCACGGGCATGCTCAAACTCTTCCAGCACAATAACGCCTGCACCATCACCCAGCACAAAACCGTCACGATCACGATCAAATGGGCGGCTTGCGTGCATCGGATCATCGTTGCGTGTGGACAACGCACGGGCTGCGGCAAACCCACCCATACCTAAGGGCGTTGAAGCTTTTTCACTGCCACCGGCCAGCATGACATCTGCATCGCCATAGGCAATCAGACGAGCGGCAATACCAATAGAGTGAGTGGCCGTTGTACAGGCTGTTGTCATGGCCAGATTAGGCCCTTTCAGACCATGACGGATGGCCAGACTACCCGCCGCCATATTAATAACCGAGCCTGGCACAAAAAATGGAGACAACTTGCGAGGGCCGCCATCGATCGTGGCCAGATGCCCTGCCTCAATCGTACTAAGGCCACCAATACCCGAACCAACGGCCACACCAATGCGCTCGGCATTATGCTCATCAACCACTAATCCTGAGTCCACCAGTGCCTGCTGACCGGCAGCCAAAGCATACTGAATGAAATAATCGACACGACGAGCTTCCTTGACCGGCATATAGGCCCCAACATCAAACCCGTTCAACATGCCAGCAAAGCGTGTAGAAAACAGGCTGCAATCAAAATGCTCGATGTGCCTTATTGCCGTTTTACCAGCCTGAACACCTGCCCATGTCTCTGCAACAGAGTTGCCCAGGCAAGTCAGCATGCCCATTCCCGTAACAACCACCCGACGACGCGACATATCCACTCCTCAACCTGATAGATATAGCTGGTAATTGCCCAGCCATAAAAAAGCCGCAGTCACCGAAGGCGCTGCGGCTTTTCATTGGCAACGGCAAATTACTGCTTGCTGTGTGCCGTGATGTAGTCAATAGCCGTTTGAACAGTGCTGATCTTCTCGGCTTCTTCATCCGGAATCTCAGTTTCAAACTCTTCTTCCAACGCCATCACCAATTCAACTGTATCCAAGGAATCAGCGCCGAGGTCGTCTACGAACGAGGCTTCGTTAGTGACTTCTTCTGATTTAACGCCCAGTTGTTCAGCGACGATTTTTTTGACGCGTTCTTCGATAGTGCTCACGTTTCTCTCCTTTGCTGTCGGTTCCGCCGACAAGTCGCAGCAAGTGTATTGAAGCGACCGTCAGGTGGCAAGTTACCCCTGCCATGAAACCGTAAGTAGTTATTACAACACATTTCAGCGCAATGCGACGCACTACGCCATGTACATACCACCGTTCACATGGATTGTCGTTCCTGTGACGTATGATGCCTCGGCCGAGGCTAAAAACGCCACCGCAGCCGCAATATCCTCTGGTTGCCCCAAACGTCCTGCGGGCACAGCCGTCAACAACCGCTCACGCTGGGCTTCAGGCAGCGCGTGCGTCATATCAGTCTCGATAAACCCTGGTGCCACGGCATTCACCGTAATATTACGTGATGCCACTTCTGCCGCCAGAGCACGTCCAAAGCCTTCCAGACCCGCTTTGGCCGCGGCATAGTTTGCCTGCCCCGGATTACCCATCGTTCCAACGACCGAACTGATGTTGATGATACGACCCCAGCGTGCCTTGGTCATGCCCCTGAGAGCCGCCTTGCTGACCCGAAAAATCGACGTCAGATTGGTATTGATGACCTCATCCCACTCATCTTCTTTCATCCGCAGCATCAGATTATCGCGTGTGATGCCTGCATTATTGACGACAATCAATGCAGGACCAAAACGCTCGGTAATCGTCGCCATGACCTGATCCACCGCCTCAGGCTGTCCTACATTCAATACCATGCCAGCACCTGTAATACCGGCTTCAGCCAGTGCAGCACTAATGCTGTCAGCTCCTGCCTGTGAGGTTGCAGTACCCACCACAACCGCACCCAAAGACCCCAGCTTAAGTGCGATGGCACGCCCGATACCGCGGGTTGCTCCCGTCACCAAGGCTACTTTGCCTTCAATGCTCATGCCCAACCTCCTGAAAAATACAGCTTATCAAACCAGGCCCAAAGCCTGTCTCATACTTTCGGCGCCATCGACAGACACATGCTCAACATTACTGGCAATGCGCTTGTCCAACCCAGTCAACACTTTGCCAGGACCACTCTCGATGACACGCTGCACACCCAAGCCAGCCAGAGCCTGTACACATTGAACCCATAACACCGGACTATATAGCTGCTTAACCAGCGCATCGCGAATGGCAGCAGCATCGGCTTCCACCCGCGCGGCCACATTCTGTACCACTGGAATGACAGCATCGTTAAAACGAATCTGCTCCAGACGCAGCGCCAGCTTTTCAGCCGCAGGCAGCATCAGTTCACAATGCGAAGGAGCGCTAACAGGCAACGGCAGTACCCGCTTTGCACCAGCAGCCTTGCACAGAGCCATTGCACGCTCGACAGCCGCTTTATTACCAGCAATCACCACCTGACCCGGTGAATTGAAATTAACCGCAGAGACCACTTCACCAGCCGCAGCCTCGGCACAGGCCTCCACCACCTGGTCATCATTCAATCCCAAAATGGCCGCCATCGCACCTTCACCGGCAGGCACCGCTGCCTGCATCAAACGACCACGCTCGGCTACCAGACACACTGCATCCGACAGCGACAACACACCCGACGCCACCAATGCAGTGTATTCACCGAGAGAATGCCCCGCCAGATAAGCCGGCCGTGCACCACCTTCAGCCAACCATACTCGCCATGCAGCAACACCCGCCGTCAACAAGGCTGGCTGCGTATTTTCAGTGGCATTCAGATCAGATTCAGGACCTTGCTGGGTGAGCTGCCACAGATCTTTGCCTAATGCATCAGATGCTTCGGCAAACGTGGTTTGTATCAGGGGAAAAGCTGCTGCCAAATCACTACACATGCCCAGAGCCTGTGAACCTTGACCGGGAAAAACCCATGCCAGTGCCGTCATTGTTTGTCCTCTCAGGAAAAATTAACGACACGAAGGGTAGCGTATAACGACTATGAACGACGAGCCTGGTTAGCCCATAGATGTAACAATTAACTAAGACGGAACCGACAAACGGTCAGCAATCAGGCCAGGCACATCCTTTTCGACTTCCAGAATGGCTACCCGCAGGGCATTGGCAAACGAATCAACGTCGGCACTGCCATGACTTTTCACCACAATGCCTCTGAGACCAACCAAACTGGCCCCGTTATAACGGCCAGGATCCATTTCACGACGCAGACCACGCCAGATCGGCCACGCCAGCGCGCCCACCAGACGTGTTAACCAATTACGGTTGATTTGAGCCTTGATCATGGTGGCAATCATGCGCGCCACCCCTTCCGACGATTTCAGCGCAATATTTCCGACAAAACCGTCGCACACCACGACTTCTGCTTCACCGCGAAAAACACCATCGCCTTCCACATAACCCACATAATTCAGTGACGATTGCCGCAACAGATCATGCGTACGCTTGATCAGCTCATTGCCCTTGATCTCTTCCTCACCAATGTTAAGCAGACCCACACGAGGAAAGGCATGACCATCAAGTGCTTCGGCAACCAGCGCTCCCATCTGTGCAAACTGCAGCAGATGCTCAGGCTCGGAATCCACGTTAGCGCCCAGATCGAGCATATGCACATGTCCGTTCTGAGTCGGCAAGGCCGTCATGATAGCAGGTCGCTCAATACCAGGATGAGTTTTCAGCACAAAACGGCTGATTGCCATTAACGCACCGGTATTCCCGGCAGACACGCAGGCATCAGCACGTGCATCATGTACGGCATTCACCGCCAGACGCATGGAGGATTGCTTTTTATTACGCAACGCTACTGCCACCTTATCGTCCATGGTGACGAATTCACTGGTGTGCTGCACCGAGATACGGGACATTATGGCAGGCGACAACGAAGAAAGCAGCGGACGAACCGCTGCTTCATCACCAACCAGCAAGCAATGCAGATTGGGTTTTTCGGCAAGTACCTTTAATGCCGCAGGAACGGTGACCACAGGGCCATGGTCACCACCCATTACATCAACTGCAAGGGTAACTTGCATAAGAGGAATTAAGCCTCGTCTTTAACACCAAATAACTGATGGCCACGATAGAAGCCATCTTTGGTAACGTGGTGACGACGGTGCAATTCACCAGTGGTTTGATCGACGCTCAAGGTCGGGCCAGTCAGCGCATCGTGTGAACGACGCATGTCACGGCGGGCGCGGCTTTTGCGGTTTTGTTGAACGGCCATGGTTTACTCCGGCAGTTGTGTTGGGCGTTCATCCTCACGATGATCGCCAGTTTCAGTAATCAGTGCAGCTGCTTTTTCAAATCAGCCAGCACATCGAATGGGTTTTCCCGCTTCTCTTTCACCACTTCAGTGGCTGGCTGCTCAGCCAGGGCCTGCATAATATGCGGCGCACACACATCGTGGCGTGGAACCAGTGGCAGGGACAAAATCAGTTCATCTTCCAGAACTTCATGCACAAAGCAGCGCCCTTCACCATAGACCACAAAATCTTCATCTTCATTGAGGCGATCACAGTCTTGTTCACGCGCCAACAAATACACATCAACGTCAGCAGTTACCGGCACTTCAACCGGATCCAGACAGCGTTGGCAGGTTAATGCCACTTGCGTGCTGACTTTGCCCTGCATACGCGGAAAACGTCTGGCATCCCGCGAAAACCGCAAATTGACCGTTACCACTCCAGCATCACCATGCGCGCCATCCAATAAGCGCGAGAACTGCTTCAAGGGCAGTTCAGCTTCAACAATGGCCGCTCGATCCGCCCATTTATCGGGCTCAATCTGCGAAGGAATAACGGTCTCTGACATAGGGGCGCGATAATACGGAGTCAGCCGCACTCTGTCAAAAGGAAAAACAGCTATCGTAAGCCTTCATTTGCACCACTCAAACCCAGGCCCTGACGCAGACCCTGACTCAGGTTAACCCCCAATCCACGAAACAGCTTTTCAAAGGGATCTGGCGTGATGGTGTAGTCAACAAACTCGTCGAGTTTGATCTCTTCACGAGCCAGTGACTGCAACGAAGCAACACCATCCGCCAGTCCCAGACGGATAGCCTCTTCACCATCCCAGAAGTAACCGGAAAACACCTTGGGATGATCCACCAGACGCTCGCCACGACCGGTTTTTACCGCCTGAATAAACTGACGATGTACAGCGTCCAACACAGACTGCACATGCTCACGCTCAACCTCATTCATTGGCGCAGTAGGACTGAGCAGGTTTTTGTGCTCACCCGACATCAGCGTACGATCTTCAATACCCAGCTTTTTCATCAAATCCGGCACACCATAATTCGGCATGATGACGCCAATGGAGCCAATCAGGCTGGCTGGGTTAACGTAAATTTTGTCTGTACCGACGGCAATATAATAGGCACCCGAAGCCCCGACATCACCAATCACTGAATACACCGGCTTTTCTGGTGTTTCTGCACGCAAACGCTGGAGCTCACGGAAAATAAGGTCAGACTGCACCGGACTGCCACCCGGGCTGTTGATTCGCATCACGATGGCTTTGGCTTCCGAAGCCTCAAACGCTACTTTCAGGGCCTTGGTAATACTGTCGGCATTAGCTGGCATACCCGCTGCAATCATGCCGTCCACATTAATCACCGCAATATGCGGCTTTAAGTTACTGGACGATATCACTTTGCCAAACAAGGTATTGGCAATCACCAAAGCGATAATGAGCAACACCACCACCCGCCGGAAAAAACGCCAGCGACTGGCCCGACGACGCTCTTCCAGCTCCGTCAACAGAAAACGCTCTACCACAGTCCAATCTTTTGGCCCGGCAGACTTACCCGCTCCCCAGTCACTCATTTCACACTCCTGCTATTCATTAAACCGCTGCATGCGCCATTAGAAATTCACGTAACGATAACGCATCTGCACACAAAGCTCTTGGATTATGCTGCAACAAACGTTGAGGCGAATGCACACCATAGGTTACCCCTACCGATGCCATACCAATTGCCTCTGCCATCGCCAGATCGTAGACGGTATCACCCACCATCAGTGCACGCTCAACCGGTACCTGCAACTCGGTCAATAACTCTTCCAGCATACGTGGATCAGGTTTCGAGGCGGTTTCATCGGCACAGCGCGTGGCCGAAAAATAATCGGCCCAGCCCGTTTTCGCCAACACACGATCCAGCCCTCGGCGCGATTTGCCTGTTGCCACCGCCAATGCCACAGGCGACTCATGCAAATCCTGCAACAACGGCTCAATCCCCGAGTACGGTGTCACCTCATGCGCCACCGTACCGACAAAATGATGGGCATAACGCTCACGCAAAGAGTCACGATCAGCCTCTGTCACCTGTGGAAACAACACGCGCATCGCTTCCGGCAAACCCAGGCCAATAATGTCACGAGCAGCTTCCGCACTGGGACTGGGCACACCCAGATCAGCAGCTGCTATCTCGATACTGCGAACGATTTGCTCAATGGAATCTATTAAGGTGCCATCCCAATCAAAAATGACCAGATCAAACTTAGCCACGGCGCAACACCGCCAAGCCTTGTTCAAAATCATCATCCAGCTCGGCCTGCAGACTCAGACGTTTGCCATCCGGCAAGGTGAGCTGCAAACGCTGGGCATGCAAAAACAGACGATTCAGCCCCTTTTTCTGGAACTGCTTGTTGACGGCATCAGCGCCATATTTGCTATCACCCACCAGTGGATGCCCCAGATGCTGGGCATGCACACGAATTTGATGTGTACGTCCGGTCAACAATCTTGCCTCAACTAGGGTGGCATCACGGAAACGCTCCAGCACCGTAAATTCGGTAATGGCCGCCTTGCCTTCACGCGAGACACGCACTACCGCCTCGCCACTGGGTCGCTCGACCTTTAATAATGGAGCCTCGACACGATGCTTGGCACCAGCCAATCGCCCGGACAACAGCGCGACATAACGCTTATCAATGTCGCCATCACGCAAATTGGCATGCAATGCGCGTAATAAAGGACGGCGCGAAGTCACCATGATCAAACCGGAAGTGTCACGATCCAGACGATGCACCAGCTCCAGACTGCTGGCCTGCTCCGGACGCATGGCACGCAGCGCCTCAATCAAACCCACCGAAACACCACTGCCACCGTGCACCGCCAGGCCCGCTGGTTTATTCACCACCAGCAAATGATCGGCATCATGCACAATCCGCCCTGCCAGTAGTTTTTGCAAACCGTGACGCGGCGCAGGTGTCGGCGCTTCTTCCGACAAACGCACAGGAGGCACACGCACGACATCACCTGCCTGCAAACGATAATCCGGCGCCACCCGCCCTTTGTTCACACGTACTTCACCTTTGCGCACAATGCGATATACCAGTGCTCGCGGAGCACCTTTCAGAGCCGTAATCAGGAAATTATCAAGGCGCTGACCCGCTCGATCTTCATCAATAGTGAGTAAACGAACAGTTGCCAAATCGGAAGAAGTCATGAGGTGCCCATAAAGAGGATAAACAAAACAATAGTCAGCAAACCGTACTGGCTGCTATAGTAGCTGGTCGCTTGCCATAAGAGCGACTGATTACAGCCCACACCATTCAGGAAAAAAGGGCGTGACAGTCGACGTAGTATAAGGCATTGCGACAGCCGCTTGGCGGGAAACGCACCCGAGCTGAGTCCCCATGATAGCCTGTTTTGATGGCTGCGTGGTCAGACCGCCGTCCCATGCACCTCCCCCACCCGGCCAACGGAATGACGACGTTGTCATTTAAACACTTAAGCTCGGCGCCATGTTTTGTTGTGCGCGAGCAGGAATTGATTTGTGCTGTCGGCGCTGCGTCATCCGCGCGCTGACACTGAAACTAGCGTCGAGCAAAACCGACGATAGCGACAACAGAATACGTGTTGAGCGGCGCCCCCACAGCGGGCACCGTTCGTTTTCGTGTATGAGAGCCAGAAGCGCCTCAACCTGCTGTTGCTGCATCCTGCTTGCGGGCACCTGACATGGGGCTATAACCCATAGGGTAAACCCACATGAAGCGTATGTTGATCAACGCGACACATCCGGAAGAGATCCGGGTCGCCATGGTAGATGGCCAACGCCTCTACGACTTTGATCTTGAACACCGTGGCCGTGTCCAGAAAAAAGCCAGTATTTTCAAAGGCCGTGTCACTCGTATTGAACCCAGCCTGGAAGCCGCATTTGTAGACTTTGGCGGTGATCGCCATGGCTTTTTGCCACTCAAAGAAGTCGCTCGCGAATACTTCAATAAAACCTCTAAAGAAGCCGGTGGCCGAGTCACCATCAAAGAAGCGCTTAAAGAAGGTCAGGAAGTTATCGTTCAAGTAGAAAAAGAAGAACGCGGTAACAAAGGCGCAGCACTATCCACTTTCATTTCGTTGGCTGGCCGCTATCTGGTGCTGATGCCCAATAACCCTCGTGCCGGTGGCATCTCGCGCCGCATCGAAGGTGAAGAGCGTCAGGAGCTCAAGGATGCGCTGAACTCCATCGAAATTCCGCAAGACATGGGCATGATTGTACGCACTGCTGGTCTGGGCCGTAGCCCTGAAGAGCTGCAGTGGGACCTTGACTATCTGATGACGCTGTGGACGGCGATCCAGACTGCCAGTCAGGAAAAATCAGCACCATTTCTGATTTATCAGGAATCAAACGTCATCATTCGTGCCGTGCGTGATTATCTGCGTCAGGACATCAATGACGTACTGATCGACAACGAATCTGCCTACAACGAAGCCATGGCCTTTGTGCAGCAGGTCATGCCGCACTATCAGAACAAGATCAAACTCTACTCTGACTCGGTGCCACTGTTTAATCGTTACCAGATTGAAGGCCAAATCGAGACAGCCTTCCAGCGTGAAGTGAAACTGCCTTCCGGTGGCTCTATCGTCATCGATCCTACCGAAGCACTGGTCTCTATCGACATCAACTCCTCACGTGCCACCAAGGGCAGTGATATCGAAGAAACCGCACTCAATACCAACCTGGAAGCGGCTGATGAAATCGCCCGTCAGCTGCGTCTGCGTGACAGCGGTGGTCTGGTGGTCATCGACTTCATCGACATGACACCCGCCAAGCATCAGCGCATGGTCGAAGATCGTATTCGTGACGCTTTGGCTATGGATCGTGCGCGTATTCAGATCGGCCGCATTTCCAAATTTGGTCTGCTGGAGCTGTCTCGTCAGCGCCTGCGTCCATCACTGGAAGAATCCACTGGCCTGGTCTGCCCACGCTGCCACGGCACTGGTGTAATTCGTGATGTGCGCTCGCTGTCATTGTCCATCATGCGTTTGATCGAAGAAGAAGTACTGAAAGACCGCACCGCGCAAATCAACGCGCAAGTGCCGGTATCAGTCGCAACCTTCCTGCTCAACGAAAAGCGCAGCACGCTGGCCGAGCTGGAAACTCGCAGCAAGGTTCGTATTCTGATTCTGCCCGATCCGCATATGGAAACACCGCACTACGATGTCACACGCTTACGTGATGATCAGGTGGAAGAAACCGACAGCGATGTGGTCAGCTTCAAGCTGGTTGAGCGTATCGAAACGCCCAAACCAGAAGTCGTGCTGGAAGCAGTGGATGGCGGCGCGCCCAAGCGTCAGGAAGCAGCTGTACGCAATATTCAGCCAGACACACAGGCTCCGGCTCCACGCTTTGTTGAACGTGATGCCTCTGCCAACACAAACAACCGTGGCCGTGCACCTGCCGTGGAAGTTGCTGCTGCAACCGGCTTTATCGCCTGGTTCAAGACCCTGATCAGTACCTTGTTTGGTGTCAAACCAGCGCCTGTTGAAACGCCTGCGCCAAATAATCGCAATCGCCCGGCCAATGCGCGCAACAACAATAATCGTTCGCGCAATAACAACCGTGGCAATCAGCGCAACGAACGTCCGGGCAAGGAGCCTGAGCTGATCTCCACCGGTGGTCGCAGCAGTATCGACAAGCCAGCGCAAGAGCGTAATCGTCGTCCAGCTGAAACCAATAGCGAGGAGGCGGGACAACAACCACGTCAACGTCCACCACGCCAGCCCAGGCAGCCGCGCCAACCGCGTAATGCAGCGAACGCTGTAGATGACACCAAGGTCGCCACCGCAGTTGATGCCGCCGAGGTTAATGCCAATGAGGTTGAGGTAACTGCTGCAACGGAAACGGATGGTGCTCAGGCCCCACGTCGTCGTCGCAACCGTCATCCATCACGCAGACAACGTGGCCCACGCGAACGTGACCCTCAGGCTCTGATCGATGCCGGTCTGCCAGTGCCTGCCGAACTGGCAGGTGCTGTTGCCGCCACAACAGCTGCGGTGGTTATCGCAGATCAAGTGGCTACTGATCAGACGACCGATAATACGGTAGCCAATAGCGTGGTCAGTGCTGAAACTGTCGTAGAGACAGTAGTGGAAACAGCAACAATCGACGCTGTTCCTGCTGAAACCACGCCAGCTCCTGTAATTGCAGAAGTCGCCACTACAGCAGCAAGCGAAACTGTTGTCGAAACGGCTCCAGAGCAACCGGTGGCAGAAGAACCTGTGCCAGCAGAGGCAGTAACACCTGCCGAGACAGTGGCTGCTATCGAAGCCCCAGTTACTGAAGCACCGGTAGCGCCAGCACCAGAACCCGTCGTTGAGGAAGCTGCGCCAGCTACTGAGACTGCCGCTGTGACCGAACAACCAGCGGAAGCAGTAGCAGCCGCCGTAGAGGAAAACACCACAGCGCCAGTGCGCCGTGCGCGTAACGACCCACGTGTTCGTCGTCGCCTGCAACGTGAGCAAGAAGCACGTGAAAAGGCAGCAGCAGCGGCTAATGCCGAACAGCAAAGTACGGAAACTGCGCCCACTGCTGACGAATAATCGTTAGCAGGTAGCCATAAAAAAGCCCGGTCAGGAAACTGATCGGGCTTTTTTATAGTGTAGCGATTAGCCCCAGATAATAGGCTCCTGCTCCAGTTCAACCCCAAATTTTTGCCAGACGCTATGACGAACTCTGGCTGCCAGACTCAGCAAGTCCGCACCAGAGCCACCACCATGATGCACCAGTACCAGCGCTTGCCTGTCATGCACTGCCACTGCACCATCACGAAAACCTTTCCAGCCTGCCTGCTCAATCAACCAACCAGCCGCCAGCTTGACGCCTGCTGCCTGAGGGTAAGCCACCAAACCGGGAAACTCCTGTTGCAATTGCTCTGCCTTGGCGACCGACACCAATGGGTTCTTGAAAAAACTGCCCGCATTACCGATATGTGCAGGGTCAGGCAATTTGGCGCTACGAATAGCCATCACTGCCTTGGCAACAGCCAATGCGTTAATACGCACAATCCCCTGACGATCCAGCTCACCGCGAATATCACCATAACCCAAACACAACTCGGATCGTGTCGATAACCGGAACAACACATCAATCACCACGTACTGACCTGCCACCACGGACTTGAAGATACTGTCGCGATAAGCAAAACCACACTCCGCCACACTGAAGGTATGTATCTTGCCGGTAGCCACACTCATCGCCCGCAGCGAATGCAGGCGATCGGCCACTTCAACCCCATAGGCACCAATATTCTGAATAGGTGAAGCACCCACAGTACCCGGAATAAGCGCCAGATTCTCCAGACCCGACCAGCCCTGATGCAGCGTCCATAACACAAAGTCATGCCAGCACTCACCGGCTCCCGCACGTACCAGTACATCCTGTCCCTGCTCGGCAATCAGCGCTCGCCCTATCAGCGCAGGCTGTACCACCAGACCCTGTACTGAACCCGCCAATACCAGGTTGCTGCCACCACCCAGCACGTACAGAGGGTGGTTACGAGCCGTGACCGAGGTCAGAATATAGCGCAGCGCGACAAGTGAGTGAGCACGCGCAAAAAAACGTGCTGTCGCAGGCAAACGCAGGGTATTCAGCCGATCCAGTGGCTGCTGCTGATAGAAATGAAGATCAGCAACCACAGCCAAACACCCCGCGCTTTTTCAATACTGTTTTCAGCAGGCCACTGGCCGCTGCTTCGCTTAAATCCAGTACCGTTTCAAAACCAGCATCACCACCATAATAAGGGTCAGGCATTTCAGGATCGAAACCTGACTGCTGTGCCTCTGGGTGAAATGACAAGAACAATCCGGTATGTACCTTGGCTTGAGCAGCCGTCGGCAAGCGCTGTTTAAGCTCATCAATCACCGACAGATTGTCGTAATCCATGGCCAGCACATAATTAAAATCATGCAGGTCTTCCACGCTCAACTGACGTGCGCGCAGACCAGATAAATCATAACCACGCGCCTTGGCATGTCGCTGACTGCGTGCATCCGGCGCTTTCCCGACATGCCATGCCGCCGTGCCTGCCGAATCCAGCACAATATGCTCAGCCCATCCAGCACTGACGACCTGATGCCTGAGCACCGCCTCGGCAGTCGGTGAACGACAAATATTGCCCAGACACACCAGCAAAATGCGGCAAGGAGCTTCCGCCTTCAATGTGTAGCCCCTGCCCCGGCCAGAATCTGCCGCACACGCTCCAAATCTTCGGCTGTATCCACTCCGGGGGGCAGATTTACAGGAGCAATCCCCACGTGAATACGTACACCGTGATACAGCGCACGCAGCTGCTCCAGCGCCTCTACCTGCTCAATTAAAGCGGGTGGCCAACTGACATAGTCATGCAGAAAGCCCACACGATAAGCATAAATACCTAGGTGACGCAGATACAAGGACAAGGCGTCAGCGGGCAATTGCTCATGTGTCTGCGCAAAGGCATCACGCGCCCAGGGCATGGGCGCACGACTGAAGTACAAGGCATGGTCATGCTGATCGCGTACCAGCTTCACAATATTCGGATTAAACAATTGCGCCGCATCACTGATCGGTTCGGCCAGAGTAGCAATGCCTGCCTGCGGTGCCGCGCGCAAGTTTTCGGCCACCAGATCAATCACCGAGGGCGGAATCAATGGCTCATCGCCTTGCACGTTAACGATGATGTCATCATCGGCCCAACCCAATATTTCGGCGACTTCCTGCAACCGATCCGTGCCGGAAGGATGATCACTGCGCGTCAGCACAACCGGCACATCATGCGCCTGCAATACCGCCTCGATACGCACATCGTCTGTCGCCACAATGACCTCACTGGCCTGACTGGCACGCGCACGATCAACCACATGCAACACCATGGGCTTGTCCTGAATCATCAGCAGCGGCTTGCCGGGCAAGCGGCTGGAACCAAAACGGGCAGGAATAACGACTCGAAACGACATGACCAGCTCCTTAGCTATGCGTGCCCTTGCTGGGCGGCAAGGTCTCATCCAGCGTCAACACGCGCGCCTCACCTTCCAGCATGACCGGAATACCGTCACGAATGGGAAACGCCAGTGCATCAGCATGACAAATCAGTTCGGCGGCATCGGCGGCATAAGTCAAAGGCCCCTTGCACAACGGACAGGCCAAAATAGCCAACAGGTTCTTGTCTAACATCTGCTTTTCTTCTCCAGCGCCAGACGCGCTAATAAATCCTGCCAGAACAATTCTGGCAACTGGGCTGTCACCGGCACATACCATGCGTTATCCAGTGCCATATCGCGACACTTCACGGCATCTTTTTCTGTCATCAATAACGGCAACTCAGGTGCAAAACTCAGATCCGCCAATGCATAGGCATGATGATCAGGAAACGCATGCTCGGTCACCACAAAACCCTGTGCGCTGAGCATATTAAAAAAACGCTGCGGGTGCCCGATACCGGCAATCGCATGTACATGACTACCGGCTACGGGCGGCTCACTGGTCTTGACCGACGCATTTGACAACACACCCACAGGCAACCAGCTACCAGGCTGCAACGTCATTTGATGGGGCACTGGCCCCTGTAAATGAGCGCCTTGCCAAGGCCCGTTACTGATGCAGAAATCGACAGTGTCCAGCCGATTCGGCAACTCACGCAAGGGCCCGGCTGGCAGCGGAAAACCTGAGCCAAAACCACGCTCTCCATCCAGCACCACAATTTCAATATCACGCTGCAGCGCCAGATGCTGCAAACCATCATCACAAATCACCACATCACAGGATGTCTTGGCCAGCAGCTCGCGCACACCACGCGCACGCAACGGATCAATCACTACCGGAGCAGCACTGCGCTGTGCCAGCAGCAATGGCTCATCACCCACATCCTGCGCCAGATCATGTACATCAACCAGCCGAGGGTAAGTCTGGCTCTGACCACCATAACCCCGACTGACAATGCCTGGCTGATAGCCCGCTTGGCGCAACTGCTCCACCAAAGCCAGCACCAAAGGAGTTTTACCGGTGCCACCTACGGCGATATTACCCACCACTATCACAGGCACTGGGGCTCGCCAGCTCGCCAGCCAACCCTTGCTGTACGCCAGCCGACGCAAACGCGTCAGCCATAAAAACAGCAGGCTTAAAGGCAGCAGCAGCCAGAAAACTGGCTGGCCACGGTACCAGGCATCATGCCAGCGGCTCATCGGCCGACTCCTCGGCAAAGTCACGACTGTGCAACTGTGCGTACATGCCATTGGCAGCCAGCAAATCGACATGGCGACCTTGTTCCACAATCCGGCCTTTATCCATCACCACAATCCAGTCGGCATTTTCAATCGTGGACAAGCGGTGTGCGATCACCAGCGTGGTGCGATCCTGCATCACTCGCTCAAGCGCCGCCTGAATGAAGAACTCAGACTCATTGTCCAGCGCACTGGTAGCCTCATCAAGAATCAGGATTGGTGCATCCTTAAGCACGGCTCGTGCAATCGCCAAACGCTGACGCTGACCACCGGACAACTGAGTGCCATCCTGACCAACCAGCGTGTCATAACCTTCGGGCAAGTCCTTGATAAACTCATCGGCAAAAGCCGTTTTGGCTGCCTCGATCACTGCCTCACGCGGCTGATCACGGAACGCACCATAAGCAATATTGGCGCTCACCGTGTCATCGAATAAAAAGACCTTTTGCCCCACCATGGCAATCTGCTTGCGCAAATCGGTCAGCGGATAATCCTGCACGGGATGACCATCCACTAATACCTGTCCGGACTGCGCCTCATAAAAACGTGGCAACAAATTCACCAATGAGGTCTTGCCCGAGCCAGAACGACCAACAATGGCCACTGTTTGTCCCGGCTTCACATGCAGGCTGAAATCTTTAAGTACAGGTGTTTTTCCGTCATAACTGAAATTCACCTGACGGAACTCCACCTCGCCACGCAGCGTATTGACCGGGCGCGTGCCATGATCTGATTCCGGCTGCTCATCCAGCACTTCAAACACAGATTGAGCGGCAGCAATACCGCGCTGCAACTTCTCGTTCACATCAGTCAATGCCCGTACGGGAGCCGCCAACATACCTGCCGCCGTGAGATACGCCACAAACTCACCTGGTGAAATACTGCCGGAAATACTGGGCTGTAGTGCGATCCAGACCACCACAGCCATTGCTGTCGCCATCAGTATCTGAACCAGCGGCGTTGAAACTGCACTGGTCACTACCACTTTCATGGACTGCTTCAGGTTTTCCAGCGACGCACGATTAAAACGACCATGCTCAAAGGCTTCACCACCGTGTGTTTTCACCACCTGATAACCACCAATGGCTTCACCTGAGATATGGTTAAGATCACCCATGGCATGTTGCACGCGCTTGGAGAGTTTGCGAAAACGCTTGCTGGCCACACGTACCAGCAGAGCAGCAAATGGCCCCACAATCAGCAACGACAAACTTAAACGCCAGTTGGTATAAAACAGATAGGCAAACAGGCCAATGGCAACCGCACCTTCACGCACAATCGTTTTCAACGCCTCGGTAGCAGCGCCCGTCACCTGTTCGACGTTATAAATCAGCTTCGCCGAAATATGGCCTGTTGAGTGCTGATGGTAATAACTGGTTGGCAGGGTCAATAACTTGGAAAACAGCTCCATACGCAAGGTGTAAACCACATTACGCGCCACCATCGCCATGTAGTATGTCCCAATGAAGGAACCCACCCCACGAACGACAAACAGGCCTACAATCAGCAAAGGAAAAAGGTTTTTGGCCCCCTGATCACCAGCCTGGATAGCTTCAATAATGTATTTGATCAGGTTGGCACCGGCCCACTGGGTCTGCGCATTGATCACAAAGCCAATAACCGCCAGCGCAAACAGCTTCCAATAGGCCTTGGTGTAGCCCAGCAGGCGTTTATATGAAGTCCAGCCTGCCAGCTCGGGTAATCCTGAGGGTGCATTCATGCCATTAACGCCTATAAAGAAGAATCGCTGGCATCAAGCGCCTGCGTACCAATACCCAAATTGCGAAAGCCCAATTGGCCAGCCAGGTTCATCGCCGTGACAACCGCCTGGTGAGGCGCCCTGCCATCCGCGGTAATGATGAAAGGCAGATCACGCTGCTCACCGGCTGCCGCCAACACTGCCGATGATAAATCAGCAGCAGAGCCAAGTACCTGACCATTCACGGCAAACTGACCACCGGCATCAATCGCCACCTCAATGGCCTGGGCAGGCATGGTACTGACCTGCGCATCGGCTTCAGGCAATTGAATCTGTAACCTTCCGGCTTGAATAAAGGTCGTTGATAACAGAAAAAATATGATTAAAAACAATAGGCAATCGATCAACGGAACCAGATTAAGCTCCAGCTGATCAGATTGTGGACGACGAATTTTCACACGCCTTCCTCACGAATATCGACTTCACGCTCACCGTGCAGCATATCGACCAACTTGACTGCCTGCTGCTCCATGCGCACCGTCAATGACATGATGTGACGCACGTAATAGCGATGCATCACCATCGCCGGAATAGCCACCAGCAAGCCAACTGCCGTGGTCACCAAGGCCTTGGAAATACCGCCTGCCAACATCACCGGATCACCCAGACCGCCAGCAGTGACAACCAGAAAGGCTTCGATAATACCGACCACTGTGCCCAACAGACCCAGTAATGGTGAAATCATGGCAATCGTGCCCAGCAAGGTCAGAAACCGCTCCATATCATGCACAACGGGCTCGGCAGCATCTTCGATGCTTTCTTTCATGATCACACGGCCATGGCGCGCATTGACCAGCCCAGCGGCCAGCAAAGTGCCCAATGGCGAATCTGCCTGCAAGCGCTTCAAAGCCTCTGGCTTCAGATCACCGGCCTGCAACTGACGCCAGACATCAGCCAACAGATGTGGCGGCGCAATACGATTTGTGCGCAGCGTCCAGGCGCGCTCCAGAATAATGGCCAGTGCCACAATCGATGCCAATAACAATGGCACCATCAACCAGCCGCCCGACTTAACCATTTCCAACACGACAGTATCCCCATTTCGCAGTGCGACTACTTTACGTGATGGCTGCGTCCGAACCAAGACACCAGGACACTATTCATCATATCGCTGCAGATTTTGTCGCCGGTTGGCCATCCAGTAATGTCGTCGCAAATAGCGCCATGAGCTTATTTCCGGCGACAACCCCCGATTTTTAATATCAATGAACAAAGCACCCTCTTCATCACTGCGCAATAAATCAACACCATGATCAGCCAGACGCTGCACCACCACCGGTGACGGATGATTGAAACGATTGCGATAACCGGCGCTGGCAATAGCCAGATCAGGGTTAACCGTTTGCAAAAAACGCTGCCCGGTTGATGTTCTGCTGCCATGATGCCCAAGCAGCAAAATATCAGCCGCCAGTCGCTCAGCTGCCACACGCTCCAGCAAATACAACTCCCCCACTGCTTCGAGATCGCCCGGAATTAAAATAACCAGGCCTGAGGCCTCTACCCGCAAAACGCAGGACTGATCATTCTTCCTGGCAATACGCTGGTGCCGTGGCGGCCACAGCACCTCAAAACTGACACCATCCCATTGCCATTTCTGGCCTTCAAAACAGGGCTGATGCAATGGCCGCTGCTGAACGGGGACTCCCTCAAGATAAGATGGCCAGACACCCATAACCTGCTGCACAGGCAACAACTTTAATACCGACCGAAAGCCACCGGTATGATCAGCATCGTCATGACTCAACATGACGCCGGATAAATTTCGCACACCCAGCCAGGACAGGAGCGGCACCACAATCCGATTGCCCGCATCACTGTACTCACCAAAGGGCGGGCCGGTGTCATACAGCAGATGATGTTTGGCCGTGCTCAGCAACAGCGCCGTCCCCTGCCCGACATCCATCACCACCAGACGCAGCTGGCCATAGGCCATACCGGGCTGCGGCCAGCACATGGCCAACAGTGGCAACACACACAGATAACGCCCCGGCATGGCTCTTGGCATCAGCAGCAACAACATCGACAACACCAGCAGTGGCAGAAATTGATTGGGCAAATGAAGGTCGATATAGGCCGCAGGCAGCGCCACTGCCCAAGCCACCGCCAGCCCCAGGTAATGCAGCGCATAAACCGGCCAGGACCAACACCAGACAGCCAGCGCTTCACTGAATACATTAAGACCCAGACCGATTATCCCAATAGGCAATACAAAAAAGCCCACCAGCGGAATGGCAATCAGGTTGGCCACCAGACCAATCAGGGAAAAACGGGCAAAAAAAGCCACCGTGATCGGCAGCAACCCCCAGGTGGCCAGCCACTGCGCCCGTAGCATAGAGGCAACAGGCATTTCCTCGCCAAAGCGCAGGCCGCCAAAGATGAGTAAGCCAACCGCAATAAACGACAGCCAAAGCCCTTCCGACAACACCGCCAGTGGATCCCACATCAACACACAAAACAGCGCAATCAACAGGCTCTGCATGGATGACAGCACCATGGGCAACCAACGCAAAACAATCAACACACCCAACATGATCAATGCACGCTGCACCGGTACATCCATACCGGCCAATATGCCATAGGCACAGGCCAGAATAAGCGCACCACCGCCAGTCCAGCGAGACAATGGCATCCACTGCAATAATCTAGGAGAGCGTGATACCAGTCGTGACACAACAATCGCTGCCAATAACGCGACCAAACTAATATGTGTGCCAGAGATAGCCAATAAATGACTAATGCCTGACTGGGCGTAATGCTCCCTGGCTTGAGCATCAATACCGGCACGATCTCCCGTCAGCAAGGCCAGAAGCATACCGGCGGCCTGTGGATAGTCTGGAAAGGCGGACAGGATTTGCTGGCGTAAATGCCATCGCAGCAAGTCAACCGACCACGTTGGTTGACTCAACAACTGGCCTTGGCTGCCAGAAGCTATTGCACTCACCCTTTGGTGATGAAAAAAACGTTCGGCATCAAAACCAGCAGGATTTGCCACCCCATAGGGCTGTTTTAAACGCAACGTGAACTGCCAGCGCGAGCCCGGAAGCACCTGCTCGTTTTGCCAAAAACGTACCTGCCAAATTTGTCTATGTTGCAAACAGGGAGTTGACTCAATGTCTGGCGCAAACAAAAAACGCGAACCTTCCAGATTCAGCGGTTGGCTCAGGCCAAGCACTGTACCCGTTACCACCAACAGCTTTTGCTCACAGGCAGGCGTTACGATCTGTGCAATCTGCTGTTGTGCCTGATACACAGACCATGACATGCCCAGCAACAGCCCCGCTGCAACTATGCAGCACCGACGAATACGAGCTGGACAGACATATTTCAGTAACAGCAAGACAGCCAGTACAATGGCCCACAACGACCTGATTTCGGGCAACACAGGCCAGTACCAGAGCAGAGAAACACCAACGACTGACGCAAGAAGAAAGTGCCACATACAGAAACAGTCCCTGTTCTAGCAGCCTTTATTCCTCATAGTTGTAGACTAATACAGGTCATTTAACCGACAATGCGGCGGTTTTTCGCAATGCTTAACTACGTAGAGAGTCGCTCATGGCCAAAGCCTTTTTCCGACGCATCATGCCTGATCCGGAAAAAATTCAGGCATCGCGCTCGCTGGGCTTTTTAGGTAAGCGCCTGGCTGACCCCAGTATCTGGCACCTCAACCGGCGCTCGGCATCTCTGGCTGTTTTTTTTGGACTTTTTCTCGCCTGCCAGCCCATACCATTTCAGATGATCCCCGGGGCTATTGGCGCGATTTTGTTGCGGATCAATTTGCCACTGGTCATTTTGTGCATCTGGCTGACCAATCCGCTGACCGTGATACCAGCTCTTTATGC
>CAZMVL010000007.1:0-96843 GCA_964569335.1 uncultured Paraperlucidibaca sp.
TATGCCCGACCATACGCGCCAACGTCAGACCGACTTCAGGCACTTCATCATGTTCGTAGAAATGACCGCCATGATATTTCGGGTCACGCAAAATGGCCTGTCTGGCCACTTCGTTGAAGGCAATGTTTTGTGCCGATAATTTGGGCGCGCTGGCAATGGCTACGGCATGGCCTATGCGATCGGGGTAATCAATGCTCCAGCGCAATACCTGCATGCCGCCCAGCGAGCCACCCACCACGGCTGCCCAGCGCTTGATGCCCAGATTATCGGCCACCTGTGCCTGCACCTTGACCCAGTCGCGCACCGCCACAATCGGAAACTCCGGGCCATATTGCTTGCCAGTTTCGGGATTGATGGATGCCGGGCCGGTCGAGCCATGACAACCACCCAGGTTATTGGTGGCCACCACAAAAAAACGATTGGTGTCGATGACCTTGCCCGGGCCAACGGCCACATCCCACCAACCGGGCTTGGCCGTGGCCGGATCTTCACCGGGGTGATAACCCGCCACATGATGATGCCCGGACAAGGCATGGCAGATCAGCACGGCATTGCTGGCATCGGCATTAAGCTGGCCGTAAGTCTCGTAGGCAATATCGTAAAACGGCAGCACGCGACCGTTAGCCAGCGTTAACGGCTGTGCAAAATGCATCAGTTGTGGTGTAACCAGTCCCACGCTATCAGCGGGATATTGGACAAGTGCAGACATCGGTAATAAGCAACCTGAAAGCTAAGGTTGCAGTGTACGGAGAGCATCGGGTGGCAGCAAGCCACGAAGCTCATCAGGCACCGTGCGCGGCTGCTCAATCCGCCAGGTTTTATGTTTGCCGGTGCTGCCACGCAGCAACAAAACTCGGCTGGGCGATACCCCAAAAGCATCGGCCAGAAAGCGCTGCAAGGCTGCATTGGCCTTGCCTTCTACCGCAGGTGCCTGAATCCGAATCTTGACCACCTGACCATGACTTGCGCTGAGCACACCCGCAAAGCCACTTTGTTTGGCACCCGGCTGCGCCTGCACCTGCAACAACACAGCGTTGCCATCCAGTCGCAGAGCCGGACTATTGATCATGCGTATTACATGCCAGCCAGCACAGCCACCGCGCTTGGATAGGCAGACTTCAACAAAATCTCAAAAATCTGCAACGACAAAAAGGCGATGATCGGAGACAGGTCAAAACCACCCATTGCCGGTAACAAGCGACGGCAAGGCGCCAGAATCACTTCGGCCACTTCAAACAAAGGCACCAGCGCCGGATTAACGCTGCCCGACGCCATCGACACCCAGCTTAAAATAACCGTGCCTAAAATCAGCCAGAAGAAAAAGCTGGAGGCGCCTAACAACAACATGAAAATCGAATTAACAATCAGCAGGCCTGGTGTAAAAGCCTGATTAGCCACATGAGCAATGATGCCGAGCTGCAACAGCTTGATGATAAAAATCAGTACCAGCGGTGCCAGATCAGCACGGCCAATTGTTGGCAATAAACTCTGAAAAGGTCGCACTAACGGCGTGGTAATTTTGGCCACAAACTGGGAAAACGAACTGTAATAATCGACATCGGCCAACTGCATCAAAAAGCGCAGCCACAACAGCAGCAAGGCCACACTGAACACGGTATTTGCCAACAACAACGCAATCTGCGACATGGGGTCCATCAATCACTCTCCAAACTTATTCAGTAGCGCCCAGCTCCAGGGCCAATTCTGTGCCACGGTTGGCACAGGCCTGTAGTGCGGCATCAAATATTTTCAATAATTCCGAGCGCCCAAACACCTGCAAGGCACGCTCTGTAGTACCACCTGGTGATGTCACTCGACGTCTTAATTCATCCGGCCCGACATCAGAGGTAATAGCCATCTGGGCAGCACCCAATGCTGTTTGCAATGTCAATGCACGCGCATCCTGCTCAGACAATCCCAGCTTCACACCCGCTGCAATCATGGCTTCCATGACATGGAAAAAATAGGCCGGGCCGGAGCCAGATACGGCAGTCACCGCATCAATCAGATCTTCACTGTCTACCCAGAGTGTGAGCCCAACCGCTCCCATCACACGCTCGACCAGATGTCGGGCTTCGGTGTCCACCGCGTCTGAAGCAAACAAACCGGTAGCGCCCGCCTGCACCAGTGCCGGTGTATTGGGCATGGCGCGCACAATCGGCAAGGCACCTCCTGATTCAGCACCGCCCAGCCAGCGTGACAGCGCATCAATCGGAATACCGGCAGCAATCGAGATAAACAATGGACGCCGTGTCTGTGCCTGTTCGGCCAGCGGCTTTAGCACCGAGGCCATGACTTGCGGCTTCACCGCCAGCACCACTACATCTGCCCTGGCCAGCAATTCGGCATTGTCCGTGGTGGTATGCACGCCCTGATCCTGATGCGACTTGAGTTGCTCCGGACTGCGATCAGACAGCCACAGACGATTGGCTGGCCAACCCTGAGCGCGCAAACCACCCACCAGTGCCGAGGCCATATTGCCCGCACCAATAAATCCGATTGTTGGAAACTGCTGATGACCCATGACAGCGATACCCTTATCTTTTACCAAAAATGGCCGTGCCAATACGCAACATCGTTGAACCCGCGCCGACAGCCTGCACCAGATCGTCTGACATCCCCATCGACAGGGTATCAAACGGCTGTTCTGCCAAGGCAGGCAGTCTAACGGCTAATTGTGAATGTGTCTTGGCAAGGCCGGTGAGCGCCGCGTGATTTCCTGCTCGCGGAATGCACATCAGGCCACGCAGCCGTAGCGTGGGCAGCGCCAGAATGGCCTCAGCCAGCGCAGGCAAATCCTCAAGATGACAACCCGACTTGCTGTCTTCGTCATCAATATTAACCTGCAGGCAAATATTCAATGGCGGCAAATGTGCAGGCCGTTGCGCCGCCAGACGCTGCGCAATTTTAAGCCTGTCCACACTATGCACCCAGGCAAAATGCTCAGCAACTTCCCGTGTCTTGTTGCTCTGCAAAGGGCCAATCAAATGCCATTCAATGTTCAAGTCTGCCAACGCCTGCATCTTGGCCAACGCTTCCTGCACATAGTTTTCGGCAAAGCATGGCTGACCGGCCTGATACAGACTGCGGATGGCATCCGCGCCGTGGGTCTTGCTTACCGCCAACAACTGCGCACTGCCAGGCGCCCGATCAGCCGCCTGCTCGGCCTGAGCAATTTGCTGGCGCACTTGCTGCCAGCGGGCTATCAACGCGTCATCCTGCACCGTCATGTTGGCAAAACCCCGAAATATGAACTTTATTATAGGGTGATAACGGCAGCCTTTGAGCATGCAATACATGCACAATCCCATCCAAAGCCTACCCAACTGGTTACTCACTGCCTGGCGATTGGCCAAAGCAAAAGGTGCCAGCGACCTGCATCTGGTCAGCAATCAAAAACCACGCTGGCGCATTCATGGGCAACTGCACATGCTCCATGACTTGCCGACCTGTCCGCCAGCACCATGGTCAGATATTTCATGCGTAGACAGCAGCACCCTGGAGCAGGATGGTGCCTGGGCCGACCCTGAGCTGGGTCGTGTCCGCTGGAATTTCAGCGCCAATGAATCTGGACTGCTACTGTGTCTGCGCTTGATCAGCGACCACATTCCCGACGCTGCAACATTGCAAATCACCCCGACTCAGCTCGCACTCATGCAACACACACAAGGTCTGATTCTGGTCACCGGAGCTACTGGCTCGGGCAAATCCAGCACGCTGGCGGCCTTGGTGCAATATTGGCGCAGCCAGCATCAGGGCCATGTGCTGACACTGGAAGACCCGATTGAGTTTTGCTACCCAAGAGCCCATGACCTGGTCAGTCAGCGTGCCATTGGCCGTGACAGCCACAACTTCGCCGACGCACTGCGGGCCGGACTACGACAGGACCCCGATGTCATTCTGATTGGCGAACTGCGTGATCTGGACAGCGCCAGACTGGCACTGACCGCCGCCGAAACCGGGCATTTGGTGCTGACCACACTGCATACACGATCAGCAGTTTCAGCCATTGATCGCCTGCTCAGCCTATTTCCTGGCACCGAGCAGGCACAGGCCAGAATGCAGTTGGCAGACAGCCTGATTGCCGTGCTGGCGCAGGAATTGATATGGCGCAACGATCAGGCTCAGGCTTGCCGCGAGGTACTCGTCGCCACGCCCGCAATACGCCATCTGATTCGTGAACAGCAGATCAACCAGATTCACAGCCTGATGCAAACCGGGCAAGGTATAGGCATGCAAACCCGTGACCAGGCACTGGCCGCCTTAAACTTCGGCGCTGACCGCCTGTAATCGATTGGTGCCAGCTAACACCTGAAAAGTCTTGCGCATATTCACGCGCTCCTCACCGATTAGATTGGGATCAGAAATACTTTGCACATATCGCCACTGTGCCAACGTGCGCTCACGAGTCACATCCACCAGCACATAACCCTTGGTTTTCAGCTCGCTGTATTTGATGTGCGGATTGGCCAATGGAATCAATGCAGACACCACGCCTGCCACCTCATCAGGAAAGCCGGGCGAGGTCACTGAGGGTGTCACAAACTCCACACCAAACGGTTGCTGCAAATGACCACCTAACAAGATAAACGGATTTTCATGCAGCTCAATGGCCCAGCTGGTATGAATGTCACCCGTCAACACCACCAGGTTTTGCAGGCCAATAGCTTTGACAAATTCACGCACACGATTGCGCTCGGCGGTATACCCATCCCACTGATCATTATTAAGCGCGACCAGATTGCCAAGCACAGACTGACCCAATAATTTCACCTGTGGCAGCTCCACCAGATTGAGCTGACCAAACATCACCTGCTGGCCTAAAAACGTCCAGGTCGCACCCTGATTCTTGGCTTCCAGCAACTGTAATTGCAGCCACTGCCGCTGTTGATCACCCAAAAGCGAGCGATTGGCATCATTACGACTGGGGTCAATGGCAGGAATCGATGCCTGCTCATCGCGACCGACAATGCGCGTGTCGAGCATGATCATGTCCAGCAGGCTACCGACACGAATGCGGCGATAAATCACTTCCCGCGAGTCTGGCACCAACGTGACGCTGTCACGGGCAAACTGCTCACGCAAAGGCATCCAGTTAAAATAGGCACGAATGGCAAAGCCCAGACGATCCGCATAATTGCCTTCGGCGCCCTCGGTGTGATTGCCAGCACCTGCTCGCCAGGCATCATTGGTAATTTCGTGGTCATCCCAAACCACAATCATCGGGTAGCGCGCATGCAGACGCTGCAACTGTGGATCGCGTTTGTATTGGGCATGACGCAACACGTAGTCTTCCCGCGAAATCATTTCATGCGGCGGCTCAGGAATCCGGTTCAAACCAGCCACATCGGCATATTCACCCTGGCCATACTCATAAATGTAGTCGCCCAGATGCACCACAAAGTCCAGCTCTTCCTGCTGACTGATCATCTCGTAAACACTGAACAACCCCGCCGGATAATTTGAGCAACTGGTTACGGCAAAACGCGCACGCTCCACCGCGTCACCCACACCCAGTGTTTTCGCACGACCAATACGCGACACCTGTGAACCAGCACGAAAGCGGTAATAAATCACCGCAGCCGGTGGCAGCGCAGTCAATTCACCCAAACCAAAACGGGTACCGCGATATAACTCCACATTACCCAAATCGACCTTGATGGTGTAATCACGAGCCGCCTTGGCCAAAAAGAATCCCAACTTTTTGACCTGTGCCGTCGCAGCAAAAACAGAGGGCCATGCATCATCGTCGTCTAGCCAATCAGCGCCCACCACATACTCAAGGCTGACCGGAATATCTTCGGTTTGCTCGGGCGAAGCAGGACTTAACGCCGTCCAGACAATCAGCTGATCATGACTGGGATCACCGCTGGCCACACCGTTAACAAAGGCTTGCGGGGCAATAAGCTGATCAACGCGCTCAGGACGTACCTGCTCGCCGGGTAGCACCGTTTGCCCATCATTATTGCGATCATTGGTACCTAAGCAGGCCACCAATGCAGGCAGTGTGGCTCCGGTGAGCAAGGTGTTACGCAGGAATTGGCGACGCTGCATGATGATGGCCTCAAACAATGAAGGCCATTATCATGGGGATACAAAATTACATTTGTATGAAACTGACGCTGGTTTCAGACCAGATGCTGGCGCACCTTGCCCTGCAACAGACGACCAAAATACATCGAGTTCTGGCCCGTCGATAACCAGTCATCACCACTTGCCGTCCAGCACAACCCAGGATCAATCAGCAATGCACCGGCCTGATCCTGCGACAGCGCACCTGCTGAAATACCCAGCACCTGCGCCGGATTAACCGTCAAGGCGCGCACCAGTTCCAGCGCAGACAGATCACCATTGGCCACCAGACGCAGGCCCAATGGCAATACTGTTTCCAGCGTCGACATACCCGGCAGCGTCTCGGCAAATGGCGCCAGCTTGGCGGCTTTATTCAATGGCTGATGGTCTGAACAAATGGCGTCAATAATGCCGGTGCGTACACCCGCAATCAGCGCCAGACGATCGCTTTCACGACGCAGCGGCGGACGCACATGCGCCATGGCATTAAAGCCATCAATGGCTGCTTCGGTTAAATGCAGCTGATGCATGGAGACATCGGCAGTAATCGGCAAACCCTTGTCCTTGCCAATGCGAATCAGCTCAACCGATGCCGCTGAGGACAGTTGGCCAAAGTGTGCGCGCACGCCCGTTTGTTCAATCAGAATCAAGGCGGTGGCCAGAGCAACGGTTTCTGCCGCATCCGAAATGCCGGTCAGACCCAGCCTGGCCGCCATAAAACCATCATGTGCAGAACCCAGCGCCAACGCCGGCTCTTCCGGCGAAAAAAACACCGTCAGCCCCATGGAAGAGGCATATTCCAGACAGCGCAACAACGTTTCCGCATTATGCAAAGGACGACGGGCATTACCGACACCGACACAACCCGCACCTTTCAACCCACCCATGCTGGCCAATGTTTTGCCATCCAGCGCACGCGTCAGGGCTCCGATGGGATAGACCTTGGCAAAACCGGCATGATCGGCCTTTTCAATGACCTGCTGAGCCAATGCGGCATGGTCCAGCACCGGATCGGTATCCGGTGGCACCGCAATATGACGAAACCCTGCCGCATGTGCAGCGCGGGTTTCACTGGCAATAGTGCCGTGACGACGCGGACCGGGTTCACGCAAACGGGCACAGACATCCACAAACGCTGGCGTCAGCCAGCAGCCATCCGCCGTTTCAATCTGATCAACATTGGCCTCGTCTGCCGCCGCGCCCCACAACAACTGACCCTGCTCGGTCACTGCCACCGACGCCACCTGGTCAATCGACTGAGCCGGATCCAGTACACGCACACCGGTATAACGAATCGATGTCATTGCGCATTCCCCTCCAGCACTCGTGACTGCACCGACGCCTGCGCGGCCAACTGACCTTCTACCGACATGGCCAGCACCGCCATGCGCACGGCAATCCCGTAATTCACCTGCTTCAGAATCAGTGAGTTGGGGCCATCGGCCACTTCAGACTCAATTTCCACACCGCGATTGATCGGCCCCGGATGCATGACCAGCACATTGGGCTTGGCCACTTTCAGGCGCTCGCGGGTGAGACCATACAGACCGTAAAACTCGCTGGAGCCCGGCAGCAAGGCCGACTCCATGCGCTCATTCTGAATACGCAGGGCAATCGCTACATCGACGCCATCCAGACCCGCGCTCATGTCTTCAAAGACTTTCACACCCAGCTCTTCAAAATCTCTGGGCAACAAGGTGCGCGGGCCAATGACCCGAATCTCTTTTGCACCCAGCGTTTGCAAGGCATGAATTTCGGAGCGCGCCACCCGTGAATGTCGAATATCACCAATAATGGCCACGGTCAGGTGCTCAAAACCGCCGGCATGGCGGCGAATGGTGAGCATGTCCAGCATGGCCTGTGTGGGATGCGCATGACGACCATCACCGGCATTCACCACCGCAATATGCGGTGTCACCTGGCTGGCAATAAAGTGGGCTGCACCCGAGGCACCGTGGCGCACCACAAACACATCAGCGGTCATCGCTTCCAGATTCCACAACATGTCGCGCAGCGTCTCGCCCTTACTGGTCGAGCTTTTGGAAATATCGATATTGAGCACGTCGGCAGACAGGCGCTTGGCCGCCACTTCAAAGGTGGTTCGTGTCCGTGTCGATGGTTCAAAAAACAGATTCATCACCGTGCGACCGGCCAATAATGGCTCGTTGCGGATACCACCGTGACCATCCAGAAAACTATCGGCACGATCCAGAATGGTGGTGAGCATCTCTCGCGAGAGACCTTCGGTGCTGAGGAAATGGCGCAGCTGGCCATGATCATTGAGTTGCAGGCGACTGGCCTGATGCGCGTGAGACAGGTGCATAGTGTCGGCATCCGCTTTCTGTTTGTGCGGATTGTAGCCGAGTCAGGGCGCTGGTGGGTGATCTGTGTGATCCGCTTTGGTCGGAGCGCGCTCTTTTGTCAGCATGCGCGGTTTGGGTGGCGGCGTGGGTGGCCTGAGCGGATTGATGAACAGACGCAGATAACGGCCAATCATCTTGATGACTTCCCACACTTTTAACCAGTGCTCATTGTCACGCTCACTGTCCAGCAAACTGATGTCGGCTGGCTGCTGCAACAACTGCTCCAGCTCCACCAGCAAGGCCTGACGAGCTTCCGGCGACAAACGCGGCAATTGCGCATAGGCGGTGCGATCGCCCAGATGAAAGGCCAGAAAGCGACGACCGACCACTTCATACAGGCAGTCCCAGGTGCGAACTTCAGCCAGAGGAACCCTGACGGTGGCTCGCGGAAAACCGGGGCTGATCACCAGATGCTGCTGCATAATTGATACGTTCATGAATCACTACACCCGTTGCCAGTTTGGCTCGGCATACCAGTCACTGACAATCAGGCAGGCGGCTGTCGAATCCAGCGATGGCATGCGCCCACTGCGATAATCACCGACCGCTTTCAAGGTCGCACGTGCTTCACGCGTGCTGAGGCGCTCGTCTTGCCGATACACCGGCACCTTGGGAAATCGGGCAGCCAAACGACGCGCAAACTTCAACGCCAAATGACTGATGTCAGACACGGTATCGTCCATATTCAGCGGATTGCCCACAATAATGGCCTGCGGTCGCCACTGCGCTACCAGATCCTCGATCACCTGCCAGTCCGGAATACCGTCACGTGCCGCAATCGGCGTCAGCGGGGAACCCAAACCGGTGATGGATTGCGCACTCGCCACGCCAATGGTTTTGGTACCAAAGTCAAAGCCCAGCACCGTGGCGGGCAACTCAGGCATGCCCCACCTCATGCGACAGATGATGCCAGTCCAGCCCCAGACTCTTCATGCTGGCTTCCCAGCGCGCCTCATAGGGCAATTGAAACAGCACGTCATCGCTGGCCGGTACGGTCAACCACACATTATCGGCCAGCTCTGTTTCCAGCTGCCCCGGCTCCCAACCGGCATACCCCAGCGACACCAGATAATCACTGGGGCCATGCCCCTGCGAAATCGCATCCAGAATATCGCGTGAATGGGTAATACCAATTTGCTCACTGCTGTGCAGTGTTGAAGTCCACGGCCCATGCCCCTGATGCAGGACAAAACCGAATTCGGGATGCACCGGCCCGCCGTTTAATACCGGCTGATCAGGACGTGTCAACGGCTTTAACGGTGGTAGTCGCATATCGCTTAGCAACTCGCCAAAACGCAAATCACTGGGCTGATTGATGACCAGCCCGGCAGCGCCCTCAACATTGTGACGGAAGATATAGATCACCGCGCGGTGAAAGCGCGGATCGTCCAGCTCTGGCATAGCAACCAGAAACTGATGGGTTAAGTTGACGTTATCTATGCTCATACCAACACTATGGGGATGTCGTCAAAAGGAAACAAGAGGCAGTAACAAAAAGCTAATGCGTCGTTTCCAGACGATCAGAAAAGCGCCAGGTGCGCACAATCTGCAATACATCCACCTGATCTCGCAGTCCCGCTGGAAACTGGGCAAATGGCAGTGAGTCCCTGACCGATTGCTGGGCCGCCTCGTCCAGCAAACGATGTCCGGACGAACGCAATATCCGCATATTATGCAGACGCCCTTCCGCCGTCAGCGCCACCATCAGGCGCACTTCACCTGTCAGCCGCGACGCTCTCACTTCGGCCAGAAAATGACGATTCCCGGTCAGCTCTACCCGCTCACGAAACTGTTCGACATAACCGGCCCAATCATCTGCACGCGCACTGACCGACGACACCGTATGCACACGCGGACGCTTCGCCTCAACCTGGCGTCGTGCCGCCAGACGAGCCTCCAGCAAGGCAATTTCCTGAGCTACCCGATCAATTTCATGCGTGGGCTGCGGCTTTGGCACCGACATGGACTGCTCCGCCTGACGTGCTGATGCGCCCTCACCACGGACACTGACCACAGGTGTTGAAGCCACATCCTGCGGACGTGCCTGAGCTACTTGAGCCTGTTTATCCGCCATGCCTGGAGTGGGTGAGCGCTCGGTCGTGGTAGTCAGTCTGGCCTCAGCCAATTGCCCACTGCCTTGCTGTGATGCCTGCGCCACAAAGTCTGCCTGTACCGGTGCTGTCTTGCTCTGTGTCGGCACCCAGGTCACTTCCATCACCTGCGACGTGCTACCGCGAGGAGGCACAAACTGAATGCCAAAAATCAGCAAGGCATGCAGCATGATGGCCAACACCACGGTGAAACCCATGCGATCATCTGCCGTGACTGGGCTGGGAGCTGGTCTGGCCTGCGTCATTGACGCTCACCACGGTAAAAATTGACACGACGAAACTCGTCAAACTCATTAAGGTCCGGCAATGTTTCGCTCATCACGCTATCGGTCAGTGCATAGTCCGGTGCCGCTAAAGATTTGACGCGTGAATCAGCCAACCAAACCACCTCTGCCGCATCCAGAAAGGCTGACAAAAACTGGCGATTGGCGGGGTCATACAACACGTCGGCGGCAAACAGCACATCCACCCGCTCATTCAGTTTGAAAAAATCATCCAGCAGCTCAACATCCACACGGTTTAATCGGGCATTGGCCGCGCTGGCTTCCAGCGACACCGGATCTATGTCACAGGCAATCACCCGGCTGGCACCTGCCATGGCCGCTGCCACCGCCACCACACCCGAACCTGCGCCAAAATCCAGCACGATCTTGCCTCGCACCAATTCCGGCCGCTGCAAAATGCGACGTGCCTGCGCCAGACCAGAGGCCCAGCAGAACATCCAGTACGACGGCTCGTTCAAGGCCCAGTCCATCTCGACCGGACTCAAGGCATCATGCGGAAAATCATCGTTCAGCAGAAACAGACGCAAACCGGCACAATCCGGCAAGGTGACAGGCTGTACCTGCGCAGCCGCCAAAAAAGGCTGAATACGTGCCGTTAACTGCCCAGCCAGCGCATCAACCACGCTCGGCATGCAACTTCTGCTCAATGGCGGCAATCAGCTTGTCGGCAATGCCATAGTTAAAAACCGCGTCAATTTCACGGATACAGGTCGGGCTGGTGACGTTCACTTCGGTCAGGTATTCACCAATCACATCCAGCCCCACAAACAGCAGGCCACGTCGTTTCAACTCCGGCCCCACACGAGCCGCAATACGACGCTCGGCATCATTGATGGGGCGAGCCTCGCCACGTCCGCCAGCCGCCAGATTGCCGCGAATTTCATCACCCTGCGGAATACGCGCCAGCACATACGGCACCGGCTCGCCATCAATCATCAGCACACGCTTGTCGCCATCCTTGATTTCGGCAATATAGCGCTGCGCCATAATCGGCAGGCGGCCATTGTCCGTCAGCATCTCCAGCGTCGCGCCAATATTGTTGCCACCCGCTTGCAGGCGGAAAATACCGGTGCCACCCATGCCATCCAACGGCTTCACAATCACGTCCTGATGCTCGGTGATAAATTGGCGAATCTCAGCAGCGCGCGATGTCACCAGCGTAGGCACCATGCAATCCGCAAAGGCAGTGGCAAACAGCTTTTCATTGCAGTCACGCAGTGACTGCGGCTTGTTCACCACCAGCAATCCATCCTGCTCGGCGCGCTCCAGCAGGTAGGTGGCGTAAATGAAATTCATGTCAAATGGCGGGTCTTTGCGCATCAGCAAGGCATCGACTGTAGCCAATGGCTGGCTGACGTAATCGCCCAACTCAAACCACTTTTCAGGATTTTCAAACACCGTCAGTGGCGCCATACGCGCATGGGTCTGACCCTGCTGCAAAGACAAGTCGCCCGCCTCCAGATACCACAGCTCGTGGCCACGCTTGGCCGCTGCCCACAGCATGGCCAGCGTCGAGTCTTTTTTGTAATTCACCGAGGCAATCGGGTCCATCAGCACGGCCAGCTTCATGTCCTAATCCTCAATACCAAATTCGTCACGATAGGCACGCACCGCCTGCAAATGCTCGGCATGCAGGCCGGTTGCCTCCAGATACGCAATAATTTGCGTCAATGAAATAATCGACAACACCGGAATGCCAAAGTCACGCGCCACTTCCTGAATGGCCGACAACTGGCCCTGACCACGCTCCTGCCTGTCCACCGCCACCACCACAGCGACTGCCTGCGCACCCGCCGACTGCACCAGCGTCATCACTTCGCGAATCGCCGTGCCTGCGGTAATCACGTCATCAATAATCATGACCCGACCGGCCAGCGGCGAGCCCACCATGACCCCGCCTTCGCCATGCGCCTTGGCTTCCTTGCGATTGAAACACCAGGGCATATCAATATCAAACTGCTCGGCCAGCTGCACCGCCGTTGCCGACGCAATCGGAATCCCTTTATAGGCCGGGCCAAACAGCACATCGGCCGCAATGCCACTGTCTTTGATGGCAGCAGCATAAAACTTGCCCAACGCCGCCAGACGCTTGCCGGTATTAAACAATCCGGCATTAAAAAAGTAAGGTGAAGTCCGACCCGATTTCAGAGTGAACTGCCCAAAACGCAACACGCCCTGGGCAATGGCAAATTCAATAAATTCGCGTTGATAGTCGCGCATCACGCTCTCAGCTTGTCAAAAAAACCAGCCGCGATGATAACCCGCTTAAGCTGCCTGAGCATCTGTGCCAGAATGCGGAACACCAAGATAAAAATAAAAAACATGAACACAAACACACCAAATCATCATGGTGGCCATCATCGCGTGGCCGGATTTGCCAGCATGGCAGGCACCACCATCGAGTGGTATGACTTCTTTTTGTACGGCACTGCCGCTGCTTTGGTTTTTAACAAGCTATTTTTCCCCGAGCTGGACCCGCTCACCGGCATTTTTGCAGCCTTTGCCACCTATGCTGTCGGCTTTATTGGTCGTCCACTGGGCGGCATCATTTTTGGCCATTACGGTGATCGAGTAGGACGCAAATCCATGCTGATCATCACCCTGTTATTGATGGGCATTCCCACCGTCATCATTGGCCTGCTGCCCACCTATGATCAGATTGGTTACTGGGCTGCACTCTTGCTGGTCATTTTACGCTTTCTGCAAGGCATGGCGGTCGGCGGCGAATGGGGTGGTGCTGTACTGATGGCGGTGGAACACGCCCCGGAAGGTCGCAAGGGTTTTTATGGCAGCCTGCCACAAACCGGCGTAGGTGCCGGACTGGTGTTATCCACTCTGGCCATGAGCGCAGTGGCTACCTTGCCTGAAGAAGAAATGCTGAGCTGGGGCTGGCGTCTGCCCTTTATTGCCAGCATTGTGTTGCTGGCCGTGGGCTGGTTTATCCGGGTCAAAGTGCCGGAGTCGCCCGACTTCGCCAAGGTGCAGGCAGAACAGAAAGCCCAGGCCATGCCGTTAAAAGTCGTACTGAAAGATCATGGTGCTGCCACCTTCAACATCATTGGCGCACGCATCGCCGAAAATGCCTGGTTCTATTTATCCGTCACCTTCGCACTGGCCTATGCCACCTCGCAACTGGCACTGCCACGCGCCGAAGTGCTCACCGCCATTACCATTGGCGCCGCGCTATCGCTACTGACCATGCCATTGGCTGGCTGGTTATCCGATCAAGTCGGCCAGAAGCGCCTGTACATGGCCGGTATGATATTGCTGCTGCTATTTGTCTATCCATTTTTTGCCATGCTGGGCACACGAGACATGACCCTGGTCTGGTGGGCCTTGGTACTGGCCATCGGAGTGGTATTTCCACTGTTATATGCCCCTGAAGCATTGCTGTTTGCCAAGCAATTCCCGGCTCAGGTGCGCTACAGCGGCATCTCTTTATCTGTGCAAATTGCGGGGGTTTTGGGGGGTGGTCTGGCTCCCATGATTGCCACGGCGTTGCTGGCCAAGGGTGGGGGTGAGCCGACTTATGTGGTTATGTATTTGGTGAGCATTATTGGGTTGGCACTGATATGTACGGCGCGAATGCGGGCCTGACCCTGAATAAACACAAAATAAGCGCCCCTTCTTTTTCACCCCCATCTTTGTTACAACACGCTTTCACTTTTACCCGCCAGGACACTCATGCGCATCATCTCTGCCAATCTCAATGGCATCCGCTCCGCCGCCAAAAAAGGCTTTTTTGACTGGATGACCACCCAAAGCAATGCCGACGTGGTGTGTATTCAGGAAACCAAGGCACAAATACATCAACTTGATGATGCCGTGTTTCACCCACCCGGCTGGCACCGCCATTTTTTTGATGCCGAGCGCCCTGGCTATTCGGGCACCGCCATCTACAGCCGAACCAAACCTGACAGCGTCAGCTCAGGCTTGGGATTTGAACTGTGCGACAGTCAGGGTCGCTGGCTGGAAGCACGCTTTGGCAAACTGACCGTAGTGTCGCTATACCTTCCCTCAGGCTCTGCCAACGAAGACGCACAGGCACGCAAGGATGTTTTCCTGACCGAACTGATGCCCATTCTGACCGAACGCCTTCAACGTGGTGAGCAACTGGTTGTGTGTGGCGACTGGAATATTGCACATCAAGAAATCGACCTGAAAAATTGGAAAGGCAACCTGAAAAACTCCGGCTTCCTGCCACATGAACGTGCATGGCTGACCCAGCTATTTGATGAGGTTGGTTTTGTGGACGCCTTTCGCGTGGTTGACCAAAGGCCGGAGCAATACACCTGGTGGAGCAACCGTGGACAGGCCTATGCCAACAACGTGGGATGGCGTATTGATTACCATATTGTGTCTCCAGCTCTGGCACCTTGCATTCGGGCTGTCGACATCTACAAAGACGTCAAATTTTCAGATCATGCACCATTGATTATTGATTACGATTTCGCCACCATCGGCAACTAAAATCCGTAACAGACCGAGATACGACCATGATCAAACTGCCTTTATTTGCCCTGACCGCTGGTGCCTTGCTGCTGACTGGCTGTGCCAGCAAACCCGAACCAACCTTTGGCCAATTATTGGGTGACCGCGCCAGTGAATACCGTGCCGTCAAACAGGACTGGCAAACCGGCGCAACGCTTAAATCCAAAGGCGAGAAAGACATTTCACGTGGTGAGCGCGACATCAAAAAGGGCGAAGACCTGGTCAAGCGTGGTCAACGTCAGTTAGAGCGCGGACAAAAGCAGGTACAACAAGGCAATGCACGCATGCAAAAAGCCGAGGCCGCCTATGCCGCACTCAGTGCCACACCTGCTATCCCTGACCTGACACAATAACTCCGGCATACACCACACGGCTCGCTTATACTCTGCGTTTTACGATGTAAGCGAGTCGTTTTATGCCTGCTCCCGATGCCGTCACCCTGAAACGCTGGCGCCAGGACATTCAGTTCAATGCCACCCTGCGCGAACAGCCACTAAACTTCCGCACCACTTGGGGTATTTTTTCACCCGAAGCCATTGATGACGGCACTCAACTGCTATTAGGTCTGATGGATGTCAAACCCACTGACGACTGCCTGGATATTGGCTGTGGTTACGGCCCCATCGGCATGACCCTGGCCAAACTGGCACCACAAGGTCAGACACTAATGGTGGATAAGGACTTCATGGCGGTGGAATATGCCAATCGAAACTGTCAGGCCAACGGCATTCAGAATGCACGCGCCATGCTGTCCAATGGACTGCAACATATTCCAGCCGATGCCCGCTTTGACATTATCGTGTCCAACCTGCCCGCCAAGGCCAGCAAGGAACAACACTATTTATTTTTATACGATAGCCTGAAACACCTCAAGCCCGGTGGCCGCTTTTATGTGGTCACTATCAATGGCCTGCGGGAATTCATGGCCAGAACCATGAAAGAAGTGTTTAGCAATTACGACAAGCTGAAACAGGGCAAGGTGTATACCGTGGCGGTGGCGGAAAAGCGCTAGTTACCAACCTAGCGCCTGTTGCTGAGCCTGAACCAACTGCGCAATACCAGCCTCGGCCAGATCCAGCAGGGCCGTGGCTTCCTGACGCGAAAACGCCACGCCTTCTGCGGTGCCCTGCACTTCGATAATGCCGCCCTGCTGCGTCATCACCACATTCATGTCGGTGTCACAGGCCACGTCTTCGGTATATTCCAGATCCAGCAAGGCCTCACCCTTCACCATGCCCACCGAAATCGCCGCCACCAGACCCGTCAGCGGGTCTTGCTTGATCATTTTTTCGCGCAACATGAATGACAAGGCATCTACCAGAGCCACGGCACCGCCGGTAATTGCGGCTGTACGTGTGCCACCGTCAGCTTGCAGCACATCACAATCAATGGTGATGGTGTGCTCGCCCAGTTTTTTCATATCCACCATTGCCCGCAGTGAGCGACCAATCAGACGCTGAATTTCCAGAGTACGCCCACCCTGTTTGCCCTTGCTGGCTTCACGCTGATTTCGAGTATGGGTGGCACGTGGCAACATGCTGTATTCCGCCGTTACCCAGCCCTCGCCCTTGCCTTTCAGAAAGCGTGGCACACCGGTCTCGACACTGGCCGTACACAGCACCCGCGTCTCGCCAAAACAGACCAGCACGGAACCTTCGGCATGACTGGTAAACTGACGGGTAAAGGTAATGGGACGGAGTTGATTGGCTTGGCGACCACTGGCGCGCATGGCTGTTTCCTGTCTGACGATTTAAGATGGTGCAGTATACCTGCTGACAGAGCCTAATATGACCGTAACCAACCCCGTTCTTAGTATGACTGCCTTTGCCCGTGCTGAAACCGGCACTTCCGCTGGCCAGCTCGGTCTGGAAATTCGCTCGGTGAACAGTCGCCATCTGGAGTTGAGCTTTCGCCTGCCCGACCTGTTGCGTGAGCGTGAATTCGCCTGGCGTGAGCTGATTCGATCACGCATTGCCCGTGGCAAAATGGAAGTCAATCTGCGCCTGACCAACACCGGCGACAACAGCAGCGGAACACTGGTGCTGAACCACACGCTGCTGGAACAGTTGATTGAACGGGTCAAAGAAGTGGACCGGCTTATTCCTCATGTCACACCCGCCAGCTCGTTAGAACTGCTACGCATGCCCGGCGTACTGGTCACAGAAGAGCCAGACCAGCAGACATTAATAGCGCAGGCTGATGCATTGCTGGAACAGGCGCTAACCGACTTCACCGCCATGCGCGCACGCGAAGGTGCTGCACTGAGCGACTTGATTCAACAACGTCTGCAACAAGTAGAGACTGAAGTCGCCAACGTGCGTGAGCGCCTACCCAACATCATTGCCAGTTATCAGGAGCGTCTGCGCGCTCGCTTTGACGAACTCAGTGTCAACCCGGAACGGCTGGAGCAAGAGCTGGTGTTGTTCGCCCAGAAAATGGATGTTGCCGAAGAGCTGGATCGCCTGCTAACACACGTCAGTGAAATTCGCCGCGTGTTGAGCCAAGGTGGTGCCGTTGGGCGACGACTGGACTTTTTAATGCAGGAGCTGAACCGCGAGGCCAACACCCTGGGCAGCAAAGCCGTGACCGCTGAGAGCTCATGGTCTTCAGTGGAGCTGAAGGTGCTGGTAGAACAGATGCGGGAGCAGATTCAGAATATTGAATAGCGTTACTCTGCCTCGTCTCCCTGCGGCAACATCGCCTTCAACGGTGCCGACATCCGATCTGGATTGGCACCAATTGCCCCACGATAGCGCTCGATAATAGCCTCCATGTCAGCAGCCATATCCCCACTGGGATAAAACGCAGGCGTCACCCGCAGCTCCTTCCTACCAAAATCGAGAATGAACGGAATAATGGGTACGCCAGCCTTTAACGCGATCAGATAAAAGCCGCGTTTGAACTCGGGTGAACCGTGACGAGTGCCTTCCGGTGCAATACCCAAATAAAAATTATCAACCTGTTTCAGGTAACTTGCCGACTGCTCAACCAGCCCCTGTGACTTGCTGCGAAACACCGGCATAACACCCAACCAGCGGAAAAACGGCGCCATAGGGCCCTTGAATAATTCCGCCTTGGCCATCACACGAATGTTCAGACGCAACGCCAGAATAGTCGCGGCAGCCACCAAGCCATCACGGTTAGAGGTATGTGGTGCACCAATAAAAACGGCCTTGGGTACATCAGGAAAAACGCCCGTCACCTGCCAGCCCATGCGTCGTAACCAGAACTCACCCAACTGTTGAGTAAATGCATTACCACGGCGAGGAACATTAGGGCTTAAGTCTTCGGCTTTAATCATGTCAGGCATATCTTCTAATTATTGATAACTCACTATAGCAAAAGCCACTCAAAAAAAACCCACGACCAAATGACCGTGGGTTTCCTTTTTTCAGCAGCTCATCAACTTAGAACGTACGTGAAATCAACTCTTTCATGATTTCGTTGGTGCCACCATAAATACGGTTGGCACGCGTATCGATATAAGCTTGCGCCACTGGATATTCCAGCATATAGCCATAACCACCATGCAGCTGCACACACTCATCAACTACCTTGGAAATCAGATCTGACACCCAGTATTTGGCAGCAGCAGCGGCATCCACCTGCAAAGTACCTTTGATTTGCTCTTCGATACAACGGTCAACAAACACGCGGGCAATCTGTGTTTCCGAACGCAGCTCGGCCAGCTTATAGCGTGTGTTCTGATAAGCCGATACCGGCTTGCCAAACACCTTGCGATCACGCACATAAGCCAGGGTATGCGCCAGCACCTGCTCACAACCAGCGGCGCAGATGATGGCGATCATCAGACGCTCCCAAGCCAGCTCTTTCATCAACATGATAAAGCCCATGCCTTCAGCACCAACCAGATTGGACTTGGGCACGCGCACGTTGTCGAAGAACAACTCGCAAGTGTCCTGACCTTTCATGCCTACCTTGTTCAGCGGCTTACCTTTGGTGAAACCAGGACGATCAGCCTCAATCAGCAGCAGGGAAATATTGCCAGCACCACCAGAGACATCACCCGTTTTCACCACAACCACGGCGATATCGCAAAGATAGCCGTTAGTGATGAAAATCTTGGAGCCATTGACGATGTAGTCGTCGCCGTCTTCACGTGCAGTGGTGCGCACCGCCTGCAAGTCTGAACCTGTACCTGGTTCAGTCATGGCAATCGCGCCAACGGCTTCACCGGTGGCCATTTTTGGCAGCCATTGCTGCTTCAGCTCTTCACTGGCAAAGTTGTTCAGGTAGTTGGCCACAATGTCTGAGTGCAGGGAAAAGCCCGAGGCCGAGTCACCCACACGCGCCTGCTCTTCCATCATGATGACGCTATACAAACGATCCACACCCGATCCACCATACTCCACTGGCATGGTTGGGCATAACAGACCTAACTCACCTGCTTTGTTCCACAGGTTGCGATCAATATGTTGCTGTGCTTCCCACTTTTCGCGGTGGGGCGCCATTTCTTCTTCAAAGAAACGGCGAGCGGTACGACGGAAATCTTCATGATCCGCAGTGAAGATAGTGCGCGGAATCATGGCATTCATTGGATTCGGGACATTGAGACTCATCGGAAAACTCCGGACAGACAGAAAAATTCGGGTAAAATACAATACGATCGTAATGCAGGTTGGCATTCAAACAGCCGCCCCTTTTGCTGTCAAGGAAAAAGTGACTGATGAGTTCTGAAAATCGCACAAAACCACTACGTCGCACCCAGACCGAACGCAGCGAGGCCATGCGCCAACGCCTGATCGACGCCACCATTGCGTGTCTGGCACGTGATGGCTATGCCGGCACCACCATCAGCACCATTATTGCCGAGGCCGATGTATCTCGTGGCGCACCCATTCATCACTTTCCCACCAAGGCGTCGCTGATCGAAGCCAGTGCCAAATACCTGATTCAGCGCCTGTACATTCTGCTGGGCAAAGCCATCCGCAGCCTGCAAACCTCTGACGACCGTCTGCAGGACATGATTCTGGCCAGTTGGCGACAGCTGTTTAATCGCATGGAACACGATGCCATGATGGAGCTGATGCTGGCCAGTCGGCGCGATGACGAGCTGGCCACGGTGATGCGTCAGCTATGGATTGCAGGTCGTGATGTCCTGGACAAGGCCAGCCTGCATTATTTCGAACCACTGGGCGAAGAGATCGACATCAGCCATCTGTTTATTCTGACGCACTGGGTCATGAGCGGCATGGCCATGGAACACCACCTGATGGATGGTGAGCATGTGGTGGAACATTTTCTGAAACTATGGACCACCCTGCTGGCCGGCCATATGCGCAGCCGCCCAGATGTCACTACACCGCCGCCACGCCCAGAACAATGGCAGCGGCTGATCAAACCATCCGAGACTTAAGCAGCCACAGATTTCAACACACGCTTAGGCACGTCACGCCCCAGCTTGTCCGGACGGGGTAAACGACGCGCCAACCAGGCAGGCAACTTTTTCAGACCCAGCACATTGTTTTCGCGTACTTCACCACTGATGAATTCACGCGTCCCCATGACATAGTCAAACCAGGGCTTGGTCACACACCAATTGGCATCTGCATTACGCCCCATATGGTGATCGTAGTGCCAGGGAATATTGGCACGCCCCCAGGCGGGATCCTGATGCGAACGCTTATGCACCCGATAATAATTAGCCGCGCAGTACCACAACGTGCCCACATAAAAAGGCGCTACCGGAAACAGCGGGGCGACCACCGCACTGGCCGCCAATAATGACCAGGCCTCTTTGCCCTGTGCATGCAGGCCCAATGGGAATTTTTCATAATTGGGGTCGAGATAATCATTCTTGCGCACTACCTTGTGATGCTCATGAAAATGAAACGCCCAGAAGTTGTTTTTATCGCGCCCCATGTCGTGCAACACATAACGGTGCATGGCCCACTCAAAGGCATTAGCGCTCAGCAAACCCAACGGAATACCAATCATATGTTGCCTCCAATCTAGTGTTTGATCGCTGTACGATAGCGTATTATCGACACAATTTATTTTAACGCCATTTTCGAGCTCAACATGTCAGGCACTTTGTTTATCGTCGCCGCCGCATCCGGCACCGGCAAAACCTCACTGGTCAAGGCTCTGGTCACTGGCGACCCTCGGCTGGGCGTTTCAGTGTCACACACCACCCGTGCCCCGCGTCCCGGCGAAGTAGACGGCGTGAACTACCACTTCACCACGCGTGAGCAGTTCCAGCACGACGTTGCACAAGGCCAGTTTCTGGAGCATGCCGAAGTATTTGGCAATTTTTACGGCACTGCCAAACACTGGGTCGAATCCCAGCTGGCCGCCGACCTGGATGTCATTCTGGAAATCGACTGGCAAGGCGCACATCAGGTACGCCTGCTGATGCCGGAAGCTGTGTCCATTTTCATTCTGCCACCATCATTGCCAGCCTTGGCCGAACGCCTCAACAGCCGCGGCACTGACTCCGCAGAAGTGATTGCACATCGGCTCAGCGAAGCCATTGCCGATATTGGCCACTATGCCGAATTCGATTATCTGGTCATCAATGATGATTTTGAGACCGCACTGGCTGATTTACAGGCCATTACCCGTGCCGCACGACAGTCCAATCGCTCACAATCACAACGCCAGGCCAGCCTGATACGCCGCCTGCTTTCTGGTGGTTGAACGGTTGTTAAAAACTGGTGAGTGCCGTAGAATCCCGTCTCTTTTGTGATCGCTTTGCGGAGATTCAACGTGGCCCGTGTAACTGTCGAAGACTGTCTGACCAACCTCGATAACCGTTTTGAGCTGGTATTAGTCGCTTCCAAGCGCGCACGTCAATTAGCGACTGGCGGCAAAGAACCCGGCCTGGCCTGGGAAAATGACAAACCAACCGTTATGGCACTGCGTGAAATCGCCGCTGGCATGGTGGATCGTCACATCCTGACCGAAATTCCGGAAGAGGAAGCACTGCCTGATCTCAGTGATCTGGGTAACCTCGAATATCAACCGCCTGCAGACCTCTGATTACCCCGCTAAAATTATTCGCTCGCAGGCGCTCCCGCGCACTTGACGCAACGCCTGCCGCGCCGGAGACTCAGAACATGAGCTCCGGCATAGACGCCCTTTGTCAACGACTAGACCAATACCTGACACCGCCGCAGGTGGCAGCAGTTCGCCGTGCCTACGAATTTTCTGAACAAGCCCACAGCGGCCAGTTTCGTCGCAACGGTGACCCCTATGTCACCCACCCGCTAGCTGTCGCTCATATCCTGTGCGACATGCACATGGATCACGAAAGTCTGATGGCGGCGATGCTGCACGATGTCATTGAAGACACCCTGATTTCCAAAGAAGATTTATGCGAAAACTTTGGTGAGGAAGTCACCAAGCTGGTAGATGGCGTCACCAAGCTGACGCAGGTGCACTTCAATTCCAAGGCCGAGGCTCAGGCCGAAAACTTCCGCAAAATGATCATGGCAATGACGCAGGATGTTCGCGTCATTGTCGTCAAGCTGGCCGACCGGCTACACAATATGCGTACGCTGGATGTGCTGACCGTCGAGAAACGCAAACGGGTAGCACGCGAGACGCTGGAAATTTACGCCCCGATCGCCATGCGCTTGGGTATGAATGACATCCGCATCGAATACGAGGAGCTGGGTTTTGCCGCAATCTGGCCCATGCGTGCCGAGCGTATCCGCAATGCCGTGCTGGCTGCACGTGGTCATCGCCGCGAAATGGTCAGCACACTGGAAGTCGCCATTGCCGAACGTCTGCGTCATGAAGGCCTGAATGCACGCGTCATCGGGCGCGAAAAGCACCTTTACGGCATTTACCTGAAGATGCGTGAAAAGCGTCGCTCCTTTAATGAGATCATGGACATCTATGGTTTCCGCGTAGTGGTGGACAATGTCGATGCCTGTTATCGCGCGCTGGGTATTGTGCACAATCTGTACAAGCCCATTCCCGGTCGTTTCAAAGACTATATCGCCATTCCGAAAACCAACGGTTATCAGTCGCTGCATACGGTACTGAAAGGCCCGCGTGGTGTTCCCATTGAAGTGCAAATCCGCTCGGATGCCATGGAGTCGATGGCCAGCAACGGCATTGCCGCACATTGGCTGTACAAGTCGGACAGTTTCACCAATACCTCGCAGACCCGTGCCCGCGAATGGATGAAATCACTGCTTGAGCTGCAAACCAGCGCGGGCGATTCGCTCGAATTTATCGAAAGCGTCAAGGTCGATCTGTTCCCGGATGAAGTCTATCTGTTCACCCCCAAGGGTCGCATTCTGACCTTGCCGCGCAATGCCACACCGGTTGATTTTGCCTACGCCGTACACTCGGACATTGGCGACACCTGTATTGCCGCCCGTGTAGATAATCGCCTGGCGCCGTTAAGCCTGCCGCTGAATACCGGTCAGACCGTCGAAATTATTACTGCGCCCGGCGCACGACCCAATCCGGCCTGGCTGGACTTTGCGGTGACCAGCCGTGCCCGTACCCGCATTCGTCATTTCCTGAAACACCAGCAGCAAAATGAATCGCATGACCTGGGTCTGCGCCTGCTCAATAAAGCCCTGTCTGCACTGAGCTCACGTTTTGATGCCATTCCCGAACAAGACATCAGTCGTACACTGGATGAGCTGAACCTGACAGACAATGCCGCCCTGCTGGAAGCCATTGGCATGGGTAATTTACTGCCCCAGGTTATTGCACGCCGATTGGTGCCTGACGGCGACCAGATCAAGGACAAGAAAACACGCACCACCACCAGCAAAGGTGCTGGTATTGCCATCCGCGGCACGGAAGGTCTGGTGGTGTCTTATGCACGTTGCTGCTGGCCGTTGCCGGGCGACGAGATCATGGGCCACCTGAGTGCTGGCCGAGGCATTGTGATTCATCGTCATAAATGCCAGAACATGTCATCTGAGCTGCGTAACAATCCGGACAAATGCATGCCTCTGCGCTGGTCTGACAAAGTGGATCGGGAATTCCAGACCGAACTACGCATTTCACTATTAAATCAGCGTGGCATGCTCGCTATCATTGCCGGTATCGTGACCGATAACGACGCCAATATCGACTTTGTGAATGTGGAAGAAAAAGGCGCACACCACGGCATTATTCACCTCGGCCTGACCGTGCGCGACCGCATTCATTTAGCACAAATCATCAAGCGCCTGCGTGTACTGAGCGGTATCGACCGCGTCGTCCGCCACCGCGCCTGACCCTACTGCCAACCCTGCTCACTGGAGGCCCTAATGAACCGCTCCATTATTCAAACCAACCAGGCACCCGCCGCCATTGGCACTTATTCACAAGCCGTCAAGGTAGGTAATACCGTGTATTTATCAGGCCAGATTGGTCTGAATCCGGCCACCATGACCATGGCAGATGGCATTGAAGCGCAGATTGTGCAGGTATTTGATAATCTGAAGGCCGTTGTTGAGGCCTCTGGCGCTGGCTTTAACGACATTGCCAAGCTGAATATTTTCCTGACTGACCTGGGTCACTTCGCCCTGGTTAACGAAATCATGGCGCGTTATTTTGAGCAGCCTTACCCGGCACGCGCGGCCATTGGTGTGGCCTCGCTGCCGCGTAATGCATTGGTAGAAATGGACGGGATCGTCTGCATTCCCAGTTGATACCCCGCCCTGAACACCCCGGCTTAGTTGCCGCCCAACAAGGGTGGCCTGACGGTGCCAGTAATACTCACTGCGGGTACCAGCAAGTCTCGCGACAAGCTGCTCAGGAATTGCAGGTTATAGCCATACACCAGCAAGCCCACGCTCTCATCATCAGCAATACGCTCGCCCACACCCACCATATCAACGCTATGACTACCCAAGCCACGTAATGGCGTAATCTGCTCGTCAATCAGACGTGGGGCTGCCATGCCATTACGCACACCCCAACCAACATGAATAATGGCATCACAACCTGTTGCAGGCAGCAAGCCCGCCAATGCCGCCGGAATCATATTGGCGATATCGCAACCATTCAGTGGCAAGCCAGGAATAGAAAGTTCGACATCCAGTTTGCCAATACCCGCCAGAACACGTCCCGGAGCCGGAGGTAATACCTCAATAAAGGTAGGAGCCAACAAGCTGGTCAGGCCCAATACCGAATTAGGTACCGGCAGCAATGTAGCAGGCAATGTAACAGGATCAGTGCTGGCTTCAATGACATCAACATCAACCCATTCAGCATCACTTTCCGCTACCGACAAACAAACCTTGTCCTGTAACAACGCCAAACCGCTCGTCACCTCAGCACTGATGCTTTCTGCTGATGGTGGATTCAGCTTCTCGTTAAGAAACGCCAGCACCACATCATCACGGTTCAACACACCACAATTTTCACTACCAGCAGGACCTTGCAGATCAGGCAAGCTGACACCGACACTGTTCAAACCACCCAGTATCGGATCAAGCACCATATTCAATGGCCCCAACTGCGACAACACTGTATCGGTACCGGGCAGAATATGACCTGATTCATGGGTAAACAGACGCACATCACCACCCAGTGCGGCGTAGCCCTTATAATTTTCCCAGGCCTCATTAAAGTTGAACAGGCCATCACGCATACCCTGCGTGAACAGAATATCAATAGGCGCAGGCTTCACCGCATCCACTTCATAAGCCGTACTGCCCGACAATGGACCTAACACAAAATTGATAGGGTCTTGCTCGGATACAGGTCGTGCATCCAGAAAATATTTTGCACTGTGGTAATAAAAAAACGGCAAAGCACCAACATCGATCCGGTTAAAGACTGCACCACGCAGCAGTGTTTCCTTGATGACCGGGTCCAGCCCCTGAATCAGTGGTTGAGTCGCACCCACCTCGCCACCTACCACCAACAGCAAGGCCCATGCCGACTTGACCGTACCACCCGGGTTCAGCGAATAGCGTAGATCATGAGGTGTAATATTGGGGGTCAACACATCCAGCCGCTGTTTTTCGCGATCCATATTGTGCAGCAACAGCTGATACATGCCGCCATAACTGCCGCCGGTAGTACCAACTACCAGATTAAACGAACGATCAGCACGGCGATCATGTGCCAGATAATCCAGATTGTCTTCGGCCCAATCCAGAATTTGCAGCAGATCACGGCCTTCAAAATTAGGATCCATGACCCTGACCGTGCCACCACTTTCACCAAAGCCACGCTGATCGATACTGATCACGGCATAACCGTTGTCTTGCAAACGCTCCAGGAAACCACCTTCAGGTGCTGTTTCACGTGAGCCGCCAAAACCATGGCCGTGCAGCATCAATGGATTGCCAGCCGTACAGTTGATCACCTTGGGTTCAATGACCTGAAACACAATGGGTTCACCACTGGCCGACGTCAACTCGACCCGATAATTACGACCACCTGCCAATTGCTCGTTACGTGCGCAAGATGCCGCGCCATCTGCGCTAGCGACTGGCGTTGGCAATTTGAATGCTGCCACTCGTTGTGCGGTGACAACATTGGGGCTATCCGCTTGATCACCCGACTTGCCACAGCCCGTCAACACAGTCGCGAGAGAAAGAACAGATACGGTCAACAGTTTTTGCATGATGCCCTCGGTAATACGCAGCTCTTTGACCGCTTCAGTCAGTAACATATGTTTACAGACTGCAATCATACTTCAGTAACTTACAAAAATGGTGAAAAATCAGTCAGCCCTGTAATGCCGCAACACCTCCGTATAACCTGCACGATAATCCGCAAACATCAGCTCATAGCCCGATTCACGCAAACCCACATTGCGAATTCGCTTGCCCTGACTCAGCTCAGAGCCTGACACCAACGGCGGCATGGGTAACTGCATTTGATCCGCCAGCCAGCACAGCACATCCGCCTGTGGCGTGGGAGTATCATCAACGCCAAGATAAACTGGCAATAATGACTTTTCCGCCAGTACCCGCTCGCAAAGATGAGCCAGAAAACCAGCCGCATCAGCCACATGAATACGATTGGTCCAACTCGGCGGCTCTTGCTGCACAGGCTTTGCTTCCTGCACCCAACGCAATAGACGATGTCGTCCCGGCCCATACAGCCCACCCAAACGTATCATCGAACACGGCCAGCCAAATGACTGCACACATGCTTCCGATGCCAGCAACACCTTGGCCGTCGCAGTGACTGGGCAAGCAGGTGTATTTTCATCAATCCACTCTCCGCCAGATTCGCCATACACACCGGTCGAAGACACCCAGAAAACATGACGCAAATTCTGGCCCTGCAAAGCAGCCAACACATTGCGTGTTCCTTCTAGATAAACCTGGCGATACCCCGCCTCTCCACCGCCAGCACTCAGGGCAAAGATCACCATGTCCAGACCATCAGGCAGTGACTGCAATGTTTCTGTACGTGTGACATCTGCTACCAGGCCATGCACCCCCTCCAGAGCAACAAGATGACGGCGCAGGGCATAAACTTCATGCTGCCTGTCAGCCAATAACCGTGCCAACCGACCACCTACATCGCCTGCACCTACAATCAATATCTTTGCCATAAGTCATGAAATTCGATAGCGTCGCTTTATTGCGACCATAATTTCATTTTGCCACGGATTTCAACATGACCCTGACTGAACTGCGTTATCTGGTAGTGCTGGCTCAAGAGCTGCACTTTGGGCGCGCCGCAGAGCGCTGCCATGTGTCTCAGCCCACGCTGTCGGTTGCTATCAAGAAGCTGGAAGAGTCACTCAACATGAGTATTTTTGAACGCCATCGCCATGGTGTGCTGGTAACACCTACCGGAGAGGTACTCATCAAACAGGCACAAACTGTACTGAACGAAGCAAATTTGCTGGAACGGCTGGCCATGCAATCACAGGATGAGTTTGCCGAGCCGTTACGACTGGGGGCTATTTTTACCGTCGGCCCTTTTGTTTTTCCTGAGCTGATACGCCATATCAAGCGCAAAAACAGCCCACTTAAACTGTATCTGGAAGAAAACTACACACACGTTCTGGCCGAACGTCTGAGCAATGGCACATTGGATGCCATTCTGGTTGCCCACCCCTTTGACCCGCCTGAAACACGTATCACCCCTGTTTTTGATGAATCATTCAAATTGCTGATCCCCAGCGGCCACGAATGGGAAAGCAAAACGAAAATTGACTCCCGGTTATTGAGTGATAGCCCGGTATTGATGCTGGGCGAAGGCCACTGCTTCCGTGATCAGGTACTGGAAACCTGTGCATTGGGCCAGCAAAGCCCGAATGCCATGCCCGGCAGCTCGCTGATGACACTACGCCATATGGTCGCATCCGGCTTGGGGCTGACACTGATTCCCGCTTCTGCCGAACAACAGATGGTAGATATTGATGTCATCGCCAAGCCATTGTCACCAGCTCCGTCACGCCAGGTACTGCTGGCCAGCCGCTATCGTTTCCCCAAACAGCGTGCGCTGGAAGAGCTGACCCGCTGCCTGCTGGATCTGCAACTCAACGGCACCGAAAAAGTATCACGCTGATATGACTCAGGTAGCGGGCTATTTACAGGATCGCGGCATAGAACAGCTGAAAGGGGTTGGGCCCGCGCTGGCCCAGCGCTTGCAACGTCTGGGCATCAACAACATTCAGGATCTGTTGTTTCTGCTGCCACGACACTATGAAGACAGAACCCGTATTACGCCCATGGGTGCATTGATGCCAGGCATGTCTGTCGTTTGTGAAGGCGAAGTGCGTTTGGCCGATGTCGCCAATGGTCGTCGCCGGGCCATGCTGGTTCGCCTGCATGACGGCACTGGCAGCCTGACGCTGCGCTACTTTCATTTCCGCATGGCGCAGAAAGACAATTACCCGGCAGGCCTGCGAATTCGTGTATATGGCGAAGTCCGTGCTGGTCCGGCAGGGCCGGAAATGGTGCATCCGGAATCGCTATCGACAGAGCAGGATTTACAGCATGGCGATGATTTAAGCCTGACGCCAGTCTATCCACTGGTTGAAGGGCTGACCCAACGTCGCCTGCGTGAGTTGATCATGCGGGCATTGCCACTGCTGGATGATCCTGCCGCCCTGATTGATCAACTGCCTCAGCAGCATACGCTGGGCTGGCGTCTGCACGACGCTCTGCGACTGGTACATGCACCACCACCGCAAACCAATCGCGAACTACTGGCACTCGGCACTCACCCTGCACAGCAGCGCCTGGCCTTTGAAGAACTGGTTGCCCATCAATTGGGCATGCTGCAACGACGTCAACTGCAACGACGCCTGACTGCGCCGGTTATTGGGAACGATCAGGACCTGAGTCAGCGTTTTATACAACAGCTGAGCTTCCAGCTCACCAAGGCACAACAACGGGTGCTGCACGACATTGTGAGCGACATGACCAAACCACAAGCCATGCTGCGATTACTGCAAGGAGACGTAGGCGCAGGCAAAACCGTTGTGGCTGCATTGGCCGCCTGCCCTGCGCTGGCAGCCGGTTGGCAAGTCGCCATCATGGCTCCCACCGAAATCCTGGCCGAACAGCATTATCAGCGCTTTTGCAGCTGGTTTGAGCCACTGGGCATCCGACTGGGCTGGCTCAGCGGACGTCTGACCGCAGCCCAACGCCGACCCGTGCTCGCTGGTCTGGCCAGTCATGATGTGCAAATGGTGATTGGCACTCATGCCCTGTTTCAGGATGCCGTGGAATACCAGCGTCTGGGACTGGTCATTATTGACGAGCAACACCGCTTTGGTGTTGAACAACGACTGGCGCTCACGCGCAAAGGCCTAACCGCTGGCATACAACCACATCAACTCATCATGACCGCCACGCCGATTCCGCGCACGCTGGCCATGAGCGCCTATGGCGATCTGGACACCTCGATCATTGACGAACTGCCGCCCGGAAGACAGGCGATTCAAACCGTTGTCTTATCCAGCCAGCGACGTAATGAACTGATCGAACGTATTCGTGCTCATGTCAAAACAGGGCAACAGGTGTATTGGGTATGCACTCTGATTGATGAGTCCGAACAGATTCAGGCTCAAGCCGCACAGGTCGCCTGTGAACTGCTGCAAACCAGCTTGCCGGAAATAACAATTGGTCTGGTACATGGTCAGCAAAAAGCCAGTGAAAAGGCAGATACCATGGCTGCCTTTGCAGCAGGACAAATTGCGGTTCTGGTAGCAACAACGGTCATTGAAGTGGGCGTTGATGTGCCCAATGCCACCCTGATGATCATCGAAAACCCGGAGCGCTTAGGGTTGTCACAGCTGCATCAGTTGCGTGGTCGTGTCGGTCGTGGCGCGTTGGCCAGTTATTGTGTGCTGCTGTATCAATCACCGGTATCGCATCAGGCCAGACAACGTTTGCAAATTCTGCGCGACTCGCAAGACGGCTTTGTCATTGCCGAACATGATTTGCAATTGCGTGGCCCGGGTGAAGTATTGGGCACACGTCAAACCGGAGATGTGAGCTTTAAAATTGCCGACCTGTTACGTGATCACGAACTGCTGGATGACGCACGCACATTAGCCACTCAACTCATGCGCAATCAGCCTCCTGCCGGGGATTATCTGATTACACGCTGGTTATCAAAGCGTAACGACTATACACAGGTCTAATATGCTTGTTGCAGCCCGGACATTCACTTAATCTAACCTAAGTTGTTTTTTGATCGCCAATACGTCAAGGATCGGTTGTCTATGCTGAAGCGTTGCCTTTCCGCCTTCTTTGCCAGCCTGATACTGCTCAGCAGTGTTGCCCAGGCCGTGCCAAGAGTGGCCAGTGAGCGCTTGTTTAATGGCGACATCAGCGAACTGCACCGTCAGGCTCGTCAGGGTTCCGCACAGGCTCAGTACAACCTGGGCAATCTGTATTATCACGGCGAAGGCGTCATGCGTAATCGCCACAAGGCCTTGGAGTGGTTCACGCTGGCCGCACGTCAGGGCTTGCCACAGGCGCAATACAATCTGGGTGCGTTATACGCCAGTGGTATTGGCGTCAAACGGGACTATGCCGTAGCTAACACCTGGTTCCGTCTCGCCATTGAGCAGGACTATGCCCCGGCGCTATATGCCTTGGGTATGGCCTATAGTACCGGACATGGTCTGGCTGTTGATCATCGGGCTGCAGCAACCCTGATGCTCAGAGCTGCCGAACTGGGTCATCCACTGGCACAAAATAACGTGGGACTGATGTATGACAATGGTGTCGGCCTCAGCACCAACAAACGACAGGCCGCCAACTGGTATGAGCGCGCAGCCAATCAGGGTGTCGTTGAAGCACAATTCAATCTGGGGCAGATGTACAAGACTGGCTCGGGTGTGCGTAAAAACAGCAGCAGAGCCGCCGAATGGTTTCAGCGGGCAACCGATCTGGGCTATGGCAAGGCCATGGTTGAACTTTCAGAGATGTATCGCAAAGGTGATGGTGTTCGAAAGGACTCACGCCGCGCCACAGAGCTCATGCTGCAAGCAAAAGCTCTGGGCGAATAGCAAAGTGGCTTAAGCCAGAATAGGCGGCAACGCTTTGGCCAATTCTGATTTCACCTGCATATTGCTGGCAAAACTGCCGGTCAATGCAAATCCCAATAGTTGACCTGACTCACTCACGAAGCTGGCTTTCACATTTTGCCCGTCGGCTTCGATCTGCCACGAGCCTTGTGTCTGCGGAGCCACTGGCGACACCACCACTGGGCATACCGGGGTCTTGATCTGTACCGGCATGGCAGGGTAATTAACCGGTGTCGGTGTGCCTGTCAGGGTTTTGGCCAGCGCACGTGCAGCCGCCATTAATGGCAGCACATACATCAGCACCTTGCCTTCCACTTCGGCACAATCACCCAAGGCATAAATATGCTCACGACTGGCTTGCAACAAACGATCCGTCACAATGCCCCGTGCCACTTGCAAGCCGGCATCTTGTGCCAGTGCAATACGCGGACGCAAACCAATGGCCGACAACACCAGATCGGCCTGTACCTCGGTACCATCTGACAAGGTCACGACAACACCATCAGCAGCCTTGTTAACCGCTGTCACTCCGGCGCCAAAGTAAAACTGCACACCCAGCGAAGCCAGACCTTCGGCCACGGCAGCGGAAGCACGCTCCGGCAACAAGGTAGGTAACGGACGTCCCATTGGCTCGACCAGAGACACCTGATAGCCAGTCGCGGACAGATCATTGGCAAATTCGCAACCAATCAGGCCACCACCAATAATCAGCACCCTACGCTGCGTGTCTTCACCCAGAACGGCACGAAAACGTGCGTAATCTTCCAGGTCATTGACCGAATAGACCTGCTCTGCACCATCACCGGCCAATGGCGGACGAAATACATCAGCGCCCACGGCCAGCACCAGATCGGCATAACGAATGGCTTCACCATCTACCGTAATGGTACGCGTATCAGCATCAATAGCGGACACCGTGACACTGGCACGAACCGTCGCCTTCAGCTGTTCTGCCATGACATCAGGTGTTGCCATGGCCAGCGTATCGGCTGTTTTACCCTTGCTCAGTGCATTCGAGAGCATGGGCTTGGAGTAACTGCGACCATCATCCTGCGAGATCAGCAATAGCGGGCGCTCGGCATCGAGCTTGCGCAACTCTCGCGCCAAGGTATAACCGGCCAGACCAGTCCCGAGAATGACTACAGGCTCCATCATCAGATCTCCGTCATCTCGAAATCTTCTTTGCCTACGCCACAATCCGGGCAAACCCAATCAGCAGGAATATCGTCCCACTTGGTACCTGCAGCAATTCCATCCCACGGCATACCAACGGCTTCGTCATACACAAAGCCACATACAATGCATTGCCACTTTTTCATAATGTTCACCCTAAGCTGATAGTTGAATAGCTGCCAAAGCTACGTGCGCAAGACAGGCTTAGCAATCCAGGCGCGCGTATGTTACATCAAAGACTGTTAGAATGTCGCGGCCAACGCCCGCCAGTCAGGACTCGCAGGCTGACATGCGGCTTAATTTCCCTAATAGCCCAAGACTATTTTTATGCGCCATCAATCAGGCCAAACCCACTGGCCTCAGCCTAAACGCTGGCATATCCGGCAACAACTCATTTCATCGCCCGATGCAGCGTCATGGTATTGGCTGCAATTGCCAGGCTCACTCACAGCAGCACTCAAGATACTGGCCGACGGTGATTTGCGCATACAGGTTTTATTTGAAGGCTGGCACAAGCCCACTCTGGCTGAACGTCAACAGCTTCGGCTACCCCATGACCGACTGTTGTGGATACGTGAAGTACAGCTGATAGGTCGTGGCGAGCCCTGGGTGCATGCGCGCTCACTGCTACCCCCGCGCAGCCTGAACGCAGCCGGACAACGCCTGACCCGCCTGGGTAATCGATCTCTCGGCAGTGTCCTGTTCAAGCATCCGGCCCTGCGCCGCACCGGTATTGAGTTTGCGCAATTACAACATCCAGATGGCCAGTTATGGGCACGCCGCTCCAGACTGCAACTGCACGGCCACGCCGTATTTGTCGCTGAAGCCTTCTTACCGGCATTATTGGCCTATCACGCCACGCGGTGCACCGCTGCCCATTAACTCAGAGACCTGTTATGCCTCGCCCAATTCCGCTATCACAACGCCTGCCTGACTTCATTGCACTGATGCGTCTGGATCGCCCTATCGGTATTTATTTACTGTTGTGGCCCACTTTATGGGCAGTATGGATTGCGGGCGATGGCAATCCATCGGCTGCCATTGTGCTTATTTTCGGCCTGGGCGTGGTGCTTATGCGCAGTGCTGGCTGCGTGATCAATGATTATGCCGACCGTGACCTTGATGGCCATGTCAGACGCACCGCACAACGCCCGTTAGCCACTGGCCGCATCAGCAGTCAGGAAGCACTGATGCTGTTTGCCATACTCATCGCTGCTGCAGCCAGCCTGCTATTGTTCCTGCCCACGGCCGTATTCTGGTGGTCATTGGGCGCTGTAGCGCTGGCCACGTCCTACCCCTTCATGAAGCGCTACACCTATCTGCCTCAGGTGGTGCTGGGTGCGGCCTTTTCATGGGCCATTCCAATGGCATTTGTAGCACAGGAGAAAACCCCAGATGCCCTGTGCTGGCTTTTGTATTGCGCCAATCTGGCCTGGACGGTGGCTTATGACACTCAATACGCCATGGCCGACCGGGAAGATGATGTAAAGGTCGGCATCAAATCAACGGCCATCCTGTTTGGTGATCTGGATCGCCATGCCATTGGCTTCCTGCAACTGCTGTTTTTGGTGGCACTGTATCTGGTCGGACAACAACTGGAGCTGGGCTGGGCCTGGTTAGTAGGGCTGGCGGCAGCCGCCGGTCAGTTTGTGTGGCAAGGCTGGATCATTCGACAACGTCAGGCAGATGCCTGTTTGCAAGCCTTCCTGGCCAACCACTGGATCGGTTTATGGCTGTTCGTCGCTCTGCTGGCTGCCTGGCTGCAAATGCTGGCGACATAAAAGCGTAATATTTCTGTCATGACACACAGGTGTAATAGCACTGTCATTCTATTTACAGAGCGTTGTCATAATGAAAACCGAAAAAATACTGATTGTTGATGATGAGGCCGCCATCCGGGAAATGATCGCCATTGCCCTGGAACTGGCTGGTTACGATTGCATCGAGGCAGAGGATGCCCTGCAAGCACATCATCTGGTCGTTGATGAGCGCCCCGCACTGATTCTGCTGGACTGGATGCTACCCGGCATGAGCGGCATCGAACTGGCCCGTCGCCTGAAGCGTGATGAGAGCACCAGTGAAATCCCTATCATCATGCTCACTGCTCGTGGCGAGGAAGACAACAAGATTCAGGGTCTGGATGCCGGTGCCGACGATTACATCACCAAACCTTTTTCTACACGCGAACTGGCCTCACGCATCAAGGCCGTGCTGCGTCGCTCCAGCGCCCTCAATCAGGACAAGGCCATTGAAGCCGAAGGGCTGAAACTGGACCCGGTCAGCCATCGCATCACCGCCCATGACGCTCCCATCGAAATGGGCCCTACCGAGTATCGCCTACTGGCTTTTTTCATGAGCCACCCAGAGCGTGCCTACACCCGCACACAAATGCTGGATCAGGTCTGGGGCGGCAATGTTTATGTTGAAGATCGCACCATTGATGTGCATATTCGTCGTCTGCGAAAAGCATTAGAGCCTCATGGCTTTGATCGTTTTATTCAAACCGTTCGTGGCACAGGTTATCGGTTCTCAACACAAGTACAGGCGCAGGACGACAATAGTTGAAACTCCCCGTTCCCAAGCGAGAACTGAAACAGGCCATTGCGCTCATACTCTTTGGCGCGTTTATCGGCTGGCTGCTGGAGTATGTATTGTTGGGCGTGTTGGCTGGCTGCCTGGCCTGTCTGTTTATTCATCTGAATCAGCTCAAACAACTTGAACTCTGGGCACAAGATACCGAACAGGATGTACCGGATGGCATAGGCACCTGGGCACAGGCCTATCGCGCCATTCATCAATTGCGCCGCAACGAGCACCGCTCCAAGACCAATCTCATTGGCATCATTGATCGTGCCCGCGCCTCCATTGCCGCACTGGACGAAGGGGTCGCCCTGATTGATAAAGATGGCAATCTGGAATGGTGGAATCCTGCCGCTGGCAAGCTGCTTGGTCTGCGCGCCAGAGACATGCGCCAACCACTGATTAATGTCATTCGTGCGCCCGCGTTTGTGCGCTACTTCCAGTATGGCCCGTTTAATGAAGGCCTCAAGCTGCCATCACATAAGCACTCAGGGCGCTACCTGCAGTTTGAAATCACACTCTTTGGCGACAACGACAAATTGATGATCGTCTACGACATCACCCGCGTGCATAATCTGGAGCAGATGCGCAAAGACTTCGTCGCCAATGTGTCGCATGAGCTGCGTACGCCATTAACCGTGCTCAGTGGTTATCTGGAAACCTTTTTAAGCCAGGCCGACACACTGAACCCAAGACTGGTCAAAGCGCTGCAACAAATGGATGACCAGACCCTGCGCATGAAAAATCTGGTTAACGATCTACTGCTGTTATCCAGCCTGGAAAATGAGGGTCTACTGGTAAAACGCAATCCCGTTGATGTGCCCAGATTGCTGCAACAGGTACTGGATGACGCCCAGATACTGGCAAAACCCAAGCAGCAGTCAGTGACCTTAAGTGCAGATCCCGACTTGAAGATTTCAGGCATCAGCAGCAATCTGCGCTCCGCATTTTCCAATCTGGTCACCAATGCCATCAAATACACCCCGCCAGGTGGCTCGATACAGATTATCTGGGAGCGCAAAAACGATCACATTGAGTTCAGCGTGATTGATAGCGGCATTGGCATTGATATCACTCACATTCCACGTCTGACAGAGCGCTTTTATCGTGTTGATGCGGGACGTAGCTCAGCAACCGGGGGAACTGGCCTGGGTCTGGCCATTGTCAAACATGTATTAATGCAGCATGAAGCACGACTGGAAATCGAGTCCCAGCCGGGGCTGGGGTCTCGTTTTAGCTGTCACTTTCCACTCACACTGATTATTCGCTAGGCCCCACACGTGTGATCTTGTCCAAGTTGGTGGAAATCACGTCGTAATCCGTATGCCTTGCCTCAATGCCCAGCACCATATTGATAATCTGCTCGGCAATATTGCGTGAGTGATCACCAATACGCTCCAGCGAACGCAGCACGTTCATCACATTCAAAATACGACTGATAGAGCGTGGATCTTCCATCATGTAGGTAATCAACGCGCGCATGGCAGACTCATATTCGCTGTCCGTTTGCACGTCCGCCTTCATCACCTCGAACGCAGCATGTGCATCAAAGCGCGCAAAGGCATCCAGCACGTTATGCAGCATCTCGGCCACTCGTGATGAAATACTGCGTGCCTCGGCATAACCACGTGGTGACTCGCCTTCACGATTCAACAGCACGGCTGCCCGAGCCACTTTGTAGGCCTCATCACCAATACGCTCAAGGTCGGTCACTGACTTGCCCAGCGAAACCACCAGGCGCAAGTCCGATGCCGCCGGATGACGCAACGCCAGGATGTGCATAAGGTCGCTATCAATGCCCAGCTCCATCTGATTGATTTTGGCGTCGGTACGAATAACCGCCTCGGCCTCATCGACCGAGCCTGTCATCAATGCCTTCATGGCATCGGCCAGCTGCTGCTGCACCAGACCACCCATGGTCAGAAAGTCAGTCCGTACCTTATCCAGGTCAGAATTGAATTGATGCGAAATATGCTGCGTCAGTTTGTCTTTATTCATGATGATGCTCTCTGTCGTTGACGCTTGATCAATCAGCCGAAACGGCCAGTAATATAGGCTTCAGTCAAATCGTGATCAGGGTTGGTAAACACTTTTTCAGTGTCATTGACCTCGATCAGTTCACCCAGGTGAAAATAGGCTGTGCGATGTGACACACGAGCAGCCTGCTGCATGGAGTGGGTCACAATGGCAATGGTGTATTGCTCCGACAGCTCACTGATCAGCTCTTCGATTTTTGCCGTTGCAATGGGATCCAGTGCCGAACAGGGCTCATCCATCAGGATCACATCAGGGCTGACCGCAATGGCACGCGCAATACACAAGCGTTGCTGCTGACCACCCGACAATCCTGTACCCGGCTGCATCAGACGATCACGCACTTCGTCCCACAAACCGGCCTTGCGCAGACTGTTTTCAACAATCTCGTCCAGGTCATGACGCGACTTGGCCAAACCATGCAACTTGGGCCCATAGGCCACATTTTCATAAATCGATTTTGGAAACGGATTGGGCTTTTGAAACACCATGCCAATCTGGGCTCTTAACAACACCACATCCAGTGACGGGTCATAAATGTCCTGATCATCCAACAGGATCTTGCCAGTGACACGGCAACCATCAATAGTGTCATTCATGCGGTTCAACGAGCGCAGAAACGTTGACTTGCCACAACCCGATGGTCCGATAAAGGCAATCACCTCATTTTCATGAATATCCAGGCTGATACCCTTGATGGCCTGGGTTTCACCATAAAAAACCTGCACATTTTCAGTGACCATTTTCTTGACCACTGCTCGAGTCGGCTCTTTATGAGTGCCAATACTGAAGGAGGCCCTTGGTGTGCTGGCTCCGCTCACTGCTACATCACTATTCTGATCGCTCATACTATTACCACCTGATTTCTAATTTCTTGCGTAACCAAATGGCAAAGCCATTCAGTGTCAGCATCACGCCAAGCAGCACCACAATGGCTGCCGCGGTTCGACCTTCAAAGAAGTTGCGCAGCTCGTTGGCCTGCCATAAATAAATCTGTACCGGCAGTGCCGAAGATTGATCCAGCGGCGTAGCCGGAATGCTGGCCACAAAGGCACTCATACCCACCAACAGCAATGGCGCTGTTTCACCCAGGGCCTGAGCCACGCCCAGAATGGCACCGGTTAAAATACCCGGTAGCGCCAATGGCAACACATGATGGAAAACCATTTGTACCTTGGAAGCGCCAATCCCCAAAGCAGCCTGACGAATCGAAGGTGGCACCGCACGTAGCGAAGCACGCGTAGTAATAATGACGGTTGGCAAGGTCATCAGACTGAGCACCAAACCACCGACTAATGGCGCTGAAATGGGCAGTCGCAACCAGTTAATGAAAATGGCAGCACCCAATAGACCAAACACAATCGACGGCACGGCGGCCAGGTTATTGATATTGACTTCAACCAGATCAGTGATTCGGTTCTTGGGAGCAAACTCTTCCAGATAAATGGCACTGGCCACACCAATGGGCACCGAAATAAAGATGACAATCAGCATCATGAACAGCGAGCCAATCACCGCACCTGCCAAACCGGCGGATGCCAACGAGCTGCGCGAATCCGGATTACTAAACAGACTGGTACTGAATTTCAGTTTGATGATGCCTTCGGCCTTCAGCTTGTCAGCCAGATCGCGCAGCTGACGCGACATCTGCTGCTGGTCATCCGGCAGATCACGATCAATATTGCCGCGCAGCCAGACATCCACATTGGCATCGGCCAGCAACGTCAGTGTGCGTTTTTGTCCCACCAGATCAGGGTCAGCAAGCACCATATCACGCAGGCGGAAACGTTCACCGCTGGTGAACAAACGGCGCAAGTCCCGTGAATACGCCTCTGAGTCCGGACTGACCCGCAAAATGCTGTCTTCCAGCAGGCTGTTCCAGTCAGCAAAGGAAAGATCCGTATTCCACTCGTCCATGCGTGCCTGAAATACGGCGGGTACTTCGTTCGGTTCCGGTGTTGGCCTGGCCTGAATATCCAGAATTTCCGGATCAAAGAAAACGTCAACCGTAATCGTGGACTGCCAGAATGCCGGGATACCACGCGACAAAATACTGCCAAATAAAATGGCCACAAATATCAGGGCCAGACTGACCGAAAACAGTCCCATGACACGAAAGCGCGTTTCGCGACGATGACGGCCCAGCAATGACGCCTGAATCGTCGCCAGGCGCTCGGCCTTTGCAGTGCTTGCAGTAGTTGGAGTCGTGTTCATTCGTATTGCTCACGGTAACGACGGACAATGTAAAGCGCGACCACGTTGAGTGCCAAGGTGATGGCAAACAAGGTAATACCCAGCGCAAACGCCACCAGCGATTGTGGACTGGCAAAATCGCTATCACCTGTCAGTGCATTGACGATACTGACGGTGACGGTAGATACCGCCTCAAATGGATTGGCATGCAGAACGGGGCTATTACCAGCCGCCAGTACCACAATCATGGTTTCACCAATGGCCCGGCTGGCCGCCAGCAGGAAAGCACCCACAATACCGGGCAAGGCCGCCGGTAAAACCACCTGACGAATGGTTTCTGATTTGGTCGCACCCAGCCCCAGTGAGCCATCGCGCATGGTGCGTGGCACTTGCGTAATGATGTCGTCTGACAGCGACGACACAAAAGGAATGATCATGATACCCATCACCACACCAGCCGTTAACGCACTGGTAGCGCGAATATCAATACCGACAGAAGCGCCCAGCTGAGCAAATACCGGCCCAATCACCATCATGGCAAACACGCCGTAGACAATCGTAGGAATACCCGCAAGCACTTCAATGGTTGGTTTGACAATGGCACGAGTGCGCGGCTTGGCGTATTCAGCCAGATAAATGGCCGCCATCAAACCCACGGGGATGGCCACGGCCAGCGCAATAAAGCTGATCATCAGTGTGCCCCATAATAATGGCAGCAAACCAAACTCACCGACCGAATCACCTGTTGAACTGAAACCCGGATTCCAGGTTGTCCCGAAGAAAAAATCGACAGGCGACACAAACTCGAAGAACCGCAGTGTTTCACCCAACATGGATACCACAATGCCAATCGTGGTGAGAATCGCGATGCCGGAACACAGAGCCAGCAAGATCGACACCACACGCTCAACCTGATTACGTGCACGCAGACTCGGCGTATATCTGGATCGGGCATACAACAGCCCGCCAATGGCCAGCACCAGCACAATAACGGCCTTGGCCATGCCAGCAATGGTTTCCAGTCGATTAAGGTGTGCGGCAGCTGCAAATTCTGCATCCGCCACCAGTCCTTCGACCCCAAAACCCGAAGCAATCGCGATCAGGCGTCGCATTTGAATCAGTTGTTGCTGCGTCGTCATTTCGGCCAGTGCAGTCACTGACGACATGGAAGACAACACAAGATATTCGATGATGGTGGACTCAAAAAGATTCCACAGTCCCAGTACAAGTAGTGCCGGAACAGCACACCAGATGGCAACCAGCGCGCCATGATAGGTTGGACGTGAATGTGTGCGTACGCCACTAAACTGATGTTGACGACTTCGGCTCAAACCCCACTGGTAGGCAATACCTACCAAAGCCAGCAACACCAAGATCAGCACTAAATTACTCATAACCACTCCAACTTAATGCAAAACTGATCACTTCATTTACACGCTAAAGGCGGGATGGTGTCTCCCGCCTTTAGCGCTTTCAACCTTTACCGCTTAACTGAATTGATGTTTCAGTTGGATACCACCTTGTTAGCCCGGAAGTCGGCAAGTGCCTGAACACGCTCCGCCTCAGGCAGCGGAATCAAGCCAGCTTCCTCCAGTGGGCCACGAGCACCCGATACACGCTTATTCAAAAAGAACTCAACATACTGGGCGATACCCGGTACAACACCAATGTGCTCACCCTTCACGTAGAAGTACAAGGGACGTGACACGGGATACTCACCCGAAGCAATGGTTTCCAGGGAAGGCACCACACCATTGATGGTCGCCACACGCAAACGGTCACGATTCTGATCATAGAAGCTCAGACCAAACACACCAACCGCCGTACGTTGAGCCTGCAAGCGAGCCAGAGTTTCCGTGTAATCACCAGCAATTTCCACTACACGACCATCGGTACGCATGGCATTACAGGCCTTAAGCTTGGCATCGCCTGACAGCGCCTTGAATTCGGCAATGGTGTCGCAGCCCAGATGAATCACTTTTTCTTCAAACACTTCACGTGTGCCGTGATTCGATGCCGGAACTACCAGCAAGATATCCTGATCGGGCAATGACTTATCAATCTGAGACCAGCGTGTATTGGTATTGGCCACCAGCTTGCCGTTAACCGGCAACTGTGCAGCAAATGCCTTAAAAATATGCTCAGGCTTCAGCTTGAACTCAGCGCCCTGCGCACGTGAAGCAAACACAATGCCGTCATAACCAAACTTCACTTCCTGAATTTTCTTCACGCCAGCCTTGTTACAGGACTCGACTTCTGCCGGACGAATAGGGCGAGAAGAGTTGGCAATATCGATCGTGTTAAAACCAACACCCTGACAGAACTGGCGCAAGCCACCACCGGAGCCACCAGAACCAACAACCGGAGCTTTAAACTGAGAAAAAGTACCGCCAAATTCTTCGGCCACAATACTGGCAAACGGCAGAACAGTTGAAGAACCTGCAACCTGTATGGTGTCACGGGCAGCGGCCGTTGTGCTCATGCCAATTGCTGCAGCTGCAACACAGGCCAGCCCCATTGTTTTGTGAGTCAATCGCATCTTGCTATCCTCATTGGGTAATCAAATAAGTATTCTGTATTGGATAACTGACTCTGAATAAGCCTGTACTCCAAGTACGGCATACTTTGTTTGATCTGTGTTACAGCTTGATGACAGCTTAAAACAAATCACGCTGCTCATACGATAGTGCAATAGACAGTTCGTCTGCTTGATGTAATCATTTCCCGCGGACCTTTAAAAACTATAATAGATACGGGCCATCACATGGAAAGTAGCAGCAACGACCTCCCTCGCCCGCGTGGCACCCTGCGTCTGCAATCTGTCGTTCTGCCGCGCGATGCTAACGGCTCGGGTGATATTTTTGGTGGTTGGCTGGTAGGACAAATGGATCTGGCTGGCGACATGGCTGCCAATAAACGTGCGCAGGGTCGAGTCGCTACCGTCGCTATTAATGATGTCGTTTTTTTACGCCCGGTCGCTATCGGTGACGTGGTTGCGCTTTACGCCGATGTACTCGAGGTCGGCCGATCATCCATGAAGGTCACGGTTGAGGCATGGGAAATGAGCGACCCTCTCAACACGCCACGCAAGCTTGGCGAAGGCCTGTTCACGTTTGTTGCCGTCAACAATGAAGGCCGCACACGCCCTTTACCTTAGGCGCGTGTCAACCTGGCGTATTGCGCCACCAGCCATTTGCTGCCGATACCCTTGAAATTGACCTGGATCCGGGCATTCGGGCCATTGCCTTCAAATGCCAGAATCACACCCTCGCCAAAACGCGAATGCACCACACCCTGCCCCAAACGCCAGGCACCCTCACCAGACTCATCACCACCCAATGTGGTTTGACGCAGGTCATTTCCCAGACTGGCAGGTGTTGCCTTGACCTGGCTACCGGCCCGATAACCTGTGTAATTCGGCACTGTTTGCTGTCGTACAGGCGCTAATAAGGCATCCGGAATCTCGCGTAAAAAACGCGACGGCACGTGATAAGCCTCATTGCCATACAGACGACGCACCTCGGCATAGGTAATAAACAGCTCACGCATGGCGCGGGTAATGCCGACGTAACACAGGCGGCGCTCTTCCTCTAGATTGTTTTCCTGCAAGGCCATCTCGTGCGGGAACAAACCCTCCTCACAGCCCGCTAGGAACACAATGGGAAACTCCAGCCCTTTGGCGGCATGCAACGTCATCAGCTGCACTGCATCCTCAAACTCACCCGCCTGTTGTTCACCAGCCTCCAGCGCGGCATGATCCAGAAAAGCCGCCAGCACAGAAGGTGCATCAGTGTCTTCCACGTCAAACTCACGCGCAGCGGCCACCAGTTCGCGCAAGTTCTCCACACGTGCCTGACCTTTCTCGCCTTTTTCCTTTTCGTGATGCGCAATCAACCCGGTTTGCTCAATCACTGCCGACACCAGATCACCCAGCGGGGCATCTTGTTTATCGGCATCCAGCCGGTCGATCAGCTCCAGGAAAAACAGAATCTTGCCCACCGCCAGTGATGGCAACAGACGCTCGCGCACCACCTGCTGTGCCGCCATCCACAGGCTGATCTGCCCTTCTCTGGCCAACTGGCGCAGGGTGTCCACGCTCTTGTCACCAATGCCACGTGTCGGCACATTAACGATGCGCTCAAACGCCGTGTCATCATGACGCTGCTGCATCAGGCGCAGATAGGCCACGGCATTCTTGATCTCGGCGCGTTCAAAAAAGCGCAGGCCACCGTAAATCCGATACGGAATCTGCGCCCGCAACAAGGCCTCTTCCAACACCCGGGATTGCGCGTTAGAGCGATATAGAATCGCCATATCACGTCTGGCCATGCCAGCACGGAAACGCTCATCCAGCATGCGTGCAATAAAATGCGCCTCATCCAGATCGTTATAACCGGCATATACCGAAATCGGCTGGCCTTCACTGCGATCAGTCCACAGATTTTTACCCAGACGATCGCCATTGTTGGCAATCACCGCATTGGCCGCCTGCAAAATAACCGACGTCGAACGATAATTCTGCTCCAGACGAATCAGCTCTGCCTCAGCATAGTCACGCTGAAAAGTGCGAATATTTTCAATACAGGCACCACGCCAGCCGTAAATACTCTGGTCATCATCGCCCACCGCCGTCAGCATGCCGTGCTCACCGGCCAGCAATCGCAGCCAGGCATATTGAATGCGGTTGGTGTCCTGGAACTCATCCACCAGGATCATGCGAAAACGCGCCTGATAATGCTTGAGCAACTCTGGATGCTTTAACCAGAGCTCGTGGCTACGCAACAGGATTTCCGCAAAATCAATCAGACCACTGCGCTGACACACCACCTCATAGGCCTGATAAATGCGCAACATGGTGGCTGTAAACAAGTCGCCATTGTGCTGAATATGGTGTGCACGCCGACCCTCTTCCTTATGGCCATTGATAAAGCTACTGGCCTGACGTGCCGGCCATTTTTCCTCATCCAGTTGCAGATCCTTCAGTACACGCTTGATAACTCGGTTCTGATCATCCGAATCCAGAATCTGAAAGGTTTGGGGCAGCCCTGCTTCTTTGTAATGCTGTCTTAGGAAACGATGCGCCAACCCATGAAACGTGCCGATCCATAACGGCTGGGTGGCAATACCCAGCTGCTGCTCCAGACGTGCACGCATTTCATGTGCGGCCTTATTGGTAAACGTGACCGCCAACACCGCAAAAGGAGAGATGCCAAAATGCTGACAGAAATAACTGATGCGAGTGGTCAGTACACGTGTCTTGCCGGAGCCAGCACCGGCCAGTACTAATAGATGTTGACTGTCACACGTTACGGCGTCGCGTTGTGCCGGATTAAGCCCGGTTAATAGATCAGATTCATTCATGCGCTTATTGTAGACCAGCCATCGGCATTCGTTTTCCTGTTAATGTGCAAATGTTAAGGTATTGCTGCCAGACGCGAGTATCGACCGCGCTGTTAAGGACTGCTTGATGAGTACACAACAAAGCACAACACAGACCAGTAGCTCGCCTTATGCAGCCACCCCAGGCTTGTCTGCCGAAGCATTGAACATGGCAAGACTGGAACAGGTTCAAAAACAGCTGCCGCGCTTTATTACCATCACCTTTGTCTGTGTTCTGGTCACCACCTGGTTGCTGTGGGACTGGCCTTACGCCAGCAATCGCAACATCATGATCTGGTGCATCAGCTTTTCCGTATTTCTGTTAATCCGGCTGGTACTGGTGTGGTGGCTGGGCATGCTGCGCCGGCCCAGCATTTCGCTGATTAGCTGGGCCCTGATGCTCACGGCATTTATTACCGGACTATTCTGGTCCACTGCCGGTATTGCCCTGAACCCCCGGATTTTTCCCAGCAATGAGCTACTGGCCGAAGTCACCAGCCGCCAGGCGCTGCTGTCCGCCATGATCGGAGCGCAGGGCATTTCAGCATTGACCGCCTATGTCGGTCATTTCCGCTCTTTCCTGGCCTTTACCATCGCAATGTACCTGCCCTCGCTGGCATATCTGCTGCTGCACCCCACCTCAACCTCTTATCTGGTCTTGGTCATTGGTGTCTTCTGGTGGATTTTCCTGATTCTGAGTGCGCGCTATTTAAACCGCATGGTGCTGGGTGCACTGGAATTACGCTTTAACAATGAACATCTGATCAACTTCCTGCGTCAGGCTCAATCCCGCACATTGGCCATGAATAACCGCCTGACCGGTGAAGTCAGAACACGTACATTGGCAGAGAATAAACTGCAGCAGCTCAATGATGAGCTGGAATCCAGAGTCCACCAACGTACGCTGGCACTACAGGAAAGCCAGGAAAGCCTGACGCTGGCCATTGAGGCATCCGGCATTGCGTTATGGGACTGGAATCTGAAGGAAGGCACACTGAGTCACACCAACCTCATGCCAATCCTGGGCTGTGAGGGACTGACACATCGCAGCGTGCGTGCCGAGGCCAGACGACTAATACACCCTGACGACCTGCATCAGGTCATGAATGACATGATTGGCCATTTGCGGCGAATCACGCCCACTTACGAATCTCGCTATCGTGTCCAGCACCAGCAAGGTCACTGGGTCTGGGTCGAAGACAAGGGACGTGTCGTGGAGTGGCAGTCTGATGGCAAACCTTTGCGTATTCTGGGTATTCGCCGCGATATTTCCGCCGAATACAAAGCGCTTGAGGCACAACGCAAACTGGATTATCTGGCCAACTATGATCGCCTCACCCAGCTCGCCAATCGCCGACAATTCCGTAATCGTCTGCACTCGGCCATCAGCGCTGCCCGTGAAGCCAATGGCATGCTGGGCGTTATTTATCTGAATCTTGATCGTTTCCGGCAGATCAACGAAACCCTGGGATTTGAAGTAGGTGATGCCATTCTGCGTGAAACCGGACGCAGACTATCTGAAATTGGCACTGACTTTGACACTATTGCTCGCCTCAGTGCCGATGAATTCGCCATTATTTATACCGAGCTGCGCGACCCCACCGACCTCGACCGAATTTGCGAAGAAGTGATCGGCATCTTGCGCATGCCCTTTAACATCGGTGATCACGAGCTGCTGCTGGGCACCTCACTGGGTGTCAGTATTTTCCCGGATCATGGTCGTGAGCTGGTCATCCTGATCAATCATGCCGACCTGGCCATGCAGCAGGCCAAACGTCTTGGCGGCAATCAATATCGCTTCTACAACTCGGATATGCGCAGTGCCACCGTTGAACAACTAAATCTGGAAAACAGTCTGCGCAAGGCCATTTTCCGCGATGAGTTTGTGGTGCATTACCAACCCAAGGTAGCACTATCAACCAATCGCATTGTCGGCATGGAAGCACTGGTGCGTTGGCAACACCCCACACTGGGATTATTGCAGCCTGGCCGATTTATTCCGCTGGCAGAAGAAACCGGCCTGATTGCGGTGATCACGGAGCGTGTTCTGCAACAGGCCACTCGCCAGGTTAAAGCATGGAGCGATCAGGGCTTGGGAGCACTGACAGTGGCGATCAATATTCCGCCGCAACAATTACGCAAAGGCAATTTATTACACACCTTAAAAGAGGCGCTTGAAAGCTCTGGACTGCCCGCCAATCAATTGGAACTTGAACTGACAGAGTCATCACTGATGGATGATCCGGATCTGGCCATCAAGATTCTGGGCGAAGCGCGTGCACGCGGCATGCTGATTGCACTGGATGACTTTGGTACCGGATATTCATCACTCAGCTATCTGCGTCGTTTCCCGCTGGACACCTTAAAGATCGACCAGACTTTTGTTAAGGATCTGGGCAAAAGTGAAGAGGATGGTGCCATTGTACGCGCCATCATCACCATGGCTCACCAGCTTGGCATGACGGTCACTGCCGAAGGCATCGAAACAGCCTGCCACCTGGACTTCCTGATTCGTGAACGTTGCGACTATGTGCAGGGTTATTACATCAGCCGCCCGATCACCGCAGAAGCAATGACCGAGCTATTGATTGAACAAAAAGCCTAAACCGGATCTTTCTGACCAGAAATACGCTGCCAGCAGCCGGTTTGGTAAAAGTGCTCAACACTGGAGAAGAAAATCATCATATAACCCACCAGCTCCAGTGTTTCTTCAATCATACGTTTGAACGTATTCATATATTCAGCGCCCATGATGAGCTGGAACAAAGGCCCGTGAGCCACAATCTGAGCCAGGGGAATAGCCACCATAAAACCAGCCCACGCCAACGGCATGCCACGCATGGTTATGAAGGTAGCCAGCTGTCGTGGAAAAGACTGACGCCCTTGCACAATGACATAAACCAGCATGATCAATACGATAGTGCCAAGCAGCTCCCAACCCAGCACAGGCATCATGCGATCCCAAAAGGCATCACCCTCACGCACAACAGCAAATACTGCTAATAACGCCATCGTTTTGGCCAGCACACCGTGATGCTCGGCACTCAACCTGGCTACCGCAGCATAAATAATTGCTGTCAGTGCAAGCAGGCTCATTTGCAGATTCTCAACCCAATGCCCCTCATAAAACGCATCCAGACCTTCATTAATAATGATGGCTTTTAACGACAGGGCAAACGCCGTAATCATCGCGGTATAAACAAAGAACCGGGTCAATACACTGATAATGGTGACTCGTTCCGCCTTGGTCAATGAAGTTGAATGTTGTGTTGTCATATCCCTACTCTACAGTGACAGATTTTGCTAGGTTTCTGGGTTGATCCACATCCGTGCCTTTAATCACAGCCACGTGATAAGACAGCAACTGCAGAGGAATGGTGTAGACAATAGGAGCTACCTCATCTTTTACATGAGGAATGGAGAATACCTTCAGACCAGGCTCAGCACGCACATCAGCGTACTCATCCGCAAAAACATACAGCACACCAGCACGCGCACGTACTTCCTGCAAATTGGATTTCAGCTTATCAATCAGGTCATTATTAGGTGCCACGGCCACCACAGGCATATCTTGATCCACCAGCGCCAGCGGGCCATGTTTCAGCTCGCCAGCGGGATAAGCCTCGGCATGGATATAGGAAATTTCCTTAAGCTTGAGTGCACCCTCCATAGCCACCGGATATTGAGCGCCACGTCCCAGAAACAAGGTGTGATGCTTCTCGCCAAACTCCACAGCGATACGCTCAATAGCTTTATCCAGCGCCAGCACACCCTCAAGGTGGCTCGGCAATGCCATCAACTGATCAACAATATCTGCCTCACGAGCCGGTTCCAGATTGCCTTGACGACGACCCGTTGCCAGCACCAGCAACATCAATGCCACCAGCTGTGTGGTAAAGGCCTTGGTTGACGCCACTCCGATCTCTGGCCCTGCCATGGTAATAAACGCCATGTCGGACTCACGCACCAGCGTCGATGTCGGCACATTACAAATACACAATGAGCCCAGCGCGCGTTGCTTCACCTCACGCAGTGCCGCCAGGGTGTCTGCCGTTTCACCGGACTGTGAAATAGTGACCACCAGCGTATCGCTGGGCAGCACGGTGGTGCGATAACGAAACTCGCTGGCCACCTCAATATGGCAGGAAATACCGGCAATGGCCTCAAACCAGTACTTGGCCACAAACCCCGCGTGATAGCTGGTACCACAGGCCAGAATCTGAATATGTTTGGCCTTGGCCAGCAACTCGGCGGCACGCGGACCAAACGCGTCGACATCCACCTTGCCGTCACTGACACGTCCGCTCAAGGTGCGCTGAACCGCCAATGGCTGCTCATAAATTTCCTTCAGCATGAAGTGTTTGTAGCCCGCCTTATCCGTCGCATGCAGCGTCGCGTCCAGCTCGGTAGCAGCACGCTTGATCAACGTACCCTGCTTATCCCAGATCGTGACCCTGTCGCGAGTCAACTCAACAAAATCACCTTCTTCCAGGTAAATAAATCGATTGGTCACAGGCAGCAAGGCCAGCTGGTCTGATGCCAGAAAATGCTCACCAATACCCAGACCAACAACCAGGGGCGAACCCTGACGAACAGCCAGAATGCGCTCTGGCTCCGAGGCGCGAATAATCCCCAAGGCAAAAGCACCATGCAATTGCGCCACCGCACGACGAACTGCATCAATAAACTCACCACCCTGACGCAGCTCGTATTGAATCAAATGCGGCACAACTTCTGTGTCGGTTTGCGACTGAAACACAAAACCTGCTGCCTGTAATTGCTCTCGCAGTGCTTCGTAGTTTTCAATAATGCCGTTATGGACTACCGCCACATCATCTGACTGATGCGGGTGAGCATTGTCCTGTGTGGGTGCGCCATGAGTAGCCCAACGCGTATGTGCAATGCCAACCTGACCTGACACCTTTTGCCCATGTACTGCATCAGCCAACGCCTGCACCTTGCCCGTTTGACGCTCACGCACAATGCTGTCCGCATGAACCACCGCCAATCCGGCAGAGTCATAACCGCGGTATTCCAGACGGCGCAAACCCTCAATCAGCACATCCGTAATATTCCGCTCGCCAATAGCGCCAACAATTCCACACATATCAAACCCCTTATTTTGCCGACGCTTTTGCTGCTTTCACCGGACGTTGCCAATTCGCAATGGAAACCTGCTTTGCTCGTCCAACGGCCAAGGTATCTGGCGATACTTCTTTACTGATGGTCGAACCAGCACCCGTTGTAGCACCAGCGCCAATGGTCAATGGTGCCACCAATGAGTTATTGGTACCGATAAAGGCATGATCACCAATAACCGTCTTGTGCTTATTAGCGCCATCATAATTACAGGTGATTGTACCGGCGCCAATATTAACGCCCTGACCAATTTCACTGTCGCCCAGATAAGCCAGATGATTAGCCTTTGAGCCTTCGCCCATTTGCGTAGCCTTGGTCTCGACAAAATTGCCGATATGCACCGAATCAGCCAACACGCTACCGGGGCGAATCCGCGCAAATGGGCCAATCTGCGCATGCTTACCAATGACAGCGGAGTCAATTACGCTGTATGGCTTGATCTGTGTCCCTGCACCAATCTCGCAGTCCTTAAGCACACAACCTGTGGCTACAGTAACATTGTCACCCAGCACAACCCGCCCTTCGATGATGACACCAGCATCCAGACTCACATCCATGCCGTGCTCCAGCTGACCACGAATATCAACACGCAGCGGGTCCAAAATAGTGACTCCGGCACGCATTAACGCGTTAGCCTGGGCCTGTTGCCAGACACGCTCCAGCGCCGCCAACTGCACCTTGTCATTTACCCCTTCCACTTCCCACAAGGTGTCGGGGTGCACCGCATTAATCTCTACACCTGCGGCATTGGCCAGACCAATCAGGTCCGTTAAATAATACTCACCCTGTGCGTTGTTATTTTTCAGTGCAGGCAACCAGGCATGCAACAAGGCATTCGGTACACATAAAATACCGGTATTCACTTCAGTGATCTTAAGCTGCTCGGCATTGGCATCTTTCTGCTCAACAATCTGCACCACACGATCATGCTCACGCACAATCCGACCATAACCCGTGGGGTCAGGCAGGTGTACTGTCAGTAATCCCAAGCATTTATCATCACGTACGGTGGCCACCAGACGCTCCAGGGTAGGCACCGAAATCAGCGGAACATCACCGTATAAAATCAGACTATTGCCGGTTGCTGGCAGATCTGGCAACGCCACTTGCACCGCATGACCCGTACCTTTTTGCTCGGCCTGTAATACCCATTGCAAAGATTCTTGCTGAAAATATTGCTGTACCAGCTCACCGCCGTGACCATACACCACGATCGGACACACTGCGCCCAGCTTTCTCGCCGTGGTAATGACATGTTGTAACAAAGGCCTGCCTGCCAGTGGCTGCATAACCTTGGGCAATGCAGACCGCATGCGAGTCCCTTTGCCTGCCGCCAGAATCACAACATGTAAACTCATAGGCTTGATCTTCCTGTCAAAAGAATCCTTATATTAACTGATCCCATTTTAGCAGACATAAAAAAGGGCAGCCTAAGCTGCCCTTTTAGACGCATGGAATGATCAACCACGTCCTGCGCGATTTTTCATCGCCTGCAAGGTACGCAATTGCGCAGCCGCTTCGGCTAACGCCGCCAATGCGGCTGACGTATCCATCTCACCTTTTTGATTGGCCAGTGTTTCAGCGGCATGATTACGCGCTTCAATCGCTGCCGCCTCATCCACATCCTTGGCACGAACAGCAGTGTCCGCCAATACGGTCACGATAGTTGGCTGAACTTCCAGTACACCACCCGACACGTAATAGATGTTTTCTTCACCATTTTCCAGCAACACACGGACAGGGCCCGGTGACAGTTGTGTCAACAGCGGGGCGTGACCGGGCAAAATACCCAGATCACCCTGTAAGCCATGCGCAACGACCATGGTCACCGTACCGGCAAAAATTGACTCTTTTGCACTGACGATGTCGCATTTCATTGTGTTAGCCATTTACTACTCCCAGCCGTCAGGCCATTAGACCTTTTTGGCTTTCTCAACAGCTTCTTCAATGCCGCCAACCATGTAGAAGGCTTGCTCTGGCATATGGTCATACTCACCGGCCAGAATGGCTTTAAAGCTGCTGATGGTTTCTTTCAATGGTACATACTTGCCTGGCGCGCCAGTGAAAACTTCGGCAACGTGGAAAGGCTGTGACAAGAAACGCTGAATCTTACGTGCACGATACACAACCAGCTTGTCTTCTTCTGACAACTCGTCCATACCCAGAATGGCGATAATGTCTTTCAGCTCTTTATAGCGCTGCAACACGTTTTGCACACCACGGGCCACGCTGTAATGCTCTTCACCAACTACCAGCGGATCAAGCTGACGTGAGGTTGAGTCCAGTGGGTCAACCGCTGGGTAAATACCCAGAGAAGCGATGTCACGCGACAACACAACCGTTGCGTCCAAGTGAGCAAAGGTGGTGGCTGGCGACGGGTCGGTCAAGTCATCGGCTGGAACGTAAACAGCTTGAATCGAAGTGATCGAACCATTTTTGGTTGAAGTAATACGCTCTTGCAGAACGCCCATTTCTTCCGCCAATGTTGGCTGGTAACCCACCGCAGATGGCATACGACCCAGCAATGCAGATACTTCAGTACCGGCCAATGTGTAACGGTAAATGTTGTCAACGAACAACAATACGTCACGACCCTTGCCGGTGGCTTCGTCTTTTTCATCACGGAAGTATTCGGCCATGGTCAAGCCGGTCAGCGCTACACGCAGACGGTTTCCGGGAGGCTCGTTCATCTGGCCGTAAACCATGGCCACTTTGTCGAGAACGCCAGAATCCTTCATTTCGTGATAGAAGTCGTTACCTTCACGAGTACGCTCACCAACACCAGCAAACACGGACAAACCACTGTGTGCCTTAGCGATGTTGTTGATCAATTCCATCATGTTAACGGTCTTGCCAACACCGGCACCACCAAACAGACCAACCTTACCGCCCTTGGCAAACGGGCAAAGCAAGTCGATAACCTTGATACCTGTTTCCAGCAGCTCAGTCGAACCTGACTGTTCGTCATAGGAAGGAGCTTTGCGGTGAATAGACCAGGTAGTTTCTGTTGCGACAGGACCAGCTTCATCTTCTGGCTCACCCAACACGTTCATGATACGACCCAACGTGCCCTTGCCAACAGGAACACTGATAGGTTCACCAGAGTTGGCAACACTCAGACCACGCTTCAGGCCTTCAGTTGAGCCCATGGCAATCGTACGCACGATGCCATCGCCCAGCTGTTGCTGAACTTCGAGGGTAGTTGATGTGGCGTCTACCTTCAGGGCGTCATACACCCGTGGCACGTTATCACGTGGGAATTCGACGTCAATAACGGCGCCGATAATCTGGACAATACGACCGCTGCTCATGGGGTTATCCTCTCAAACTCGCAGTATTCAAACGGGTCATGCGATGCCTTAAACGGCAGCCGCACCGCCCACGATTTCCGAAATTTCTTGGGTAATTGCGGCCTGACGCAGCTTGTTGTAAACCAACTGCAAGCTACGAATCAGATCGCCAGCGTTATCGGTAGCCGACTTCATGGCTACCATTCGCGCTGCTTGTTCACAGGCGATGTTTTCAACAACGCCTTGGTACACCTGAGACTCGATAAAACGAACCAACAGGGCGTCGAGCAAAGGCTTGGCCTCAGGCTCATACAGGTAATCCCAGTTGGCATCGCGTTCCATCAGGCCATCATTTTCATCTTTAGCCAAAGGCAACAGCTGCTGCAATGTGGGCTTTTGCGTCATGGTGTTTACGAACTCGTTAGACACCATGTACAGGCGATCAATCTGACCACTCTCAAAATGCTCCAACATCACCTTGACGCTGCCAATCAGTGCATCCAGCGATGGCTGATCACCCAGATGAGTTTTAGCTGCACTGATCTGACCACCATAGCTTTTGAAGAATGTGGTCGCCTTGGTACCGATCAGGCAGAACTCAACATCAACGCCTTGTTCTTTGAAGTCACGCACACTGGCAGCAACCGCTTTAAACAGGTTGATGTTCAAGCCACCACACAAGCCACGGTCCGAAGACACCACAATGTAGCCGACACGCTTGACTGGGCGCTCAATCAGATAGCTGTGCTTATACTCCGTCGTGGCCGCCGCAACATGCGACACCACTTGACGAATTTTCTGCGCATAAGGCTTGCCGGACGCCATGCGTTCCTGCGCTTTACGCATCTTAGACGCTGCCACCAATTGCATAGCCTTGGTGATCTTCTGCGTGCTCTTGATGCTGGCAACCTTGATGCGAATTTCTTTTAAGCTGGCCATAGCCTCACCAAATCTTGTCTGTGTTCTGGGCCGGTGGTGCCGGCCCGGTCACGGCACTTACCAGGTCTGGGTTGCCTTAAACTTCTCGATACCAGCACGCAGTTCAGCTTCAATCGCGCCGTCATAGTTTGCTGTGGCATTGATATTATCCATCAGTGCCTTGCATTCACTATTCAGGTAGCTGTGCAATGCAGACTCGAATGGCAACACCTTAGCCACTTCGATATCGCCCAGGTAACCTTCGTTAGCTGCAAAAATGGACACAGCCATTTCAGCAATGCTCATTGGGCTATATTGCTTTTGCTTCATCAGCTCGGTTACGCGCTGACCGTGCTCAAGTTGCTTACGGGTCGCTTCGTCAAGATCAGAAGCAAACTGGGCAAACGCCGCCAGTTCACGATACTGAGCCAAAGAAGTACGAATACCACCGGACAGCTTTTTGATGATCTTGGTTTGCGCAGCACCACCCACACGAGATACCGAAATACCGGCGTTAACCGCAGGACGGATACCCGAGTTGAACAATGATGTTTCCAGGAAGATCTGACCGTCGGTAATCGAAATTACGTTGGTTGGAACGAACGCAGAAACGTCACCAGCCTGAGTTTCAATGATTGGCAATGCAGTCAGCGAACCAGTCTTGCCCTTCACTTCACCGTTGGTGAACTTCTCGACATATTCTTCGGATACGCGAGATGCGCGCTCCAACAGACGGGAGTGGAGATAGAACACGTCGCCAGGGAACGCTTCACGTCCTGGTGGACGGCGCAACAGCAAGGAAATCTGACGGTAAGCAACAGCTTGCTTGGACAAATCATCATAGATGATCAGCGCGTCTTCACCACGATCACGGAAGTACTCACCCATGGTGCAACCAGAGTATGGTGCCAGGAACTGCATGGATGGTGCGTCTGCGGCGGCGGCGGCAACTACGGTGGTGTAGGCCATGGCACCAAACTCTTCGAGCTTGCGTACCACGTTGGCAATGGTCGATTGCTTCTGACCAACAGCCACGTAAACACACTTAATGCCGGAGTCTTTCTGCGCAATGATGGCGTCGATAGCCATCGCAGTCTTACCGGTCTGACGGTCGCCAATGATCAGCTCACGCTGGCCACGGCCAATTGGGATCATCGCGTCAACGGCCTTGTAGCCTGTTTGCACGGGCTGATCGACCGACTTACGCCAAATAACACCAGGTGCAACCTTTTCAACGGCGTCAAACATTTTGGCTTCGATCGGACCTTTGCCGTCAATCGGATTACCCAGTGCGTCAACCACACGACCCAACATTTCTGGGCCAACGGGGACTTCCAGAATACGACCGGTGCAACGTGCCTTCTGGCCTTCCTGCAATGACAGGTAGCTGCCCAGAACAACGGCACCAACGGAATCACGCTCAAGGTTGAGGGCCATGCCGAAGACACCGCCGTCGAACTCGATCATTTCGCCGTACATGACGTCGGCCAAACCGTGGATACGCACAATACCGTCGGATACACCAACGATGGTGCCTTCGTTACGTGCTTCTACGGAGGCATTCAGGTCCGCAATGCGGCTCTTGATCAGCTCGCTGATCTCGGAGGGGTTCAAATGCTGCATGATGCTCTCTTCCTCGAAGGAAATATCAAGAATTCAGTGTGGCGCCGAGCTTACCCAGCTTGCCTCTTACCGAGGCGTCAATAACTAAATCGCCGGCTCGTATAACCGCACCACCAATGAGTGATGGATCTACGCTACAGGTCAAATTTACCTGACGCGTCAATTTTTCTGTCAGTGTCGTTGCCAATGACTGAGTTTGTGCAGCCGACAGAGGAAACGCTGCCGTTACATCAACCTCAAGCTCGCCTTCCGCTTCGGCACGCATCTCATCAAACAACTCGCGAATCGCAGGCAGAGCCTCTAAACGCTTGTTGCTGGCAAGATTGGTGACAAAGTTGCTGACGTCACTATCTATTTTGTCACCGCAAACGGCACGAACCGCTTCCGCTTGTTGATTCGAGCTCAGCTCTGGCTTTGCTAAAAACGCACGAAAAGCACTGTCATTGACGACGTCAGCCAGCAGACCAAGCATTTCTGCCCACTGCCCCAAGCGCGACTTTTCCTGTGCGTACTGGAAAGCGGCTTTGGCATATGGTCTTGCTACTGTCGTAATTTCTGCCATGACGGTCTCGTTTATCTATTAGTTCAACTCAGAAGCCAACTGCTCAAGCATGGCTGCATGACGACCGGCATCTACTTCGGCTTGCAGGATCTTTTCAGCTCCGGCCAAAGCCAGCGCAGAAACCTGCAAACGCAGCGCATCACGTGCACTGGCACGCTCCTGCTCGATGTCGGCCTTGGCCTGCGTCAAAATACGCTCGGCTTCAGCAGCAGCTTGTTGCTTTGCCTCTTCAGCCAGCTGGCTGGCACGGCGGTTGGCTTGCTCAATCAGTGCCGCTGCCTGAACTTTAGCAGCTTGCAATTCTTGCTCTACCTTAGCCGATGCTTGCTCCAGGTCCTGCTTGGCTTTATCAGCCGCGTTCAGACCTTCTGCAACCTTCTTCTGGCGCTCTTCGAGGGCACCCATAATCGGGGGCCAGACGAATTTCATGCAAAACCAAACAAAGATCGCAAAAGCAATGGCTTGCCCTATCAGGGTTGCATTGATGTTCACGCTATCACCTCATACGTTCTATCGGTTGGTACATCCAACCTACCGGGTTGGTCGCAAGCGACTCGATTAGGCGATGAACGGGTTGGCAAACAACAACAACATGGCAATACCAACACCGATCATTGGAACGGCGTCGAGCAGACCAGCAACGATGAACATTTTAACTTGCAGTTGTGAACCCAATTCTGGTTGACGAGCAACGCCTTCCAAGAATTTGCCGCCGAGCAGTGCAAAACCTACGGCTGTGCCCAAAGCACCCAAGCCAATCAGCAAAGCAACAGCAATCAGGTTCATGCCGGTGATGTAATCCATCTTAATTTCCTCTTCAGGGTTTAACGATTAGTAGTGGTTGAGTTTTTAATGTTTTTCCGAGGCCATGCTCAAATACACAATGGTCAACATCATGAAGACAAACGCCTGCAAGGTGATAACCAGAATGTGGAACACAGCCCAAACAATGTGCAGACCGACACCCAACAAACCGAGTGCGATACTACCTGTATACATCAGAGCGATCAAAATAAAGATGAGCTCACCGGCATAAAGGTTGCCGAACAGTCGCAGACCGAGAGACACCGGCTTGGTTAACAGGCCAATGGCTTCCAGTACAAAGTTAAATGGAATCAGTAACCAGTGATTAAACGGGTTCAGCGTCAATTCTTTGGTGAAACCACCTACACCCTTCATGCGAATGCTGAAGAAAATGATCAGAATGAATACCGAAATACTCATGCCGAGGGTCACGTTGGGGTCTGTGGTTGGCACAATCTTGAAGTAGACATGTGCTGGATCGGCACCAAAGAATGTCGAACCAATCCACGCTGCAAACACGGGAATAAAATCGACGGGGATCAAGTCCATCAGGTTCATCAGGAAGATCCAGACGAAAATGGTCAATGCCAGTGGTGCAATCAATGCGGACTTGCCGTGATAGGTATCACGAACGTTGGTATCAACAAATTCGACCAGCGTTTCTACGAAGGCCTGCAGACGGGTTGGGACACCGGCAGTTGCCTTGCGCGCCACAAACCAGAAGAAAAAGCAGAACAACATGCCCAGACCAACGGACCAACCGATAGAATCCAGATGAATGGCGCTGAAACCCATGGCAGCGGCTTCGCTTGCGCCATGAGCCAGCGTCCAGGTTGGCGCATCCAATACGGTTTCTACACCATCAATTTCACGCACATAACCTTCAGGCAAACGACCATAGGTCATGTTGGTCAAGTGGTGCTTAATGTATTCAGTCGAATTGCCAGCCATTCTTTCCTACCCGTAAGCTAGTTTGATTTTGTTCGTATCAATGCCGCCGAACCCACCAGCTGCTGCAAAACAAAACCAGTCAGTAGCCAGCCCGTCCTTATCTCTTTAAAGCTGATAAGCACTGCTGCAAAAAGCAAGGCGGTGAGTACAAACTTACCGGCCTCGCCTCGAAAAAGCTCTCTTACAATGTGTCGTGCAGATGTTGCACCGGCATGACGAAAAACGCGCGATACAAAAAAAACCTGCCCAACCAGCACAATTACCGCGCCTACAAGCGCCGCGACAGACGCACTCACGCCGCCCATAAACCACGCAATCAACGTCAATGGCAACAAAAAAAGCAACTGCCAGGTTAACTGCTGTAGCGCTGGCTGAATATTTAGCAGCGGCTGTGGTTTGCTCACCTAGTACCTACTGTGTGGCAGATTTCAGTGTGTGCGACATGCTCAAAGCGCGCGGATTATAGACGACACTTCTTAATCAGGGCAAATTAAATTAAGTAATTAGCTCAGGATTGGTACTTTGAGCGTTGCGCCATTCGTCTAAGCATACGAAAGGTTTGCATGGCGTCATCGGGCAGGTTGTAGTTATAAATCACGCTGGGCACCAAGCCACCGGGCAGTGCGCTGCCCCACAATTCAATTTTTACGCGATCCTGCTGCAACGGCGTCAAACGCCAGCGGCTTTCAACCTGAGTCAGTCGCACCCAACCCGCCTGCTCCGGCAAACCACCCTTAACCGCCCTGGAATCGATACTGATAACCCCATTATTTTGATTCCGGGTAGCCACCACCACTACATCACGCGGTTTCAGGGGGTATGGCAAACGATACTGGATGTACATCCATACCTGATTTTTTTCCCGCTTCAGAATTCGTGCGTGATTGACCCTGGCGGCCCATTCGCTCATCGCAACAGCATCATTGAGGATAGCTTCAATTGCCAGTGTGGTGCCTGTCAGTGTGGTAACGCTATACACATCCTGATAAGCCGACGCCGTTGAACGCTTCAGATAAACACGAATATCGCGCTCTTTATCCTCTCGTGCCAGACGCCAGCCATCCGTCGTCGCCCAACTGACACTGTTCAATACACAGAGCAGCAATACCAGCGTGGCGCGAACAAACATGCTATTTAATGTGCTCCAAAATGCCATCAAGCTCATCCAGGGAGTTATAGGCAATCACAATACGACCCTTGCCACGGGCATTGCAATCAATCTGTACCGCCGCCCCCAGGCGCTCGGACAAATTGGTCTGCAATTGCCTGACGTTCGGATCCAGCTGATCCGTTTTTTTCTGGTCAGCAGACTTTTCCGCCAATAGCTGACGCACCAGCGACTCGGTCTGACGCACCGACAAACCACGCGCAACCACCTGTCGCGCTGCCGAACCTTGCTGATTTGCAGGCAATGCCAGCAAGGCACGTGCATGCCCCATATCAATATCGCCATTTTCCAGCAGACGCTTGGCCTCATCCTGCAATGCCAGCAAACGCATCAGGTTACTGACCGCTGCCCGCGACTTGCCCACAGCATCCGCCACCTGCTGATGGGTCAGATCAAACTCATCGGCAAAGCGCTGCATTGCCAATGCTTCTTCCAACGGATTCAGGTCTTCCCGCTGAATGTTTTCAATCAATGCCAGCGCAATAGCTGCCTCATCACTGATTTCACGCACCCAGACCGGCACGGTATCAAGCTTGGCCAGCTGTGCGGCGCGCCAGCGTCTTTCACCGGCAATAATCTCAAAACGCTGCTCGCCCTGAGCACGGGCTACAATCGGTTGCAGCATGCCTTGTGCCGAAATTGAGTCGGCCAGCTCCTGCAGCGCCTCCGGATCCATTTCACGGCGCGGCTGATAACGACCCCGCTCCAGCCACTCCACTGGCAGCTGTCGCAGCTCATTGACTGGGGCCTTGCTAACGGTAGTTTGGGTCGCTTCCTGTTGCACCTTGCGCACAGTGCCCAAGAGTGCATCCAAGCCACGATTACCACCTAGTCCACGCTTTTTTCCAGTTACCATGAGTCAGTTCCGTTTATCATTTTTTTGCTTTATGGCGACGTAACAATTCTGACGCCAACGCCAGATAGGCCATGGCCCCACGCGAGCTTTTGTCATACTGCAGGGCTGGCAACCCATGCGCAGGCGCTTCAGCCAAGCGCACATTACGCGGAATGATGGTGTTCAGAACGGTATCACCAAAATGCGTCATCAGTTCATTGGAGACGTCATTAGCCAAGGTATTACGCGGATCAAACATGGTGCGCAAAATACCCGCGATATAAAGGCTGGGGTTAGCTGTTTCAGCTACCCGATCAATGGTTTGAGTCAGTGCTGCCAGACCTTCCAGCGCATAATACTCACACTGCATGGGAATAATGACGCCATCGGCTGCCACCAGACCGTTCAGGGTCAGCATACTCAAGGATGGCGCACAATCAATAACGATCACATCATAATCGGCACGTACTGGCTCTAAGGCCTTGCGCAAACGCCGCTCCTGATGACCAGCCTCCAGCAGCTCGACTTCTGCTGCGGTCAAATCACCATTGGCGGGCAGCAAGTCATAACCCCCACTACCAGCAATAATGACCTCGCGGGCTGACACACTGCCTAACAGCACATCGTAAATGCTCAGCTCAAGCTCATTTTTAGCCACCCCCGAACCGGTCGTGGCATTGCCCTGAGGATCCAGATCGACCAATAAAACCCGACGCTTGGTAGCCGCCAACGAGGCAGCCAAATTGACACTGGTGGTGGTCTTGCCTACGCCACCTTTCTGGTTGGCGATCGCAAAAATGATATTCATGAAAATCCTCGGCAGCCTAGGCAGCAATCACACCTGTCAGTAATTCGGACTGAGTATAATCAGGTGTCGCGCATCAGCCCTAAAGGGTACTCGCAAAGCGGGGGTAGTTTCGAGCCTAATTGTAGCGGGCAGCGCAGAGATTTCATCATCAGGTACATGACCTTTCATGGCCAACCAGCGACCACCGGGTGCTAACAGGTGCTGAGTGCCCGTCACCATGTCCTGCAAACTGGCAAAAGCACGACTGGTGATCTGCCCGTATTGACCCTCATGCTGTTCACAACGCTGATTAATCACCGTCACATTGGCCAATTGCATTTCGGCCGCAATCTGCTTCAGAAAGCGCGTTTTTTTACCATTGGAATCCAGCAAGGCAACGGGCAACTGTGGCCGCATCAAAGCAATCACCATACCTGGCAAACCCGCGCCGGTACCAATATCAATCAGGGGCTGTTCGTTGATATACGGCAAAATGCTCAGGCTATCCAGCAGGTGCTTGTCCACCATTTCCAGCGGATCACGGATAGCTGTCAGGTTATAGGCCTTGTTCCACTTCAGTAGTGCTGCCAGATAGGTCAGCAAGCGCTGCTGCTCATCAGCGCTCAGGGCAATATCCATCGCCTGCGAACCTTGCTGCAACCGCTGTGCAATCACCTCACTGATCGACATCAAACAGCCACCCTGGATTGACGCTGTCTCTTCAACGCAATCAGCAACAACGATACCGCCGCAGGCGTAACACCTGGAATGCGGCTGGCATGTGCCAGGGTTTCGGGCTTGGCCTGCTTCAGCTTTTGACGCACTTCGTTGGACAGGCTTTTTACCTGGTCATAGTCAAAATCAGCAGGCAGAACCAATGCTTCCTGTGACTTCAACTTGGCTACTTCCTCGCCCTGCCTGTCGACATAACCGGCGTATTTCACACCGATTTCAATTTGCTCGCCCACCACTGGAGCCAAGGACTCTGCCAGCGTCGCCGGAGCCACCGCCAGCACATGCTGGTAGGTCACTTGCGGACGCTTCAGCAGCTCATACAACGAACTTTCGCGGCTTAGCACCTGACCACTCAATTCAGCCAACTGTCTGGCCTGATCAGTATTCGGATGTACCCAGACTGATTTCAGACGCTCGGATTCGGTCTGAATAGCTTCCTGTTTGGCGCAATAGGCCGCCCAGCGCACATCATCGACCAGACCCAGCTCCCGACCTTTTTCGGTCAGACGCGTATCGGCATTGTCTTCACGCAGCATCAGGCGATATTCCGCACGTGAAGTAAACATGCGGTACGGCTCTTTGGTACCCATGGTGATCAGGTCATCAACCAGCACACCCAGATAGGCCTGATCACGCGTTGGATACCAGCCCTCTTTATCCTGTGCCCGCAAACCGGCATTCAGACCAGCCAGCAAGCCCTGAGCACCGGCTTCTTCATAACCGGTAGTGCCATTGATCTGGCCAGCAAAAAACAGATTGTGAATGACCTTGGTTTCCAACGTGTGCTTTAGATCACGTGGATCAAAATAGTCATATTCAATGGCGTAACCAGGTCGGGTGATATGGGCGTTTTCCATGCCACGAATCGAGCGCACCAACTGCATCTGCACATCAAACGGCAGACTGGTTGAAATACCGTTGGGATACAGTTCGTGTGTATTCAAGCCTTCCGGCTCAATGAATACCTGATGCGAATCCTTGTCGGCAAAACGATGAATCTTGTCTTCAATCGACGGGCAATAACGCGGCCCCACGCCTTCGATCACACCGGTATACATCGGTGAACGATCCAGCCCGGTACGAATAATGTCATGCGTTTTCAGATTGGTATGAGTAATCCAGCAATTGACCTGACGCGGATGCATGTCACGTGTGCCTAAAAATGACATCACCGGCAGTGGTATATCGCCGGGCTGAGCCTGCATCACCGAAAAATCGACCGACTTGGCATCAATACGTGGCGGCGTGCCGGTCTTCAGGCGACCCACGCGTAACGGCAGCTCACGCAAACGTTGCGCCAATGCGATAGAAGGCGGATCACCGGCACGACCCCCACGATGATTTTCCAGACCAATATGAATGGTGCCGCCAAGGAAAGTTCCCGTGGTCAGTACCACGGTTTTGGTGTCAAAACGAATGCCGGTCTGGGTCACTACGCCCTTGACCGTTTCGCCCTCAACAATCAGGTCATCGGCTGCCTGCTGAAAAATATCCAGATTGGGCTGATTTTCCAGAATCTGGCGAATCGCGGCCTTGTATAAAATGCGATCTGCCTGTGCACGCGTAGCGCGTACCGCTGGCCCTTTGCGACTGTTCAATACGCGAAACTGGATACCGGCCTGATCGGTGGCCAGTGCCATAGCGCCACCCAACGCGTCAATCTCTTTGACCAGATGAGACTTGCCAATGCCACCAATGGCCGGGTTACAGCTCATTTGCCCCAAAGTCTCGATATTGTGTGTGAGCAACAGGGTCTGACAGCCCATGCGTGCAGCCGCCAGCGCAGCTTCTGTGCCGGCATGTCCGCCACCAATCACAACAACATCATAAGTTTTAGGATAACGCATGACTAAAGCCTCGCCGGCAGGCGCTCTAAAAGGGGTCGCGATTATACGGCCATGCAGGCATCAGAGACCAGTTCAATTTTTGAACAATATACCGCTTATTGCTTGCCTTCATTGATGTAGTCCGGCAACCAGCGCACGCTGGGGAAGAACATGATACGAATCACACCAATCAGCATAACCAGATAACAACCACCATAGACCACGCCACAGGCCATGGTGACGTAATCAAAATTGGGCGAAATATACTTGATGCCCCACCACGAAATGATGTCCGTCAGCGCCGCCGCCAAACCCGCGGGAAACATCCACTGATACAAGCGCACGCGGTTAAAGTGCATCGAAAACGGAATACCGATAATAAAAAATGCCGTGGTAAAACCAAACAGATGCGCGTGAGTAAAGGTCAGCAGCTTGGTTTTGGTCATGCTTTGAAAATACGCATCTGTACTGCCGTGTATGGCAACCTGATTGATGGCCTGCGCAATGCCAAAGAAAAACGCCACACCAAACAACACAGCCGCCAGGCCAATGCCACGCTGAGCCGCCACCGGCAAATCCTGCAAGGAAAATGACAGGGTCTGATCCTTGAACGGAATAAACCAGCGCAGTAAAAAGCAGATCAGAAAGAAAAAGGCAACCAGCGCAATCGGGCCGCCCACAGTTTGCCACTGCGGCAGTGGCTCAGCCAGCGTAATAATGCTTTCGGGACTGATGGCCTCGTCGCTGAAAAAATCAAATGCCGCGTCTGCCATGATCAGGCTCCTTTCAGGCGCACATGCAGCAACGTGCCTGCCTGTTTCACCGCACGAATGATCGAGTCATCAAGTGTGTTGCCTGCCGCCACCGGCAGCTTGTCTACCGATACATTTTCAAAGCGCTTATACACAGCACGCCCCCTGGCCGCCGGTAGTTGCTCGGCATTCAGCACGCTGACCTGCGTCACAACCAACTGACGATCCGTCGTCATCAGCAAATACATTGTCTTGCCACCATGCTGCGCCGGAAAAATCAGCCCGGTTCCGGCCGGACGCTGGTTTTCCAATGGAATGTAGATAGTGTTCTCATCTGCTTTGGAGAGCTTGGCACCCATCGTGGCAGCAGCCTTGATGTCATCATCGGTCAACACCGCATCACGCGTCATCCATTGCCGGACAGCGGCAAACTGCTCCCGCACTTCACGTGGAATCAGACTATTGGGGTCCAGCCAGTTACCTGGCGATTTCGGGGTTGAACGTTTATCGCCTGGATTTGCCTTGGCCTTGGCTTCCAGTGCATTGGCCACACCATCACCATCACTGTCTTTAGCTGCGATTTTGGCAAATGCCTGACGATTATGCCCCGCTGCTTTCAGGTCCTTGCCAAACTGATTCAGCTCCGAGCCACCGCCCGCACTGTGGCAGGCATTACATGAGGGCGTATAGCCATATTCATGCTGATACAGTCTGGCCGTTGCCGGTGTTGCCAGTGCCGCACTGGAAGCGCCTACCATCAGAAAGCTTATGACCACCATTACACTGCCACGCATCGGGGCTAATCCTCGGCTGAATTCATCAAAAACCAAACAGTGACGGCACTGTTTCACGCATACGCCGCAGCGCTTCCTGTCCATCCTCGCCATCCTGCTGCAAACGCTGATACTGCACAGAGTCCGCAGGCGGCATCAGCTTGTTCGCCCTGTCGGTATCACGATAACGCGCCCAATCCAGCGCATCACGAATATCGCGGGTATTGCGAATGCTGTTCAACACGCCCTCTTCATCGGCTCCCGCCATGAAGTTCAAGCGCTTGGCCGGATTGCCGCGATGACAGGCAAAACAGTAACGCTCAAAATCTTTTAACACCATATGCTGACCAATCTGCAATGGCGGCTCGGCACTGGTGATCGGTGGCGACATTTCCTCGGTACTTTCACAGCAATACGCACGATCCTTGCCCAGCAGCGCGTTCATCATGTGAATACGCACAAACGGCTTGGCCTCAAACAAGATATCCGGCATTTGTGCCACACGCGCCCGAATACGCGCCATATCAAACTGACTATACGCCGTAATTTCCTTGATGTCGGACAGTGTAAACAAAGCTGCCAGCCCATAAACCGCGCTCAGATCTTCGGCGGTGATGATCTGAATTGGCGGGCGCTTGGTCAGCGGATCCAGATCGCTGGGCAACGGCGGCAGTTTCTCAAATGCTGACAAATCCTCATTATTGAGCGCACCATCACCGGTTTTGATTTGCCGTGTGGTCAACTTACGCCACCAACCCTTAATGCCTTGCAGCTCGGCCAACGGATCACGATTGATCAGGTCAGGACTGGCCACAGCAATGCCCCGTTGCGGAAACGTCTGGCGCTGAAACACACGCAGCTGTTCTGCTTCAGCGCTGTCTTCACGAAAACTGCCCGGACTGATGGCATATTGCAGTGCCAGATTAAGCAACAAACGACGGCAACTCAGCCCTTCGGCACCACAGGCATCTATCCACAACTGCTGTGTCACCGGCACAAAATTGGCGATATCCGTTAAAAAGTCGATACGTTCTGGCGAGGCCAAAGGCTGCCGCAAGGCAACATCGAGATAGCCCTCTGTACTGCCACGCGCCTGAGCAATGGACTCTGCCACTGCCTCATGCGCATTGGTTTCATTCCAGGGTCGCAACGGGAAAACAGGTGCCTTGCCCTGATGACAGGTGCTGCACACGGCGCGCTGCGCATAGACAATACGTGGCACACAATCGGCACAATAGTTTTGCACCAACTGAAACTCGTAACGTCCGGCCAGCTCGTTATAACTGATGACCTCAATTTCATTGGCACGCTCAACAAAGCCCATAAACAACTGGCCACGTGCTTTCAGGCCTAATGAAGCCTCATTGTTATCCTGCTCAAAATCGGCTGCGACAATAATGCGCGGCAAGGCCTCATCCGCCTGCCCCTTAAGCAGCGAACGACCATGCGGAATCAGCACATTTCGGGGTAATTCATTATTGGGAGAGCTGGCCTGCAACTGCTCCAGCAAACGATTGAACGGATAAGCCAGACCATCCTGCTGCGCCACAAAATGATCAAACAAAGAACGGGTACCTTCGGGTGGCAAATCTTCATCGCTGATGATCTGCGCCGACAACAGTGCCTCATGCACTACCGGCTGCTTGGCCAGCTCGCTTATCTTGACCTCGGTGGGCTGATTGAGCTTCTGGATCAACAGCAGTGCCACCAGCGCAACCGCCAATGCCAGCAGCGCTCTTATTATCCACTTCATTGATTCATATCCTTTAAATCAATGAGGGCCTTATCGGCCCTCACTGTTGCCTTACATCAGCTTCAGGAATTCACGCAGCGCATATTTCTCCTGATCGCTCAGATCAACACCAAATTGATGTCCCTTGTTTTCAACCGGATCATCACAGGTCACAAATAATGGACGATGTGGATTAACCGAGGCAAAGGTTGCCACCGGCGTTCCGGCCTTGACCTTGATCTTGGGATAACCCTGCATATCTTCACGTGGCGTGATGTGCATGTCTTCGGTAGTGACCAGCGTTTTCTCCGGACGGCTTGGTGAGACCTTGGGGTCATCAGACAACATCAGTTCGGCAAACGAGTTTTCAAACTGCTCAATGCGTCCTTTCACGGTGTAATCAGGCGAACCATCCGGCAGGTACGTCACTTCGCCAATGGCGTTGTTGTGCATGAACGGTGCCGTTGCCCAGACCGACAACAGGGAAATATTACGCATATAACCCGGGCCACCTTCTACCTTGCGGGTGCCCACCTGCTTGCCGCCCAACAACGGAATCTTGCGATTCAGCACACGCGCAATGCTGCCGGGTGATGGCGAGTTCTTGTAGGTTTCTGACGAGAACTCTTCCCACACATTGCCCCTGTTGTGGTTATTGTGCATGGCACGGCACATATTGGTACCAATGACCGAGAACGGTGTGCGCTCATCATTACCCAGCCAGTCCTGACCAAAAATACCATTCTCGGCAAACTGGCGAGGACGCAAACGGCCCTGCTTGTCTTTCGCCATGAAATTGGCGATGAACTGTGGATCATTACGCTCGGCGTCGGTGTACTCCAGCTGCCAATAATCTTCGCTGCCAAAAACATGGCCATGATAGAAACGCTCCAGCGCCTCTTTATCACTGCGAATATTCATTGGCGCCACCTTGGTGCTGTGACAGGTAGCGCAGTCACGCGCAAATACCTGACGACCTTCCGGAATAACGGCGGTATCAATGTGTGACTTGCCAGGTGTGCCATCAACGTCTTTCGATGCCAGCAAATAGGTCGGGCCGCCAGTCATCAGGAACAGTGCCAGATCATCCATCTTGGCATCGGCATAATTCCAGGCATCACAATCAGCCGCGCACTGCATGATGCGCATAGGACTTTGACCTACACCACGTCCGACATAACGTCCGGGATGCGCAAAATTAGGCACCCAGCACTCTTCTGTACACAGACCGATATTCACGTACACACGAATCAGCGCCAGATGCTCACCCACGCTGTCTTCCGCACCTTTCAACACATGACGTGTTTTGGCAGTACTGATCTTGCCGGTGACCGGATCTTTCATTTCATGCTCAAACAGACGCTTGTTATGGAAGTCCATGATGTTGTTTTGCGTGCCCGGATTATGCATCCAGTCCGACGCCACCAATGAGGTATCAATGGTGCCAATACGACCACCTTTCAGAATCTGGCGAGCCGGACTATTGGTTGGCGCGCCATGGAAAAATGCATCCGGCTGCACAATATGCTGGTTACCAATGGTGGCGGTTAAATGCTCCCACTTGGGCTGATTGGGATTTTCCGGCGGATTGGTTGGGTCAAAACCAACGTGACACTGTACACAGGGATGACCAATGACAAAACGCTTGTTCTTGGCAATTTCATCTTCTTCATAAGGTGCTGTTGTGGGGTCATAAACCACATTGCCCTGCGCATCCTTGATCGGATCGGTATAGTACTTGCGATAACCCAACACACCCGATGAATGCGGATCCTGGCACTTGTCATACCAGTTGGTAGAAGCATCGCCCTGTACACAATCCGGGTCATTGATCAGACCCCACTTGCTGAAGCGATACGGACGCGTGCGCGTATCCAGCCAAGGGTAGTTCATGTTTTCCACGCCAACCACACGAGACTGGTGCAGATAGTTTTCGTCCTGATTACCAAAGGTGCCCTTGTACCAGACATCACGACCACGACGGATCTGCTCGCGCAGCTCTTGTGCGCGAACCGGATCTTTGGCTTCTACATCCTTGAACAGACCAGCGACATAACGACAGCCATCGGCGTCATAACCTGTTGGCTGTGCCTGATCGCAGGGCGGCGGAATATATTGCGGAATGGGCTGATAGTCCCAGGTAACCGGGCCGCCACGTTTGTGGGTTTCAGGCGAAGTGCCCTCATGCCAGACCTTGCGGGCGGCCAATGTGGCGTAGAAATTTTCTTCAAACCACTGCTTGCGCTCGGTCCAGTATGGCGTGCCGGTATAAACACCGGTCGTCAGACCACGCTCGACCAGCTCGTCCACCGACACACTGCGATTGATTGAGCGATATGGTGTGTCCGGCACAGCAACATTGCCCGTCGGCATATCGTAAATGGTCAGCGCCGGAACTTCGGGCACGGGAATCACTGCGGGAACATCAGGAACACCGGGCGGTGCCGGTGGAATGGTAATAATCTGGTGTGCGACGCCGGCACCGGCCAATATCAACACTACATAAGCCAAAATTTTCATTGTTTACGACCCTCATCCCTTTTTTATTGGCACATCGTATGGGTAAAGCACCGACGTCTATGCGCTAATTTGCACTATAGTACAAATATTATTGTGTGGTCAATAAGTAGTCAATCCAACATTTGTACCAATAACACTATTAGCTTTGAGGATTTGGGAGTAGTTGAAAGCGACGGGCGGTTGGGTGGGCAGACTGTCCACCCAGAAAATTACATTGAATTATGCATGGCCAGAAAATATTCACCCATCAGCTGCGCTGACCAGGAACGTGCCGACCAGCCCTCATAATGCGCACAGTGGCTACCCTTGGCAGTGGTTACCAAAATAATGTTGGGCATCTGACGCATACCGTCCAGCCAGGGAGCAAGGTTGCCTATGCGACACACCGGGTCATCTTCCGAATTAAGCAACATCACTGGCGTGCGGATGGCATGAAAAACATGCATAGGGTTGCTGGCCTGATCATAGGCTTCGTAACTATCGTACCCGGCCAGCTCATAGATATTGCGATGGAAGTCCGCCAGATCATCAGCCGCCTGCAAACGTGTAGCCGTGGGCAAATGTTCAATACGTGTCAGATTAGGTGTAATAAACTGGCGCACCAGCTTTTTCGCCATCATTCGACTATAAAACGGCTGTGTCCGCTCAAAGCCAACATCGGTGTCATAACCGGGACAATATGCGAACGCTGCCCGGAATAGCGCTGCTTCACCTTCCTCGCCGAGATAGCGCGCCAACAGGCCAGAGCCTGCCGACGAACCCACACCGTACAGCGGAGACTCGGGGAAACGTGTGCGGATAACTTGCAATTGCTCGCGCAGGTCATCCGTACAACCAAGGATATTAAGACGCGGTGTGACTAGCGGCAGATCAGCGTGGCCACGCCGTAAACAGAGCACAATACGCCAACCAGTGACCGCGTGCAGATCATGCACCAACTCCGCCATACTGGCCGGACTACCCGTAATGGTGTGCAGCACCACAATAGTCGGTATGGTGGGCGACAGATCATGACCGCACCAAAGTAGCGCCGTACGCCCACCATCACTCATGGTCAGCGCATCATGATGATCATAAAGCGTGATAGCCCGCTGCTTCTGTCGACTCAGGTTTTTGCGCAGACCATGAAAAATCAACTGCGCATGTGTGTTGAACAGCCAGGGGGTAGGCGTAAAATTTTCGTGCAACCGTCGCAACGAGCTCACGACATGACGATTATGTGGATTATCGTGACAGATCACCTGAGGCCTGTGCGTCGAAACATGCGCTTGTGCCATCGTCACGCTGCACCACCCGCCAGTGCCTGCCCGATACGCTGCCCCATTTCACCAGCCAGTGCCTGCAAACCGCTAAGTGGGCGCACCATCACTTCAAACTCGACAATCTTGCCTTCCTCATCAAAGCGAATCATGTCGATACCCTTCAGCTCTCGACCAGCCACTTGAGCGCTGAATTCCAGCACCACACTAAAACCATCATCCGTAGCCAATTCACGGTGATAGGTAAAGTTCTCGAAAACCTGTATCACGGTATTGAGGATCAGTGCCAATACCGGTGCAGATTCATAAGGCTTATGCATCGCCGGTGAGCGAAACACAACATCGGATCGAGTGATATTTGCTAGGCCGGACAGATCTCGACGCGCGATCATGTCATGCCAAACGACTAACGAAGCGGCAACAGCAGGCTTTAGATGCTGCGAAGCATTACTCATGGTGTTTCTCCTGAAAACAAAGGTCAGATCACAGCAGCCAATCGCACGCCCTGATTGATGGCACGCTTGGCATCCAGCTCGGCAGCCACATCAGCACCACCAATCAGATGCACATTCAACCCGGCCTCGACCAGATCAGCATGCAACTCACGCTGCGATTCCTGACCAGCACAAACAATCACGTGATCAACATCCAGCACACGCAACTCATCATTGATACGCACATGCAAACCGGCATCATCGATACGTTCATAATTCACCGCAGGAATCATTTTTACCTGACGGCTGGCCAGTCCAGCACGATGTATCCAGCCTGTAGTCTTGCCCAGGCCATCACCAACCTTGGTCTGTTTGCGTTGCAACAAGAAAACCTCGCGCGGCGATGTCTCGACCTCAGCAGGCATCATGCCTCCCGCCTGACGATAGGACGTATCAATACCCCACTCACGATTAAACTTCTCTGGATCCTGACTACCACTGACACCTTCGTGCGTCAGATACTCGGAAACATCAAAACCAATGCCTCCAGCACCAATTACCGCAACCTTGCCACCAACAGGCTGCTTGTCACGTAACACATCGAGATAACTCAAAGCCTTGGCATGCTCGATACCAGGGATAGCTGGGGTGCGCGGCACAATGCCAGTGGCCAGCACCACTTCATCGTAACCGCCCGTTTTAAGCAAATCGGTATCAACACGAGTATTCAGTCGCAACTGCACGTCATGAACATCAACCATGCGGCGGAAATAACGGATAGTCTCGTGAAACTCTTCCTTGCCCGGCACCTGCTTGGCAATGTTGAACTGACCACCAACCTCGCTAGCCGCATCAAACAGCGTTACCTCATGACCACGCTGTGCCGCCGTCACCGAGAAGCTCAGACCAGCCGGGCCTGCGCCAACTACAGCAATACGCTTGCGTGTTTCAGAAGGCTTCACGACGATTTCAGTTTCATGGCAGGCGCGGGGGTTCACCAGACAAGTTGTGATCTTCATCGAGAAGGTGTGATCCAGACAGGCCTGGTTACAGCCAATGCAGGTATTGATTTCATCGGCTCGACTCTGCGCAGCCTTGTTAACGAAATCAGCATCGGCCAGAAAGGGGCGTGCCATGGACACCATATCAGCATGGCCAGCAGCCAATACCTGTTCCGCCACTTCCGGGGTATTGATACGGTTGGTGGTAATCAGCGGGATTTTCACCTGCCCCATCATACGTTGTGTCACCCAGGTAAAGCCCGCGCGCGGCACCTTGGTAGCAATGGTAGGAACACGCGCCTCATGCCAGCCGATACCAGTGTTGATGATAGTCGCGCCAGCAGCCTCGATGGCTTTGGCCAGCTGCACGACTTCCTCAAAGGTCGAACCACCTTCAACCAGATCCAGCATGGATAAGCGATAAATAATGATGAAATTGGGACCAACACGCTCACGCACGCGACGCACAATCTCGACCGGGAAACGAATACGATTTTCATAACTACCGCCCCACTCATCATCACGATGATTGGTACGTGCAGCAATAAACTGGTTAATCAGATACCCCTCAGAACCCATGACTTCAACACCGTCATAATCCGCATACTGGGCAAGACCTGCGCAACGTGCAAAGTTCTCGATAGTTTCCAGCACTTCTTCGTGTGTCAGCGCATGCGGTACAAACGGATTAATTGGTGCTTTAACGGCACTAGGTGCAACCTGACCCGATGAATAGGAATAACGCCCGGTATGCAGAATTTGCATGGCAATCTTGCCACCCTCTCGATGCACCGCCTCCGTTACCACACGATGATGCTCGGCCTCTTCTTTTGTGGTCAGCTTGGCAGCACCATGAAACACCACACCATGCTCATCCGGCGCAATACCACCTGTGACAATCAGGCCAACACCACCACGGGCACGCTCAGCATAAAAAGCAGCCATACGCTCAAAACCGTTAGGTGCTTCTTCCAGATTAAGGTGCATGGAACCCATCAACACGCGGTTTTTGAGCGTGGTAAAGCCAAGATCCAGCGGTGCAAGCAGATGAGGATAAGGAGTTGAAGTCATGATTTGATACCTATTTATGCAACCAGTTGCATATTTATAAGGTGAAAAACCACAAATTGCAACTGGTTGCATATATAAAACCGCACTATCATCAAATCATTGATTACCGGAATGTCGCCTCATGTCATTGCCTCACGCCCTGCTGACCTCACTACTTGAACGCCCCTGCTCCGGCCTGGAACTATCCAGACGCTTCGAGCGCTCCATTGGTTTTTTCTGGCCAGCTTCACATCAGCAAATCTACAAAGAACTGGGAAGGCTGGAACACGCAGGATGGGTAGAGTCAACGGCAGAAGAAGGCGCCCGCGGACGCAAAAAACGTTATCGGGTATTGCCAGAAGGCAAGAAAGAATTACAACGCTGGGTGCAACAAGCTGAAGATGCCTCACCGCTACGCGATGCACTAATGGTCAGACTACGTGCCGAGGCCGTGCTTGGTTCTGCCGATGTGATCAACGACCTGCGCCATCGTCTGGCACAACATCGTCATCGACTGGCCATTTATCAGGAAATTGAACAACGTGATTTTGCCAACCGCGAATTATCACGCGCCGAGCAATTGCAATATCTGGTGTTGCAGTCTGGTTTGGCGACCGAGGCTACTCAGGCCGAGTTTTGTGAACGGGCATTGACGTTGTTGGTTTCATGGGGAGATATAAAGGTCTGAGTTAATGCTTGCCATCACTTCCCAATACAAAAGCTGGAAAAAATCTTCCCCAACAAATCATCCGACGTGAACACGCCAGTAATTTCAGACAATGCCCCCTGGGCCAAACGCAAGTCCTCGGCAGCCAGTTCACCAGCATAATGTTCCACCAGTGCAATACGTGTCTGAACCAGGTGTTGCTGAGTCAACTCCAGCGCAGCCAAATGGCGGCGGCGCGCACTGAATCCACCCTCATGGCTACCGACATAACCCATCAGCTGTTTAAGCTCCTGCTTCAGCAATTCCAGACCCGCACCGCTTTTGGCCGATAACTGCACCTGCTTGAACGAACGCTGCTGAACAACATGATCATTCACTACCGGTGTTTTGCCCGACAAATCACATTTATTGGCCACCAATAGCAAACGTGGTGGCAATTCGGGGAAAAAATTAGCTAACGTTTTTTCGGGTTTTTCCTGAGTTTGATTACTGTCATACACAAACAACACGCAATCAGCCTTGGCCACTTCCTGATAAGCGCGACGTATCCCTTCCTGTTCCACCACGTCGGGGCTATCTCTTAGGCCGGCGGTATCAATCACATGAATTGGCAGGCCATCAATCTGAATATGTTCGCGCAACACATCCCGTGTGGTACCGGCAATTTCCGTCACAATGGCTACGTCATTGCCAGCCAGCGCATTAAGCAAACTGGATTTGCCAGCATTGGGACTACCGGCAATCACAACCCGCATACCATCTCTGAGCAAAACGCCCTGTTTGGCTTCAATCAGCACAGCCTGCAAAGCAGTTTCCACTTCATCCAACAAGGACAAAATCTGCCCATCGGCCAGAAAATCAATTTCTTCTTCCGGAAAATCAATGGCAGCTTCCACATACAAACGCAAGGTAATCAGTGATTCAAGCAAGGTATTGATACGAGTTGAAAACGCACCCTGCAACGACTGCACAGCCGATCTGGCCGCCTGCTGACTACCAGCATCAATCAAGTCAGCAATAGCTTCAGCCTGCGCCAAATCCAGTTTGTTATTCAGGAATGCTCTTTCAGAAAATTCGCCAGGTCTGGCCAGTCTGGCGCCTAAGCGCAAACAGGTTTGTAAAATCAGATCCAGGACAACCGGGCCACCATGTCCTTGCAGCTCGATGACATCTTCGCCGGTAAATGAGTTGGGCGCCTGAAAATACAGCAGCAAGCCCTCATCCAGCAGCGCGCCTGTTTCATCATGGAATTTGGCAAACAGCGCCTGTCTGACCGGAAGATGATTGCGCTGACTGGTTGTAACAGTCAGCGCAATATCATGTGCCAGTGGACCTGAAATCCGAATGATGCCGATACCACCACGGCCAGGCGCCGTGGCTATTGCTGCAATGGTATCGGCCATGGCTTATTTCGCTATTTCAGCCTTGGCTGCCGATTTTTCAATCTGACGGGTAATGATCCACTGCTGAGCAATGGACAACACGTTGTTGACCAACCAGTACAGCACCAGACCTGCCGGGAACCACAGGAAGAAAATGGTGAATACAATCGGCATAAACTTCATGACCTTGGCTTGCATCGGGTCAATCGGTGTCGGGTTCAGCATTTGCTGAAGATACATCGAAACACCCATCAACAGCGGCAGCACAAAGTAAGGATCCATCAAGGACAAATCCTTGATCCACAACAGCCAACCGGCATGACGCAGTTCAACTGATTCCATCAAGGTCCAGTACAGGGCAATGAATACCGGCATCTGTACCAGAATGGGCAAACAGCCACCCAGCGGATTGATTTTTTCCTTTTTGTAAAGCTCCATCATGGCTTGCGACAATTTGGCACGATCATCACCAAACTTTTCTTTCATGCGCTGCATTTCGGGCATGACGCGACGCATGTTCGCCATTGAGCGATAGCTGGTAGCGGACAGATGGAAAAACGCCGCCTTGACCAGTACAGTCAGCGCAATGATTGACCAACCCCAGTTACCAATAAAACCATTCAAGGTTTTCAGTACCCAGAACAGGAACTGTGCAATAGGCCACAACCAGCCATAATCAACGGTTAATTCCAGACCAGGAGACAAGGCTTCCAAGCGATCCTGCAATTTAGGACCTGCATAGAACTGGGAATTGATGGTACCTACTTTGCCTGCTTCAACCACCAAAGGAGAGCCGGTAAAACCAATGAAGTTTTCACCAGTTGCTTCATTGGTACGAGTGCTGATGGTATTGCGGGTATTGCTGTCAGGAACCCAGGCAGACACAAAATAATGTTGCACCATGGCCGCCCAACCGCCATCAACGGTGACACGTTCACCTTTTTTGGCGAAATCACTCAGTGATAATTTGTTATAGCTCTTTTCCGGCGTCCACCAGGCACCACCCAGGAAAGTGATCATGCCAAATGAGTGATTATCCGAGCTGGGGTCCTTGCTGTTGTCACGCTTGATCTGACCAAATGGAACACCTGTCCAGGCCATGGAACTATTGTTGTGAATAGCTTGTATGACATCAAACTGATATTGGCCACGATGAAAGCGATAGGTTTTATGAACCTCAATACCTTCAGGTGTTTGTGTAATCAGTACCACATCCAGGCTGTCCTGACCTTCTACCAATTCAAATGTCGCGGCATTTGCCTTGTAAACAGGTCGACCTTGCGCATGATCATCCAAGCCGGACAACACATTGCTTAAACCAGGCACTACGGCCTTGACCAGACCACTTTGTGCCACGTAGTTCAGTTGATGAGTTCTGTCCATCAACACAAAAGGTGTCTCATCACCCACAGCACGTGTGTATTGCTTTAACGCTACACGGACAATATCGCCACCAATGGGGTCAATATTGATCTCAAAAACATCTGTTTTAACCCTGATTAACTGGTTAATTGATGTTGTTTGTTCAACAGCAGCAGGCACCGAAGTAATGACTTCCGGTATGGCACTGACAGTCGCAACAGGCAATTCAGCATTGGTTTCTGCAACATCTGGGATAACCGATAGTGATGAATCCACTACTGCTTCAGCTTCAGCAACTATTGGTGTGCTTTCTTCAGCCGGTTTATTACCGTAATCCTGTTGCCAGGTTAAAAACATGAAGTAGGTCACTGTTGCCAGCGCGACCATGATTAACGTACGACGAAATTCCATGCCTTAGGTTTCCTGTTTTGAAGCAGGTGAAAAAGAAAATGTTTCGGGTACCGGATCATACCCTCCCTCATAACCCGGATGACAGCGTAAAAGCCGTCTTGATGCTAAATAACCACCACGCATGACCCCAAATCGTTGTATGGCTTCTTCAGCGTATGCCGAACATGAAGGGTAATAACGACAACGAGGCCCCAACAATGGGCTGATCGCATAACGATATAAACGAATCGGTAAAATCATCAATATTTTCATGATGTTATTTGTACGATTGTTTTGTTGTATCGCTTGGCAAGATGCAAAAAAGCGGCTTTACCACTGCTTTGAAGCTGATCATTATCAAGTTCAGCCAGATTGCTTTTGGCCAGGAACACAATATCAAGCGGAGGGAGGTCGTTTTGCAGTAACCGAAAGGTTTCACGCATGCAGCGTTTGATACGATTGCGTTGTACTGCCAGTTTGACCCGTTTTTTAGCGACGATAAAACCAAGTCTTGGCGAGTTTTTTCCTGTTGCTGTTGCCAGCAGCAGGAACTTGTCCTGACTGCTTTTAACTTCAGCGTTTTCCATGATTTGTTTAAATTCAGCGGGTTTTAACAACCTTGCTGATTTGGGAAAACGCTGATTATTCACGACACTCAGACAGTCAGACGCTTACGGCCCTTGGCACGACGACGTGCAAGAACGGCACGTCCGTTTTTAGTGGACATACGCTCACGGAAACCGTGGGTGCGTTTTTGTTTGATTGTGCTTGGTTGAAAAGTGCGTTTCATGATCGTTGACCTGATACCAGTTAGCCCTGATGGGCACAGAGGGAGGCGATTCTATTGATGAGCCTTGATGTTGTCAATTATTTCCTCAGTTTAGGATCTGAATTCAGGGTTTGTTTTTAGGTTGTCAACAAAGTGGATTTTGGAGTTCTTTGATTGCACTAATAAATATAAAGATAAGAAGAAAAGCATGTAGTGATGATAGTAGTGTTCACAATTTTCTGTTGATAAGTCATTTTTTAATATAAAAATCATGTATTTATATCGTATTGAAAGCTGTGATAAAGCCCTGTTTTTAGTTAGTGACAAACATTGTGGAACATGTGGATAAGTTGAGGTTGTGGACTTATCCATAATCCATCCACTAAGCTTGACTAATTTAGTACACCGTTTTATCCACAGGCTGTGATTGCTTGTGGATAAAACACTGGCGAAGCATAAATTCCCTGCGTAGAATGCCATTTTTGTTTGTGGATAGATTGTGATGCCCAGTGGTGTATGGCAGGCGGCGTTAGTTCGTCTAGAAGAAGAATATCCTGCTAACCTTTTTCAAATGTGGATACGTCCTTTACAGGTTGTAGAGACCGAAACGGGTCTGGATTTGTTGGCACCTAACCCGTTTTTTGTACGTCATATCAAAGATAAGTTTTTGCAACGCATTGTTCAGATTGTGTCGGAAGCATCGGCTGGTGAAATAAGTACGATTGATGTGCGTGTGGGTAGTCGAAGTGACAAGTCATCATCAAACACGTTGGTTGAAACCAAAACGTCGGTATTGAAGTCTCGTGCCCCTGCGGTAAAAACAGCTGATCGTGAACAGATTGCCAAACCTGCGACCAGCCTTAATCCTTTATTTACCTTTGATAACTTTGTGCCTGGCAAAGGTGCGCAATTGGCTCATGCCGGTTGTTTACAGGCAGCGGATAACCCGGGTGCCAGTCATAGCAATCCCTTGTTTATTTATGGGCCGACAGGTCTTGGCAAGACGCATTTGATGCATGCTGTCGGTAACGAGATTTTGAGTCGTAATGCCCATGCTCGTGTGATGTATCTGACCTCTGAGCGTTTTGTGGGGGATTTCATTACAGCGTTGCAGCGCAACATGATGACGGACTTCAAGCGTCTGTATCGTTCATTGGATGCCTTATTGATTGATGACATCCAGTTCTTTGCCAATAAGGAAAGTACGCAGGATGAGTTTTTTCATACCTTCAATACCTTGCTGGAAGGATCTCGTCAGATCATCATGACATCGGATAGAATTCCTAGAGAAATCAATGGGATGGATGATCGCCTGAAGTCCCGTTTTTCTTGGGGCTTGTCGATTCAGGTTGATCCACCCGATAAGGAAACACGGGTAGCAATTTTGTTGAAGAAATCGGTGTCTGCCGGAATTGAGGTGCCATTGGAGTCGGCGCAATTCATTGCAGAGCATGTACAGGGCAATGTGCGTGAACTGGAAGGTGCTTTAAATAAGGTCATTGCGACCGCACGTTTCAAGGGTATGCCTGTTAGTCTGGAGTTGGTAAAAGAAGCATTGCGCGATGTGCTACTTGTTCGTGCAAGACAGTTTAATATCGACAATATTCAACGTGTGGTGGCAGAGTACTATCATATTCCGTTACGTGAACTGACTGGCAAAAAACGCAATCGTTCATTTGCCAGACCACGTCAGGTGGCAATGGCATTAGCACGTGAATTGACCGGTAACAGTTACCCCGAAATTGGTTTGGCCTTTGATGGCAGAGACCATAGTACGGTGATACATGCCTGTGAAAAGGTTGCCAGCCTGCGGGCTGCTGATACACATATGGAAGAAGACTTTAAAAACCTGCTGCGAATTTTGCAGATGTGAGCTCGGGGAAGCCAAATAATGAAAGTGTCCATGACGCGTGACCAGTTGTTAAAGCCGTTGCAACAAGTGGCTGGTGTAGTAGAAAAACGACAAACCCTGCAAGTGCTGTCAAATGTGCTGATGGTGGTTGATAAAGGTCAACTGGCACTGACAGGTACAGACCTTGAGGTCGAGCTGATTGCCAGACAGGAATTAACGGCTGCGTCGGTTGATGGTCGTATTACCTTGCCTTGTCGCAAGCTAGTGGATATCTGTCGTGCCCTGCCTGCTACAGCAGATGTTGAGCTGAGTCTGGATGGTCAGCGCATGATATTGCGTTCCGGTAAAAGTCGATTCACCTTGTCTACTCTGCCTGCCAATGACTTTCCCAATCTGGAAGAAACCCTGGCTGGTGCCTTTTCGTTAACGCTGCCGCAAAAAGTGCTTAAGCGTTTGATTGACAAGACTTCTTTTGCCATGGCGCAACAAGATGTTCGATACTATCTGAATGGTATGTTGTTTGAGCTGAGTACGGGTTGTTTGCGGGTTGTGGCCACTGATGGTCACCGTTTGGCCATGTGTGATGCCAATGTTGATGCGCAACTGAACGAGAAGATGCAGATTATTGTGCCGCGTAAAGGCATTCAGGAGCTGTCACGCTTGTTGTCGGATGAAGAAGGCGATGTCACTCTGACGTTGGGTTCTAATCATTTGCGTGTGACGGTGGGCAGCCTGACCTTTACTTCCAAACTGATTGATGGCCGTTTCCCTGACTATGAGCGCGTGTTGCCCAAGGGTGGCGATCGTACCCTGGTAGCGGGTCGTGAAGAGCTCAAGTCGGCTTTGCAGCGTGCGGCTATTCTGTGTAATGAAAAATTCCGTGGTGTTCGTTTGCACCTGAATGAACAGCATCTGAAAATTCTGGCAACCAACCCTGATCAGGAAGAAGCAGAAGAAGAGCTTCAGGTTGAGTTCAGTGGCTCAACGCTCGAGATCGGTTTTAATGTGGGTTATGTGCTGGATGTGCTGAATGCGCTGAATGGTGCCTATACTCGCGTTATTCTGAGTGATGGCAACAGCTCTGCTCTGGTTCGTGATAATGATGACGAGCATGCAGATGCACTTTATGTCGTGATGCCAATGCGTCTCTAGACATTGTCTACTCTGACCCAGCTTGAAGTGACAGACCTTAGGAATCTTTCCAAGGTCTGTCTTCTCCCCTCCCCGCGTATCAACATCATTTACGGTGAAAACGGTTCTGGCAAAACCACGTTGCTGGAAGCCATGTATTTACTGAGTCTGGGCCGTTCTTTTCGCACACAGCGCTCACGACGTTTGGTTCAGGATGAAAAAAACAACGCAACGGTATTTGCCCGGTTTGATTCTGGCCATTGTGTTGGCATTCAAAAAAGTGCTGCTGGTGAGTCGCTAATTCAGATTGATGGCCGTCGTGATGTGAAGCGTGGTGACCTGGCCAAAATTCTTCCTTTGCAGTTATTTGATCCCAGTTCCCTGGATATGTTGTCGGGTTCTTCGGAGCCGAGAAGACAGCTGTTGGACTGGGGAGTGTTTCACGTGGAACATGACTTTTTGTCGTTATGGCAGCAATTCAAACATGCGCTATTACAACGGAATTCATTGTTGAAAAGTGGTAAAATTTCCGCCATTGAGCTTGATTATTGGGAAGCAAGTATTAGCCAGCTGGCTGAGCCTTTAACCGAGCAGCGAGCAGCATTTTTTGATTGCTGGAAAGTATATTTTGATCAGGCAATACAGCGTTTGTTGCCTGATCAAAATGTAAGTATTCAGTTCTCGCCTGGTTGGGATAGTGAGCAGTCTTTATCGGCCTTGTTGTTCAATGGACGGGGAAAAGATATCGAACGTGGCTTTACTCAGGTTGGGCCGCAAAGAGCAGATATTCGTTTTCGGTCTGGTGCGATGGCGGCAGAGGAAAGACTATCTCGTGGCCAACAGAAGCTGGCTGTGTGTGCTATGAAGTTGTCGATGGTAGAGTTGCTGGTCAATCGTCACGGCATTCGTCCCATTTTGTTGCTGGATGATATTGCTTCGGAGCTGGATGGTTTGGCCAGAAAACGAGTGTGTGACTGGATTGCCTCACTGGGCGTTCAGGTTTTTGCAACAGCCATTGAGTTAAATCAGCTTTCAAATTTATGGGGCGATTTGCCCGTTGGTATGTTTCACGTGGAACATGGTGAAGTGGAATGCGTCACTGCAGCCGTATGAAGGGGCTTAGGAGTAAATAATGACAGAACAAAGTACAGGTTACGATTCAAGCAGTATTAAGGTGCTGAAAGGACTTGATGCCGTTCGCAAACGCCCCGGAATGTACATTGGTGACACAGATGACGGCACTGGTCTGCATCATATGGTTTTTGAAGTGGTGGATAATGCCATTGATGAGGCTTTAGCCGGTCACTGTGATGAAATTACTGTGATTCTGCATCCCGATAATTCGGTCAGCGTGACTGACAATGGTCGTGGTATTCCGGTCGATATTCACAAGGAAGAAGGCATTTCTGCCGCTGAAGTCATTATGACGGTGCTGCATGCCGGCGGTAAGTTTGACGATAACAGCTATAAGGTGTCTGGCGGTCTGCATGGTGTGGGCGTGTCGGTTGTTAATGCGCTGTCAACCAAGCTGCTGTTGACCATCCGCCGTGCAGGCAAGGTCTATGAACAGTCCTATACCCATGGTGTTCCTGATGCGCCGTTGCAGGAAGTGGGCATTACCGAGTCGCGCGGTACCGCTATTCGCTTTCATCCCAGTGCCGAGACGTTCAGCAATATTCATTTCAGCTTCGATATCCTGGCAAAACGCCTGCGTGAGCTGTCATTTTTGAACTCTGGTGTACGTATTGTTTTAAGTGATGAGCGTAATGATCAGCAGGAAATTTTCCAGTACGAAGGTGGCTTGGGAGCGTTTGTTGATTACCTGAATACCAATAAAACGCCACTAAATCGCGTATTTCATTTTGATGCGCAGGGTGACAATGGCATTGGTGTTGAAGTGGCTTTGCAGTGGAACGATAGTTATCAAGAGAATATCTATTGTTTTACCAACAATATTCCACAGCGCGATGGTGGTACTCATTTAGCCGGATTTCGTGCTGCCCTCACCCGTACCATGAACAGCTATATGGAAAACGAAGGTTTTCTCAAGAAAGAAAAAGTGGCGACTACCGGGGATGATGCTCGCGAAGGTTTGACCGCCATTGTTTCGGTTAAAGTGCCTGATCCCAAGTTTTCCAGTCAGACCAAAGACAAGCTGGTGTCGTCAGAGGTCAAGTCGGTTGTTGAGTCTGTGATGGCGGCCAAATTCCAGGAGTTTTTGCTGGAGCAGCCATCAGAAGCCAAGTTGATTGTGGGCAAAATTATTGATGCCGCCAGAGCCCGAGAAGCAGCTCGCAAGGCACGGGAAATGACACGTCGTAAAGGCGCCTTGGATATTGCAGGCCTGCCCGGCAAACTGGCGGATTGTCAGGAAAAGGATCCTGCGCTGTCTGAACTTTATCTGGTCGAGGGTGACTCTGCGGGTGGCTCGGCCAAACAGGGCCGTAACCGCAAGATGCAGGCGATCTTGCCACTGAAAGGCAAGATTCTGAATGTCGAGAAAGCACGCTTTGACAAGATGCTTTCATCCCAGGAAGTGGGCACCTTAATTACCGCTCTGGGTTGTGGCATTGGTCGCGAGGAATACAACCCCGACAAGCTGCGTTATCACAAAATCATCATCATGACCGATGCTGATGTTGACGGTTCGCATATTCGTACCCTGTTGCTGACCTTCTTCTTCCGGCAAATGCCAGAGCTGATTGATCGTGGTTATATCTATATCGCACAGCCACCTTTGTACAAGGTCAAAAAAGGCAAACAAGAGCAGTATCTGAAAGATGATGACGCCATGGAAACCTATTTGACGGCGTTGGCGGTAGATGGTTCCGAATTAAAAGTGAATGAAGATGCGCCTGCCATTATGGGCCTGGCACTGGAAGACCTGATTAACCAGTATCGCGGCTTCACCAAGCTGAAGAATCGTTTGTGCCGACGTTATCCTGAAGTCATGCTGGATCAATTACTGACGTTACCAACACTGGCTGTGGCCAGCCTGGCTGACAAGGCGCTGGTTGATGCGTATGCCGTAAAGCTGCAGTCTGCACTGGATTTTGCTGCCGACCCCAGCCAGCGCTTCCTGGTTGAGGTTATTGAGGATATTGAGCATAACCGCCATCAATTGAATGTGGAGCTGGTGGCGCACGGTGTGCCGTATAGCTATCGTGTTGGTGGTGACTTCCTGGCAAGTAATGACTATTTGCAAATAGATCGTTTGGCGCGTGCCTTGGATGGTTTATTGAATACGGGTGCTGTGATTAAACGTGGCGAGCGTCAGCATCAGATTACCGATTTTAAATCGGCGTATAGCTGGTTGATGGCAGACTCCAAGCGTGGCCTGAATATCCAGCGCTACAAAGGTCTCGGTGAAATGAACCCGGATCAGCTCTGGGAAACCACCATGGACCCCGAAACCCGTCGTATGTTGCGCGTCAATATTGAAGATGCGATTGGCGCAGATCAGATGTTTACAACACTGATGGGTGATGCGGTAGAGCCTCGTCGTGACTTCATCGAGAAGAATGCCCTGTCTGTAGCTAATCTGGATGTTTAGTAACTGGTAATGTCATCAGTGGTTAATGTTTCACGTGAAACAACTGAGTCGGTTAAATCTTCCATAGAGCTTGTACTTGCCCCTATGGAAGGTTTAACCGATTTTTTTATGCGGGAAATTTTGACGTCGATCAGCCCATATGACTGGTGTGTCAGTGAGTTTTTGCGGGTGACGGATCATTTGTATCCTAATTCGGTGTTTTATCGACATTGCCCCGAGCTGCATCACCATGGCAAAACGCTCTCTGCAGGCACTCCGGTACATTTCCAGTTATTGGGTAGTGATGCGGTAGCCATGGCTGATAATGCAGCACGTGCCGTTGAGTTGGGTGCACCAGCCATTGATATCAATTTTGGTTGCCCTGCCCGGACGGTGAATAAAAGCGGTGGCGGTGCTGCGTTATTAAGTAATGCAGAGCTTATGCATCAGATTGTGTTGAGTGTCAGGCGCACGGTGCCCAGGCAGATTTCTGTCAGTGCCAAGATCCGATTAGGGCTGGAGGATGCAGAGGCTGTTTTAGAAAACGCGTCAGCTATTCACAGTGCAGGAGCCACTTGGTTAACGATTCATGCCAGAACCAAGGCACAAGGCTATCGGCCCCCTGTGGATTGGCGTTCCATTGCAAAAGTCAGTCGACAGTTTCCTTCTTGGAAAGTGATTGCCAATGGCGATATCAAATGTGCTGAAAGTCTGAGGCAGTGCCAGTTAGAAAGTGAGTGCAGCAGTTTCATGATTGGCAGAGCTGCGGTGAGTGAGCCAGATCTGGTGGCCAGGCTGAAATCTTCAACATATCAACGAATGGGTTGGCCTGATGTCGCAAAAGCACAATTGCAGCTGATTCACGCTATGGGTGATGGCGAGCGTGGCATTGTCGGCAGATACAAGCAGTGGTTGAGTATGACAACCAGTGTGTATCCCGAGGCAAATGATCGTTTTCAGCGTCTGAAGCGAGCCAAATATGTCAGTGAGATATTGCACGACCCTATATAAGGCCAGGTTTTGTGCTTACTGACGGTTTCCGTTCTCGTCAGGGCTGTTCAGCCATTCCTGCCACAAAGACGCCAGCACGGCCAGAATCACAGGGCCAATAAACAGCCCCACCATACCAAAGGCCGCCAGACCTCCCAGTACGCCGAACATCACCAGCAGGAAAGAAATACGAGTTGAGCTAGAAATAACCAGTGGTCGGATGATGTTGTCGATGGTACTGACTACCAATCCCCCCCATAGCGCCAGACTGATTCCCGCCAGTGTCTGACCATCAACAATCAGCCATAGGGCAACCCCACCCCAGGCAAATGGCGTACCGAAGGGAATCAGTGCAATCAGGAATGTCATTAGCGTCAGAAATACAGGATTGGGCGCTCCGGCCACGGCATAACCTATGCCTGCCAGCACGGCCTGAGCAATGGCCGTCAGTACAATGCCAAACACAACGGCACGGGTCATGCCTCCTGCTGCGGCCAGATAGCGTTCGCCAGACTCGGAGATGATGAGTCTCAACGCTCGGCGCAGCTGCCGCATAATGCGTTCGCCATCGCGATAAAAGAAAAAGGCAGTGAAAATGGTAATGGCCAATTTGGCCAGATTGCGCCCCACTTCTCCGGCCAGAGAGCCAATTTGCCCTAAGCCCAATCCTAGGTTATTACGCAGGCTTTCACGGATTGAGCCTGGATTGTCATGCAGCCACTGCCATAGACGTTGCAGATCATGTTCCAGCCAAGGCAAATATTGACTGATAAACACCGGAGCTTCAAAGCTATCTTGATTTAATACTGATGATAGGCTTTTGAAAATTAAAGGGATTTCTGTTTGCAATATGAGCAGTAACCAGGTTAATGGCCCCAATATCATGAGCGCCAGCGTTAGTGTCATGATGAATGCAGCGGTATTGGCTCGTCCTTTTAGCAGGGCTAATAAACGGTGGTATACCGGCCATGTTACAAAAACCAGAATGGCGGCCCAAGTGACAGAAATAATGAAGGGTTGAAGGACTTTGAAGCTCAGAAAGGCCAGAACCGCAAGAGCAAGCAACAAGGGCAGGCGCGATAACAGGAGCATGTTCTGAGGCATATGAGCTGTCCTTGATAAGCAAGCAAAATAGGGATGCTGGCAAGGATTATGGCCTCAAATCATAAAAAAAGGGCGCTTACTTCAAGCAGTAGCGCCCTTTTTTGTTATTGCTGATTAAAGGAAGTGGAAATGCTCCGGTTCCATTTGCAGCAACGATTTGGTCGGTTTCAACATGCTGTCTGCATGTGCTTTGGCACGCGGCAGCATACGTTCAAAGTAGAACTCGGCCGTTTGAATTTTGGCTTGATAGAAAGCTGGCTCTTCATTGCCGCCCTTCTCCAGCTTTTCAAACGATACGGCAGCCAATTGCGCCCAGAAATAGGCCAGAACAGCATATCCCGAGTACATCAGGAAGTCGTTGGATGCAGTACCTACCAGGTCACGATCCTTGCGAGCCTGCAACATGATACGTACGGTCAGGTAGTTCCATTGAGTAACAATCTTGCTCAGCTCCCAGACAAATGGACGCATTTGCTTGTTGGCCAGATTGTCACGGCAGAACTTGGCGATTTCGGCGGTAAAGTCCCGAACGGCCTTGCCTTTGGTCGTCAGCAATACTTTACGCCCCAGCAGGTCGAGACCTTGAATGCCGGTAGTGCCTTCATACAGTGTGGAGATGCGCGCATCACGTGCATACTGCTCCATGCCATGTTCGTTGATATAGCCGTGACCACCAAAAATCTGCATGCCCAGGTTGGCAGACTCCAGACCCAGCTCGGTCAGAACACCTTTCAGAATTGGCGTCAGGAAGCCCAGCTTGTCATCCCAGTAGTCGTAGGTTTCTTTGTCGCCATTGGTGATGGCAACACCCATGTGGTCAGCCATTTTGGTAGCGTAGTACAGCATGGCGCGTCCGCCTTCGGCGACGGCTTTTTGGGTCAGTAGCATACGGCGTACATCACCATGATGGATCAGCGCGTCTGCGACGGCATTTGGCTCTTTCTTGCCGGACAGTGCACGCATGGAGCGGCGCTCTTTGGCATAGGTCAGCGAGTTCTGGAAAGAAATCTCGGCGGCGCCAATACCTTGAATCGAGGTGCCGATACGTGCGGTGTTCATGAAGGTGAACATGCACTCCAGGCCCTTATTGGGCGGGCCAATGAGGAAGGCCTTGGCATCATCGAAATTCATGACGCAAGTGGCAGAGGCCTTGATACCCATTTTGTGCTCGATGTTGCCAGCGGATACACCGTTCTTTTCGCCGATGCCACCATCTGCAGATGGCAGGAACTTTGGCACAATGAACAATGAAATGCCGCGGGTTCCGGCAGGTGCATCTGGCAGACGTGCCAGCACGATATGCACAATGTTTTCGGTCAGGTCGTGATCACCCGAAGAAATGAAGATTTTGGTACCAGTGATGGAGTAGCTGCCATCGCCGTTATCTTCAGCCTTGGTTTTTACCTGGCCCAGGTCAGTACCACATTGTGGTTCGGTCAGGCACATGGTGCCGGCCCAGCGGCCTTCAACCAATGGTGGCATGTAGGTGTTTTTCTGCTCTTCTGTGCCATGCAGCAGGATGGTATTCATACAGCCAATCGACAGGCCTGGGTACATGCCAAATGACCAGTTTGCGGTACCGATCATTTCAGCCTTCAGCAGTGCCATTGACATGGGCAGACCTTGTCCGCCAAATTCTGCCGGGTAGTTCAGGCCCTGCCAGCCACCTGCTACATACTGGTCATAAGCTTCTTTGAAGCCTTTGGGCGTGGTTACTTCACCGTTTTCAAAATGACAACCTTCTTCATCGCCAGTTTGATTCAGTGGGAACAATACGTCTTCACAAAACTTCCCGCACTCTTCCAGGATGGCATCAACCACGTCTGGAGTGGCGTCTTCACCACCAGGCAAAGAAGCATAATGTGCTGGATAATCAAAGACTTCATTAAGCAAGAAGCGTACGTCTCGCAGGGGGGCTTTATACGTTGGCATGATAATTCACCTTCATTGGGTGCGGAAAACTTGGGCTTTATAGTGCATAAAGCCCGGGAGTACATTGGCAGGAATGCGAGGCTTACCCGTCATATGGGTAAATTAGACAACTGTTTAAGCCCCCGCAACAGGGTTAAGACAGCTGGGAGATATCGGCGACGCGCAGAAACAGGGTACGTAGCCAGGACAGCAAACGTAAGCGATTGCCTCGCACAGCCGGATCTTCTGCCATGACCATGACATGATCAAAGAACGCATCAACTGGTTCACGCAAACTAGCTAGTGCCGTCAGTGCCTGCGTATATTCACCCGCTGCATAGAGTGGCATGACCTCAGCCGCCAAACGGCTGACAGCGGCAGCCAAAGCTTGTTCAGGGCCATCTGACAATAGCTCGCGCTCAATCTCACCTGCCGGTACGTTTTCCTTGGCCAGAATATTGGACACGCGCTTGTTGGCCGCAGCCAGGGCGGCAGCTTCTGGCAAGCTACGGAAGTGGGCGACGGCTTTGACACGTCTGTCAAAGTCGCGCGCCACGGTTGGACGACAGGCTTGAACCGCTTGAATGACATCAACACCAATGCCCTGCTCTTCATACATGGCGCGGTAGCGGCCCAGCAGGAAGTCAAATACGTCATTGGCGGTGGTGCTGACGGTCAATGCGGCGGCATGTTGTTCACAGGCCGCTTGAACCAGTTTAGCCAGATCAATATCAAGATCGCCATCGATCAGAATACGCAGCACACCCAGGGCCGCGCGACGCAGGGCAAAGGGGTCTTTTGAGCCGGTGGGTGGCTGACCGATACCAAAAATGCCGGTTAGTGTGTCCAGCTTGTCGGCCAGGGCAACGGCTTGTCCAGTGGCCGTTGTGGGCAGGCTGTCACCAGAAAAGCGTGGCAGGTACTGTTCATTCAGCGCCAGTGCAATGTCTTCAGCCAGACCTTCGTGTCGTGCGTAGTGATAACCGGCAATGCCTTGCAGCTCGGGGAACTCACTGACCATTTCCGAGGCCAGGTCAGACTTGCTGAGCAGGCCGGCGGTACGTGCATGTTCAACATTGCCGCCAATCTGTTCGGCAATATAGGCCGCCAATGTGGCAATACGTTCGGCCTTTTGATAGACCGATCCCAACTGGGCCTGGAAAATCACCTGACGCAGACGCTCATTACGCTCAATCAGCGTGATTTTCTTGTCTTGATTAAAAAAGAACTCGGCATCGGTCAGACGTGGCCTGACGACCTTTTCATTGCCCGCAATAATTTTCTCGGGTGCGCTGGAGTCAATGTTGGCCACGGTAATAAAGCGAGCCATCAACTGCTGATGTTGATCGACCAGACAGAAGTATTTTTGATTATCCTGCATGGTCGAAATCAGGGCTTCCTGCGGCACGGTCAGAAAGCGTGACTCAAAGGAACATACCAGTGGTACAGGCCATTCAACCAGTGCAGTGACTTCGTCCAGCAAGGCTTCGGGCATCAATGCCTGACCACCTTCTTGCTGAGCCAGTGTGGTGACGGTTTGTTTGATGTTGTCACGACGCTCGTGGAAATCGGCAATGACGTGTGCGTTGCGCATGGCATTGATGTAGTCACTGGCGGTTTGCAGTGATACCGCCTGAGGGTGATGAAAACGATGACCGTAACTGGTGCGGTCGCTATTGATGTCCAGCAGTTTTGCTGGCACGACCTGATCACCATAGAGCATGACCAGCCAATGCATGGGACGAACAAACTCAACGCGGGACGCACCCCAGCGCATGCGTTTGGCTACCGGCAGGTTTTTCAGGGCGGTATCAAAAATTTCAGGGAGCAGATCCAGCGTGGAGCCGCCTTTGATGGCTTTGACAAAGCGCAGCTTTTCACCACTGCGATCCAGCTCATCAACACTGACACCATTTTTACGTGCAAAACCCAGTGCGGCTGGTGTGGCGTTACCGGCGGCATCAAACGCTGCCTTTACCGGTGGGCCATCGACGCTGAGTACACGGTCTGCCTGTTCCGGTGCCAGCGCCTTGATGTAGATGGCCAGACGTCGCGGAGCGGCGAAGAACTGCACGGACTCATGTGCAATACCGGCCTTGTTCAGGCCATCGGTGACAGCATCACGTAAAGCAGTGGCCAGCGTCAGCAGTGATTTGGGCGGCAGCTCTTCACCACCAATTTCAAACAGGAAATCTGGGTGGCTCATGCTGATTGCTCCTGTTTGGCTGATATTTGTGCCATGACCTCGTCACGCAATGCGGGTGTTGCCATCGGGAAACCGAGTGCTGCACGGGCATCAAAGTAGCTTTGTGCCACGGCGCGAGCCAGTGTTCTGACACGCAGGATATAGCGCTGACGCTCGGTGACGGAAATGGCGCGACGGGCATCCAGCAGGTTGAACGTGTGTGAGGCCTTGAGCACGAATTCATAAGCAGGCAGCGGCAGTTTGAGTGCCATGATGCGATTGGACTCCGCTTCATAAAAATCAAACAGCTTGAACAGTTCAGGGACGTTGGCGTGTTCAAAGTTGAATGTTGATTGTTCTACTTCGTTTTGATGGAACACGTCACCGTAAGTGACCTTGCCAAACTGGCCATCAGTCCAGACCAGGTCATAAACGGAATCAACACCCTGCAAGTACATGGCCAGACGTTCCAGACCATAGGTAATTTCGCCGGTGACGGGATAACACTCCAGACCACCCACTTGCTGGAAGTAAGTGAACTGGGTGACTTCCATGCCATTGAGCCAGACTTCCCAGCCCAGACCCCACGCACCCAGTGTGGGTGACTCCCAGTTGTCTTCGACGAAGCGAATATCGTGAACGGTTGGGTCAACACCAATATGGCGTAGTGACTCCAGATACAGCTCCTGGATATTGCCGGGATTGGGCTTTAACACCACCTGGAACTGGTAATAATGCTGCAGGCGATTGGGGTTTTCGCCATAACGGCCATCGGCAGGACGACGCGACGGTTGTACATAGGCGGCATTCCAGGTTTCCGGGCCAATCGCACGCAGAAAAGTGGCGGTGTGAAATGTGCCCGCGCCCATTTCCATATCGTAAGGCTGCAAAATAACGCAGCCCTGCTCTGCCCAGAAATTTTGCAGGGCTAAAATCAGGCCCTGAAAGGTTTGGATGGGCTGTGATGTGGTAGTCATGGTGTTAGTCCCCAAAGCGAAGCGCGCAGTATAACGCTCCTTTCCGCGGCGTAATAACAAAAAACGGGCCGGTAAATACCGACCCGTTTTGGGTTTGCAGAGTTTAACGCCAACAGGAGTTATTGGCGATGGCCCATGTCAGTGCATCAAAGTGTGATGACGTCCAGTACAACAGATGATTTGCTGTCTACCAGAATGGCGCGATCTTGCACAATGATCACGTTGCTGCCTTCCACTTTGGGGCCAAAGCCGGTGACTGCTGATACGTCGATTTTGCTGCCCGCTGCAGCCACGTCGGCATTCAGTTGAGCGCCTGCTTTCACATCACGCTTCCAGCCAGATGGCAGTGTGGTGGTCAGACGGCTGGCTGCTGCATTGAACAGACCTTGTTGTCCGCCCGCTTTGGCCTGGCTGGCCTGATAGGCGCGCAAGGCAGCACGGTCAGTTTTGGCAAATTTGGCGCTGGCAGATCCTTGTGCACTGGCAGAGGCGGCGTTGGCTTTGTCGCTGGCAGCTGCTTGTGCGGCGGTCACTTTGCTGGTGGCAGCGGCTTTGGCGGCGGCAGCGGCATCGGCTGCTTTTTGTGCATCTGCAGCAGCTTTGGCATCCAGCTGCACGGAGACCCCTGGCAGTGATACTGATGAGCCAACTCCTGCACTGATGGCGTGTGCAGAGCCTGTGGCCAATAACAGCGCGGTAGCGGTGGTAACAACAAATGACTTAGACATGGTACATCCTGTATTTTTGCTAAAAGGTGATTTGAAAAACGGTCTGAGCCTAGGCTCGTTGACTTAGTTCATGAAACTATTTTGCGACTAGCGCAGTGTCTTCGAACTTCAATCCGGTCAAGCCATGAATCATGAACTGGCGAATATTATTATGATCTGTGCCATCGGGTGTAGCTAATACGTCACGATAATAACGACCAAAACACAGCAGCGCGTCTTGTGCCGAGAGCTGATTGAGCAGGGCAAAGGCAAAAATACGGCAGGAGCCTTCATTGCTGCCAGCCGGGTTGTGTTGATTGCCGTTTTGAAAGGTTGCCGGACGGTAGTCGTAATGTGTGGCGATAAAAGATTGCACGTCTTCAAAGTCCAGGGTTTGCGCGCTCAGGCCATGAAGTAGCTCATTCAGGGTCATATCAATATCCAGTGGTCAGTAATGCGCGCCAATAATACGGTGAATTGCAGGCGTTTTGTCCGCTTTGTATTACAATCTGCCGACCTGAATGGTGTGTAACCCTAATAAATATGAGGTCTGTTATGTCTTCTTTTGATTCCGCTGAGCTCGAGCTGTTTCGTGACAATGTTCGTCGCTTTTTAGAAAACGAAATCCAACCACACTACGAGCAGTGGGAAAAAGATGGCTGGATGCCCCGTGAATACTGGAACAAGCTGGGCGAAAACGGTTTGCTCTGTGTTGATATGCCAGAGCAATACGGTGGTTCTGGCGTGTCGTTCCATTTTTCCATGGTGGTTAACAATGAAATGTCATACATGGGTCTGTGTTCGTTAGCGACTGCCATCAGCGTGCACTCCGATATCTGCGCTCCTTATGTTGATCACCTGGCCTCTGATGCCATCAAGGAATACTGGTTGCCACGCATGGCTTCGGGTGAGGCAGTGTGTGCTATTGGCATGACCGAGCCAGGTGCCGGTTCAGACTTGGCCGGTATTCGTACCAGTGCCGTGCGTGATGGCGATCATTACGTTGTGAATGGTTCGAAAACATTTATTTCCAACGGACAACATGCCGATATCGTGATCATGGCGGTGAAAACAGATCCTTCTGCGGGTGCAAAAGGTGTGTCGTTGCTGTTGATTGATACCTCGTTACCGGGCTTCTCCAAAGGCCGTAAGCTGGAAAAAATGGGTCTGCACTCACAGGACACTTCCGAGTTGTTCATGGACAACGTGCGTGTACCGGCTGATTGCCTGTTGGGCGAAGAGGGCAAAGGTTTTGCCTATATGATGAATGAGTTGCCACGTGAGCGCCTGAATATTGCTGTGACTGGCATAGCTGCTGCCGAAGGCACCTTGGCGCGCACTTGTCAGTATGTTCAGGAGCGCAAGGCGTTTGGCAAGCCATTGGCTCAGCTGCAAAATACGCGCTTTACCCTGGCCGGTTGCCATGCCGAAATTCTGGCCTGTCGCGCCTTTGTTGATCGTTGTATTGATCTGCATGCGGAGCGTAAGCTGGACATTCCAACAGCCGCCGCGGTCAAACTGTACTCAACCGAGTTGCAAGGTCGAGTGGCAGATGCCTGTCTGCAAATGCACGGTGGTTATGGCTATATGCTGGAATATCCGGTGTCACGTGCCTATATCGATGCGCGTATTCAGCGCATTTACGGTGGTGCCAGCGAGATCATGAAGGAAGTGATTGCCCGCGAAATTCTGGGTCGTTAAGACTTACGGTGTAATAATGAAAAGCCGGATTTATTCCGGCTTTTTATGGTCTGTATTTTGTGAGTCGTGTTGTGATAACAAAAAGGTGCGCAGGATGCGCTGCTCCACGTTTACACGCTCATTAATGGGAGTTGGCAACTGCAGGTGCAGTTCAATGCACTCATGATCAGTCAGTACCATGCGTACACGTGGCACCAGTGCGGGAGCCCCCAATCCATAACGTCGTTGAAAGTCGCGTGCATGTTTTACCATGTCGGACGAGTATGGCGTAATGGCTTCGCGTGCACTGCCCAGCAACACGGCCTCTGCCGTTTCCCAGTCATCTGTGCGTGCAATCTTGACGTGAATGGTGTGAATAACGAAGCGTCCCAGACTGCTTTCATTGTAGGCCGGTTGCGTCAGCAGCAGGCTATTGGGCAAGGTCACCAGCCGTCCAACCGTACCCTTGTGTGCGGTGGCCTGGTTGGATTCAATCAGCGTGGTGGATAACAGGTCGGTATCAATAACCTGCCCTTTTAGCCCGTTGATTTCGATACGGTCACCAATGGCATAAGCATGGGTACTGGTACGGTACAAAGAGCCCAGCAGGCACAAAATCATTTCCCGTGTGGCCAGTACCAGAGCCGCAGCAATGGCGACCATGGACAATGCCACGGTCTGAATCTCTCGTGCCCAGATCAGTGCGACGCCCATCAGGAACAACAGGAACGTTGCATTGCGAATACTGACTAACCAGCGCCGCTTCATGTCGGGTTCTAATGCGTCCCGACGCAGAATTTCCCGGCGCAATACATGGCGAATGGTCAGCAGTACCAGGGCAAATATCACGGTGATGATCAGATCACGGATAAAGCCCTCATGTAATAACTCAGGCAAGGTAAACGGCATGTTGTAGTTGTCCTAGGGTCGCTTTGCCAACAGGGCATAATAAAAACCATCATGCCCATTGATTTCGGGTAATAGCTGGCGGCCTTGGGGGCGCCACTGTCCCGGCATTTCACCAGTCAATCGCATGGCTAGTGGCTGTGCATCGGCGGTGCGTGCCAGGAACGCGGTAATTTGATCTTCATTTTCCGCTTTTAACAAGGAGCAGGTGGCGTATAGCAGACGACCGCCCGGCTTGAGTGTTGTCCACAGTGTATCCAGCAGTTGTGCCTGTATGGCTACGGTCTGGGCAATATCGGTGGCTCTGCGTAACAACTTGATGTCGGGATGACGCCGAATGACACCGGTCGCACTACAGGGTGCGTCCAGCAAAATGGCATCAAAATGCTGACCATCCCACCATGATTCAAGGTCTTCTGCCTGTGCGCAGCTGATCTGTACGCGTGGGTCACTCTCTGCTCCGGCTCGTTGCAGGTTTTCGCTGACACGTTGCAGGCGATCAGGGTCGCTATCCAGTGCCACGAGTGCGGTTAATTGTGGTTGCAGCTCGTACAGATGTGCAGTTTTGCCACCCGGCGCGGCGCAGGCATCAAGTACACGCTCACCAGCAGCAGGGTTAAGCAGACAGGCGGCTAATTGAGCGGCCTCGTCCTGAACAGAAACATCGCCTTCGGCCAAGCCAGGTAATGAGGCAATAGGCACAGGCTCACTCAGGCGGATGCCGTTGGGCGCAAAGCGTGTCGCTTCAGCAGGCAAACCGGCAGACTGCCACTGTGCCAGCAATTCATTACGCTGATGTCGTCCGTGATGGACCCGCAGCGTGGTGGGAGCACTGCTGTTATTGGCATGGATAATGGCCTGCGCTTCGTTGGGCCAGTCTGCCTGGATGGCACGTAACAACCAGGCTGGATGGGCATGTTCCTGAATGCTGGCAGCATGAACCAGTTCGGCTTCGCGGCGCTGCAGGTTGCGCAATACCCCGTTGATAAAGCCGGTGAGCTTGTGCATGCCCAACTCACGTGCGGCTTCTACGGTTTCGGCCAGCGCGGCATGGTCGGGAATGCGCATGGCCAATAGCTGATGCGCACCCAGCAGTAGCAGTGCTTCTACCGTGTGATCTTTGGTGGCACGCTGAAGCAATGGCTTGATCAATGTGCGGTAGTAAATGGCATGTCGCGCCGTGCCTTGTACCAGCTCCTGCAGTAGACCAATGTCCTCACGGCGACAGACTTTTTGTGCGATGGGCAGGGTGACACTGAGTGATCGTTCACCAGCCAGTGTGGGAGCCAGTGCCTTCGCGGCCAAGGCACGAACGCCTAATCCTTTGCGGCTCATGTACCAAACATCCGGCCAGGCTGTAGCTCGTCACGTTTTGATTTCAGCAGCTCGCTGAGTGCAAGCGCCTTGCCCCCGGGTAATTGCATCATGTCAATTTGCAGTACCGTACCCTCACCCGCAGCCACCACGAGTGATTTTTTCTCGGTTCGAATAATCATGCCCGGGTTCGCTGTAGTGGTTTCATCCTTGATGCGTTTGGCAAGCCAGATACGTACTGTCTGACCATTTAAGGTGCTGTGTGCTACCGGCACATTGTTAAAGGCCCGGATCTGTCTGGCGATGTCTTTGGCATGTTGCTGCCAATTGATCAGCGCTTCTTCCTTGCTGAGTTTGGCAGCATAGGTTGCCTGCTCATTATTTTGTGGCTCAGGCACCAGTGCCTGGCGCTCATACAAGTCATCGACCACGGCCAGCAGTGCATCGCCACCCAATAGTGCCAGGCGATCATGCAGGCTGGCACCGGTGTCGCTGTTTGAAATGGGGCATTCGGCCTTATACAGCATGGCACCTGTGTCCAGACCAGCATCCATTTGCATGATAGTGATGCCGGTGGTTTTGTCGCCAGCCAGAATGGCACGCTGGATCGGTGCGGCACCACGCCAGCGTGGCAGTAATGAGGCATGCACGTTAATGCAGCCCAGGCGCGGAATATCCAGCACACTTTGTGGTAGCAGCAGACCGTA
>CAZMVL010000008.1:0-15780 GCA_964569335.1 uncultured Paraperlucidibaca sp.
CAGCACGGTGTGGTGCAAATCGGCATCGGCAACGGGTGGATGCAAGGCAGCACCGAAACTGGCACTGGTGCTTAACTGGCCACCCGCACCGTTATCGATCACCAGCTGGGTCAGTGCCTGACGACAACGCTCCAGCACTTCTTGTGCCTCCTGCACGGTTGCCGTCGGCAGAATCAGCATAAACTCTTCGCCACCATAACGACCTACCTGATCACCGACGCGAAGATGAGACTTCAAACATTGTGCTGCCTGCTTTAACACCGCATCACCCACCGGATGCCCCCAGTTGTCATTTACCTGCTTAAAGTGATCCAGATCCAGAATCGCCACCGTTAATACCTCATCCCGACGCAGGCTGGTCTGGCTCATCTCCGTTAACAGCTCCAGAATACTCCGCCGGTTATGCAAGCCCGTCAATGCGTCGGTACGGCTTAGCTGATGAATACGATGTTCTCGCTCACGCCACCACAACAACATCTGGTCAGCCAGAAAAGGCAGCGTCAATAAAAATGGTGCCGCAAAAAAGAACAGGCTGTTCATCCAGAACAAACTGCTGGAAATATCTGTTGGTGTCACCATGACGGGGGCATACGGCAACCATCCCCAGACGGTGGCATAGCTGAGTGCCATGAGTGTCAGCAAAGCAGACCCCGCCGCCCACCACACAGCCTGGCGATCCATGAAAATAAAACCGAAGACCGGGGCACCCAACAGCACAATCCCGGCGCAGAAACTCACTGTGCCAATGGAATAACTGATCATGACCAGGGACAGTGCATAAAATTGCAGGGTAATATGCTGAAACAGCAAGTTTTCTGGTCGTTTTTTACGTAAATACAGACCCAGCATGACCAGTGCAGCCCCCAGACACAGCAGCACGAACTCTGCCTGAATCATCAGATGTACCACCTCTACCTGCACCAGCCGATCACGATCCGGGCGTGACAGCACATACATCGACCAGCCCAGATACTGAATATAGAGTGGCAGCAATAACAGCAGCAAAAACAAGCTTTTATCGACCGCGCTCCACTCCAGTACCGCCGCCAGACGCCGTCGCAGACCCGCCTCAGGTAAAGCAGACGCCATGTTCATCCCCTTTTTATTCTTCTTATTTATCAAAGACTAACCCAGACCAAAGGATTGCTGAAACGGTCAGTCATATTGATCGCACAACGTAACATTCACCAATGGCACATAATGATAAGAAATTGTCCCGAAATAACCTGTTTACCTACCCCGCTTACAGGCAAATTGAACTCGCCCACATATTTTCTTTATCTGGAGGGGCGTTATGACAACTCAAGTACAAACTGACAATACAACTACTCGTACCCCATTAGGTGCCCGTGTTGGTATTCCTCCACGCCGAGTGAGCCTGCAATATGATGCCAAGGCCCCTGCGTACTGGTATGCCAACGACCCATTTTTAACGCATTTCTGGACAGCATTTTCCACTTTATTGCCAGAAGGCGAACAATTTTTCGTTAGAGCCGTACGTCACTACCGTGACCAGATCCAAGATCCTGACCTGAAAGCAGCAATTTCCGGCTTTATTGGCCAGGAAGCCCTGCACACTCAAGGCCACCAGGAACTGAATGACTTTCTGGCTGATCGTGATCTGCCATTGGAATCACTGGAAAACCAGCTGAGACTGCTGCTGGACACCGTAGGCAAAATTCATCCACGCCTGAATCTGGCTGCCACTATTTGTCTGGAGCACTTCACTGCACTGATGGGTGCCCAATTGCTGCGTGAAGAAGATCATCACAACAGTGTTGCAGAACCCATGCGTTCGCTCTGGGTATGGCACGGTCTGGAAGAAACCGAACATAAAGCGGTTGCCTGGGATGTCTATGAGCAAACCGGTGGTGGCTATGCCTTACGTGCTGGCACCATGGTAATCACCACGACTGTTTTAGGTGCGGTAATGGCCTACACCACAGCTCGCTTGCTGGTTGCTGATGGTCAGGCACTGAATCTGCGTCAGAATATCAAAGGGATGCGCGCACTGTTTGGTCGTCAGGGTCGCATGACACGCCTGCTGCCAAAGTTCCTGGACTTTTTCCGTCCAGACTTCCACCCCAACGATCACGATGACGTAGCACTGCTGGCTGAATGGCGCGAAAAACTGTTTGGTGCGGAAGGTGAACTGAATGCAGCGCTGAAAACAGCCAAGTCTCTGCATTAAGTATTAAGCACTGCGCTGAGTATCCACCCCATTGGCCAAGGACGGCTGATGGGGTGTTTTTTTGTTTCAACCCAGCATCGAAGTTTACTGAGACAGTAACAATCTCCTTGGCACTAGCCACAACAACACCAACATACCAAACAGTTCAATCAGCGATTGAAATACGATGACAATCGCTACCATCTCCCATGCAACAGGCAATGCAAGGGCAAATGGCAATACAACAAACGAGTTGCGGGTCGTCAGCGTAAACAACAAGGTCCGAGACTGAGGAACTGGCAGCTTGAACAACTTGCCAATTACAAGGCCGCAAATCATTGCCCCAATAAAAAAAGCAACGCAAGCCATAAAAATACTGCCCAGCACCGGCAGAGAATTGAACACTGCCTCAACCTGTGACGCCGCAACAAGAAACAAAACAAAGGCCAGAAGCGGAACAGGAAACCAGCCAATTTTCTCGACAACCACTGTGCGAGGAGCTCTTTCTCCTGCCCATCGTTCAGTCAACCAGGCCAAAACGAGCGGCAGAACAAGAACCACGGTGAACACCATGACCATGTGACCGGCCGAAACAGTTTCCATGAAACTCCTACCCATGAATAACCAGAGGTAGAGCGGCAATAACAGCATCTGAACGAATAACAGCACAGGAGTGATCGTAATAGCACAGCGAAGATCGCCCTTGGCTTGATGTGCGAAAGTAATGAACCAGTCGGTGCAGGGCACCAGCAAGACCAGCAGCAGTCCCAGCCGGATCGCCGGATCATCTGGGACCAGCATTAGCACCCCAAAAACTAACACGGGCAACACAACAAAGTTTCCGAATAGCGCCGCCGAGATGAACCTACTGTCCTTGAAGGCAGCAGGAAGCTGATCGAAACGTACTTGCGTGAAGGTCGAATAAAGCAGCAAAGCTAGCCCTGGCCAAAGCAACAGCTCCAGCCTCGATGCCAGACCAGAAGCAACGCTGCCAATGACCAAGCCAATAATGATGGCAATGAGATAAACCCATACCTGATGACGCTCCAGACCTTCTCTTGTCATGCAGACTCTCCGTGATGTCTTGCGGTGACGCGCCATCGTATGAGCAATACTCAATACCCCTGATCAGACCAGTAGCGCACTGATACTCTGATGCGCCTGAATTAACGCCTTTTGCTTGCTCTCATCGCCCATGTTCAGACCTTCAGCATAAACAAACTGCACATCGGTAATTCCGATAAACTTCAGGAAATTAAGCACATAGCTGGTTTGTGTGTCCGCAGGTGTGCCCTGATATATCCCGCCACGTGCAGCAAATACATACACTTTCTTGTCCGTTAACAAGCCTTCAGGACCGTTGGCGGTATAGCGAAAGGTGATGCCCGCTCTGGCAATATGATCAAAATAGGCCTTTAACTGTGATGGAATGCCAAAGTTGTACATGGGCAAGCCCAACACAATCACATCCGCTGCTTTCAGCTCATCAATCAGTGCATCCGAAAAATCAACCACGGCCTGCTGTGCCGGTGTGCGTGCCGATGCATCGGCCAAGAGCGCCTGAAAACGCTCAGCATCAAGGTGTGGTGTGCTGATCACGTCACGACGGACTACTTCAGTGGCTGGTTCACGTGTCAGCAACTCACCGACAAATCGATCAGCCAACTGACTGGACTGGCCATGATCGGCAAACAGACTGGCACTTAGCTGCAATACTTTTTTAGCGGGCTTGTTCATGATGCCTCCTGAGGCGTTGTCTATGACGTGTCACTATAAAAACATTTAATTACTCGATAAAAAAGCGCAAAATATCGCTTTAAACAATCTATTTTTACGATATGAACTATCCTCGTATCTCATTGGAGCAATGGCGTACCCTGATCGCCGTCGTGGATGCGGGCGGTTATGCTCAGGCGGCTCTGCTGCTCAATAAAAGCCAGTCATCGGTTAGCTATGCCGTGCAAAAACTGGAAAATGTGCTGGGCGTCAACGCATTTGAAGTACGTGGCCGAAAAGCCGAACTCACCGCTACCGGCAAACTGCTCTACCGCCGTGCACAGGTATTGCTGAGCGAAGCCACTGGACTGGAACAGGCCGCCAACGCGCTGTCAGCAGGCTGGGAAGCCGAAATACGCATTGCCATGGAGATTCTGTTTCCCAACGAGATCATGCTGCAAGCCATGCATCGCTTGGGTCAGGAAAGCCCGCATACCCGTATTGAGCTGATTGAGTCCGTGCTGGGGGGAACCTCTGAAGCCCTGCTACAGGGACAGGTTGACCTGGCTATTTCACCACGCATTCCACCGGGCTTTTTAGGTGATGCCCTGATGCCTTTACGCTTTATTGCGGTTGCGCACCCGGAACATGCACTGCATCAGCTCAAACGCAAACTGAATCGTGAGGACTTGCGGGCACATCGACACTTGCTGGTGCGTGACTCCGGTCTTAAACGCGACTCATTACCTACACTGGAAGCCAGCCAGCGATGGACCGTCAGCACCCTGGCCACGTCCATTCAGGCCGCCTGCTCAGGTTATGGTTTTGCCTGGTTTCCAGAAACCAAAATTCGCCAAGAGCTGGACAGTGGTCGATTAAAACCACTGCCACTGGCAGAAGGTAACGAGCTGTTTTTAACGCTGTATCTGATTTATGCCGCGCCCGACTTGGCCGGGCCCGGCACACGGCGCCTGGGCGCCTTGTTGCAGGAACTTACGCGTTAACCGGAATCTTCCCGATCTTGGCCTGCCATATTTTGGGCGCTGTCTCATGCACGGACACACCGCGCACATCCACCGCCACACTCACCGGCATGTCTTCCACCACAAACTCGTAAATGGCTTCCATACCCAGATCTTCAAACGCCACCACGCGTGATTTGCGAATGGCCTTGGACACCAGATACGCCGCACCACCCACCGCCATCAAATAGGCAGCCTGGTGATTTTTAATCGCCGCAATACCAGCCGCACCGCGCTCGGCTTTACCGATCATGCCGTACAGACCGGTTTTGGCCAGTACCGTCTCGGTAAATTTGTCCATGCGCGTAGCCGTTGTCGGGCCAGCCGGGCCAACCACCTCGTCACGTACCGGATCCACCGGCCCCACGTAATAAATAAACTTGCCTTTCAGATCGACTGGCAGCTCTTCACCCTTGGCAAACATCTCGACCATACGCTTGTGCGCTGCATCACGACCGGTATACATGGTGCCTGAAAGCAGCAAGGTATCACCTGGCTGCCAGCTCGCCACTTCTTCCGGCGTAATGCCATCCAGATTCACACGCTTGGACTTGGAGGCATCAAAGGTCAACTGCGGCCAGTCTTCCAGCTTGGGCACCGGCATATCGGCCACACCGCTGCCATCCAGCTCAAAATGCACATGACGGGTAGCTGCACAGTTAGGAATCATGGCCACTGGCAAAGATGCCGCATGCGTTGGGTAATCCAGAATCTTGATGTCCAGCACCGTGGTCAAACCGCCCAGACCCTGAGCACCAATGCCCAAGGCATTGACCTTTTCGTACAGCTCCAGACGCAGTTCTTCAACACGATTGGATGGGCCGCGTGCAATCAGCTCCTGAATATCAATAGGGTCCATCAGGGACTCTTTGGCCAGCACCGCTGCCTTTTCGGCGGTGCCGCCAATGCCAATACCCAGCATGCCTGGTGGACACCAGCCTGCACCCATGGTCGGTACTGTTTTCAACACCCAATCCACAATCGAATCGGATGGATTCAGCATCACCATTTTGGATTTGTTTTCTGAACCACCGCCCTTGGCAGCCACGGTAATATCTACCTTGTTGCCTGGCACAATGCTGTAATGAATCACTGCAGGGGTGTTGTCCTTGGTGTTCTGACGCTTGCCTGCCGGATCACGCAAAATGGATGCACGCAGCACATTATCAGGGTGCAGATAGGCACGGCGAACCCCTTCGTTAATGGCGTCATCCAGAGACATCTGCATATCCCAGCGCACGTCCATACCCACTTTGGCAAATACCGTGACAATGCCGGTGTCCTGACAAATGGGGCGATGCCCTTCTGCACACATACGGGAGTTGATCAGGATTTGCGCCATCGCATCCTTGGCTGCCTGGTTTTCTTCACGCTCGTAGGCCGCATGCACCGCCTGAATAAAATCCAGCGGGTGATAATACGAAATGAATTGCAAGGCATCAGCGACGCTCTGAATGAGGTCTTCCTGCTTGATCACAGTCATGCGAGGGCTCCACGGCTAGGGCTAAAAAGAAGACCATTATAACCCTAAGTGTTTAGCTCAGGCGCGTAGCTGCAGCAGCAATTCGTCGAGCACGACCTGTGGTTGTTCAGCCTGCAGAAAATGACCACAGCCCGGCAAACGTACCGTACGCACTCCAGCCGGAAAACTGGCCGGATCAACCAGTGCATCAAACAGCGCTGATTGCATACAGCCATCCTCTGCGCCGGTTAATAACAAGGTAGGCAGCAATATCGGGCGACGAGCCAGCATGAATACACGTCGTGTCTCCGACTTATGCACAGTAAACAGTGCCCGGTAATAACGCGTGGCCGCCCAGGCCACATCGGGGTGACTGAAAGCTTCCTGCACAGGTCTGAAATCAGCTTCGGTAAATGCCCAACCCGGCGACCATGCCCGCCACAAATGCCTGAGATACGCCGCCTGCTGCTGCCGCACAAACCAGGGCGACAACGCCGATTGCAAAATCAGCATATACGATGAGTTGACCAACTGCTGCGGCAGAAAGCGCAAACCACGTTCCACTCGCTGAAATGGGGGAATGGCCAATAATGACAAGGTGCGCCAATAGGTCGGCTGCAAGGTAGCAGCAGCCATGGACGTAATAGCACCCCAGTCATGACCAACAAGATGTACTTCATCAACCTCAAACAGCTCGCGCCAGGCCAGCAGATCACCGGCCACGGTGACTACGTCATAAGCGGCCTTGCGTATGGCAGAGCCCGGTGTATAACCACGCAGCCAGGGTCTGAGCACCTGAAATCCGGCAGCCAGGAAACCATCAACCAAAGCGTCCCAGCCATGTGGAGTGTCAGGAAAACCATGTACCAGCATGACCATGGGAGCCTGCGGATCGCCATCATGCAGGGCACTTAGCGTCAGCCCGTCATGGGCCATATTCATCAATTCGGACATGCGGCACGCCCCGTCAACAAATGCGCCAGATTGGGCGCTTCCGGCAGTGTCATCAACTGCTGATAGGGCTGTAAAAAGGCCTCGACCTCTGGCAACCACGACAGCTCATCAAACCGCCTGATGTCATCAACATCAGGCAGAGCCCAGGGCGTCTCACGACACAGATCTGCCAAGGTCATCTGACTCAGATCGCGTGCCAAACGGAAGTCACCATCGACACTGCGAATCATGAAGCTGTTTTCCTGCAACCACTGCTTCCATTGCGACCATGTCCATGCCGGTGAACGATGCAGCAGACGCATTGCTTCCACTTCATCAACCCCTTTGCCCTGACCATGGCGTGATTGCAGTAACGCCAATACTCCCAATAACGCCAACAACGGATGTTGTGGCTGCACAGGTGCTAATTCATGAATGACAAAACTGCGTGATAACTCAACCCCAAACAGCACAATCAGCCACGACACAAAAATCCATAACAGGAACACAGGGAATGCGGCAAAGGCACCATACACCAGCTCATAACTGGCAAAGTTGGACACAAACAAGGCAAAGCCGCGCTTGGCCAGCTCAAACAAAACAGCAGCCGACAAACCTGCCAGAATGCCTGCCCGGATTTTGACCTTGCAATTGGGCACCGCGATATAGAGCAAACTGAAGCCCAGCGCCGTAAACAGCAAAGGCACAATCGCCAGACCCGGCACCACACTGCCTACCATGTCCGAGGCATCACGCAAAAAGGTAATGGACGCAACATAAGACGAGACAAAAAAACCTGCCCCCAGCAGGAATGGCCCCAGACTGATCACCGCCCAATAACGCAAAATACTGAACATGTTCTGTCTGGGCGCATTGACCTGCCACAGATCATTAAAGGCACGCTCGATGGTGGCCAGCATCATGATGGCAGTCACCACCAACACCACAATACCCACCAATGTGAGCTGACCGGCCTGCGACGAAAAATCCTGCAAATAACCGGCAACTGCCTCACTGGAAGACGGCACCAGGTTCTGGAAAATAAATGTTTCCACTTCTTTGGTCAGACTTTGGGTAGACGGGAACGCCGCCAGCAGGGTAAATACCACCGTCAGCAACGGCACCACGGCAAACAGCGTGGTAAAGGTCAACGCCGCAGCATGTTGCCGGCAGTTATCCTGTAAAAAATAACGAAAGGCGGTAATCCACAAAACGGGAATACGACGCAGGCGGGCGACAAACGCAGATGTCATGTGGGATGTCCTCTTCTTTTGCCCTAGTATTGCCAGCTGACGAACAGATGTCGAGGCACGTATGAGTGAACCTTACGTATTAGTGTTGTATTACAGCCGTTATGGCGCCACCCGCGAAATGGCCAGACATATTGCCCGTGGCATTGAGTCTACTGGACTGACAGCACGCCTGCGTACCGTACCTTCCGTATCCGTCGATACCGAGGCCAGCCTGCCGGAAATTCCCGAGCACGGCGACCTGTATGCCAGTCTGGATGATCTGGCTGACTGCCGTGGCCTGGTGCTGGGCAGCCCCACCCGTTTTGGCAATATGGCCGCCGCGCTCAAACATTTTCTCGATGGCAGCAGCGCACTATGGCTTAATGGCGCGCTCATCGACAAACCAGCTGCTGTATTCACCTCCACCGGATCATTGCATGGTGGCCAGGAAAGCACCCTGCTGAGCATGATGCTGCCTTTGATACACCACGGTATGGTGCTGGTAGGACTGCCTTATTCACAGCCTCGTCTGATGCATACCGATAGCGGCGGCACACCCTACGGCGCATCACACTGGGCTGGCGCCGATGGCAGTCGCAAACTCAGTGCTGATGAAATCACACTGTGTCAGGCACTGGGTCAACGCGTTGCCCAATGGTCATTACGAGCTCCATAAGGAATTTATTCACATGAACGTCGAACACTACCAACGCCTGACCTGGCGACTGTTACTGGCACTGATTATCTGGCTGGCTATTGCCAAAATACTGGTAGCACCGAGCGCACTCAGTGTGCCCACCATTATTGTTGGCAGCAGCCTGGGCTGGTTATTGCACAGCCTGGCACTGCTGTTTTTTGTCAAAGGTATTCGAGCTGGCAATCCACGCACGGCGGTATGGATGAGTTATGTACTGCTGGTCTATTTTATTTATGCCGTGGTACGTATTGGCGTCAGCAGCGTCAATGGCTGGGTGGCCATTATCGAATGTGTCCTGATTACGGCGCTATTTGCCTGCTCCATCCGTTTCGTCAAACTCAAGCGCGCAACCCAGAACGGTGAACTGTAAGTCAGGCCAGCTCCAGCACGCTGCGCACCAAGGGCACCGTCAACGCACGGTGCTCGCGCAAAGCAGCAGCATCCACACGCTCAATCAGCTGTAAAAAACTGCCCAAACGGCGCGGCCCACGCTCCAGCAAATAACGGCCGACTTCCGGCTCCAATGTCCATGCCCGCTGCTCAACGGCCTGCTGCAAGAATTGCGCACGCAGAGAATCATCGGGAGCAGGCAGGCGGTACACCGCCATGCTGGCCAGACGTGAACACAAGTCGGGTAACTCAATCGCCAAGGCTTGAGGTGCAACTGAAGCACTCACCAGCAAACGTCCGCCGCTAGCGCGCAAACGGTTATACAAGTTGAATAAGGCCTCTTCCCACGCCGGCCATCCGGCCAGGGCATCAATATCGTCCAGTACCACAAATGCATTGGACTCCAGGCCTTCCAGCATTTCCGGCGGCATAAAAACCACCTGACGCATCGGCAGCAAAATGGCATCACTGACTTCAGCGCAGAAACTTTGCAGCAGCAACGAGCGGCCACTTCCTGCCTCACCCCAGATATAGAGCTGATCCATCGTACCTTGACGGCATTGCTGCAGTGCTGCCCTCACCTCGCTGAACGTGGCAGCTGGCAAATTGGCCAGACGCAAACGTGGTGCCGACTGCAAGGGCAACAATAACTGCTCGCTGGGCATATCGCCGGACAACAACTCAAGACTGGTCATGCTTGTCCATGCCCGCATACAACGGGCTTTTAATGTATTCACGATGGGCATGACGCAATAACACCATGATCACTGCCGCCATCGGCAAAGCCAGCAACATGCCGACAAAACCAAACAGCTGTCCGCCCGCCATAATGGCAAAAATGACGCCCACTGGCGGCAAGCCGATACGATCACCGATCAGCCAGGGCTGTAATACCCAGGCTTCGGCCGCCTGACCAATCAGGAACACCAGACCAATCCACAACAACGGCTCCAGCACAAAACCATACTGGAATACGGCAGTAATAATCGCCAGGGAAATACCCACCACAAACCCTAAATACGGAATGATGCTGGCCAAACCGGCGGCCATGCCTATCATCAAGGCCAATTTCAGACCGATCAGTTGCAGGCCTACACCATAAATAACACCCAGTGAAATCATGACCAGAAGCTGTCCACGCAGGAACGCCGCCAGCACTTCATCACACTCACTGACCAGACGCACCACCCGATTTTCATATTTTCTTGGCAACAAGCCACGAGCTTTTTCAATCAGGTTATCCCAATCCAGCATCAGGTAAAACGTCACAATCGGAATCAGTGCGATCAGACCCAAAGTAAACACCAGAGACAGCCCGGACTGCGCCAGCGTCGTCAGCATAGCGCTGGTATTGGCACCAGTGACCTGCCAGAACTGCGCCACCCATTCACTAATCATGTCACTGTTCAAACGTCCGATCGAAACATCAAAACGCTGCTCCAGCCACGGAATCAACTCGCGATTGATCCAGCGCAACCCTTCCGGCACACGGCCTTGCAAATACATCAGCTGTGACCACAATCTGGGGATCACACCAATGATAATCAACGCACCGGCGGTACTGAGTGACACAAAGCTGACCGTCACTGCAGTCAGACGGCTCCAGCCAAACTTCATCAGACGATGCACCAGCGGATTGCCAAGATAGGCAAACAAGGCACCCACCAGAAACGGCAACAAAATAGGCCGCAAGGCATGAATCAACCAGCCAAATAAAATTAAACCTGCCAATAACAGCCAACGCGTCTGATTTTTCATGCAAGCTTTCCTGAGCAATCTATGCCGTATTGTGGTGAACGTCGCCATGACGGGCAAGCGCTGTACTGATAGAATGCGCCATCCTGATTATTAGCGGTCCGAGTTTTTACCATGTCTGACGCCAAACCTTCCCTGAGTTACAAAGATGCCGGTGTTGATATTGATGCCGGTGACCACCTGGTAGAGCGCATCAAATCCGTTGCCAAACGTACCATGCGCCCAGAGGTCATGGGTGGTTTAGGTGGTTTTGGCGCACTCTGCGAAATCCCGGCTGGCTACAAACAGCCTGTTCTGGTTTCAGGCACTGACGGTGTCGGCACCAAACTGAAACTGGCCTTGCAACTGAATCGTCACGAACATATCGGCATTGATCTGGTTGCCATGTGCGTCAATGACCTGGTGGTATGCGGCGCCGAATCGCTGTTTTTCCTGGACTATTACGCCACAGGCCACCTGAACGTGGACACCGCAGCTACTGTCGTCACCGGCATTGGTGCTGGTTGTGAACTGGCTGGCTGTTCGCTGGTCGGTGGTGAAACTGCAGAAATGCCCGGCATGTATGAAGGCGAAGACTATGACCTGGCCGGTTTTGCCGTTGGTGTCGTGGAAAAGTCAGAAATTATCGACGGCAGCAAAGTCAAAGCCGGTGACGTACTCATTGGCGTTGCCTCCAGTGGCGCACATTCCAATGGTTATTCCCTGCTGCGCAAGGTCATTGAAGTCTCCGGTGCCGATCTGAACCAGGATCTGGCCGGGCGCCCACTGGCCGATGTGGTGATGACACCCACCCGCATTTATGTGAAATCAATGCTGGCTCTGGTGAAAGCCCTGCCGGTACATGCCATGGCACACATCACGGGTGGCGGCTTGCCAGGCAACTTGCCACGTGTACTCCCCGCAGGCTGTGATGCCATCATTGATGAATCATCATGGACATGGCCACCGCTGTTCCAGTGGTTACAAGCCGAAGGCAATGTCGAGCGCTTTGAGATGTACCGCACCTTTAACTGTGGTGTCGGCATGATCGTAGTGGCTCCTGCAGATCAGGCAGATGCCGCCATCGCGCAACTGGCCAGCACCGGCGAGCAGGCATGGCGCATCGGCCATATCGTGCCTTCCACACATGATGAACCCACGGTGGTTTTTGCCTGAGTCCATCATGTCTTTACGTTTAGTGGTACTGGCCTCCGGCAATGGCTCCAATTTGCAAGCCATTCTGGATGCCTGTGGTCAGGGTAATGACACACCACAACCTGGCATTAATGCAGAGGTTGTGGGTGTACTCAGCAACAGAGCCAACGCCTATTGCCTGGTACGCGCACAACAGGCCGATATTGCCACAGCGCTGATTGAACATACCGACTATCCCGAACGCGAACACTTCGATGCCGCCATGCAACAGGTCATTGATGCCTGGCAACCCGATCTGGTGATACTGGCCGGCTTTATGCGCATCCTGACACCAGCCTTTGTTGAACATTATCAACACCGACTGATCAATATTCACCCCTCACTCCTGCCCAAATATAAAGGGCTGCACACACATCAACGGGCACTGGAAGCAGGCGACTCTGAGCACGGCTGCTCGGTACACCTGGTGAATGCCGAACTTGATGGCGGCCCGGTTCTGGCACAAATGGTAGTTCCTGTTTTGAGCACCGACAACCCGGAAACACTGGCACAGCGCGTACATCAGGCCGAACACCTGATTTATCCCGAAGTGATCAGCTGGTTTACTAACCAACGCTTACAACTTAAACAGGGACAACTCACGCTGGATGGTGAACCATTGGCACATGGCAGACGTCAATACCTGCCAATGCCCTGATATTTCTGGCGCTAATATTTGTCCCAATGTTTTTGGAGAATGACCATGCAGCCCTTTCGTTGTGCCGTTGCCTTGCTGCCCCTGTTGCTCCTGAGCGCCTGTGAGAACCTGCCAGCAGCCTCTGCAACCAGCAGCACCAGCCACCAGCTCAGCGCCAAGCAGCAAGTCACACGAACCGCCCCACTGCCTGAAGATGCCCATCGTTATCGTTTCAGCTGGGATGGTAATTTATCAGGCAGTGCCGAGCGCCGCCTGAGCTGCCAGAACAACCAATGCGTCTTCAAGATGGAAGCCTCCGTACCCGGTCTGGCCTCGCTGACCGAATCCAGTCGTTTTCGCTGGCAGCAAGGTCATGCCCAGTTCAGTCACTACGAACGCCGCCTGCAACTGTTGTTCATCCCTCAGGTAGTGACTATTCAGCGCCCGGAAACTGGCCCCATCCGAGTCAGCCGTCGAGGCAAGGCCAGCAACTACGACAATGCGCCCAATTTATTGGATGCCATGGGCTTGGAGTTGCAATTACGTGCTGACCTGATGCGCTCAGGTAAACCGGCCAAGGCTTATCAGATGGCAGACACCCGCGGTGTGCGAGAAGTGCGTATCGTGGAAAAAACAGCCGAAAAAATCAAAGTGGGCGGACAGGATATTCAGGCTCGAGTATTTGCCACCACCAGTGATGGTAATGGTCGCGCTACCACCATTTGGCTGGACCCGAAGCAGGAGTTTTTGCCTTTGCAGATTACTCATGTTGATGGGAGTAATACTTATCGGTTGGAGTGGCTTGGCGAGATTTAGGTTACTCGTTGAAGCGTGCGCTGTAGCACGTTCTGATGGGGAGAAATCTGGGGCTTTAAAACACGCCGTGAACCCGTCCTTGGGGGCTTGGCTCGGCATCCATGCCTCGCACAGTTTTGCAGCCCCAGATTTCTCCCCGTCAGCACTCGGTCATCGGTCAACACTGGCGATGGCAAAGCCGAGCAGAGGGTGGAATTTACAGGTGTTGGAACACGCTGTGAATACATCCCTGTACGCTCGCAAACGCCATCCTTGGCGTTTGACGGTTCCCACACCTGTAAATTCCACCCTCTGCTCAGCGTACCACTATCAAACTTTGGACTATCAGGTCTTAGGCAGAGTCACACCCGTTTGACCCTGATACTTACCACCACGATCACGATAAGACGTCTCGCAAACCTCATCTGACTCAAAAAACAACATCTGCGCCACGCCTTCGTTGGCGTAGATCTTGGCAGGCAGATTGGTGGTGTTGGAAAACTCCAGGGTGACATGGCCTTCCCATTCCGGCTCCAGCGGCGTCACGTTCACGATGATACCGCAGCGGGCATAAGTTGATTTGCCCAGACATACCACCAGCGTTGAACGTGGAATGCGGAAATACTCCACCGTGCGTGCCAGCGCAAAACTGTTCGGTGGAATGATGCAGACATCAGACTGCACATCGACAAACGACTTTTCGTCAAAATTCTTGGGGTCAACAATGGTGGAGTTGATGTTGGTGAAGATCTTGAATTCGTTGGCACAACGCACGTCATAGCCGTAGCTTGAGGTGCCGAAAGACACGATTCTTTCATTATTGCGATGGCGCACCTGACCGGGCTCAAACGGTTCAATCATGCCGTGCTGCTCGGCCATACGACGTATCCAACGGTCAGACTTGATGCTCATATCACGATCTCTTAATACTCAAAACTTGCTAGCTAAAATCAGGGCGGCAATTAATGCGCCGGATTCATCAAAATGCGATTGTCTGCGATCGCTTCGCCCATTGCCAGCTGTGCCGACAAATGCCGGGCAATTTCACGATACGCCAGACTGATCGGCCCTTCAGGATCGGCAACGACCGTAGGCAAACCACTGTCTGTCTGCTCACGAATGCGACGATCCAGCGGTAACTGACCCAGCAGGCGCGTCTCGTAATCACTGGCAATACGCTCACCACCACCGCTGCCAAAAATGGCTTCGACATGACCACAGGATGAACAGATATGCTGTGCCATATTTTCCACCACACCCAGCACGTCAATATCCACCTTGCGAAACATCTCGATACCTTTCTGCGCATCCAGCAGCGCAATATCCTGCGGCGTGGTGACAATAACCGCACCGGCAACCGGCACACGCTGAGCCAGCGTCAGCTGAATATCACCAGTGCCTGGCGGCATATCCACGATCAGGTAATCCAGTGCTGACCAGCGTGTTTGCGTCAGTAACTGAATCAACGCACCAGTGGCTTTTGGGCCACGCCACACAACAGGCGTTTTGGCTTCAATCAAAAAACCGATCGACATGACATCCAGGCCATGTGCGCGATGCGGCACAAACCAGGCGTTATCAATCGTATCGGGACGAATACCACTGCCGATACCCAGCATCATGGGCAGGCTCGGCCCATAAATATCAGCATCCAGCATGCCCACACGGGCACCTTCGGCAGCCAGCGCCAGCGCCAGATTCACTGCTGTGGTGGACTTGCCCACACCACCTTTGCCAGACGCCACCGCAATCACATTACGGATCGCCGGAATGGTCACGACTTCGCCCTGAGCCTTGA
>CAZMVL010000008.1:15790-32439 GCA_964569335.1 uncultured Paraperlucidibaca sp.
GCCTTGATGCGGGGAATCGCGGTAGACCAGCGAATATGCACATCACGCGCATTGTGGGCATGTAGTGCAGCTGCCAATGCCGGATTAAAAGCCGCTGCCGGATTGGCATGAGGATATGGCAACACGATATGCAGAAAAACACGACCATCATCACTGACCTGAGTATCCTCGGTCACCGCCAATTGCGCATAGGACCGCGTCTTGCCCAGATAGGGATCGTGAAATTGCGCCAAAACCTGCTCAACAATGGCACGCGTGATGATCATGTGTGTGCTCTATCCAGAAAATGCCGAGCGACAATGCTATCATCAGCGCCCCTGTTCACCGATAGCCGATGTTGTAATTATGACCCGTCGCCTGCTTGTTACCAGCGCTTTGCCGTATGCCAATGGCCCTATCCATCTGGGTCATCTGGTGGAATACCTACAAACTGACATCTGGGTGCGTTTTCAGCGTGCACAAGGCCATGACTGTTTTTATGTCTGTGCCGACGATGCCCATGGCACCGCCATCATGTTAAAGGCCGAACAAAACGGCATTCCACCCGAACAGCAGATTGCCAACGTCAACGCCGAGCATCAACGCGACTTTGCCGGTTTCGGCATTCATTTTGACAACTATTACTCCACGCACTCGCTGGAAAATCGCGAACTGGCTGAACTGATTTATAAACACCTGCGTGATGGCCAAACGAACAGCAGCAACCCGTTGCAACAAGGTGGCCACATTGCCGTACGTGCTATTCGCCAATTGTTTGATCCGGAAAAAAACCTGTTCCTGGCCGACCGCTTCATCAAGGGGGAATGCCCCAAATGCGCGGCCGCCGATCAATATGGCGACTCCTGTGAAGTCTGTGGTGCCACCTACTCGGCCACTGAGCTGAAAAACCCGCGCTCCACCATTTCCGGCGCAACCCCCATCGAAAAAGAATCCGAGCACTACTTTTTCCAGCTACCTCATTTTGAAGCCATGCTGCGTGAATGGACACGCAGCGGCAGTTTGCAGGAAGAAGTCGCCAACAAGCTGGGTGAATGGTTTGAGTCCGGCCTGGCCGACTGGGATATTTCACGCGATGCGCCCTATTTCGGTTTTGAAATTCCTGATGCGCCCGGCAAGTATTTCTATGTCTGGCTGGATGCCCCCATTGGTTATATGGCCAGCTTCAAGAACCTGTGTACACAAACACCAGGACTGGACTTTGACGACTACTGGCGTGAAGGCAGTGATACCGAGCTGTATCACTTCATTGGCAAAGACATTGTCTACTTTCACGCCCTGTTCTGGCCTGCCATGCTGGAAGGCGCTGGTTTCCGCAAACCAACCGGCGTATTTGCCCACGGCTTCCTGACCGTCAATGGCCAGAAAATGTCCAAGTCACGCGGCACATTCATTCAGGCACAAACCTATTTGCAACACTTAAATCCTGAATATCTGCGCTACTACTTTGCCGCCAAGCTCTCGGGCAAAGTGGAAGACATTGACCTCAATCTGGAAGACTTCACCCAGCGCGTTAACAGCGATCTGGTCGGTAAAGTGGTCAATATTGCCAGCCGTTGTGCAGGCTTCATCACCAAGCGCTTTGATGGTCAGCTCAGCGCTGAATGCGCAGAGCCCGAATTACTCAATGACTTCATTAATGCCGGTGAACGCATTGCCGCCCATTACGAGGCACGTGATTTCAGCAAGGCCATTCGTGACATCATGGCGCTGGCTGATCGCGCCAATCAGTACATTGACGAGAAAAAGCCCTGGGCGCTGGCCAAACAGGAAGGCCAAGAAGCCAATGTGCAGGCCGTGTGCTCTGTAGGTCTGAACCTGTTCCGTCAGCTCATCACTTATCTGGCTCCCGTGTTACCGGTCATGGCCAAGGCTTCTGCCGACTTCCTGCAACTGCCGGATCTGAACTGGGACAGCCGACGCAACTTGTTGCTGGGGCAACGTATCGAGCCATTCCAGGCGCTGATGACACGGGTAGATTCTGCTGCCGTTGCCGCCATGGTCGAAGCCTCTACCGACTCACTGGCCAATGCCTCCGCACCCGCTGTGGCCACCGCTCCAGTAGTAAAAGCACCGGCAATAAAAGCGCCAGCAACAGAAGCGGTCAGCGACACCATCAACATTGACGACTTTGCCAAAATTGATCTGCGCGTAGCTCGTATTGTGTCCGCCAGCCACGTTGACGGTGCCGACAAACTGCTCTGCCTGCAACTGGATCTGGGTGGCGAAACACGTCAGGTGTTTTCAGGCATCAAGAGTGCCTATCCCGACCCACAGGTATTGGTTGGCCGTCTGACCGTCATGGTCGCCAATCTGGCACCACGCAAAATGAAATTTGGCATGAGTGAAGGCATGGTATTGGCGGCTGGCCCCGGCGGAAAAGACATTTTCCTGCTGACGCCAGATGACGGTGCGCAACCTGGCATGGCCGTCAAATGAGCGCCGTGATTTATCGGGAAACCGGCCCCAACCCAACGCTCGCCGTGATCTGGCTGCATGGCCTGGGTGCCGATGGCAATGACTTCGTGCCCATTGTGCCCGAATTGCAGCTACCGGCTGACTGTGCCATCCGCTTTTTATTCCCAACGGCCCAATCAATTCCCGTCACCATCAATGGTGGCTTTGTCATGCCGGCCTGGTATGACATTCTGTCGCTGGACGGCGAACAGAGAAACGTCGATGAAGCCGGTATCTATGCCAGCCGTGACATTGTCCGCCAGCTGATCCGCGAACAAAATGCAGCAGGCATTCCCAGCCAGCGTATTATCATTGCCGGTTTTTCACAGGGCGGCGCAATCGCCTGGAGTACCGCACTGACGCATCCCGAAGCATTGGGTGGTGTCATTGCCCTATCAACTTACCTTCCCTCAACAGCACTGATTGAGCGCGAACTAAATCCGGCCAGCCTGAACATCCCCATGCTGGCTGCCCACGGCAGTCACGATGATGTCGTGCCCATCAACATGGGCATCCAGGCACGTGACCATGTGCAAACTTTAGGTGGCCAGGTGGAGTGGCAGGAATACCCGATGGCGCATGCCGTCTGCCTGCCCGAAATTCTCCACATTGGTCAATGGCTTCAGCAGCGTTACAAGGACTAAACCATGAGTGACCTTCCTCCCTGCCCACAATGCAGCTCCATTTACACCTACACCGATGGCAGTCAGCTGATTTGTCCTGAGTGTGCCCACGAATGGAATGCCAGTGATAACAACGAAGCGGACACCGTAGTGATTCGTGATGCTCACGGCAACCCGCTGCAGGATGGCGACAGCGTCACCGTCATCAAGGACCTGAAAGTGAAAGGCTCTTCGCTGGTGGTCAAGATTGGCACCAAGGTTAAAAACATCCGGCTGATCGACGGTGATCACGATATCGACTGCAAGATTGATGGCATCGGTGCCATGCAGCTGAAATCGGAATTCGTCAAAAAAGCCTGATGACCACACCATCGCTACCGCTGCAAAACGGAGTCAGCGCCAGTCGCTGCCGTGTTATTCCGGGGCAATGGCACAATCTGCTGCACTTTCTGACACTGCGCTTTCCCGATGTGGATATAGAAACCTGGCGTCAGCGTCTGCAAGCCGGTCTGGTCACCACCGAAACAGGTATCGCTCTGCAAGCAGATGATCCCGTGCGTATCGGTGACCTGATCTGCTACTACCGCGAAGTCCCCGATGAAGCCGTGCTGCATCAAGGCAATATCGACATCATTTATGAAGATGACAATCTGCTGATAATCGACAAGCCACATTTTGTCCCCGTCATGCCAGCCGGTCGTTTTCTACGTGAAAGCTTACTGGTTCGTCTGCGCCAACAAACCGGTCATGCCGATCTGGTTCCTCTGCATCGACTGGACAGAGACACGGCGGGCCTGGTGATGTGCGCCAAACAGGTGGATAGACGCGATGCCTATACCGCACTATTTCGTCTGCGCAATATCCGCAAGATATATGAAGTGGTAGCGCCGCATCGTGACGACCTGATTTTGCCTTGCCAGCACCGCAGCCTGCTGGTGGCTGGCGAGCCATTTTTTCGTGTACGTGAAGTGGCTGGCACTGCCAACAGTGAAACCCATATCAGTCTGCTGCAACGTCTGGGAGACAACAGCCTGTATCAGGCCGAGCCCGTCACCGGGCGCAAGCATCAGCTACGTGTGCATTTTGCCAGCCTGGGCATACCGATCTGCTTTGATCGCTGCTATCCCGAACTCAATGATCGCCCCGACGACATCAAGCAACCACTGCAACTGCTGGCACGCTCACTGATCTTCAAAGACCCGTTCAGCGGTCAGATACAGCACATAAACAGCCGCCTGAAGCTGCTACTGACGCACTGATCAACCCTCTATCGCCGAAACCAACCCGTCTATCTACTCCCTAATCGTTACATTTGCCAATGTCATAATGGCCACGTAAGCTGCGCTGTGACTAACCAGTTCTGCCGGAGAGCACCACTATGAGCAGCCCACGCAAAGCCACACCCAGTGTTATCAGCATCAAACCAACGCGAATGGATTTTGAGTTTGGCAACGATGTGCCACATTACTGGCTGGATAATGACCCCTTTTCCACTCACTTCATCAGTGTGCTGTCGACCTTCTTTCCGGATGGAGAGCGCTTTTTTGTAGACTCGGTGCGTGCATTACGCGACAAGGTCACCGATAAAGCCCGTCAGAAGGAAATCTCCGGCTTCATCGGCCAGGAAGCCATGCACTCACTGGAACACACCAGCATGAACGACATGCTGGAAGAGCGTGGCCTGCCTGCCAACAAAGCCGCAAAAACCGCGCTGGGCCTGCTCAATTTTGGTCGCCGCTTTTTCTCCAAACGTCAGCAACTGGCTGGCACCGTGGCACTGGAACATTTCACCGCCATTCTGGCTCATCGCGTGTTATCCGATACCGACCTGATGAACCAGTTCCATGAATCCATGCGCCCCATCTGGATGTGGCATGCCATTGAAGAAACCGAGCACAAGGCCGTCGCCTGGGATCTTTATCATGACGTCAAAGGTCATGGTTATATCGAGCGCGTAGCGTTCATGATTTTTGCCACCACCCTGCTGGCTATTGCCACTGCCATTAACCAGATTCGCTTCATGCGAGCCGACAACCAGCTGTGGAACATCAAGACATGGGCTTATGGGCTCAACAAGCTGTTTGGTCGCCGCGGCATCATCACTGGCTTGACCAGTGACTATCTGGATTTCTTCAAACCCAGCTTTCACCCCTGGGATCATGAGAACAGCGCGCTGGTTGCCTACTGGCGTGAGCAACTGGAAGCAGCCCTGGAAGAAGCGGCATAATGCCGCTCACACCAGTGCGCTAGCTTTCCAGAAACGCCTTATATGCCGCGCCGTCAGGCGCGGTTTATCCACCATCGGCAAATGCCCCACATCAAAAAACATCTTGCTCTGAGCATGTGGAATAATCTGCTGGAAAATACCTGCCGCACTCGGATGCAACACACGATCCTCACTACCCCACAAGATCAGCGTAGGCTGACTGATTGACGACAGTGATGGCCTGTCCTCGTTGGGTGGCGTCCCGATCAGATGATGAAACATGAACTCATTGACATGTCTTCTGGCGACCAGATCCATTCCCATGACCGGTGTCAGCAAGGCCGCACGAATACGACTCTGCATGACAGATGAAAGCAGTTGATACACACCACGCCAGTTATGTGCCACCAGCGAATTTTTGCCCTCGGCCAGACCCTGCTCAAATGGAGTACGCTCAGTACCCGCAATACCGGCCGCATTCATTAACACCAATGTACGTACCCATTGCGGGTGCCGCGCAGTGACCAGACCCGAAAAGCCACCACCCATCGAGTTGCCAACCAGATGCACAGGTTGTGCAATCACGGACTCAATCCAGTGTGCAATTCTGTCTACCTGAAAATCCGAACTGTAATCAGCATCCACATGAAATTCGCTTTCACCCCAGCCGGGCAAGTCCGGAATATAGACACGATATCGACGTAACAAAAATGGTAACAAGGGCAACCAGTTTTCCTTGCTGGCACCAAAACCATGCACCAGCACCACTGGCTCCCCATCCACAGGGCCAGCCTCCAACCAGGTCAGGCAGTGATCACCAACCCGACGATGACGTGTACGCAAACCCGTCACCGTGGCATGCAGACGATTCAACCAGGGCATCGGACTGCGTGAGCGCCAGCGCAGCACCTTTCCGATATCCACCGGGGCCACCTGCTCAATATAAGCCTGCCCAACAGTGTCAAAAAACACGCGTTCCAACGGATGCACTGCCAACATCACATACTCCTCATTAATGCTCTACACTGTACCCACCGAGACAGCCATAAACCTATCAATACATGACTCGCAAGCCTCGACAAACACGTGCCATCACTACCGTTAACGCCATTATCGAAGCCGGTTTTATTGCCGTCGCCGATGCTGGAACACGCCCGGTTACCACTCGCCAGATCGCCGATATCGCAGGCATCAGCGTTGGCTCACTATACGAGTACTTCAAGAATAAAGAAGCTGTCTATGCGGCCATGGCCGAAAAATTCATGACGGATGTCATCAGCATGATACAGCCCATGCTGCCCACACTGGCCAGGCTACCAGCCGATGAGCTCATCCGTACCCTGATGTATCGTTTTCAGGATTTGCTGGACGCCAATAACCAGCGTTACCGCAAATGCGTTCGCACTTCTATCCACGCCCAATTCCATCAATACCTGGAGCCTATCTCACGTGTGATGATGGATCTGGTCATGCAATATCTGATGGCCAATCCAAAGCTGATGCGTGCTGGCAAAGTGCAAACCATGAGCTATATTTTTATCAGTAGCGGAATTTACTGCGTGGTTCGCCATGTATCCGACCCCGCCCCTCCCATCAGCTACGATGAGATGACAGAAGGGGTGGTCGACATGGTGATCAGCTATTTAGACAAGGCCATTGCTGACAATCATTCTTCCTGACTGGAGCATTCAGCCGCAGCAGGTGCATTGGTACAACGTACGCGTTTCAGCAGAGACATCATGCGCTTGTCGTAATCGCCTTCCAGCGTCATCTGGATACGTGCCTCGCGCATCAGGTTTTCGTATTTCACCTTTTCATGCGCTGGCAGATCAATCCAGTATTTCTCGGGAATAACTTTCTCTTCACGATCAACAAACTCATAAGCCTTGCCAATCTGCGTTACCACAAACTCACGCAGTTTCTGGCCCACATCCGGCGGAAAACGCTCATGACGAATAATCAGTGCCGCACTCAACTGGACCAGCGGAAAGCGATAGATGCCTCCGTCATTGCCCAGACCACGGTAAATTTCCAGCGGGTTATAAGCCACAGCAGGTGCCGCAATAATATCGACCTGACCATTGTTAAACTTGCCAACAAAATTGGTAATGTCAGACGCTACCGGTTGCGCGCCCAGCCGCTGAACCATTTTGGCCTGTGAGCGATCCCACTCCATCACCGCCACTTTTTTACCCGCTGCGGCCTCAACAGAGTTGATGCGACGATCACGCACCATGACATAAGCGCCACCCAAAGGAATAATACCCACGACCTCAAACAGGCCGGAACGCATGAAAGGTGCCATACGGGGCGAGGCCAGTGTTTGCAGCGCCATATTCATATGCTTTTTATCCGGAATAGCGCCGACTGCGTCCAGACTGCCAATGAAGTGGTTGAACTGCTTGGTGCGCAGAGTGGTAATGGCTGCCGCATCACACTGTCCAGCCTTTAATTCTTCGGCGGCTACACGCTCATCGGTATACGCCACCACATCAGCATTGATACCCCACTTGCGTGCTTCCAGCATATAGTCCTTGGCATAACCCACCGCAGGGCCATTGGCTCCGACCGGGTCAAAAATGCACACACGCACTTTTTTATTCGCCATGGCATCAAGAGCGGCTTTTTGATCTGCCGTCGGCGTTGGCAATGCCGCAGAGGCAACACCAGACACCAGCAACATCGACAGAGAAAGCGTTTTTAATAATTTCATAATGACATCCAGGTTATTTTAATTCTTACTGCACAGGTTCTTGATCACGAAAGAAACTCTCCAGATGATCCAGAAAAACGGGAACATGCTCAATCGGCAAATGCTGACCCAGCTGACGCAATTGTCTGAACGCCAGGCCTTTGATCATGTAAATAACGCCATCCAGAGTCTTGTCGACTACGGCATTAAAACGCATCAACCGCTTGGGCTCATAGACAAAATCCACCAATACCGCATCCACAATCTCGATCAGCACCTCGATACCGGACGCTACATCCGTTGATGAACCGTCGCGCAAGGCATTAATGGTTTTTCGCGCCTTGACGGCCATATCCACTGGCAACGACACCGCCAGAAACTCACGCGTGGGCATAGTCGGAACCAAGGGCTGCATCAATGCCAAATAATGCCCGGTTACCACTGACATACGAGAGTTGGACAAAAAGCGGGTTAACCAATTCAGGTAATGCGCCACTTTACCCTGAATGTCATCCACTACTTTCAATGCATTAGGATATAAAGCATGGTCGGGATGAGCCTGAGCCAGATCCCGCAGCAGCTTCGCCAAAAAACGGTCGACCATGATGTTAATGGCCTGAGCCATGGTATCTGCCGCTGCTTTTGCTTGTGACTCTCGTGTACCCGATTGCAATTTGGCATGAATATCACGGGTGCGTGCAGGAATCACGGTATCCAGTTCAATACATACATAAGGCATAGGCAGTGCTGACATAGTACTTACTCTTGTATCACCAATTAAACAGGCGAACAGTCTAGTCAGAGAAGTAGTTCGGATTCAATTCGGCTTGAGAATCAAATAAAAACAGCCACATACAATACATATGCGGCTAAAGTTCAATATTTGCTCAGGTTTCAGACAGACGCAAACTAACGCTTCATGTTCACCACAAGGCTATGCACAATCGGCTCCCACACACCCGGTGGCAAGTCATGGCCCATGCCCTTGATTTCCACATAGCGCGAGTTCGGAATGGCACGAGCAATCGCTCGGCCACAGGCTGGACGCACCAAGGGGTCGACGCTGCCATGAATCACCACTGTCGATTTGCGAATAGTCTTGGTCAGCGGGCGTAAACTGCCAGTTCCCAACACCGCATTAAACTGACGAACCACGCCAGCAGGATAATAACTGCGCTGATAGAACTCCTTTGCCATCGCATGCAGCTCATCATCAGTGAACGGAAAAGCCGGACTACGAATAACGCGCATGAAGTGTGCCGAGTGCGCAATGATGGCTGCCTCATCCGCGCCCTTGCCCGGCCCCGAAGTCAGTGGCTTCAACGCCGCGCGTTTGGGTGGCGGCAAAAATGCCTGATTGGTACTGGAGAAAATAATGCCCAGTGAACGTACACGCTCAGGGTATTTGGCCGTAAAGATCTGCGCAATCATGCCGCCCATGGAGGCCCCCACCACATGTACCGCCGGAATTTGCAGGAAATCCAGCAGGCCGTTCACGTCTTCCGCCATATCATGCAAGGTGTACGGCACCGCACTGGGCAAACCCAATTGGGCACGCAACATGCGCTGCCAAAAGGAACCTTTCACTTTTAGGTGACTGAGCTTGGTTGATAAGCCAATATCACGATTATCAAACCGGATCACACGATAACCTTTGGCGACCAGCTGCTCACAGAACCCATCTGGCCACATCGTCAATTGAGCACTCAACCCCATGATCAGCAAAATGGCCGGATGCAATACATTGCCCATGTCTTCATAGGCCAGCTCCAGACCATTTGCTTCTGCCACACCGTGTCGAATATCCATCGTTTAATCCTGTGTTTTAACCATGGGATAGGCCCAACCACCCAATGCTGTTTCCAGATGCAGCGCGGCAGCCAGCGTCAAATGATCATAACCTTCACGTGCAACCACCTGCACACCGGTCGGCAAGCCAATACCATTCAAGCCGGTAGGCACAGCCGTCACCGGCAATGACAGCGCGTTATAAATGGCGCAATTGACAAAGTTGAATGGCGGCAACATCGCCTTGTAATGTTTGGGTGCCACCGTCGGATACGTCGGCGTAATCAAGATACCATCATCACCCAACAAATCTTCCAGCTGACACTTCAGCGTCAGTGCCTGATTGCGCAAGGCCATCGTGCGCTTGGGGGTTAATGCGGGAATACGCTCCAGCAACGACAGCAACACCAGCGGGAAGGTATGCTCCGAGCGACGCAACAACAAACGCCCCAGCTCACGTACCGCCGGCATGGCATCACGCGTACCAAACAGATGATCAGCAAAGGTCTTGTCGGTGTCGGCGGTGGCCAGCATTGCCGTCCATAAGTCGCGTGCTTTTGCCATCAACGGCAAATGAATGGCTTCTACCCGAGCACCTGCACTCGCCAAGGCCGAAACCGCCATATCACGCGCTCTGAGCTGATCCTGATCCGGCGTAATCGCCAGCTCACGAGCAAACTGCAACACCCGCAAACGAGACAAATCAACATCGGCTACGGGACGCAGGGCATCGGCATTTTCACCTGCCAGGATACGCAGCAACGGCTCCAGATCCTGTGCCCGACGACACAGGGGTCCAGTCGACAAGTGCCGGTCGATCTGCCCTGTGGGTGGTGGAAACTGGCCATCGTTAGGCACCAGGCCCGGTGAACATTTATGGCCAAACACACCATTAAAAAATGCCGGCATACGAATAGAACCACCAACATCACTGCCCAGACCAAACGGTGATGCACCGGACGCCACAATCGCACCTTCACCGCCGGAAGATCCGCCCACAGTGCGCGTGGTGTCGTAGGGGTTGGAAGTCAGGCCATAAACATGGTTATAGCTTTCCATCCACATGCACACTTCAGAGGTATTGGTCACACCTAAAGGAATGGCACCTGCCGCACGCAATCGGGCGACTGCCGGAGCATCTTCCGCAATACGACGGCCAATACGGCTGACCAGGCCAGCGGTATTGGGCATGCCATTGAAGTGAAAAGATTCTTTGATGGTGCAAGGCACGCCCAGTAACGGCGGCAAATCAGCCAGGGTTCCCGCCTTACGTGCAGCAGCCACCGAACGATCGGCTTCAGCCGCCTCGACACGGGCGTCCGCCACGCGCTTGCTCACTACCGCATTGATGGCGGGATTAACCTGGCGCATGCGGGCAATATGTGCCTCGACTACTGCCACCGACGTTGTCTTGCCTTCACGTATCCATTGCGCCAGCTGTGTTGCTGACGCCAGCAAAAGTTGATCAGACATTAAGTATTGCCAGAATAAACAAGTGCGCTGACTTTGCCGCAATCGCTCCAGCAATGCAATAATCAGTTATTAATTGCTAACCCACTGGCCACATCTGCATGACCACTTCGTCTTCCACCTCTCGCCGCATCAGCATTGAGCAAATTGACGCCCTGCTGCCGCAGACCCAATGCGGGCTGTGCAAGCACCCAGGCTGTCTGCCCTATGCCGAAGCCATGCTGGCCGGGGAGGACATCAATCATTGCGTACCAGGCGGTGAACCAACCATTCAGGCACTGAGCCAATTACTGAACAAGCCCGTTAAGCCGCTGGATCCTGACTATGGCGTGACACCGGAACACCGGCTGGTCGCCCTGATCCGCGAAGATGAATGTATCGGCTGCACCAAATGTATCCAGGCCTGTCCGGTAGACGCCATTGTCGGTGCCGCCAAACTCATGCACACCGTCATTATCGACGAATGCACCGGCTGCAACCTGTGTGTACCGCCCTGCCCGGTTGACTGCATTGACCTGGTACCCGGCCCGGACATTCCCATGACCTGGCACCCGCCAGTGCAGGCAGGTCGGGATCAGGCCAAAGCCAGAGCCCAACATGCACGCCAACGCTATCTGGCCAGAAACGAACGGCTGGCCAAGGCCGCTACAGCCGCCGCCAGTCGACGCAAACCCATCCCCGTCACCACACAAGCAGCGGTCGCCAGTCCCAGCAAGGACTCCGCCAGCCTGATGATCGCCGCCGCCATGGCACGCAGCCAGCTGAAAAAACTGCAAAAGCAGATTCAGGCATTACAGGCACAGCAAGCCGATTGCAGCAGCCTGCTAGCGCAGTTACCCGAACTGGAGCAGCGCGTACAGGACGCCGAGGCCGCGTTAAGAGCAAACACATGAACCTGGATAAACGACGTCAGATTTTTGCCCGACTAAAGGCCAACAACCCCAAACCCGTCACAGAGCTGAACTACAGCAGCCCGTTTGAGCTGCTGATCGCCGTGTTGTTGTCCGCACAAGCCACCGATGTCAGCGTCAACAAAGCCACCGGGCCTTTGTTTAAAGTGGCCAATACCCCTGCCTCCATGCTGGAGCTCGGCGTGGATGGACTCAAACGCTACATTAAAACCATCGGTCTGTTTAATACCAAGGCCGAAAACGCGATCAAAACCTGCCGCATTCTGCTGGAACAGCACGGTGGTGAAGTCCCGCAAACACGCGAAGCCCTGGAACAACTGCCCGGTGTCGGTCGCAAAACTGCCAATGTTGTACTCAACACGGCTTTTGGCCAGCCCGTCATCGCCGTGGACACCCATATTTTCCGTGTCGCCAACCGCACCCGAATTGCCAGCGGCAAGGATGTGGTCGAGGTAGAACAACGCCTGATGCGCCTGTTACCACGCGAATACCTGCTCGACGCACACCATTGGCTCATTTTGCATGGCCGTTATACCTGTATTGCGCGCAAACCGCGCTGCGGCAGTTGTATCATTGAAGACCTGTGCGAGTTTAAGGACAAACGTTATGACTAAGCCAAACTCAACACCCATACGCCGTCGGCGCTGGCCATGGCTGGTTGTACTGGCTGGCATCTTTTCCAGCCTGGCCCTGATCACCGCCATGGAACTGTTCTGGCCAGATATTGTGGAGCGACGGCTGGAGGTTGAACTAAGTCAGCGTTTGGGTCTGGATGTCAGCGTTGGACACGTCAATATCAAAGCCTTTGACGGCATTCTGACTATCAAGGAATTTGCCATTCAGGATGGCGAACAACCCATGATCGGCTTTGAGCAGTTACGCCTGGAATACTCCTGGCGCAGCCTGTTCAGCTCACGCTGGCTGATTAATTCAGCCGAACTGACCGGCCCCCGCATTCATGTCCTGATTCCCGCCGAGGGCGACCTCAACCTGCTCAAGCTGGTACCCCCACCCAGCGAAACAGAAACCAAGCCAGTACGCTGGCATATCACCCGGCTGGCCATTCATGACGGCATGCTGGATATTCGCGATGAAACAGTGGCTCCCTCACGCGGCTTTACCCTGTCACCGTGGCAGTTTGAACTGACCGATATTGGTACTGATTCAGCCGATGGCCTGGCCGAGCTGCATGGTGATCTCAGTGGCGGTGCACGCCTGGATTGGGTAGGCAAGGTTCGCCTTGACCCACTTAGCTCGGAAGGCACATTACAACTGCAACGACTGCCGCTGGCCGATGCCATGCGCTGGGTACCAGACGATCTGCCCGTGCGCATCCAGGATGGTCGCCTCAGTCTTGATCTGGTTTATGAAGCCGCTCTGGATCCTGACTTGCGCTTCAGTTTAAACAAAAGCGCTATCGCCATCGATAAGTTGCGCATTACCCAGGCTGATGAAATTCTGGCACGACTGGATAAGCTCAGCGTCAACGACATTAACCTGGCCTGGCCCGATGCACGCTGGCAAGTAGCCGACATACAGGTCAGTGGTGGCGAACTGAACCTGCAACGCGATGCCGCGGGCGACCTGACCGTCGTCAAGGCACTGGCATCCGATACTCCGCGACAACGCGTGGCAGAACCACAAGAGTCTGCTGACGTGGTTTGGACCGGCAGTCTGCGTCAGGCCAACATCAACAATATAGCGCTGAACTGGCTGGATCAGTCCACCCGACCAGCCACTGAAATACGTCTGGGCCCGCTCTCCCTGCAAGCCACACCCAAGCAGGAAAACAACCAGGAGTTGCTGGCACTGATCCTGCAAACTGCCATCAATGATCAAGGCAAGTTGTCACTTGAAGGCGATCTGGGCATGCCATCGGAACGACCTGATGGCAGTACCGCCACGCCTTTCCTCAAGGCCAGCATCAATGCCAACGACCTGCAACTCAGCGCCTTAAACGGCTATATCCGCGATCAGCTGCATATGCGTCTGAGTGACGGCAATCTCGGCCTGCAAGGACAGCTAAACTGGCAAGCCGCAGGTGAACCTGCCTGGTCCTGGCAAGGCGATATCGAGCTGAACCGGCTCAATGCACTGGATACCCGCAACGGTGAGCGCCTGTTCAGCGTTCATCGTATTCTGGCACGCGACCTTAATGTTCAAGGTGAACCTAATCGCGCCCGCCTGGCTCGCTTGCAGGTCAACTCACCCTGGCTGCGCGCTGCCGTGCAAAACAATGGTGAACTGAATCTGGGCACACTGGTACGCCAAAGCAAGCCATCAGCGACCACACCATCCACTACCAGCAGCAATGCATCCGACTTTCCGGCTCGTATCGACGCCATCAATGTCAACAATGCCACCCTGATCTATCTCGACAAGTCACGCGACCCTGCTTTCAGTTATGGCCTGCGCCAGCTCAATGCACGCTTGCGCAATGTCGATCTGGCACTGAATCAGTCTATCGACGTTGATATCAATGGCCACTTCATGCGCCCTGGCAGTCTGAGCATCAAGGGCAAGGTACTACCTGATCCAGACCGGCTCAGCACAGACCTGCACATCAATATCATTGATAAGGAACTGAGCGCACTCAACAGCTATGCCGGACAATACGCAGGCTACCTGATTCAGGAAGGTATTCTGGATAGCCAGTTGCAATACCGCATTGATAACGGCCAGCTACAGGCCAATAACCAGCTCACCCTGAAGGGATTTAACTGGGGCGAAGCCACCGGCTCTCCCGATGCCACTGGCTTGCCAGTCCGTCTGGCCACCACGCTACTGAAAGACCTCAGCGGCAATATCAAGCTCGACGTCCCACTCAGCGGCAATCTGAACGACCCCAACTTCCGTGTGTTTCCATTGGTGCTACAGGTCATTGGCAATATCATCACACGGGCAGCTGCAGCACCCTTCAAGTTACTGGGCGCACTGGTTGGCGGTGGTGAAGACGAAAACCTTAATCAGCTGGAGTTTGCTGCAGGCAGCAGTGAGATCAGCGCCGATGCCAGCCAACGTTTACAAAAATTAGCGCAAGCACTCAGCCAGCGTAATGATTTAACATTGCAGATTACGGCCAGCGTAGACCGCGAACAGGATCTGCTGGCCTTGCAGGAAGCTGCAAAAGGAAACAGACGGAAAACAACTGTGACAGAAAGCAGCTTGAACACACTGGCCAAAGCACGCGCTAATGCAATTAGCAGTGCCCTGACTGAAGCCGGTGTCGGCAGCAATCAGCTCACTATCCTGGACCCAGCCGACAGCACAGCACGTGGTGGCCGGGTCATCACTGAACTAGGGCTGCAATTACCCTGATGGTTTGTACATGACTGATAACACCCCGATTAGTTACGCCGAATTTGGTCATAACTTTATTTATCAAGTAGTCACCGCACACCGTATTGGACAGGAAATCAAGTCGGTGCTGGAGTCCACTATCGAGGGCTCCATCAAACGCCTGCCAGCAGACATGCTGGTGGTGTCTTATGTCTTCAGCCTGAAAGACATTACGGTTGACCCCTTGCTGGATCGCTTGCCCGAAATCAGCTTCATTCTGGGCATTCACGGCGACATCAAACTGGATGTCCGCCTGATGAACGTGAACTTCAAGTTCACCCTGCATGTGGTCATCAATATTCAGATTGACGTTGAAACCTACGCTCCGGTGGTGCTGAAACTGAAGCCCAAAAACGTTACTGGCGCCGACATTCAGATTCAGCTGGTGGGTGATAACTCGCCCGGCGAAGTGCTGGAATCCCTGAAAGTGGTACGCCCCATTGTGCGCGAACAGATTGTGCGCGAAGTAAACGACCGCATTAAGGATCCGGACATTCAGGATCGCACCACCATCGATGTGCTGGCACTGGTCAACTCGCTGCCAAAACGAGATTAGCGACATAAAAAAACCCCCGCCGAGGCGGGGGTTTTTATTCAGCACTGCCCACTTACTTCAACCGCTTATTTCAACAGCGAGCGACCGTTATTGGCGGCAATACGCAGACGCAGGGCGTTGAGCTTGATAAAGCCTTCCGCATCCTTCTGATCGTAGGCACCACCATCATCTTCAAAGGTTGAAATACGAGTATCAAACAGCGAGTTGGCTTCAGACTGACGACCCACCACAATCACGTTGCCCTTATACAGCTTCAGGCGTACCACACCATTCACGTTCACTTGTGACTCGTCAATCAGACCTTGCAACAACTGACGCTCCGGACTCCACCAGTAACCGTTATAAACCAGCGACGCATAACGCGGCATCAGTTCATCTTTCAAGTGGGCCACTTCACGATCCAGCGTGATCGACTCAATGGCACGATGTGCCTTCAGCAAAATGGTGCCGCCAGGGGTTTCATAACAACCGCGTGACTTCATGCCGACATAACGGTTTTCCACCAGATCCAGACGACCAATACCATTGGCACCACCCAGCTCATTGAGCTTGGTCAGTACCGTAGCAGGTGTCATGGCTTCACCATTAATGGCCACCACATCACCACGCT
>CAZMVL010000008.1:32449-51270 GCA_964569335.1 uncultured Paraperlucidibaca sp.
AATCGATATAGGTTGGGGCATCTGGTGCGGCCTCTGGCGATACTGACCAGCGCCACATGGTTTCTTCGCACTCGGTCCACGGGTCTTCCAGCACACCACCTTCATAGGAAATATGCAGCAAGTTAGCATCCATAGAGTACGGTGACTTTTTGCCAGCCTTGGCAAAGTCGATAGGAATGTCACGGGTCTTGGCATAAGCCATCAGCGTTTCGCGGGAAGTCAGATCCCACTCACGCCATGGCGCAATCACCTTGATGCCGGGCTTGAGTGCATAGGCACCCAATTCAAAACGCACCTGATCGTTGCCCTTGCCGGTAGCACCATGCGAAATGGCATCCGCACCCACTTCATTGGCAATTTCAACCAGACGCTTGGCAATCAGCGGACGCGCAATCGAAGTACCCAGCAGGTATTCGCCTTCATAAATGGTATTGGCACGGAACATGGGGAAAACGTAATCGCGTACAAATTCTTCACGCAGGTCTTCAATATAAATATCTTTAATGCCCATGGCCTGTGCCTTGGCACGGGCTGGCTCCACCTCTTCACCCTGGCCGATGTCGGCGGTAAAGGTCACCACTTCGCATTGGTAAGTATCTTGCAACCAACGCACGATGACGGAGGTATCCAAGCCACCGGAATAGGCAAGAACGACTTTTTTGATATCGGCCATTAACTAGAGTCTCGCGCAGAACTTAAGAAGGCGCGTATTGTACGCGCTACAAGCCTTGGCTGACCACCACCTGATGCCGCCCTCCCGCTTTTGCCTCATACAATGCTTCATCGGCTGCATCGATTAATCGGGTAGGCGCAATATGCACATCGGGCACCACAGTCGCCACACCAATACTGATACTGACATGTGGCCCGACGCTGGACGCCTTGTGCGGCAGCTTAAGCATATCCACCTGCGCCAGCAGCTCTTCGGCAATGTCTTTGGCACCAGCCGCCTGAGTATTGGGCAACAGCAGCACGAACTCTTCACCACCATAACGCGCCGCCAGATCACCCGCCCGACGTGCCATCACCTTGACCGCCGAAGCGACCCGCACCAGCGCCTGATCGCCTTCCAGATGACCATGGTTATCGTTATAGGCCTTGAAGTGGTCAATATCGATAAACACCACCGACAGCGGCAAACGCTCACGACGTGCCCGCTCCCACTCAATCAGGAAGGTATCGCTGAAATGTCGACGGTTGGACAACCCGGTCAAGCCATCTTCCCGTGCCAATTGCACCATGCGTTCTGAAATATTGTTGAGCTGACGTTTTTCCAGCTGCAGCATGCGCTCCTGCAAATACAGCCGTCGTTCCTTGGTCTCCACCACATAACCGTTAGCCACACCAACAAAATTAGCCAACCCGAAATAGAGCAGAAACAAACTCCAGTCCATGCCCTCAATGTCCAGTGACATCACAATGGCCAGCACACAGAACATGCTGCCAAAGCCAATCAGAGCAGACTCGATCAAGCGCAGATTGGCGATGCCATAAATAATCATCATGATGTAAACAATGGGATAGGTCGTGCGCTGCTGCAGGACTTCATCCGATAAAAATACCGACCCCAGCCCCAGAAGCGTCAGAATCGCAATCGAAAATGGGGCGACATATAGCATGTGATAATTACGAAAGGCATGCATATGCGCCACGACGCTAAGCACCAGCACGCCAATAAAATTCAATATGCCAACCGCCACAATACTGACAAAGTCGGCCACACTGCCCTGCCACGTACCGCCCTCAAAATGGTCATAAAAAATAAACAGATAACAGACCGGAAACAGTAGAAACAGCAACCAGTAATAACTACGCAGAGTGGTTTGTGACAGCTCGCGCATACGCAGGCGGAATTCTTTCTCAAATGGCTGAGCAAAACGCAGCGGCAGGAACTTTTGCGCCAGCAATCCCCGGATGCTGTCGTATTCCGCTTCCCAGGCCATTTCTGATTGTTTTGTCATACTCTTTTCATCCTCTGCTTTGCCCACGGGCGCAGTTCCAGTAGCCTATGCGTCTTTGATCGATTTGACGACCCCGAGACAGGCCATGCACACACTCACAATCACCCGACCCGACGACTGGCATGTGCATTTACGTGATGGCGAGCTATTGGCGCACACCGTACCTGCCATGGCACGCTATTTTGGTCGGGCCATCATCATGCCTAATCTGGTGCCACCAGCCGTCACTCCCGAACAAGCCGGAGAATATCGCGAGCGCATTCTGGCACAACGCCCAGCAGGCTCCCTGTTTGAGCCATTAATGGTGCTGTACCTGACCGACACCACCTCGCCCGACGACATTCGTCGTGCCCAGGCCACGGGTTTTGTCCATGCCGCCAAGCTTTATCCCGCCGGAGCCACCACCAACTCACAATCCGGCGTCACCGACGTAGCACGCATTGATGAGGTATTAGCAGTCATGGCCGAAGTCGGCATGCCACTGTTGGTTCATGGCGAAGTCACCCATAACCACATTGACATCTTTGAACGTGAAAAAGTGTTTCTGGACACGATTCTGGCGCCGCTGATACAACGCCACTCGACGCTAAAGGTTGTCCTGGAACATATAACAACCGGCGATGCCGTCGATTTTGTGCTCAACGCCCCGGCCCGCGTCGGAGCCACCATCACCGCACACCATCTGTTGTTTAACCGCAATCACATGCTCGCCGGTGGCATACGTCCGCATTATTACTGTTTGCCTATTCTGAAGCATCAGCGCCACCAACTGCGTCTGATAGAAGCCGCCACCAGTGCCAATCCCAAGTTTTTCCTGGGCACCGACAGTGCACCTCATGCCCGTGGTGCCAAAGAGTCCGCCTGTGGCTGTGCCGGTTCCTATACCGCCCACGCCGCCATCGAGCTGTATGCCGAAGTCTTTGAAGCCGCTGGCGCACTGGACAAACTGGAAGCCTTTGCCAGCTTTCATGGCCCGGACTTTTACGGCCTGCCACGTCATCACGACACCATCACGCTGATCAAGCAATCGTGGCAAGTACCCGCCAGCTACCCCTTTGGCAGCCAACAGGTGGTACCCGTACGTGCCGGTGAACAGATCAGCTGGCAGGTGCAGGCATGAATGCCATCAAGGATCGCTTCCGTGGCTTTTTGCCAGTGGTGGTAGACGTTGAAACTGGTGGTTTTGATGCCCAACGCCACGCTTTGCTGGAAGTGGCCGCCGTCATTGTGCTGCCCGATGAGCAAGGCATCTGGCATACCGGCCCGCGCTTTCATGCCCATCTGACGCCAGAGCCAGGCCTTGAGCTGGATCCTGCTGCGCTGAAATTCAACGGCATCAATCCCAATCACCCGCTACGCCTGGCAGTATCCGAAGCCGATGGCCTGCGACAAATTTTTGCCGAAGTGAAGGCCATTCAGAAAGAGCATGGCTGCAAACGCAGCATTCTGGTCGGCCACAATGCCAGCTTTGACTTAGGCTTTGTCAATGCCGCCATCGAGCGCCAGCAACTGAAAAATCAGTCACCCTTTCACCCGTTTTCTACCTTTGACACCGTCTCGCTGGCAGGCATGGCCTATGGTCAGACCGTGCTGGCCAAGGCTTGTGAAGCGGCAGGCATCGACTTTGATCAAAGCGAAGCTCACTCCGCGCTATACGATGCCCAGGTCACTGCCGAACTGTTCTGCACCATTCTCAATGCCTGGGAGCAGCGTCGCTAATCACCAGCACCGCATTATTCAACAGCCCATGCCGGATTTTCAATGGCGGCAAAGGTGTCACGCAAACCTTGTGACCAGCGCTGGCGAATCATTTGATAGCAGGCGTCATCTTCAGTAATACGCTGACGCCCCTCAGCGCTAAAGCTGTCAGACCGATACAGCATGAAGTCGATAGGCATGCCCACCGACAAATTGGAACGAATGGTCGAATCAAACGAAATCAGCACACACTTGCTGGCCTCGCATAGTGGCGTGTCGTGCTGAATCACTCTATCCAGAATCGGCTTGCCATACTTGGACTCGCCAATCTGGAAATACGGGGTGTCATCCGTGGCCTCGATAAAGTTGCCCTGCGGATAAATATGAAACAGACGTGGCGGCTCACCGGCCAACTGCCCAGCCAGCAGAAATGAACTGCCAAAATCCACCCCGGCAGCCTGCTGACCATTATGCGCATCCCGATCAATCACATTACGCAAGGTAGCGCCTACCAGCACGGCAGCATCGTACATGGATGTCTGCGCCAACAAGGAATCACTATCGTTACCTGACAGATTTTGCTGCAACAGGCTGATCACACTTTGCGTGGTCGCCAGATTGCCAGCCGACATCAGCACCAGCACAGCCCGGCCAGCATCCTCAAAAACCGTCATTTTACAAAACGTGGCAATGTGATCCACACCCGCATTGGTGCGGGTATCAGATGCCAGCACCAACCCCTGCGCCAACTTCAAGGCAACACAATAAGTCATTCTTCTTCGCAGCCCCTTAAAAACGTCCCTTCAAGACAGGCAGGCAGTTTACTACTACTGCTGTTGCTGTTGTTGCTGCTGCATGGCCATGCGTATGGCCTGTGCCATTTCTCTGGTTTCCTGCACGGATGGCTCACCGTTGGATACCAGCGCCTGCGCCACCATCATTTCACCACGACCACCACGACGTACACCGCGCACCGGACAGGCATCCAGATAATCCTGACCAATGGCCAGACGAATATGGCTTTCACCGGCCGGACATTGGTTCACCACATCAATGCTATGCCAGGCCTCATCAATACACACCTCGGCCCAGGCATGGCTGGCAATATGCTGATCGACATGGCCAGGCGAAAACACATAACCGCTGACATAACGTGCCGGATATCCCAGCGCACGGCATACCGCAATCAACACCTGTGTATGATCCTGACACACGCCCCAACCCGCCTCCCAGGCCTCGGCTGCCGTACTGCCGACATGGGTCACGCCTGCACGAAATGGCATTGCCTCCAGAATCGCGGCAGACAGCTCCACCAGCCCTTTATCAGTCAGTGGCTGATCAGCAAACTGCGCCGCAAACTCGCGCAAAGCGGGAGAAGCCTCTGTCAATGCCGTACTGCGCAAAAACAAAAATGGTGACAAGCCATCCAGCGGACGCACCGGCATGGCCTCGGTTTCAATAGTGCCAAACGCGCGCAGACGGATGTCATGATGCGGCCCATCCAGGCACAGCAAATGCACACGATTACCAAAGGCATCGGTACTCACCAAACCCTCCATCGGCAAATCCAGACGCCATGCCAATACCGCCTGGCCAGGCATATCCGGCGGTGTTAAACGTAATAACTGCGTACTTTGCGCCACTGCCGTGTCGTAGTGATAACACGTTTCATGTACCACGCTGAGTCTCATGTTACCTCCCAATAAGCATCACGTACCAAGTCACCAACCCGCGCAATTTCACCCAACAGCTGATCAAATGCCGCCATCGGATTCGCTGCAAAAACGGCTTCCCAACGGGCATAACGCAAACGCGCATAGACCTCGGCCACCAGACGCTGAGCCTCGTGCCCCTGCGTACTGGAGATCTGTCCCAGAATCTGATGCATCTCAGCAAAACAGGCATGCAGAGAGCGCGGCAGGTCTTCACGCAACATCAGCAGTTCGCCAATATGCTGCATGGTCAGGCTGTCGCTATAACTGTCGCGATAGGCTTCAAATGCCGACAAGGAGCGCAACAAGGCTGCCCAGGCGTAATATTGCGGACGCCCCGTTTCATCGGGTGCAGCCCACTCCTGCCAATGAAAACGCAGCAATCGGGTAGTGTTGTCAGCACGCTCCAGGTACGTGCCCAGACGTGCAAAATGAAAGGCATCATTACGCTGACTGGTGCCAAAGCTGATGCCGCGATACAGATGTGAGCGTTCCTTGACCCAATCCAGAAACCGGCTCAAACCCATGCGACGTAATTTGGCTCGATTCATCAAACGCATTTCCAGCCAGGTACTGTTCAGGCTTTCCCATAACTCGCCGGTGATGCTGCCGCGCACCACATGCGCATTGGCTCTGGCCTCACACAGGCAGCTGTAAATACTGGAAGGATTGCTGGCTTGCAGCACCAGAAAGTGAGCCACCTCTTCGGCATTAATGGCCTTTTCACTGTCCTCAAACACCCGCATCAGGCCAGTGATTTCCAATGGCAAGGTAATCACCGAAACATCAGCCTTGGGCTGCAAAGCCAATTGCTGGCTGACATCCAGCAAACGCGCCAGATTCTCGGCACGCTCCATATAACGCGCCATCCAGAACACACAGGAAGCCGTACGACTCAGCATGACAAGTCCTCCACGACCCAGGTGTCTTTGGTGCCACCACCCTGAGATGAGTTCACTACCAGTGAGCCTTCTTTCAAGGCAACCCGTGTCAATCCGCCAGGCACCATGACAATGTCTTTGCCACTCAACACAAACGGGCGCAGATCCAGATGCCGAGGTGCCACCCCGCTTTCCACAAAGGTCGGGCAGGTCGACAACGACAAGGTAGGCTGCGCAATAAAGTCTGATGGCTTGGCCAGAATACGCTGACGATAGGCTTCGATTTCCGCACTGGAACTGGTCGGGCCAATCAACATGCCATAACCACCCGAGCCATGAACCTCTTTCACCACCAGCTCGGACAAATGATCCAGCACATAGCTCAGATCATCCGGCTTGCGCAGCAGCCAGGTTGGCACGTTTTGCAGAATGGGTTCTTCGCTCAGGTAAAAGCGAATCATGTCCGGCACATAAGGATAAATGGATTTGTCGTCCGCCACGCCAGCACCCGGCGCATTGGCAATGGCCACCCGACCAGCGCGATACACCGACATCAGACCCGGCACGCCCAAGGCCGAGTCCGGGCGAAAGGCCAGAGGATCCAGAAAGTCATCATCAATACGACGGTAAATGACGTCCACCCGCTTGGGGCCAGAAGTAGTGCGCATCCACACCCAGCCATCACGGACAAACAGGTCACTGCCTTCAACCAGCTCAACACCCATTTGCTGGGCCAGAAAAGCATGCTCGAAATAGGCCGAGTTAAAACTGCCCGGCGTCAGCACCACCACCGTTGGCATGGTCATACCCGGTGGACTGGCCGCTTGCAGCGTCTGCAATAACAATTCCGGATAATGATCCAGCGGGGCCACCGAATGCGTCGCAAACAGATCGGGGAACAGGCGCATCATCATCTTGCGGTTTTCCAGCATGTACGACACGCCACTGGGAGTCCGCAGATTGTCCTCCAGCACGTAATACGCCCCATTTTGGTGCCGCACCAAATCGATGCCCGCAATATGCGCATACACCTGATTCGGCAGATCAATCCCCAACATACCCAATTGATAGTTGGCATTGCCCAAAATGACATCAGCCGGAACAACACCTGCCTTCAAGATATGCTGATCGTGATAGATGTCGTGCAGAAACTGGTTCAAAGCCAGTGCACGCTGACGCAGGCCATTGGCCAGCACCTGCCATTCACTGGCCGGAATCATGCGTGGAATGGTGTCAAAGGGTATTAAACGCTCGCTACCGGCCTCATCTCCATAAACCGCAAAGGTAATGCCGACACGACGAAACAATAAATCAGCTTCCTGCCGCTTCTGCTCCATGTCCTCTTCTGGCCATTGAGCCAGCCAGTCACGATAACGAGCGTAGTGGGCACGAACATCGCCATCGGCGGCGAACATTTCGTCATAAGGGGTCGCAATAGCACTCATGATAGTCCTTGAGGTAACGCCAGGATAACAACACCTGACTACCTGCAAGGCCTATGCCAAGGCGCTGGCCACAAAAAAGGCGTCTGCCGAAATCATCCGGCAGACGCCTTTTATTTAGCACAAAATGCCTAACGCAAAACGCGCTTAGAGCTTGTCAGCGTTCTCGGCCAGATAGCTGGCAACACCTTCTGGTGATGCATTCATGCCCTTGTCGCCTTTTTTCCAGTTGGCTGGGCAAACTTCACCATGCTCAGCGTGGAATTGCAGCGCGTCAAACAGACGAATAATTTCGTCCATGCTGCGGCCCAATGGCAGGTCATTCACGATTTGTGAACGCACAATGCCTTCCGGGTCGATCAGGAAAGCACCACGGAATGCCACACCACCTTCAGACTCCACGTCATAGGCCTTGGCAATGTCATGCTTCATGTCGGCTGCCAGCGTGTACTTCACCTGACCAATACCACCATCGTTAATCGGGGTGTTGCGCCAGGCGTTATGCGTGAAATGAGAGTCGATGGACACACCAACCACTTCCACATTACGTGCCTTCAGATCATCCATACGATGATCCAGCGCGATCAGCTCGGATGGGCAAACAAAGGTGAAGTCCAGCGGGTAGAAAAACACCAGCGCATATTTGCCCTTAATGGCTGCGCTAAAGCTGAAACTGTCAACAATACTGCCGTCACCCAACACGGCAGGAACGGTGAAATCGGGGGCTGGCTTGCCTACTAATACCGCCATTTATTTTCTCCTAAATTAAACACTAATCAATAATTACGCTGCCCTGGTTAGTCAGGCAGCAACTCCACCACAAATGTTGTCCCTTCAACGGCAATCACACGTGCTCGTGTACCAGGCTCACAATCAGGCCCCGACACCGACCAGGACGTATCATCCAATGCCACGCGACCACGACCATCCTGAATGCCATCAATAAGCACCAACTCACGACCCAGCCAACGTGCGGAACCCACGTTGACCCGGTTTAATTCCGGCTTTAACACCTTGGGACGACGACGGTACCACAGCGCAGTCACACTCACCGACAGCACCCCAAACAGCACAATCTGCCAGACAATATCGTCCAGACCAAACAATGCCGATATGGCCACAATACCAGCCGCAGCCGCCAGCATCAGCATGACAAAATTGCCGGTAACCAGCTCTAGAGCTGCCAGCAACAAAGCAATTACCAGCCACATCATCGGGGTCATTATTGCGCTCTCAAGGACTTCACTAACTCACCAATACCGCCCACTGTACCCACCAACTGAGTCGCTTCAATAGGCATCATGATCACTTTGCTGTTAGGCGAGGCAGCCACGGCACCAAAAGCTTCAACATACTTCTGTGCCACAAAGTAGTTAATGGCCTGAATGTCACCCTTGGCAATGGCATCAGACACCACAGCCGTTGCATTCGCTTCAGCCTGCGCTTCACGCTCACGCGCTTCTGCTTCCAGGAATGCCGCCTGACGAGCACCTTCGGCTTTCAGAATCTGACCCTGCTTTTCACCTTCTGCAGTCAAAATTTCCGCCGCACGGCGACCTTCAGCTTCCAGAATCGAGGCACGCTTCATACGCTCGGCTTTCATCTGAGACGCCATTGCCTCGACCAGATCAGTCGGTGGCGTAATGTCCTTGATTTCAACACGGGTAATTTTAATGCCCCACGGCCCGGTAGCCTGGTCAATGGCAGTCAGCAAACGACCATTAATCTGGTCACGCTGCGACAGCATTTCATCCAGATCCAGCGAACCAATCACGGTACGCATATTGGTCATGGCCAGGTTTTGAATGGCATAACCCAGACCCTGAATTTCATAAGCCGCACGAGGCGTGTCCATGACCTGATAAAAACAGACCGCATCAATACGCACCATGGCGTTATCGCGCGAAATCACTTCTTGTGCAGGAATGTCCAGTACCTGCTCCATCACCGACAACTTGCGACCAATCTGATCGAAAAAAGGCATGATGAAATGCAGACCCGGAGTCAGCGTATGGGTAAAGCGACCAAAACGCTCCACTGTCCATTCATAACCTTGTGGAACCTGCTTGACACTCAACACCACAATTAACGTGGCGACAGCCAGCAGGGCTAACAACATAATTTCGAACATACGGTCCTCTCTCCTGTTTAGGTTTAAACGTTGGGTTGACCAGCAGCCTCTTTAATCAGCGGGGCAAGTTCACCTTTTTGCACCATGTCCATGACAATATCGCAACCACCAATCAGCTCACCCTTGACCCACAGCTGTGGAAAGGTTGGCCAGTTGGCAATAATCGGCAGCGTGGCACGAATTTCCGGATTTTCCAGAATGTTCACATAAGCAAAAGGCACACCTACTTGTACCATGGCCTCCACCACACGTGCCGAAAAACCGCACTGTGGAAACTGCGGCGTGCCCTTCATGTACAACAGCACATTGTTATCGGCAATTTGTTTCTGAATCAGTTCCTGAACGTCCATAATGACTCTCATTAAAGCAGATGAATTTCGAGCGCGATGTTAGCAGACTCGCTAGCTTCTTGGCTAAAACAGCGCGGACAGATACACTCCACGTTTCCCCGATTGTCGCGTGATACGTCCATGACCACTGCATTAATGCCTACTTATGCCCGGCAACCTATCGCTTTTGCTCGCGGCGAAGGCGTTTGGCTATTTGACACCGAAGGTCGTCGCTATTTAGACACCACCGCAGGCATTGCCGTCTGTGGTCTGGGCCATGCCCACCCTGCCGTTGCCGAGGCCATTGCGGATCAGGCACGCACCCTGGTACACACCTCCAATCTGTTCCAGGTACCGCTGCAAGAACAGCTGGCTGAAAAGCTGTGTCAGGTGTCCGGCATGGCACGTGCATTCTTTGGCAATTCGGGTGCCGAAGCCAACGAAGGTGCTATCAAACTGGCTCGTCTGTATGGCAACCAACGCGGTGTAGCCACCCCCACCATTGTTGTCATGCACAACAGTTTTCATGGCCGCACCATGGCTACGCTGACAGCCACTGGCAACAGCAAAATCCAGACCGGCTTTGGCCCACTGGTGCAGGGCTTTGTACATGTGCCGCACGGTGACATTGAAGCCATCGAAGCCATCGCTGCCAACAATCCGGATATCGTCGCCATTCTGGTTGAACCCATTCAGGGTGAAAGCGGCGTGCGCATGCCGACACAAGGTTTTGAATACCTGAACCAGTTACGCAAACTGTGTGACCAGCATGAGTGGCTGTTGATGCTGGACGAAATCCAGACCGGCAATGGTCGTACCGGCAAGTATTTTGCCTATCAACATGCCGACATTCTGCCGGATGTAGTGACCACCGCCAAAGGGCTGGGCAATGGTTTCCCCATTGGTGCCACCCTGGTGTCTGGCCGAGCCACTGAACTGTTCGGCCCTGGCATGCACGGCAGCACCTATGGCGGCACACCACTGGGGTCACGCGCTGCCTTGACCACCATTAATGAGCTGCTGAAAGGCCCCATCGACAATGCCGTTGTCATGGGCGCACGCATCAAGGCCGGTTTTGAGCGTGAACTTGGCGACCTGGGCATCACTGTTGAAGGCGCTGGCCTGATGCTGGGCGTGGTGCTGCCACGTCCCTGCACCGAATTGGTCGCACTGGCACGTGAAGCCGGTGTATTGCTGATTGTCAGTGCCGAGAACCGTATTCGTTTATTACCACCGCTGATTATCAACAGCAGTGAGGCCGATGAACTGGTACAACGCATCAGCGCCCTGGTGCGCGACTTTTTGGCAGCACCGGCATCATGAGCGTACGTCACTTTTTAACCCTGCTGGATCTGTCTCCTGCCGAATTGCAGGCGGTGCTGGATCGCGCCATCGAACTGAAAGCCATGCGCAATCAAGGCATTGTCTACGAGCCTTTGAAAAGTCGAGTGCTAGCGATGATTTTTGAAAAATCATCCACGCGTACTCGGGTGTCATTTGAAGCAGGCATGGCGCAGTTTGGTGGCTCGGCCATTTTCCTGTCACCACGCGACACCCAGTTGGGTCGCGGCGAACCGATTGAAGACTCGGCACGGGTTATTTCCCGCATGTGTGATGCGGTAATGATCCGTACCTTCGCTCACGCCACCATTGAACGCTTTGCACAGTATTCCAAAGTGCCAGTGATTAACGCCCTGACTGACGACCATCACCCCTGCCAGTTACTGGCCGACCTGCAAACCTTTGTCGAACATCGGGGCGCGCTGGCCGGACGCACCTTCGCTTGGATTGGTGACGGCAACAATATGTGCAACAGCTACGTACATGCCGCACACCAATTTGGTTTTCAGTTGAAGATTGCCTGCCCGTACGGCTTTGAACCAGACCCTGAACTATTGGAGCAATACGCCCATTGCGCCACCCTGGTGAAAACTGCCGAAGAAGCTGCCGAAGGCGCAGACTCGGTAGCCACTGACGTATGGACCAGCATGGGTCAGGAGTCAGAACAAAGTGTACGCAAACGTCGTTTTGCCATGTATCAGGTCAACCCGCGCCTGATGGATCACGCTGCGCCGGATGCCCTGTTCATGCACTGCCTGCCAGCACACCGTGGCGAAGAAATTTCGGAAGACATGCTGGATGACCCACGTGCTGTGGTTTGGGATGAGGCGGAAAACCGCTTGCATGCGCAGAAGGCGCTTATGGAATTTTTGATGGTGGGGTTGCCTACGGCTTAAACGCTTAAACGTATCTCATGGGGCTTTGTTAGTGCCAATCTCTTGGCACATAGCACTCACATCCAAAATAGCTTCCCAGCCCAACTCTTCCAGCGCCAGCGAAGGATCCACATAACAATTAGCTACATGCCCTGTGCCCAGATTTACTACAACCAAATTTCCCGAAGCGCCCCCAACGGCCAGTCGATCCAGCGCCTGTAAATGGCCACGTGCCAAGTCTTGCACATGAGTGTAGTCACCCATATCAACATCATTGAGCATTGGACTACTGTCATCAAGCTGCCCACTGGAGTGCGCACCCACCGGATTAAAATAACGCAGAATGGCGATACGCCAGACCTCCGGTTCAGCCGCGTGTACGTCACGCAGCATGTCTTCTACATGCAGCTTGCTGGCACCGTAAGGATTGGTGGTCTGCAACGGAAAGTCTTCACGAATTGGCACCTGATGCGGGTCGCCATACACCGTGGCCGACGAGCTGAATACCAGCGAAAACACCCCCGCTTGCAACATAGCTTGCAATAACTGAATGCTGCCATTCACATTGTTATCGTAATAACGCAGAGGCTGTGTGAGTGACTCCCCCACTGCTTTCAAACCAGCAAAGTGGATTACCGAACTGATGTCCTGATGCTCAGCGAATAGGGCCTCCAAAGCCCGCGCATCACGAATGTCACCCTGCACAAACTGCAACGGCACCGCTTGTGCGGGCATACCCAACGATTGTGCGGCCAACGCACGCACCCGCCTTAGTGCTTCCGGCTTGCTATTGCTCAAATTGTCAAAAACCACTACCTGGCGACCAGCCTCTAGCAACTGCAACACGGTATGCGAGCCGATGTAGCCTGCACCGCCAGTAACTAATATCTTGTTCATTGAGTTGATACTCGCCTGACGGCATCTATCCAACCAGCATACAGATCAGTACGCCTATCTGCCGACATATTCGGCGAAAAGCGGCGATCCCGATGCCATAATTCACTAATTGATTCCAATGACTTGAATATTCCAACCTGCAAACCTGCTAGAAAAGCAGCTCCCAAGGCGGTGGTTTCCGTCACCACCGGTCTGTCTACCGGCACACCAATGATGTCAGCTAACGACTGAGCCACCCAATTGTTAACCACCATGCCGCCATCAATGCGCAACGTAGTCACTGGCGCGGCTCCGTCGCGGGTCATGGCTTCCATCAGGTCGCGGGTTTGAAAACATACCGACTGCAAACCGGCGGTAACGATCTCACCAATGCCGGTGTCGCGGGTTAGACCAAAAATGGCTCCCCGCGCCTGTGGATCCCAATATGGTGCGCCCAGACCCGTGAAGGCAGGCACCATATAGACGCCACGCGCATCACCCGTGGCTTCGGCAATGGCCTGAGTTTCTGCCGCCGAACCGATCAGCTTCAGGCCGTCACGCAGCCATTGAATAGTGGCACCGGCCACAAAAATGGAGCCCTCAACCGCATAGGTTGGCTGACCATTTAAGCGATACGCCACAGTAGACAATAAACGGTTGCTGGACTGCACCACCGAGTCACCTGTATTTAACATCAGGAAACAGCCCGTACCGTAAGTGCTCTTGACCATGCCCGGTGTAAAACAGGCCTGACCCACCATGGCTGCCTGCTGGTCGCCCGCCACTCCTCGAATAGGTACGGCAGCACCCAGAAAGTCTGGCGCGGCCTGACCAAAGTCATCACTGGAGTCTTTCACCTGCGGCAGCACGGCACGTGGAATGTTGAACAACGCCAACAGCTCGTCATCCCAATCTTGCGTATGAATATTGAACAACAAGGTGCGCGAGGCGTTGGTGGCATCGGTGGCATGTACTCGGCCATGCGTCAGTTTCCACAACAACCAGCTGTCGATAGTGCCAAAAGCCAGCTCGCCTTTTTCGGCGCGCTCGCGTGCATTGGTCACGTTATCCAGCAGCCAGGCCAGCTTGGTCGCAGAAAAATAGGGGTCTAATAACAATCCGGTTTTGGCCTGCACCGTGGCCTCGTGGCCGTCAGCCTTGAGCTGGGCGCATGTGGCCGAAGTGCGGCGGTCCTGCCAGACAATGGCCTTGTGCACCGGCATACCATTGCTGCGATCCCACAACACCGTGGTTTCACGCTGATTGGTAATACCAATGGCAGCAATATCACGCGCATGCAAACCCACTTTGCGCAGCACATCACGACACACGGTTTCCGTTGCCCACCAAATTTCCATGGCGTCATGCTCTACCCAGCCATCACAGGGAAAATGCTGCGGCAGCTCGACCTGAGCCATGGAGCGCTTGGCGCCGGTTTCATCAAAAATAATGGCGCGGGTACTGGTCGTACCTTGATCAATTGCAAGTAGGTATTGGGTCATAGCGGAATATTCTTGTTGTGTGATGAATAGGCGAAGTTTAACGCGTTGAATTAGTTGGTGCGACGCACTTGTGACAGCGGCACTTTTACCTGCTGAGTCTGATGCAATAACTTGATCAGCAGCACCACTCGCTCTTCGCCATCAGTCGCAGCATAAATAGCCTCTAGCCCCGCCAAAGCACCGTCAGTAATTTGAACCTTATCACCCACATTAAACAGTGCAGTAGGTGTAGCTCCGGGTGAGTGCTGCTGTAATTCGGTAACAATTGCATCTGGCACTGCCACTGGCAAATCACCAAAACGCACAACCTTGGCCACTCCACGTGTCGAACGCAACGGCGCCCAGTTATCTGCCACATCACTCAAACGCACAAACAAATAGTGTGGAAACAAAGGCTCCTCCACCATTTCGCGCTTACCACGACGCAACACCTCTCGACCTAACGTCGGCAAAAATGCCTCAAAGGTCTGGTTTTGCAAATTTTCCAGCGCACGAAAGCACTCACGTGGTTTGCACTGAATAAGATACCAGCGGCGATCCGTCATACTGCAACGTCCTTTAAAAGGTGACCGTAGCCACTACCGTATCAACAAATTGCCCTTGAGCCGGAACTGCTTGGGCAGGAACGCGACCATACACCGTCAGCGTCTGACTACCACCAGTACCAGCCCCGGTCACCTCATTGCCCGCGCCAGTGCCCCATGCCTGAGTCCTGGCAGCATTACGGAACAAGCTATAACCGATATAGCTGGAAGTCGCCCCCAAACGCATACGACGCGTGCCACTAAAATGACTGCCATTGCTCAGCCCAACACTCCACGGTGCCGCATTGGTACAGGCTACATTGAGTGATGTGGTCTGGTCTCTGGCTGCCGACAATGATGATGCCGTGCCAAAATTCAGATCTTGTGCACTAATACTGCAATTGGCTGTCACATTAGCCGTCACATTGAATGTGCCAATTGATGATCCACCCGAGCTAGGACAAGCCACATCGCCATTGGCAAATCGCACCAACGTATGCGCTGACGTGAACGAACTGCTGTAATTGCCCGAAGGCAACATGCTTTGACCCGGATTGATGCTGGCATAAATAGTGTCATTAATGGTCGATGAGCCCCCCAGAATAATGAGCACCGTACCAGAGTTAAAAACATAACGTTTAGGCCCTGAAGCTGAGAAAATGCTCGCAGAGCCCCAGACTTGGCTACGCGCTGCATCTTTATACAAGTTATAGCCCAGAGAATTAGCACCAGAAGCCATAAAACGTTGCGTCGCACTATCCCAACTACCTGAGCCTGCTCCCAAATACACACATACGGTAGCAGGGCCTGGCAACTCAAGCAGACCTCGCGAACAGGTCACCGTCATTGGAGCAGATGCTGTCGCCAATGGATTGGCACCACTAAGCACATTAACGCCACCAAAATTGATGTTGCCAATATTCGCCGTGCACGATAATGCCCATGCCGACTGAGGTACGCACAGCACAAACCACAAGACAAGCAATCGCTGACTTACTGACATTCAACCTCCACCACCGTGACACCCTGCTGACCTGCTTGTAAGTCTGCCGGTAACAATGCACGACAATGCGAAAACTCGGACTGCAATAGCAAGCTTTTACCAGCCAATGCTGCTGGCACCAGAACCTGACCATCATGCCCCACCACACGTGGCTCCTCGCCTGGCAACAACAGCAACGAACCCAACGCCAACCAGCGGCCATCGACATGCCGCAATGCCAGCAATGCATCCTGGTTACGCGCCAAATCAAAATTGACCCGTATACCAGACTCCCGGGCTGGCACCACCTGACGCTCGGCACTCCCCACTGTTACATCCAGAGGCAAATCCAGTGCCTGCAAACTGAGCTTATTCGGCTGATAGGCATTCAAGTCATTAACCAACAAAAAGCCATCACTATCAGTACGGCCAATGGGCCTGTTTTCCAAAAACACCGCAACGTCCGGATAACCCAAATCGACCAGTGCATAGGCATCATGAATGCGTCGACCAGCCTGTACCGTACCTGGCATCCAAGCCATGGCACCGACCACACCCACCCGACCAATTACACCAGACTGCCCATCTTCCACCAACACACTGACATCATTGTAATGGTTACGATTCAGCACCTCGGCACGGCGATATTCACGCTGCCCTTCGGCCACATCCACACGCCAACCCCAGCCCGGGTCTTGTGCCAAATTAGATTGTGCTCCCAACACCGTAGTGCTCCCGCCAGAAGTGACCTCCTGGTAAGCATTCACACTACGACGACCACCCAAAAACCAGTTCAGACCAACACTGACGCCCCAGTTACTGTCATTTTCCAGAGACTGCCAACCCGACACACTTAAATATCCATGATCCAGCACATTACGTGCGGCAGTCAGCATTAATGAGCTGAACACATCGTCATCAAACGTTTGCTGGCGCAACCAACTGGCGGCCAGCGTGCCACCACGACCAAAACCTTTACTGACCGCCAATTGCTGCCGTGAGCGCACAGGTAAGCTGTCAGCCTCGATACTGGCAATATCACGAAAGCCCCGAGTTGCCTCGGTAAATGAGCCATTGATAATGAACTGACGTTGCAGGTAATAATCAAAACGACCATTGATTTCCTGACCAGTATCACCATCAAACTGACTGCTGGCCAACGTCAACCCATACGAGCCGCGATTGGCCAGCACACCCGCCACACCTCCGGCCAACAGCGTAAAATCTGCCGTCAGCTCAGAGTGTGCTTCCAGCGTAAGTGCCTGACTCAGACCATAACGCAGAGAACCAATAGCCAGGGCTTCATCACCATAACGATCGTCTTCCTGTGCATAATTTCGCCGCGCCACCCCAGCCTGCAATGCAAAATCCAGCAACCCCGGCTTTAGTAAAAACGGGCTGGCAAACAAATCCAGTGTAGTAATTTGTTCACGTCCCAATGCATCCCGCACCACCACTTGCACTTGATGTGGGCCGGTCAACACAGGCAGCTGATTCAATGTAAAAGGGCCAGCGGGCAAATCCATCTGACTGCGACGAATCTGATCCACATACACATCAACAGCTGTTGGCACAGCCGAACTACCCGTCACACTGGGTGTTGGAAACGTTACCAGATCAGGGCGCAGACTGAAGTTACGTTGCCACTGCACACCACCAAAACGAATAGCCGGACGCGATACCAAGCCGCGTGAAATCGCATCACCCAGTTGCCAACTCGTTAACGATACAGGGTCAAAATATTTATAGTTGGTATCCAAACGACGCACGGATGCTTGCCCATCGGTCGTGGGAATCCGGCTAATCAGACTTTGATTGATACTGCCCCACCGCCCTGCCATACGAGCATCAAACAAGCCCGCAAATTCGGTGCTGTCTCCTGATGCAAATGGTGGGCGGGCATGCTGAACAAATAAATCGTAATTCATCACCGCATTCAGCGGTGTCGCATCTGGCAGTCGCGCAGGCGTGCCATTCAATGACACATGCTGATGCCTGAAGCGCTGATCAGGAAGCGTCAATAACAGGCGCTGTGTCTCGGCATCAAACTGAACACTGACATCAGCCAGCGCGCCCAAATGCACACGATCATGCGAATCAACCTCTCCCGCATGAATCTGCAAGCCCATGCTGCGCCAATCATTAAGCGCCACACTGAGATCATTCTCAATTTGCCGGACTTCTACCAGTCCCGACACTGCATGGCCGTTAAGCCACACCTCTAGCCATAAAAACTGGGCAGCATCTACAGCAGTATCTGCACTCGTCACCACGGTTGGAGAGGCCAATGCCATACGCGTGGTATTGGCCAGCTGCAAAGTAGGATCCAGCGCAGCTACTTGAGCAGGACGTGTATCGGCTAACGCAACAGACGCTGACAGACAACCCAACAGGGCCGCCAACCATCGTGGTGCCTGACTCACTCGCTGATATCGGCGGTGGCACATGGCACCGTCTCGGCAGGTAAAACAACAACAGTCTGCCATGGCCCCACATCAGTCTCTACCTGCCATTGCGGCTGAGATGAAGTAGCCAGTAACTTGGCCCCAGTCACTGCATTCAACGAC
>CAZMVL010000008.1:51280-89959 GCA_964569335.1 uncultured Paraperlucidibaca sp.
CCTGACCCGGCAAGGCATAACCCGCCAGCCCTTGATGGGATGCCAATGCGCGATCACCATTCGATAGTTGCCAATTTGCCAAGCGTGCACGACGCGAGCCGGAATTGCTCACACGCAATTGCAGACTGCCATCAGCCTGACACGCCACCAACTTGACCGACAAATCAGGCACGCCCACTACTCGCGGCTCCGTAAACACCGGCAACGAATAACGTGTCAGCACTCGCACCCGATCACGCGATGCGCTGGCAGCATCTGGCAATTGATCTATCAATACCCGGTAATGACGTTCACTCTGTGCCGCTGGCACACGTGTCTGCACACGCACCAACTGCGTAGCACCAGGAGCCAGCGTCACCATGGCGGGACTAAGCGCCAGGTCTTGTGTGTGATCCAGCAACATGCCGGCATCAGCATCTTGCTGCCAACTAAACACACGCACCTGCACAGACACCGGCGTACGACCCTCATTACGCAAGGTCAAGGCAGCCGAGCGCTGCTCCGGCGACAGGGAAATAAATAACGGGCTAATACGCAACTGACTAGCCGATGCCACCAGCGGCAAGCCACACAGGCAAGCCGCCAGCAACAACGCACCTAGCCGCTGCGACAGACAACACATCATGAGTTGGACACTCAGAAAGTCAGAGTAGCCACCACCGTGTCAACATAAGAACCCACGGTCACATTGCTTTGACCACCGGGAACACGCCCATAAACAGTAATGGTCTGGTTATCACCGGTACCTACCCCATTACTACAACTGGTCGACGAGCCTGGCAATGCCGTGCAATTGTTATCCCATACTGCACTACGAGCACTATCGGTATACAGGCTGTAATTGACAGTACTGCTATCAGCACTATTGGTCATTTTGCGAACTGATGCAGTGGCGCCAGCTCCCAAGCCATTATTCAAGCCAACACTATAGGCAGTGCCATTGGTGCAGTTAGCAATCAATGTCGAAAGCGCATCGATATTGGCGGTAATAGAACCATCATTTACCCCAAAATCCAGGTCATTTGCAGTCAATGAGCAGGCGCCCTGAATAGTCAGCGTAACTTGAAAATCATCAGCTGCCGTTGCAGCCATAGCGGAAGAAGAAACCATCAATAAAGCGGGCAGCAATTTAAATATCGGTCGCATTTTGTCGTCCTCGACTAAACAGGGGGCGTAACAACGAGAGTTGTTACTTATCAGCATCATAACTTAACCAAATGGATACTTTGTATAAGATGTGTACGCCGCCAGATGAATAACCTATTTAAACAGGATTAAAGGTATTTCCAAAAATAATCCTTGCTTTGAATAGCTTTCGTACAGTTGAGCCATCTCCAGAAAACCCCAAGGATGAGTACACACATACAAATATAAAGAGAGACTCATCATGAAGGCCAAGTATTTTGCCGTGACCGCGTTAGCATCGGCTGTTTTCCTTTCCGCTTGTGATGACGACCGCAACCCATTCCTCTTCGGCCAAACCGAACCTTTACCTGCCAATGTGCTGGTCAGTGGCAATAAAATTGCCTTTCTTAATGCCAACTCACCTGCCAACAGCCTGGACATACTCGGTGACTTAACAGGCGTCGTTGCTGGCGATACACTGGTCAGTCTGGATCGCCGCCCTCAAACCGGCTATCTCTATGCCTTGGGTTATAACGCCGCCAATGCCAGCCTGCGCGTCTATGTGGTGCACCCAGACAGCCTGGTTGCCACGCCATTAGGAACTACGCCAATTACTGCATTGGTGGGCGATGACCCCATTGGTGGCGGTAGTGCCTCAACGCGCTTCGAAATAGACTTCAACCCGGCCGTTGACCGTCTGCGCGTAGTATCCAGCCTGGGCGAAAATTACCGTTTAAACCCAAACAACGGCACCTTGGTCGCTCGTGATGGCGACACCAAAATCGGTGCGGCCGGCCCATTGACACCCGTGTATGGCACGGCCTACACCAACAACCAACCCAATACGGCCGCTACCACCCAATACACAGCCAATGAAGGCAATAACGGCAGCCTATTTATTCAAAACCCACCCAATGATGGTGTACTAACAGACGCCAAAGCACTGACACCCAGCATTAACACACTGTTGGGTCTTGATATTGCCCCTGGTGTCGATGCCGCTAGTGCTAGCCAACCAGCTACCGGACTGGCTTACGCACTAGTCAAAACCACAGCAACAGGCAATGAATCCATTGCCCGCATTAACTTGCAAACAGGTGCTGTCACCAACATGGTCAGCATTAATCAGGGCAGCGACACAGTAGGCCTTGCCTTGCAAAAACCATTGGCCATGCCTGTTATTGCACTCAGTGGTGACGGCACCCAGCTGCTACGCTTCCAGGCCAATAACCCCGGCACGGTTCAAATTGTCGACATCACAGGAATTACCGCAGATGAAAGTCTGGTGGGCATTGATATTCGACCTGCCACTGGCGAGCTGTTTGCGCTAGGAGTCAATGTACTCGACAACAATGCCACACTTTACCGACTGGACCCACAACTTGGCGCAGCTACTGTAATTGGTATAGCGGGTGGCATCAGTGACGCAGCCGTTATTTTCCCCGACCCAACCATTGAAGGCTATGGCGTGGATTTCAACCCAACGGTTGATCGCATACGAGTAACAGCATCCAACGGCGTCAACCTGCGCCTTAATCCTCTGAATGGTCAACTCGGTGCAATAGATGGTGACATCAACGGTGCCTCCAATGGGGCATCAGCAGCGGCGTATACCAATAGCGTAGCAACCGATATTTTAGCCATGGGCGCTGCAGCAAAAATCACCACACTGTATGTACTGGATGACGCCACCAGCCAGCTGACCATTCAAGCACCACCTAACGATGGCACTCAGGCTGATGCAAAACCACTGACACTAAATGGCAACCCACTAACCTTCACCAACAGCAATGGTTTTGATATTCCATCGGATGTGCGTGTTACGGCAAACAATGCACCTGTCAGCAGTGGCGCTGGTTATGCGGCACTGACCGTGGCAGGAGTGACTGGTCTGTATCGCATCAATCTGGTCAATGGCAATACCGAAAGCCTGGGCAATATTGGCTCTGGCAATACATTACGTGGTTTGGCTGTGGGACAGACTCACGCTAAATAAATAGCTTCCGCCCCAAATAAAAAGCCCAGTCATTTGCTGGGCTTTTTATTTACCGTAGACACGGCCAAACTAAACTAACGGTCGTATCGAATCTCCACGGCCAATGCCGTAATAAGCAAAACCAAGCTTTTTAACCCTGGCTGGCTCAAACAAATTACGACCATCAAAAATGACCGGCGCTACCAACGTGCCTTTGAGCAAATCAAAGTCAGGCGCTTTAAAGTCTCGCCACTCAGTGACAATAATCAGTGCATCCGCGTCTTGCAACGCCGCCTCTTTAGTGCCCATCAAGCGTAAATCACCACGATTGCCGTAAATGCGCTGAGTTTCATTCATGGCCTCCGGATCATAAGCCTGTACCGTAGCGCCCGCATCCCACAAATGCTGCATCAACACACGACTGGACGCTTCACGCATGTCATCGGTATTCGGTTTGAACGACAAACCCCAAAGCGCAAAAGTCTTGCCCGCCAGATCACCTTGATAATGATGCTGCATTTGCTCGAACAAACGGCTCTTTTGACGCTCGTTAACGGCCTCTACCGCTTGCAGAATATTGGCCTGGTAACCAACCTGACGTGCTGTACGCTCCAAGGCCTGCACATCCTTGGGAAAACACGAGCCACCATAACCACAACCGGCATAAATAAAGTGATAACCAATGCGCGGATCCGAGCCAATGCCTTTGCGCACAGCTTCAATATCAGCACCCAAACGCTCGGCCAGGTTGGCCATTTCGTTCATAAAACTGATCTTGGTAGCCAGCAAACAGTTAGCCGCATATTTGGTCAGCTCGGCACTGCGCACATCCATCACAATCATTTTTTCCTGATGACGGTTAAACGGCTCATACAGTTCACGCAGACGCTCTTCCACATGCGCACTGGTGGTGCCAACCACAATACGATCCGGACGCTGGCAATCGGCTACGGCAGAACCTTCCTTCAAGAATTCGGGGTTAGAGGCAACATCAAACGGAACATCCGCACCACGTGCCTGTAACACCTCGGCCATACGTGCTCGCACTTTGTCAGCAGTTCCAACCGGCACAGTAGATTTATTAATGACAATTTTACGATCAACCATATGTTCTGCAATGGTCGAAGCCACTGCCAGCACATACTTCAGGTCAGCACTACCATCTTCATCTGGAGGCGTGCCCACCGCGATAAAAATCACTTCACCATGCGCTACGCCTTGAGCAGCATCTGTACTGAATAACAGGCGCTTGGCCTCGTAATTCTTGATAACCAATGGCTCCAGGCCTGGCTCATAAATAGGGATAACACCCTTTTCCAGGTTGGCAATTTTATTGGCATCAACATCCACACACAGCACATGATGCCCGGCATCGGCCAGAATAGCCGCCTGTACCAGGCCAACATAGCCTGTACCAAAAACTGTTACATTCATCACTCAATCCTAAGTTTTATTCGCCAATAATCAGGCTTTGCAACCAATCTGTTTTTTCACGCATCAACGCCTTATCAGCACGACTTTCCACATTTAAACGTACTACTGGCTCGGTGTTAGAGCGACGCAAATTAAAGCGCCACTGCGTAAACTCACGGCTCAAACCATCCAGATCAGACTCACTGACTAACTGCTCTTTACCTTCTGCCACCTGTATCTCGACTGCATGTTGCACCCGCATTAATGCGACACCGGCATCAGCCACCTTGAAATTAATTTCACCACTACACGGAAAAGTCGCTTGCGCCTGCGCCACTAAAGCAGACAGCGGCTGGTCATCCGCCAGCAAACGCTCCAACAACAGCAACCACGGAATCATGCCAGAATCACAATAAAAGAAATCGCGGAAATAATGGTGTGCCGACATTTCACCGCCATACACAGCGTTTTCGCGACGCAATGTATTTTTAATAAAACTATGGCCACATTTGCTGACAACAGCTTTTCCCCTCATGGCCTCAACCAACTCGATGGTATTCCAGGTCATGCGGGTATCGTAAACCACCGTGCCATTGGGCTCATGATGCAATAGCTGTGCCCCCAGCAGGCCAACCAGGTAATAGCCTTCAATGAAGGCGCCGGTTTCATCAAAAAAGAAACAACGGTCAAAATCACCATCCCAGGCGATGCCTAAATCTGCTTTTTCACGACGGACAACGTCAGCGGTTTGTGCCTGGCAGACAGCCAACATAGGATTTGGTACGCCATTCGGAAAGCTACCATCAGGCTCATGAAACACCCGCACAATATCCATGTCCAGACCATCGGCAATAGCATCAAACCATGGACCGGCACAGCCGTTGCCAGCGTTCACAACCACTTTAAGTGGGCGCCCCATGATTCGCCGCATACTGGTCGCTGAATGCAGTGCCGCAAAATTCACAAAACCACGCACTCGCGAAATATAGTCCTCTGCCGTATCCCACTGACTATGCAACGCAGGATTAGGTTGGTACGCCGAGCCGTCCGTCAACGGCCCACCGGCATAATCGGCCAGCAAGTCACGCAGACCAGCTTGCTCGTTCAGCCAGGCACGCGTTTCGCGCTCAATCTCAACCAAACCATCATCCGCACTAATCGGCCGCGACTCCGCACGCACCATTTTCAGGCCATTGTCACCCACCGGATTATGGCTAGCGGTAATCATGATGCCGCCGCCCATACCCGGTTGACCGGCCGCGTGATAGACCATTTCGGTGCCACCAATGCCAATATCACGGGTAACCACACCCTCACTATTCAAACCCGCGGCCAATATGCGCGCAAAATCATCGCTGGACTGACGCACATCCCTACAAATGGCCACTGGCCCCTGCGGCTTAATGACACGGGCATAAGCACGGCCAATGGCAAACACCATATCGCCATGCAGCTGCTCAGGCACCGGGCCACGCACGTCATAGGCTTTAAAGGCAGGTAAAGGGGATAACGCCGTCATATCAAATCCTGTACAAAAGGCTTAAGCGCGACCACGCCCAACGCCATAATAAACAAAGCCCAATTGCTCCATAATTTCGGGCTCAAACACATTGCGGCCATCAATAACAACTGGCTGGTGCATAGCTGCTTTCAACAACCCATAATCAGGATTGTGGTAGAGCGGCCACGCAGTCAATAACAACAGGGCATCCGCTCCTGTTGCAGCCTCCAGTGGCGATGCCGCCACCTGAATATCCGCATCAGGATACTGGGCCAATAATGCCGGCACAGCCTTGGGATCATGTACAACAACCTCAACACCCTGAGCCAACAAAGCGGCCAATATGGCATGCACAGGCGAATGCTCGACACTCGCCGCCCCTGGTTTATACGCCACACCCCACAAGGCTACTCGCCGCCCTTGCAACTGACCTTGATAATGCCGCCACAATTGGCGAAACGGCTTTTCACGTTGCTCCACATTCACGCGCAGCACTGCATCCAACACACCGGGCTGACCACCTGCCTCGCGTAATGACTCAGCAAATTTGAACAACTCATCAGTAAAACTAGGCCCACCAAAACCACAACCAGGCTGCAAATAATCCGGCCCAATACGCGGATCGGCAGCCAAGCCTTGACGCACCAAGTCAATATCCACTTTCATGCGCCCAGCCAACCCAGCCAACTCATTCATCAAACTGATACGCGATGCCAACATGGCGTTAATCGCAAATTTGGTCAGCTCAGCCGCCGCCAATGGCACCAGCAATGTATCTTGTGCCTGACGGCTATAGGGCCTCAACCAATCTAGCAAAGCATCAGCCGCACCCGCATAAGGCTCACCGATCAACAATAACGACGGTGCATAAAAATCAGCCAAGGCACGCTCTGAACGAACAAACAAAGGCAGTGCCAATACAGTCACGTCACGACCTTGTGCCAGTATGTGCAAATCAGCCTGCAAGGCATCCAGCGTACCCACCGGCGTGGTATTCAGCATCACCAGAGTCAAATCGGTAGAGGTCGCTTGAACAATGAGTTTTGCCCGTAACCGAATGGCTTCAACACCGCTTTCAGCCATACCCAAAAAATGCACACCGGGCAAACTATCCGGCAACGCATCAACAACCTGTAACAGTCCCTCGCTCTGCATCGTACGGGCCTTTTCCAGCAAACGCGGCTCCAAACGCACGTCATCATCCGGCTCGGCACAACAAACCAAGGTGGTTTGATGCCCCACCTGAGCCAAGGCCACGGCAGTTACCCACGCATATAAACCACGACCATGAATCATGATTTGCATGCAGCATCTCCCTGAGTTTGGCGAATATGCGCCACCAGAGCCTGTGTCGAACCATCGACTCTGGCCGTTGATGTATCACCCAACAATAAGCGCTCCGTTTCACCCGCCATTTGCTTACCCAGCTCAACGCCCCACTGATCAAACGGATTGATATCCCACAGCGCAGCCATCACCGACACTTTATGCTCATATAGCGCAACCAATGCGCCCAGCGTATAAGGCGTCAACTCATCCAGCAAGATGGTAGACGATGGATGATTACCGACATACCGACGATGCGGTGACGTATTCGGCTCAGCCAAACAAACATCACCAAAGGCCAACACTTGTGATTGCGCCAAACAATTAGCCAAATTGAGCCGATGCTGCATCTGCAAACTCTCGCTGGCATCCAAATAACGACGCACAGGCGCAATAAAATCTGCACTTACTGGCTGCGTGCCCTGATGCAGCAACTGATAAAACGCATGCTGCGCGTTAGCACCCACCTCTCCCCACAACACTGGACAGGTCAAGTAGTCGACTGGCTCACCCTGGCGATTAACTGATTTGCCATTACTTTCCATTTCCAGCTGAGTTAAAAACGCAGGAAAACTGGCCAAACGACCGTCATAAGGCAACACAACATGACCACGCAAACCTAAAAAGGTGGCGTTCCAAACTCCCGCCAACCCCAATAAAACAGGCAGGTTATTGATCAGCGGCGCTTCCAGGGTGTGCTGATCCATCCATGCAGCACCATTCAACAAATCATTAAAGCCTGACATGCCTAAACGCAAAGCAATCGGCAAGCCAATAGCCGACCACAACGAAAAACGCCCACCAACCCAGTCCCAGAACAACAACTGATTTTCCGCAGGAATACCAAACTCCACCATTTTGTCCGGACTGGCCGACACGCCAATCACATGATGTCGCAAACGCGAAGCGGCATCTGGCACTGCCTGCGCCAACCAGTCCAAGGCGGTACGCGCATTGGCCAAGGTGTCGCTGGTAGTAAACGACTTGGACGAAATAATAAACAGCGTGGTTTCCGGACGCAGGCTGTGCAACAGATCAGAAAGCTGCGCACCATCAATACTGCTAACAAAGTGAATACCCAGCTTTTCGCCTTCCGGGCAAGCCATTTCGTGTAGTGACTCACACACCATTTTCGGACCCAAGTCCGAGCCACCGACACCAATATTGACCACATCGCGGATAGGATAGCCATTACTGCCACGCCAGTGCCCATGATGAATTTGCGTCACAATGTCACTCATGCGCGCCAAGCTGGCAGCTACTTCCACCGTTTTGTTAGGAGCACGCAAAGCAGTATGCCAAGCTGCCCGCTGCTCAGTGATATTCACCACTTCACCGGCAAACTGACGTGCCAACTCAGCCTTAATATCGATTGATTCAGCTAAATCCAACAACGCCGACAACGCCTCGGCATCCAGACGCTGCTTACCTAAATCCAGAAATAGCGGACCTGCTTGAGTTAGCCAATGCTGAGCACGATCAGGATCATCAACCCATAACTCAGACACATGCGCCGTACTTAAGCGCTGCGCATGTTGAGCCACTACCAGCCATTCGGGCAGCCGTGATCGCAGCATTACAGGTATTCCTTTAACCAGGCACGCAATGGCTCAGCCATAGCCGCATCTCGTAACGCCAGTGCCATATTGGCCTGGGCATAACCCAGCTTGCTACCACAGTCATAACGCACACCCGCAAAACGATGAGCGCGTATGTCATGAGTAGCCAGTAGGGCTGCAATGCCATCCGTTAACTGAACTTCGCCACCCGCACCGGGCCTGACCTGTGCCAACGCAGGAAAAATAGCCGCAGGTAATAAATAACGCCCCACTACAGCCAAATTACTTGGTGCTACTTCTGGTGCCGGCTTCTCCACCATCGCCTGTATACGTGCATGATCATCTAAAGACACCACACCATAACGATTAACCTGCGTCATCGGTACCTCTTCTACCGCCAATGACCACGCGCCAGTGTCTTTATGCAATGCCACCATATCGGCCAAGCATCCTGCATCAGGCGCATCAATAAAGTCATCCACCAACATGACCGCCACACCCACACAGCTGGCATCAACAGCAGTGCCGCCCAACCCCACAGCATGACCCAACCCTAAAGCTTGTGGCTGCATTACTACCGAAACGGTCAGGCCATCAGGTACTGTGCCCAGCAAAGCATCTAATAAGTCCTGTTTGCCTTTAACCGTTAACTCAGCCACCAACTCAGCATCGGCGGGCTGCAAGTGCATTTCCAAACTCTGCTTTTTAGGAGAGTTAACCAAGACCACATGGGTCATGCCAGCACGCCACGCCTCTTCCACGGCATATTGCAGCAGAGGTTTGTCCACTACCGGCAACAGTTCTTTGGGAACAGATTTCGTGGCAGGCAAAAAGCGGGTGCCCAAACCAGCAACAGGTAAAATTACAGTGTTTATCACATCAAATCCTTGCACTACCGAATAGCCTTACGAACGAAGCGCCACCACATTATCAGTCAGTGCTGCCGGATCATCTGAAGCGGCTTCGTCAAACAATGGTTTCTCACCGCGCATATCCGGCTTGTAACCCTCAACATGACCTAGCAATAGCCTCTTCAAACCTGCCGTATCACGCACAATAGCCAAACGTTCGATATCCGCAAAAATCGCTTCAAGCTCAGCCAGTGGTTTACAATTTTCATATGCCATCATAATGCGGTTATGACACGTCCCCTCAATATTCTTATCACCAATCAACAGCTCTTCGTACAGCTTTTCTCCGGGACGCAAACCGGTATAAACAATTTCAATATCACCACCAGGATTATCAGCCGTACGTTCAGAAAAGCCGCTCAAACTAATCATCTTACGAGCCAAGTCGACAATACGAACCGACTCGCCCATATCAAGCACAAACACATCACCGCATGTACTCATGGCCCCTGCCTGAATAACCAACTGTGATGCTTCGGGAATGGTCATGAAATAGCGAGTAACATCCGGATGAGTCACCGTAACTGGCCCACCTTGCGCCAGTTGCTGACGAAAAACAGGGACAACAGAGCCACTGGAGCCCAACACATTGCCAAAGCGCACCATGGTGAAACAAGTCTTCGACTCACTACACAACGCCAATGCTTGCAAAGACAGCTCGGCCAAGCGCTTTGAAGCACCCATGATATTGGTCGGGCGCACCGCTTTATCCGTAGAAATAAGCACAAATTTGGAAACCCCAGCCGCCTGTGCTGCCTTGGCTGTGCGAAACGTACCAATGGCATTATTACGGACGCCCTCAAAGGGATTAGCTTCCACCAGTGGTACATGCTTGTAAGCAGCAGCGTGATATACCGTATGTATGCCATGGCGCGTAAACAGACGTTGCATCCGTTCGCCATCCATCACACTACCCAGCACAGGCAACAGTTTTGACTGTGGCCAAACAGCTGTCAGTTCTCGCTCCAACTGATACAAAGCAAACTCGGACTGTTCCACCAACACCAACAATGCCGGCTGTTGCTGCAAAATCTGACGACATAACTCAGAGCCAATAGAGCCACCTGCACCAGTGACCAACACAGCTCGCTCAGCAATGTCACGTGCCAACAAATCCAACTTGGGAGGGACAGGATCCCGACCCAACAAGTCTGCAATATCGACTTCTTGTACATCACTGAACTTGATATCACCACGCATCATGCGATCCAACGGAGGCAACACGCGCACATGAACCTTCAACGTCTCCAGACGATCCAATACCTCCTTGCGACGTGCACGACTGGCCGAGGGCAACGCAATAATGATGTCACGCACACCATAACGCTGAATTAATGAGGCCACCTTGTCACCAGCAAATACCGGCAGGCCATGCACTGTAGTGCCCATTAACTGACGACTGTCATCCAAAAAAGCAATCGGGCGGTAATCAGGTGCCTGCATAGCCGCCGCCACAAACTGACGACCCGCACTGCCAGCCCCATAAATCAACAAGGGCTTTTTCTGTAGATTTAGCCCCAGCATACGCATTAACAACGCACGAATCAGACTGCGGCTAGCCCACACCCAAATAAACAGGAAAAAACCCGCGACTAGGGGCACACTACGTGGCATGTTCAAAAAGCCCAAGCCGTTAACCGCAAACAACGCCGTGGTAAAGACCAACACTCCTAACATGAGCGAGCTAAAAAAATGCTCATCAAAAGCTCGCACAACCGTACGGTAGATACCTGCAGCAACGAGGCATAAAGCACCCAACCAGGTAACAATAAACAACGTCCAGACATTACTAGCCGATGGCATCACCAACGTCTCCAGACGAAGACTCCATGCCATCAGCAGTAATACGGGCAGCATCACTACATCGCTGGCTAACAGAATCAACTGCTTAATGCGACGCGGGGCAGCTTGTAGCTTCAATAAATAGGTTTTCATGCAGTCATCCTGACATTAACGCAACAATTGTTTACGCATTGTACACCCAAGCCAGACCAGCATCAGCGTTCCAACTAACTAGTTTCCATTTGAAATCAAGTCGGCACCAAGACCTTTTTGACATGGCGCACTATCAAGACCAGGCCAATGCCCACACCATCGGCATAAAAATCGGCCAGTGAAGCAGTACGCCAACCCGTCAGTCCCTGCAAAACCTCGGTCAACCCTGCTAACACCAGCAGCCCAAACAGAATACGCCAAGACCAAGCAGGCCAAGCTCGCAATGCCAACCATGCCAGCCCCATAAAAATAATGGCGTGCACCCATTTATCAAGATGGCGAATACCAGGATTAGGGTTCTCCGCCAACGGCATCAACAGCAACAGCAGGACTATGAGCACGCCAAGCCAGAACAAACGCACCCAACTTTGACAAGTCAACATTGGCTCAAGCCTGCACCCTGATTACTTTCTTGATACCGATATCCCTGACCACGCTCACCCCCTCTTACACTCCGCAATATCCGCGCATGCCATGACCCACATCTGCAACAAATAATTCACATATCTGAAAGCCAAAAGACACATTAAGCAGGTAAAAAATATGTGTCCTTTGATATAGGCGGAATTAGAAATGTTAACCACGCACGAAATACAACTGCCAGATGCACTAAAAATAGCCCGAACCATAGCAAGCGAAGTAGCAAATCAGGCTGGAGCAACCTGGCTAAGAGCACACCCAAAACCAGGTTGTAACACTGGGTTTGTACTTGAGCTTGAGCTGGCAAACTATAACTTTCGCATCAATTTATCGTCATTCGACCTTAAAAACCCTGACCACTCGGCAAACTTAATACTGAAACAAGTCAAGGCCAGACAATATCTCCCAACCACTCTAGCCTAAGGCATAGCCTCTGTAATCACCGTATCTGGTGGCACATGCTTGCCATAGCCCAGCGCTAATCCAGCGTGCAGCCATGAGCGCTCGCCCAGTACTGTCCCCCCAGCCATACAAGCACCAACTCCAAGATGCCCAAATGCTCCAACGCAAGCATGGTGATCCACCACCGCTCCACTATTAACGATTACCCCCTCTCCCAGCACCGACTCAGTACCAACTATCGCCCCGGCCATAATTGTGCAGCCTGCACCGATAATCGCACGTGGAGAAACGTGGGCCAGTGGATGGATAACCGTCAACATAGAGAACCCTGCCTCTACCAAACGCTCTGTCAACAGAGCGCGCATCGCATTATTACCAATAGCTACAACGGCACACGATGCATACAAACGCAAAGATTTAAAATTTGCCGTGTTGCCTAGCACCGAATATGAATAGACAGCATCAAGCTTGGGCCATCTGTCATCCACAAACCCCGCAATAGAGACTATGCCAATAACTTCAAGTGCCTCTGCTACTGACCGGCCATGACCACCAGCACCCACAATCAATACACTGCCTGGCATGGTCATACTTCCTGCAAGTCTGGCGCCCCCGCCTTGAGCCTAAAGGCCACCACCACTAATGGAAGGTAGGACGCCAATACTGCCAATGCACCATCCACCCAACCAAAGGTCACGGCCAAAGCCCAAGGGAATAGCCAAAACACATTTATTGCGCCAACCGCCAACGACACTGGTCGATGGGCACGCAATCGGCGAGAAACATATTGATAAGCATGACTGCGATGCGCCTCATGCGGACGCTGGCGACGCTTAACACGTCGGCATAGTGTTACCGTCGCATCCACCACAAACACCCCCATCAGAATCACCCACGCAAAAAGCAGAACAGGCGACTGCCACGCGGCAATGAGTGATAGCAACCCCAAAGTCACCCCGATGAAACCACTACCTGCATCACCCATAAAAATCTTCGCAGGAGGAAAGTTCCAAAACAAAAAACCTACAGCCGCCATACTAAGCGCTGCCGGCAAAACCCAAGCCACACCGGGAAGTGACAAGGCCGCTAACACAGAGGCCGCAGCACACACCGTAACAGCTTCGATAGCCGCAATCCCATCGATGCCATCCATAAAATTATAAAGATTCAACAACCAAACCAGATACAGTGCAGCCAAGACAGAACCCACAAAACCTAAATCCAGAGTAAAACCAAATACAGGCAACGCTGGCAAACCACCCAAGCAATACAGCCCCCAGCCTGCTGCAAGAAAATGCCCAAGCAAACGCCAACCCGCAGGAATGTGCCCGTGATCATCTAAAAACCCAATCAAAGCAACCAAAGCTCCAGAGCCCAACAACGCAACTGCCATTGACCATGACACCAAACCAAACCACGCAAAACTCAACACCGCAGCCAAAAATGACACCACTATAGAGACTCCACCACCACGTGGGGTCGACACCGAATGAGAACTGCGATCATTCGGCACATCCATCAGGCTCCGAGCCAACGCATAACGGCGCATAACACCAGTCAGATACAAAGCCACGACACCTACTACCAGAAGCGCTAACCAAATCATGAAGCTCAAGATACGTGCCCCGAACCAACACCAATCACCGTCCGCCGCAAAGCCTCATTCACCGATACTGGAGGCGTCCAGCCCAACAACTCTCGAGTCTTACTAATATCCACCTGCAAACTTCCCAGCAGCCGCTGAGCCATCGACTCTTTCCCCACCAAATATGCAGCAAATCGCAACAACAACTCCGGCACTGGAAGTAAATACATTGTTTTCCCCTGAGCCCTTGCCACTCGAAGTAGCAACTCCGCAGTTGACAAATCCTCCCCGTCACTAACCAAGAAAGTCTGATTTGCCGCTGAAGGATGATCAACACAGCACAAAATAAGATCTACAAGATTGTCCAATGCCACTAAACTACGTCGATTCTTTGTCACACAACCAAATGGCAACGGTAAGCCTCTCCTCACCCAGTTCACCATCGTCGCAAAGTTTGCTTTTACACCCGGCCCATACACCAATACTGGACGGATAATAACCACCTCCATGTCAGTTTCAGCAGAGATTGTGCGTAGACCTATCTCAGCCTCATATTTAGATATCCCGTAAGGATCTATCGGTTGAGATCCGGCATCCGCCACATAAGGTTGTCCAAGCTCAGTACCTTCACCATTCACTTTAATAGAGCTCACAAACACAAAGCGCTTCACCCCATGTGCCGCCGCCTGACGCGCCAAATTGAGAGTACCCTCAACATTCACCTTACGGAACTCAGCCAAGGGGTCAGTAGCACTATCATCCATAATATGCACTCGTGCCGCCGTATGTATCACTACATCCATTCCGTGCAAAGCATTCTCCCAATCCGTATCTCCAGACAATGTAGATTGGATAACTGAAGAAACAACCGTCGACCCCGTCACACTAGCTGAAGCCATACTGCGGAATACTGCCCAAACGGACAAACCTCTTGCCTGAGCAGCGGAGAGAACAGCACTACCGATAAAGCCACTAGCACCCGTTAATAGCAACTTCATTTAATTACTCAGCAAAACATCATAAATAAAAATGGCACAAAAGCACTCTGTACACCCAAAAAATTTAACTCAATAATCTGAGCATCAATCTATATACTGCCCCCATGACCCAACTTTTATGTCGTGACGAATTATTCGTGCAGGATTCCCTCCTATCAAACAATTAGAAGGAATAGATCCTGTAACTACAGATCCTGCCGCCACAATACAATTATCACCAATAACAACTCCCGGCAACACAATGGCATCCATTCCGATAAAGCATTGACGCCCCACCACCGTATCACAATGAAATTTTCTTAAGAAATCATGCGTTAAAATACAAGCCCCAGCAGAAATATAGCTCTCATCCCCAATACAAACTCCTCGAGGATTTACCTTATCAAGTCTGGCTTTGAAACTTATCCTCACATCTCTACCAATTTTCATACCCCATACTTTTCGAAGATATAGTAAGTTCCATTTAACAAGAAAATCGCGAATTATAACTCTGAACACAGCAATCTTAATCATTATTCCCCCGCAAATATGCAATAACAGCAGACTGCACCTCAGACCCTCTGAAAACATTAAATCCAAGCTCATCCAAGCTCAAATAAATATCATCATATACCTGACAAAGCTGATCATACTTCCTTAGCAAAGCCTGAATAGGCACATCATCAAAGTCAGTTTTATTATGCTCTTTGCCACCTTCTCGCCTTGCAATCACTCTACTTGCAGCAACATCGGAAGAGACATCAACATACACAAAACTAACTTTCGACAAATTTTCTATACAAGGAAATAAGTCCTGCCTCAAAAAAACAATAAACTCCCTGCCATCAATATTTTCTCTAATTGATTGCGAAAGCATCACATATGAATTAATTATTCCTTGGTCAAAAACAATATTATCATCATATTTTGCCACTAATCTATACTTAGATAGCTCAAATAAAAGATTCATTAAGCGCCAAAGAGAGTATCGCCCATTACAAAAAGCCAACCAAATCAAACGCCTCACATAACTATACTTAACAAGCCTAATTTGCGTGAAAACTGTTAAATAATATCTATATGAAATAGTTCTTGCATAACCAGTCACTTCAATTTTTCTTAAAAATGTTGATTTTCCACTACCAGGCAACCCAAACATCTCAATAACTGCTACCACTGCTCAGTAACTCCTGCACATATATAATACATTACTAAGGCCGAGACTCTCTAAACTTCCCAAACCTCGCTATAGCCCCAACAACACCAAAATAAACCCAGAATGCCATTCCATTTATTGTTCCATGTGTTGAAAACATAAAAATTACAGCAAGCAAAGCAACTCCAAACAAACCCTCTGTACCAAACTCTCTAGAATCTCTCCACCACCAAAACAGCAAGCACAACATAATAACAATAGAAACCCAACCACCAGCAAAAAGGAAAGAAACCCAAATAGAATGTTCATACAAGCCCCGATATGAGAATAGTGTATAAACCCCCACTCCTTTCCCTAGAAGCCAATTCATCGCATCAAATTCAGCAAAAGATCCGGCCCACAACTCAAGTCGAGTCTGGAAGCTACGGTCACTGGTAAGGTCAAGATATAAAAGCCGATTAAACATCCCCCCCGTTGCCTCAAGAATACTCGGCAAATAAAAAATAATCGCCCCAACAACCAAAAAAATCAAAGACAATACATATAAGACAGCGACTTTAATTTTCCCTCGAGAAAGACTTTTTAGAAGGGAAGAGAGCATTACCAATGCCAAAATAAAAACAATTGTAATTATAACACCCCTGGACACTGTCAACAGCAGCCCTAATATCATAATTAAAATACAAATTGCCACATATCCAAAGCCAAGAACATTTAAATTATGACCCCCATTATTGAAACCAAGCCGCTTACTATAAATAATAAAGATACCTACAAATGCCATAAGAATAGCATTACTAATAACTCGAACCCCTCCTCCCTCTTCATGCAAGTTCAATCTTCCAATCAATCCAGAGCCAGAGCCGCTGATCAATGCAAGTAACACAGCCAAAGCTCCAGAAAATATCAAGCCATAAACTAAGTATTTTGGTCCATCTGAAACACTGCACGTTGCAACCATCACAAAAAATAGTACAACGACGCCCCCAATAATATTTATCATTATAGGAATGCTTATTTTAGGAGCCGGAGATAGATATATAGAAGAAAGCAACAAAGTCAAAACAAGCAACACAAGTAGAAATATATCTCGAATCAAACCATTTAATACATTATTAAAAATCAAAGGACTACGAACCGTCGCAATAAGAACGCCTGCTATAAAGCTCATACTCCATATAATATTGGCAGCCACTCCAGCAAAGTCAACTTTAAACCCAAAATATGGGATTAGCCCTATAAAAATAGCCAAGCCAGCAGCTGGATTATATACGCCAGACAAAAAGATCAATGCGGCCATAACTGGCAACAACTCAGAAGCACCACCTCTAAAATAAAAAGCACCAATCAAAATAGAGTGCACAAACAAAAGCACTGATATCTTTACCGATGGCCCCAAAAAATATGAATACATTAAATAAATAAGCTCTAAGTGTATTAGGTTTCAAACCTCACCAAAAAATCAACTACACATCAATCAAATTACTTTAAAAAATCTTTTAAATCATCTCTAATACTTTCAAGCAACCCAGGCAATTTAGAAACATACGGTTTAGGCTTAAATTTCTTTGCCAAATCCAACATCTCTTGTAAAGAAATCCCATCTCGCCAATGCAGTATATGCCCCCCTACAGAAAACATCTCAATAATTTCCAACTGATGATCGTCATTGTGCTCGCCATATTTCTTCAAACGCGGCATAGCAATAACCACTTTCCCCTCCTCTATTGCTGTAATAATAGAGCCCGTACCTCCGTGCGTAATAATCAAGTCAGCTCTTGGTAAAATATCTTGAATCTCCTTTTCTACCATATAGCTCTTTACTAGAATATTTTTACAAAAACTCGACACAGGGGTAACACCAGACTGAATAATGACTTCCTCATCATTCGTACCATAATAATCCAGAACCTGATCAATAAGCCTAGAAAATGGCATGAACTGAGTGCCTGTAGTAACAAAAATCAATACAATGCTCCTTTATAAACTGCCTTTTTATAGCTCTCAGCCAAACGTGGCCATTGAACATAGAATCTATCAGCCAACACATAAAGCAATCGTCCCGTCAATGTCAGCCCGTCAGTCCTAGCAAACGTCTCAATATATATAATACGACTTCCTATTAACTTTGCTATTAAGCACGTAGGTACTGCAGTATGAGCGCCCGTTGTAATTACAACTCTAGGCCTATACTTCAAAACTCGCCAAAAACTTAAGGCGAAATTCTGCATCAATAAGAATAAATATTTAAAACCCTCTTCTCGCCCTCCTCTGGGCAAATAAAGCATTCTACAATCAGAGCTCTTATTATTTCTTAAATCGCCTGAGCCTCCAACCGTTTCAGTAATAATGCACGAATTTTCTAAAGCAAGCTGCTTAGCAAGGCGCTGTATCTGGACAAAATGTCCACCGCTAGAGGATATAAACAACACATCAAGTCGCATTAATATCTCACCTACAATTTATAAAAATACACGACAATTTTAAAAACATCTTTTTTACGTAAAAGCATACTCAGCCACACAAGTAACAGGCTAATTAATCTCACCCATCAAGCAAGAAGGAACTCCATAATAAGACTGTAAACTTCTGATTTGCACATCATTCCCCCCCTCATGAATATTGCTTTTAAACAAGCTATTGGTCTGACTTCCAATCCAAGGAACAAATCGCTGTCGATTCCTTACTCTTACAGAAATACGCCCATTAAGACGCCCCATCCAAAACAACCAAACGTCATCTGCTTTTGGAGCTAGCCCCATGAAAGAAGAGATATTTAATACCTCTTCACTAAAAAAGCCAGGAGGATACAAAACACCTCCAATACCCACAGGAAATAAATATTGAGATGGCGTTGTTTCTGATGTCCCGAGCTGCCATCCCTGATACGGCTCAATCACGCCAGCAGGAGTCAATTTTATTTTGTGCGCTCTATAACATATAGAAGCATCGGGGTACTGAATATGGCCAGCAATCAACCCCTGTAACCACCCACCAAAATAAAAAACATCATCGTCAGCAGTAACAATTACTGCCCTAGGAAACTCTCTTAAAGTTGGGATAATTTTCTTATACGACCTCAGATCCTCCGTTAGTCTAATTTCAAAAATATCCCCAACAAGAAGCTTTATATTGCTTGGAATCAGATGTGCATCTTCATGTGCAATCCAAAGAATTATTTTCTGTGGCAGCAGCTTTTGCTGAAGTAGAGAAATAATCGTCCATTTTAACGTACTAAATCTAGGCGGAAATGATGTTAATGAAACGACTACATCGTGTACCAGCTCCACCTTTTTTTGAGGCGCGGGAAAAACTAATCGCATAAAAACAACAAACAAATTTAATAAGGAAAGGACTATATCCCAAACCCTCGCAGCACGATGACGCAAGGAAATCAACACCGCACTCCAGCACCTAATAACAGTTTGCTTCATTTTTCAATTCACTCTCAAAGCTTTATGCACGACGCCCCCTTAATACACTTAAATACACATCAAGAAATCCATTTTTCTTCAGCGCATAGATAAACAACAACATACTTGTCGAAACAAAAGAAAATACGACAAAAAAAGCCCCCCACCCAACAATAAATAAGGACACAAAGAAACAAAGAGCCAAACAAATAAATGACATTATAACGCCAGGAATAATAGCCCTACAAAAATCCTTTAAATTTAATTTTATAATAAAAATAACAGCAGCCTTAAGCATAATATAGTTTATAGTCATCGCAGCTAAAACCGCAATTGCAACTGCTTTCAAGTCATAGTAATAAGCCGCATAGCCCACTAGACCCGCCACTGCCATAAAGTAAATTAATTGAGTCCAAGAAAGCAGCCCTGTCTTCCCTACCGCCTTGACCATTTCATAATCAACCTTATAAGCTATCCTAAGAAATATACCTAAAGACAATATACTTAACACAGGCCCGACATCACCCCACTGAGGCCCCAATACCAAGTCCGAAAATAATGGACTATAGAAATATGCCAATACAGATGCCGGCAGAAGAAAAAAAGAAAGAAGGAAATCTGCAGAGCAGCTCACTCTGCGAAGGAGATGAAGCTCTCGTTGTATTTTTGACAGCGCGGGAAAAATCACCTTCGCAACTATTTCTCCAAACATATTTGCTGGATAAGCCATAAGCCGGTAACTTTGCGAATACACACCTAATGCATAAGCATCCTGTATTCTCCCCACCAAAATATTATCTACATGCACAGCAAAACGAGAAAACACAGAAGAAATAGTATTTCCAACCCCAAATCTAAATAAATCTTTAGCCGCCTCCATTTTTGCACCTTTAAATAAAGCATGAGGCCTTGCTAAGTACACCAACAAATTATTAATAAAAACTTGCATCATATGTGCGAAAAGTAAAGCGTAAACACCAAAGCCTTTGATGGCCAAAGGCACACCAACAAAAGAATATGAAATGAAATACGATGCAACATTACGTATTGCAATCCTTTTGAACAATAAATCTCGCCGAGCCAGCGATAAAGAAACAGCACCAATACCATCAAGAAACACACATATAGCTGCCAATTTCAATACACTACTGAGCTCTGGCATACTGAAAAAACCAGCCACTTGATTTGAAAGCCCAACTAAAAGCAGTGCTGTAGATATCGCAATAACCGAACTTATTGAAAATGCAGCGCCAACATGTGCCTCTGATATCTCAACTTTTTGCACAAGCGCAGGACCAACCCCTGCCAAGCTAATAACGTTTAACAGCGCAAGAATAAGTACAACTATAGCCATTAAACCATATTCTTCCGGAGACAGTAATCTTGAAAGAATCGAGATAAAAATAATTTGCTGCAGTACATTCAGAAAAGTAGCCGCTGCCATCCAGCCAAAGGAATTAATTGTCTTATCTAAAAGAGCTTTCACTTTACTCTTCTACCTAAATTTTCACTCTGCCACATAAAAGCCAACTCGGGATACCATTCATAAACTATAAAATCTAATTACAATACAAGAGCCTATAACAAAAATATAACTTAGGCCATTGCATTATTCAAAAATGCTCGCAACTTAGTACTAGAAGTACCTTCTGTATACGAAAAGTATTTGACCCTTGAATTAACCTCATTCAAACGCCTTTCCAAAGCGTCCCACTTTTCTGACCCCCTCCAATCATCTCCAACAAAAATCACATCGAATTTATGTACCTCCCAGGCCTGGAACCGATCAGTTGTGTCTTGAACAACCACCTCGTCGACATACCTAATAGCCTCAACTATAGCGCATCGCTCATCTAAAGGAATTGCCGGACTCACTCCTTTATTGGATACACAGATCCGATCCGTATTAACCCCAACAATCAAGAAGTCACACTCTTGCTTAGCACGCTTAATTAAGTTCAAATGTCCAATATGAAATAAATCAAACGTGCCAGGTAAATAACCTTTAATCATAATCACCACTCATTGTAATTTGAAGACCAACAGTCTCATAAAAAATAAAACGTCTTAGCTTCTCAAATGCAAAGATTATTGCACTCAATTAGACTCAGCAGCAATTTTTAGTGCCTGCTTTATCATCACAAGCTGATAACTCTCCATTGCATGCGCTTTAAGACTTGGAAACGCTGGCCACCCCTTATCATCAAAACTGCTCTCACCTACATCTCGCGAACGCTCATATCTAGGAATGACATGAAAATGAACATGAGGATCAATCATCATCAAAGCTAAATAGTTAATTTTATCTGGATAATATGTACTTTGATAAGTCTTCTCTATAATATTAATGATTTCTTTTAGACCAGCAAACTCTTCTACAGTTACATCTGAAAGACTTAAACATGGGCGCAACAAAGATAGTACAGTAGCCCCTACCGTTGGCTGCTCACACCTTAATGACCATATCCAATACTTAGTTCGGAATATTTCCATGCCACTGAGATTAAACTTCTCATCAAACCAATCAGAAACAATCACTTTAGCCATTCTCACCTCCAGCCTATGAATTCCAGCTAATTGAATCCTTAGCCTAAACACTAGAAAAGCTAATAATTAGCTAATCCTGCAATAGTGCACGCACCGTATTTACAACACGCTTTGACGACTTTCCATCCCGATATTTTTGGAAAAAATCTACAAAATCATCATAATGCTTTTTATAATCAGAGACCTCAAACCATGAGCAATCCATAATTAAATCAATCAAATCATGTTCGCTGCGCGCAAATGGCCCCGGTAAGACCTCCTTTAAATCATAATAAAAATCACGACAACTTAATATATATTCATCATAGTCATACATATAAAAAACCATCGGCCGCCCCAATACGGCATAGTCATTAACAATTCCACTGTAATCACTTATTATCACATCTGATATTCTCAATACCTCTTGCACATCACTCACACTACCAGTAATGTCCAAAATATTGGGGATTCCCTTAGGAACAGCAAGCAATGTATCTCTCGGATGTCTTTTTATGATAAAAGCTGCATTTTGTTCCTTTAGGGCAGCCTCCAGATGCTGCCAGAAACTCTCCGAAAATGGCGCCCTCTGCTCAACCTCTCGAAAAGTTGGCGCATATAAGATAAGCTTGGAAAAATGCTGCACGCCTAATAAATTTTTTATTTTTTCATCATCATCACTATAGAAAAGAAAATCATTCCGTGGGCTTCCTGTTATATATACATTGTCATTAAGAAAACTTTCTCGTTTTCTCTTTTTATCAATCTCAGAGCTAGCCAAAATAAAGATAATTTCTTTATCTAACCTTCTAACCCTTTTTCCATAATATTTCTCACCAAATACCCCTATATTTTTAAAGCCAGTCCCATGCCAAAGTTGAACTACCTTAAAGTTCCCCTTAAACAAAGGATCTCCTGAGTCCAACACTATGACTTCTGCACGCAAAGACATCCACATACTACGAAATGTAAGGCGACCACTTGAAGCCCTCCCTCTCAGAACCTCATGGCGAGCAATCTCTTTTTTACTTATTTTTATACACCAAATACTTATATCGCCTACACTTCCTGCCATGTAACAGAATAAATGCCTTATATTCCCTTCAAATCTATTGTTATAGTGTTTTGGAGAGAAAACCCAAAGATTCTTTTTCTTCGGCACCACATATGACACCAAAGAAAATGCATAAAGTAATATCTTTTTTAATAAAAGCTTCACAAGCTTTTCCTCATCAAAAAATTTGCTTAACAAAATATTAAAAGCTTTCTAATAAAAAGTTAAAGCACGCTACCGCCCCAAGAGACTACGCCGACCTCCTGAGAGCGATTCAAATCAACTATAAAAAACAACTGGCATCATGACAAACACAGATAATTAATCACTACGCTTGCCATATTTATATGCATACGCATATTTATAACCATAGCTATAACCATAACCAACACTGGCTTCTACACGATTCAACAGCACTCCCTTCACCGCTACACCAGCCTGCTGCAAACGCTTGGCAGCATGCTCAATTTCACGCAGAGGCGTCATAGCAAAACGTGCCAACAACAAAGTAGCCCCCGCATGGCGACCAATAATCGCAGCGTCGGTCACAGCCATCACTGGTGGACTATCAATCAACACATAGTCATAGCGCTGGCTAACATCTTTCAAAAAAGCTTCAAAGCGAGGGTGCAGTAGTAGCTCTGACGGGTTAGGTGGTAAATTTCCAGTGCTGACATAATCAAACCCCGTAATACCCGATGCCTGAATAACCTGCTCGGCTTCTCGTTGGCCTGCAATCAGCTCACTTAGGCCGCCTTCACGCGGCATGCCAAAATATTCGTTCAAATAACCACGGCGCATATCACCGTCAATCAACAACACACGTTGCCCAGCAGCTGCAATCACAGCAGCTAGGTTCACCGACACAAAACTTTTACCTAACTGTGGGCTGGGGCCAGAAATCATTAATATATTGTTAGGTGCATCCAGCAGTGCAAAGTGCAGGCTGGTACGCAAGCTGCGCAGACTTTCAATACTCAGGTCGTCCGGTGCAGCATGCGCCAGCACACTCATGCGACCACCTTTTTTGGAAATTTGTTTAAATAGTTTTTCCTGTGCATCACTGACCGGAATAGTGGCCAACACACTTAAACCCAACTTACTTTCAATTTGATTAGCGTCTTTTACACCACTTTTCAGCATTTGCCGGATAAATACAAAACCAACACCTATCATTAACCCCAGCATTAATGACAACACTAAGATCAATGATTTCCTCGGTGCAATCGGCTTTATTGGACGCTGTGCGATATCCACCACCCGCACATTACCCACGGTACCACCACGTACCACCTTCAGCTGCTGCGCATTATTCAACAAAGTGGTATATAGCTCTTGGTTCACCTGCAGGTCACGCGTCAAACGTAGCAGCTCTTGCTGAGTAGCAGGCAAGCGTGAAATATCCCCACTAAAACGACCCTGCTCTGCACGCAAAGCTGCAATTTGCGTATCCAGAGCCTTCACCGAAGGATGTTCTGCCGTAAAACGAGTTAATAACGCTTTACGCTGCTGCTGCAACTCAACCAGGCCCGTTTCGGCTTGCACCGACTGTTGTAGCAATAGATCGCCTTCACGCGTAATATCTACCGATCCGGTGCGGCGGCGATATTCGTTAAAACGCACTTCGGCCGCTTCCAGTGCTTTTTTTACATCAGGCAGCTGAGTTTCAATAAATGCCAATGTAGTTTCAGCTTCTGCCGATTTACGCTCCACATTTTGTCGCACATAATTATTAGATATCTGATTAAGCACCTGCACTGCCAAATCTCTGTTCGGGTGCTTAAACGTCAGCTGAATAATGCCAGACTGGCGGCCTTTTTCACTTAAGCCCAAATTAGCAGATAAACGACTAATAGCTTCGCCACGGTTCATGCGCGTTAGCACAAAGCGTTGTCCCGGCTGACCAACCGCTGCACGCACAAACAAGCCCAGTGGCTCCCCCCACCAAGTGGTCTGCAAAGTTTCATTTACCTTGCCGCGACTCACCAACTCACCTTCTGGGTCAATCAAGGCATACTTACCATCCACTTGCAGCTCAACCATAAACTGCTGACCTTCTCCAGCCGCAGACAGCTCAAAACGACCTACGTCCAGCGTGGCAGCATCATCCGCCCACAAGCGCCCAATGACTGGAAAAGTTTTAGGCCTGACAAACAAGTCCAGGTTCAGGTCATCCACCGTTTTACCCAGCACCATGCGTGAGCGAATCAGCTCAATTTCAGTGACTGCCTGAGTTTTTCCTTCAAACAAGTCGCCCAGCTCACTGGTCACTGCACCCAGACCGCCAGACTTGTTGTCTTCTACCTGCACCAGACCATTCACTTGATAGATCGGTGTAGCCACTTGGATGTACAACACTCCCAGTGCCAACGCGGCGCCTGCAAATGCTGCAATAACCCAGCGTGCGCCAATTAACGTGCCCAACAATTCACGCAAGTCAATTTCGTCATCATGGCCACGACTGGTCAATACAGCAGGTTGTTCCGTCATAACAATACTCTTTTTAAGACACCAGACGTGTGGCCCATGCCTGCACGCCTTCATCGATTAATGTCAATGCCGCTGTAAATGCGGCACGATCTTGTTGATAGGGATCGGCCACATCGGCCTGCTGCCAATGGCAAAAGCGAAACACCTTGCCACGAGCACTGGGAAACTCTTTTTCTAACGTTTCTTTTTGGCGCTGTGTCATGACCAGAATAAGGTCATGGTCACTAATAAGCCGAGCATTGATTTGCCGTGCGCGATGTGGTGATAAATCCACATTACGCTCAGACATCAATTCCAGCACATGATCATCTGGCGGGTTATCCACCAACGCACCCAGGCCAGCAGAACTCACGCGCACACCAGAGCCCAACGCCTGTTGCAATAGGTATTCACCCATGGGGCTACGGCAGATATTGCCTATGCAGACCACCAATACAGATTCAATTTTCACGGCCTTAACCATTCCATGTTGCCAAACAACCCATCCGTGTCTCTGTCTTGTGTCAGGTCATACAAGGTATAACGCCGATTCAAACGCGCACCGCCATCGCGTGTTAACGGCGAATACGTCAGGTTAGCGACGCTGCGAGTACGGGTTGGCAAGAGTAAATCAAGTGGCAATAACACGTACATACCTTTGTCAAAACTTCCCTCACCAAATTGCTGGGACGACACATCGGTAAACGTGGCGTAGGCACCAATTCGCACACCATTACGGAACTCTCGCGACAAATCGATGGTAGTACCCAGGTCTCCCGCCAAATAACGCCCCATCTTTACCTGAGCCAAAACGCCTTCAAAGCCTGTTTTGGCATACAAGGTAACGTGCCCTGTAGCTACTTTATAATCACGCAGGCCAAAATCCTGTTCAAAGTCACGCTGTTGCACATAGTTGATGTCTGCCCCAACGGCAAAACGCGAATTACTGGGGCGATACAACACCTCGCCCCCCGCACCTGCGAACATGGTCTCCAGCAAACCACCATAGGCCATGCCATACCAGTCCTGGCCCAGGCCACTGGTCAAGGTCAGTTGTAGATTAGGAATAGTCAGATCACTGGTGGTCAGATATTCACGTAAAAAAGTCCGCACACGAGGCAATTGGCTAGGTGCGGTATAATTAAAGTTGTCGTAGTTATCAGCAACACGATAGTTCAGCGCACCCGCCAGCCATACATTAGGTGCCAAGCGGAATTCGCCAGCCAGCTCTGCATTGAGCTGATACAAAATGAATGCGTCCGGACCACCAATATTTTGGCTGTAATTAATGCCCAAGCCACCGTCAAACCGTTTAAACGGAGCCTGATAATTGTCTTCTATCTGGCCAAAACTGGTCGCTGGTGAAGGTGCCGTGGCAAACACCACATCATTACCATTCGGCATGGCCGTTGGGGCTGTTTGATTGCGCACATACGCTTCGCGACGAATGTCATAGTCCACCACTTCCAGACCACGCGAACTGACACCTAGGCTAAACCACTCAATCTCTTCTTGTGTCCGGTTATGTAGCACCCGCGCCGCACGATCAATGACTCGGGCAGGCTGGTGATCACTGTCCTGTTCAATTTCAATATGAATCGCTTTTTTGGTTTGGCTGATACGGGATACTTTTACGCCCGTTTGTTGCTCCAGTGCCAATGCAACCTCAGACAACTCAACCGTTTGAGCAGGTGCTGCTTTTAACGGCTCGGGGGGTAAATCCAGCAATTTAGGCTGTGAACGCAGATTACGCAAATTACTGTGCAGGGTAAAACCAAACTGAGCAGTATCACCACGCTCAAAACCCACATTCAGCTCTAAATTAGGGGTAACTCGCCAGGCCAGACCAACATTTATTGGGCTTTTTTGTGTTTGATTATTAGTAAACGGTTCAGACTTGTAATCATTACCGTCCAGCTCAACTTTGGCCACTAACGACGTATTCGGTACAAACCACGCCACTCCCCCGATAACCGATGCGGGACCACGGAAATAACTGCCTGTATTAAATTCACCACCGCCCCCACCGTTATTACGTGTTCGCGTGCCTACACCATCCCAGTCACCCCGATCACCCATATATCCCCAGGCCACCCCCAGTGAAACATCCAAGTCGCCAAAACGTTTATTGGCCACCAGAAACTCACTGGAAAATAAACCGGTACCGCCTAAATCTCTTAAACCTAGGGCCAGTTGCGGAAAGTATTCCGTTTCTTTTAATACACGCAGACGTGCGTCAATACTTTTATCTTTTATGCTCTGACCCGTGGTGCTGGCGCCATACGCCACGTTGGCAATATCAATATAACGAAAGCCCGCCTCTAACCAGTCAAAAGGCTGCAACATAACGGTCAGCCGACTGTAAGGATCAGTATGACTTAACGTAAAGCTCGCCTCGCCTGCTTCACCAAAACGAGCTGTTGGTGTTTGTAGCAGCCCCGCACCACCCCATGCGCCATAGGTCATGGTCGGTTCGGCATAAACCACAGGAGCATGCATTAGCGCACACACAAGGATAGATCCAACAGACAAGCCGTACTTCATGGCTTTGCCTCCATCCACCACAGTTGTGCCAGCTCTTTCATAGCGGCATCGGGCAGCCCCGCAACAGGCAGGGCAATGATTGCGGCAGGGGTTGGTGCAGGCGTTGGCTGGCGATTCCATAGCCCTAATGCCAGCTCAATAACACGCCCATCGGCTTGTACCATGACCGCATGACTAGGCACGTCAACATCACAAGCTTTGATGTAGTCACTCACCGTTGTATGGGGGTTATAGGGTCTAACACAGACAGCGGCCGTAGATGTTAATACCGTCACAGGAGCATTGGCTGCAATAGCACGAACCGTATCACCTACCGATAAAACTGGATTATGAGCAGGGCTGGCATCTAGCCAATACGCATTGAACTGCGGCACAACCCAACGCCCATTGACGGATAGTGACTCAATTTGTTGATGCCAGGCACGTAAGGCAGCTCTGTGTGCAGGTTTGGCATTAGCTTCCGCCACTCTCAAGTCAACCAACAGACCTCTTTTCAGGCGGTTAGCCAATGGTTGTTTGGCTGCTGAATACACCGCCAAGGCCGATGCCTGTGACCAGACTGCATCCTGACGCAACACATCACTTAAACGCATGGGTGCGCTAACCATTGTGCTGGGCAGCTCATTGGCCAACTCCGGCCCACTCAGCAGACGCTGACCTTCTCGCGGAACCAATGCAAAACGACGCTTGGGGGTCAACCATTGCTGACTAGCCAACACATCACCCGTCGCCGTAGACACCCAATACACAGCACCCGGCCATACCAAACCTGATTTCTGCTTTTGTGCACGCTCTTCAATGCGTAACAAGGTCTGGCGCTGACCATTCCAGATGGTGACACTTTCTTCACCAACAGCAACCAATTGATATGTCTGGCTATGTTGCTGCACGCCACTCAGCACACTGCGAGTGCGGGTCAGTAATACAGGTTTGTTACGCTCTAGAGTATGCAAGCCCGTATTAAAATAAGTCGCCCCAGCCCCACTACTGGTGTGATACACCAAGTCATCGCCCACACCACCGCTAGATACGACCACACCATTTTCTATGGTCAATGCCATGGGACCGGCACCAAACCAGGCCTCACGCCCTTGCTCACGAAAGCCCAATACGAATAAGGCCTCTGGCCCACTGCTGACTTTGAGATAACCCAGACCAGGGTTAGTAGCTTTTTCTTCCAGTGCAGGCTGACCCAGTCCAGTAGCCAGCATCAAGCCATCCCCAACACCTTTCAGGACGGGATTGCATGCCACCAGACCACTCGCCACCAACGCCAACAGCGTCAGCCCCACTACCCTAGACATATGAAAGTCCGCTTAATTATTAATTCGCGATGCGGTATTCACTAGGCCAAACGAAGGAAATACCTGACTAATAAAGCGATTCCAACGAACAATGCCCGGTGCACCGACATAAACAATGTCACCTGCTTTTAACTGGAATCGATCACTCATCACCAATGCAAGCGGATCGTTCAGGTCCAATTGATATACCGAAGCCTGGGTCACCACTGATGGATCAACACTGGTATTGCGAATAACATAGGCAGCATTTGCCTTGGCACTGGTTTGCACCAGGCTGCCACCCTGACCAATGGCATCGGCCAGACTAATAGTCGACGTGCGATACGTCAGCGAACGAGGATTACGCACCTCACCCATCAAGTAGATTTTTTTCTGGTCGTTATAGGGCAAGTGAACTGCATCGCCTGGACGCAAAAACACTTGATCAATAGGTGCCCCGGACTTGGTCAGCTCGTCCAGATCCAGCACATACACTTTGCCATCACGAGTCAGGGTCAGATTTGAGAAGTCTGCTTTTTCACTTTCTACCGTGGCACGACCCAATGCCTCACTCAAGGAAATAGGAACTGTTGCAATATCCAGAGGTACTTTGTTCAGAAAAGCACCCGACAGCGAAACCCGCTGACTACGTGTTCTTGCCAGGGACACATCCAGTTGCGGAGACGTCAATACACGCGACAGGCGAGACGTCAGCTCACGACGCAACTCTTCTACCGTTTTGCCAGCGGCTTCGACATTACCCGCATAGGGATAAAACATCGTACCGTCTTCGCGCACCAAACGACTGGCACTATCCAGATTTTGTGTAGTGCCACCTGGGTTGGTTAATTGCGGATGTTCCCAAATAGTGATCAACAGCTGATCACCGGTTCCAATGCGGTAAACCGGAGGCTCATAGGCCAACAGCTCTGCAGGCAGACCTACTTCCTGCTGTTCAGCTTCCTGCAGGGCAATCACTTTTGCAGAGATTGGAATAACTTGTACGGGAGAGTCATCGGGAACATTGCCCCCATGCAACAAGGGGTTGGGCAAAGATACATATTGACCTGGAGCCAATACACAGGCGGATAAAGAAAGCGCCAATGCGGCAACTGGAAGCGACTTTATAATATGCATATTGAACTGCTCGTGAAATTCCGTTTCGCGATTGTAGCGGATAAACCAGACACTACAGATAAAAAAATAGACCACAACGTGGTCTATTTTTTCAACTAAGATTTAAGCTTAGTTAGTACCTGTAGCACCTGAGCCACCGCCGCTAGCAGCAGCGGCAGCGCCGCCAGCAACCAGAACAGTCACACCCAGAGCAGTCAGCTGACCAGCAGTCAGACCTAATGCAACAGTAGAGCTACCTGCAGGCTCAGCAGCGAATGCAGAACCAGAAACTAAAGCCAAACCCAAAGCGATTGCACGAATTTTCATATATCCCTCCTTCCATGTTTGGATACAAATTAACCCGATCCAATCATCAGGTCAAGCAAACCATTGTGAATTAATTGTTAACACTCCCACATCGGCAGAGCCAACCCCGATAATAGTCGTGTTTTTTGTCATACCTGCCGACGCGCCTTGAAAAAAGCACGCAGCTGTTGCGCCGCCTCTTCAGCCAGCACCCCACCCTGCCAGACAAAACGGTGATTGAAATAACCGCTTTGCGCTTCATTCATTAGCTGTCGCTGACTTTGCAGCGAACCCGCCTTGGGCTCGCTGGTCGCAAATACCACACGCTTCAGGCGCGCATGCACCATAGCGCCCACACACATGGTGCAAGGTTCCAGCGTGACATATAAAGTGCAGCCATCCAGACGGTAGTTTTGCAGAGTCTGCGCTGCCTGACGCAGTGCATTGATTTCGGCATGTGCCGTTGGGTCATTAGCACTGATGGGCTGATTATGCGACTGCGCCAGCACGGTCTGGCCATCCGCTGCCACTACCACTGCACCTACAGGCACTTCACCAAGGGTGGCCGCCTGTTCAGCCTGCTTCAGTGCCAGCTGCATGAAATGGATGTCATTGGCGGATATGTTATCTGGTGCGGTCATGCCACAATTATGACGACTAAATACCGATAGCGATACGCTCTCCATGACCTTGCCAGCCGATGTATTACGCATTCCATTAACGCGACATCACGATACACGTGGTTATTTCTGCGAGAGTTATAGCCAGGACACACTACGAGCTTATGGCGTGCAGGCTAAATTCATTCAAGACAATGAAGTGCTGTCGGCACGACATGTGTTGCGTGGACTGCATGCTCAGCGAACCCAGCCACAAGGAAAATTGATACGTGTTGTGATGGGTCAGGTCGTTACGGCTGTGGTGGATATACGTCTTGAGTCCCCACATTTTGGCCAATCTGCCTTGGTGCCACTGAGCGCCGACCAACCCGAGCTGCTCTGGATTCCGCCCGGTTATGCACATGGTTATTTCGTACTATCCGAGCAGGCGCTGTATAGCTATAAGGTGACTGCGCCTTACCATCCGCAAGATGAAATCTGTCTGCGCTGGAACGACCCTGATTTGGCACTGGACTGGCCCATTCCGGCGGGAGTAACGCCTATCGTGTCAGATAAGGACGCTCATGCGTCGTTATGGCGTGAGCTGTTTCAATCCTGATTGCCAAGTGGGGATATCAATGCCTAAGGCCTGCGCCAGCTTCTGACTATCCAGCACCATATAGCGCGGCCTGGCCGCCACTGCTGCGGTGAAGTACTCTGTCAGCACGGGTGTGATGGCGTAATACTTTAAGTGCTGTCTGGCTAGGTCATATTTACTGACTTGGCCTGCTAAAGTAGCGTGATAAATACCACTGGGCAAAGGTTGCCTAGGTGGACGCATCAAGATTTGTACAATGACCTGAGCCAGCCAGGACGCAGCTGTTGGCGCACCGACCTGATCAGTGACCACTTTGATATCTGCACCCTGCGCGGCCAATTGATCCAGCTGACGCAACCACCTCGGCCCTTCTGCTCCATACAACCAGCTAGTGCGCAATACCCACCACGGTAAATCTGTTGTGCCATATTCACGCTGCAAAGCCTGCTCACCGGCCAGCTTGCTGCGACCGTAGACATTGATGGGATTGACGGCATCTGTCTCCAGATATGGCGTGTTGCTCTGACCGTCAAACACCTGGTCAGTCGATATCTGCATGAAAGCGGCACCGACCTGCCGTGCCGCTTGCGCCAGCATAACCACAGCCAGATGATTCACTGCATCTGCCAGCTCTGGCTGTTGTTCCGCCAGATCAACCTGAGTCATAGCTGCGGTGTTGATCACCACATCTGGCTTATGCAGCCGGAGGTAATATGCCAACGCCGTGACATTCAACAGATCTAGCTCCTGCCTTGTCGGTGCCAGCACCTGCCAATTTGCTGCATTGAGCATTGGCAATAATGCCTGCCCTAGTTGGCCACTACCGCCCAACAGCAGCAATTTATCCAACATTAGCCTCCACCCATGCCACCGTTTGCGCCAAACCTTGGTCAAAGCTGACTTGCGGCGACCAGCCCAAGGTTTGCCGGATATAACTCGCGTCCAATGCATAACAACGATCATGCCCAGGCCGGTCATCCACATGGGTGATGAGGTCCCGATAATGCCCATGCTGCCGAGGCCTGATTTGCATCAGCCCATCACACAGACGCTGCACCAACGCCAGATTGGTCTGCGGATTATCTGCACCCACCACATAACTCTGCCCTGGCTGCCCCTGCGCCAACACCAGCATCAGCGCCCGCACATGATCATCGACATGTAGCCAATCGCGCACTTGCAGGCCATCGCCATAAACTGGCAATGGCTGTCCGGCCAAGGCAGAGGTCAACACTTTTGGAATCAATTTTTCAGGATGCTGCCAAGGCCCATAATTATTACTGCAATGAGTTATTAGCGTGGGCAAGCCATAGGTGCGATGCCAGGCGCGTACCAAATGATCCGCCGCCGCTTTGCTGGCTGAATATGGTGAGCTGGGTGCATAAGGCGACTGCTCGTTAAAGTGTTGGTTATCGAGTTGCCCCAAGTCACCAAAGACCTCGTCCGTGCTCACCTGCAGAAAACGAAATTCCTGCCGCTGCGCTTCTGGCAAGGCTTGCCACCACTGTTGGGTAACCGTCAGTAACGTACCTGTCCCCACCACATTGGTTTGAATAAACGGCGCCGCTTGCCGGATGGCATTGTCCACATGCGTTTCTGCCGCGAGGTTTATGAGTGCTCGTGGCTGATAGGTATTTAGTACCCGAGCAATGGTGTCGGCATCACTAATGTCGGCATGTACAAAATGGTAGTGCTGCGCCTGATGCTGATCTGGCTTGAACAACGGCCAGGCTCGAGTGGCATAACTCATATTATCGAGATTGACCACACGCTGCCCATTTGCCAGCAATGCTGTGACCAGTGCGCGGCCGATAAAGCCACTGCCGCCGGTCACTAAGATGGGGGGTTGGGTCATGTGCTTACCTTATGTCAGATCATGGTAAAGCGTTGGTCGAGCTTTTTTAAAACCAGTCCTCAAGATGCAACCCCTTGATCCGCTCAAACTCCCGAGTGTTGTGAGTCACCAACGTAGCTTTTTGCACCAGTGCAGTCGCCGCAATAAGCACATCATAAGGACCTATCGACTGGCCATGTTTCTCCAGACTGGCACGAATATGAGCTGCGGCCTCTGCTTCTGCCAAACCAAAAGGCAATAATTGAGTTGCCGCAATAAGAGCTTTTAACTGTTGGCGGCGCTTATGGGGAGAAGTGGATTTGGCAATGCCGACTTCCAACTCGTATAGCACAATTGCAGGAATGGCAATTTCACCAGGAGCATGGCTTAACAACGTTTCGGATACCCGCCCCATACCCTTGAAAAAATAGATCAGGGTATTGGTGTCCAGCACCCACATTACAGACGTTCCCGCTTGCTATCAAAAGCAGTCTCACCGCGTATTTCCTCAAGCGAGGGAAAATCCCCCCAACTACCAGCGGTTTCACGCACCTCGTGTGGCCATTCGTTAGTCAGTTTTTCACGAATGATGGCAGCGACCCATTTGCTTTTAGAGAGATTGCGGGCTTTGGCATCGGCCACCATTTTAGTTTCCAACTCATCTTCAAGATAAATAGTCACTTGTCCCATTTTGATCTCCCCCATACAAATATATGTTGGAGTATATGTGGATTAGGCAAGGAGTTCAAATATCCTGACTTACACCAATCACCTAGGCGACTTCACTTTTAAGCGCTCTTCCAAGGATTGATAACAATCACATTGGCTATCTCATAAGGCGCGGTGTCGCGTGATGCCACGATGAAACCCCGCGATGCGGCAACGGCTGCAATGTAACCGTCTGGTGTCGGGAAGCCGCGCCCTCACGGCTGGGTCCGGCTCCGGCTTCATCGCCTCGAAAACAACGTTAGTATCCAAGACGATCATTTAGTCAAAACTCAATGGTTTGGCTGGCGTCTTGTCGCGCACATCTTCAAAGACAGCAAAGTCTTCATTGGTCAGCCCGATCTTGCGACCAATGGAGGCCAACGCTTCACCCATACGCAAGCGGCTCGAAGGCTTGACTACAGCCGCCAGAATCTCGCGCACCTCTGCTTCGGTACTGCGGCCATGTTGAGCCGCACGTACACGCAAGGCACGATGCACATCATCCGGGACATTTCTTACCGTCAGAATGGCCATCATCAAAACCTCTCATCTGCTTTCCATGACTGCAAACACATGCTTATGCAGTCATTCATGCAAGAGGCCTGACGCTCCCAATCATTCCCACTCAATCGTCGCTGGAGGCTTACTAGACACGTCATAAGCCACACGAGAAATACCGCTGATTTCATTAATAATGCGATTACTAACCTTTTCCAGCAACTCGTAAGGCAGATGCGCCCAACGTGCGGTCATGAAGTCGATGGTTTCTACCGCACGCAGCGACACCACCCACTCGTAACGACGGCCATCACCCACGACACCCACTGACTTCACCGGCAAAAACACCACAAAGGCCTGAGAGGTTTTGTGATACCAGTCGGCCTTGTGCAGCTCTTCGATGAAGATCGCATCCGCTTCGCGCAGGATGTCGGCATATTCCTTGCGAACTTCGCCCAAAATACGCACGCCCAGACCAGGGCCGGGGAATGGATGGCGATACACCATGTCATAAGGCAGGCCCAGCGCCAGACCCAGCTTGCGTACTTCATCTTTAAACAGTTCACGCAGTGGTTCGACCAGCTTCATTTTCATATTTTCGGGCAAGCCACCCACATTATGATGCGACTTGATGACATGAGCCTTGCCAGTTTTGCTGGCAGCCGACTCGATCACATCCGGGTAAATCGTGCCCTGAGCCAACCAGTTCACACCACCGGCAGCCAGTTTGGCAGACTCACGGTCAAACACGTCAATGAAGGTATTACCAATGGCCTTGCGCTTGGCTTCCGGGTCCGACACACCAGCCAGTTTGCCCAGAAACTCGGCTTCGGCATCGACACGAATCACCTTGATGCCCATGTTTTTGGCAAACATGGCCATGACCTGCTCGCCTTCGTTTTTACGCAACAGGCCGTTATCGACAAACACACAGGTCAGCTGATCACCAATGGCCTTGTGCAGTAAAGCCGCCACCACCGACGAATCCACGCCACCGGACAAACCCAGTAATACCTGATCCGTACCGACCTGCTCACGCACGCGGCGAATGCTGTCTTCAATAATATTTTCGGGTGTCCACAATGCCTGAGTCTGGCAGATGTCGTGCACAAAACGCTGCAACAGCTCTAAGCCTTTGCTGGTGTGGGTCACTTCCGGGTGGAATTGCAGGCCATAAAAGTCACGGGCTTCATCGGCCATGGCAGCGATTGGGCAGCTCGGTGTTGAAGCCGTCACACGGAAACCATCCGGCACCTGGGTAACCTTGTCACCATGCGACATCCACACGTCCAGCGTGGACTCACCATCACCATTGCGACGATCCTGGATATCACCAAAAAAAGCGTCATGACGCGTATCAGCAGCATTGTTCACGCATTGACGCAAATCAGACACCACAGTGACTTCGGCATAACCAAACTCACGAACATCAGAACCCTTGACCTGTCCACCCAACTGCTGTGCCATGGTCTGCATGCCATAGCAAATACCCAGCACCGGCACACCCAGCGTGAACACTACATCGGCAGCACGAGGTGAACCGGAGGCAGTCACTGACTCCGGGCCACCGGACAAGATAATGCCCTTGGGCGCAAATTCGCGGATTTCATCATCCGTCATGTCATAGGCGCGCAACTCGCAATACACGCCCAACTCACGCACGCGACGTGCAATGAGTTGGGAGTACTGGGAGCCAAAATCGAGAATCAGAATACGGTGGGCGTGAATATCTTGCGTCATAAAATTAACCCACTCGGTAGTTCGGTGCTTCTTTGGTAATGGTGACGTCGTGCACATGCGACTCTTTCATGCCAGCCGCCGTGATTTTCACGAATTTCGGCAGAGTACGCATGGTGTCGATATCCGCAGAGCCGGTATAACCCATGCTGGAGCGCAGACCACCAATCAACTGATGAATAATGCCGCTCATTGGACCTTTGTATGCCACTCGGCCTTCAATACCTTCCGGCACCAGCTTTTCCACGCCAGCCGAAGCGTCCTGGAAATAACGGTCGGCAGAACCACCACCGCGCTGTGACATGGCACCCAGTGAGCCCATGCCACGATAAGCCTTGTAATAACGACCCTGGAACAGCTCCACTTCACCGGGAGCTTCTTCCGTACCCGCCAACAAAGAACCCACCATGATGCTGCTGGCACCTGCCGCAATAGCCTTGGCAATGTCACCCGAATAACGAATGCCGCCATCAGCGATCAACGGAATCTGGTTGTTCAATGCACGTGCCACCAGATCAATGGCGGTAATTTGTGGCACACCGATACCGGCCACGATACGCGTGGTGCAAATGGAACCGGGGCCAATACCCACTTTGACCGCATCTGCACCGGCATCCAGCAACGCCAGGGCGGCATCACCCGTGGCAATATTGCCGCCAATGACCTGCATATGTGGAAAGTGTGCTTTTACCCAGCGCACACGATCCAGCACACCCTGGCTATGACCATGCGCCGTGTCTACCACCAGCACATCCACACCGGCTTCGATCAATGCCTCGACACGGGCAGGCGTATCAGCACCTGTACCCACCGCCGCACCCACACGCAAACGACCATGCTCATCTTTGCAGGCAGTCGGGAAGCGCTCGGCTTTCTGGAAGTCGTTAACGGTAATCAAGCCCTTCAAATGGAAGGCATCGTCAATCACCAGCACTTTTTCAATGCGATGTTCGTGCAATAGCGCCTTGATGCGTTCGGGGGACTCGCCTTCACGCACCGTCACCAGCTTTTCCTGTGGCGTCATGATGGCTGACACCGGCAAATCCATGCGTGTTTCAAAGCGCAAATCACGGCTGGTGACAATACCGACCACCTGACCGCCATGCATCACCGGCACACCGGAAATACGGTTGGCCTTGGTCAGTTCAATCAATTGTCCAACAGTCGTGTCGGGAGCCACGGTAATAGGGTCTTGCACCATGCCCGCTTCAAACTTTTTGACGCGACGCACTTCAGCCGCCTGAGCAGCAATGTCCATGTTTTTATGCAGAATGCCGATGCCGCCTTCCTGCGCAATCGCAATGGCCATACGCGACTCAGTCACGGTATCCATCGCAGCGGAAACCAGCGGCACATTGAGCTGAATGCTGCGCGTCAGCTGAGTTTTCAGGCAGGTATTGTTGGGCAGAACATTGGAGTAAGCGGGGAGTAAAAGCACGTCATCAAAAGTGAGCGCTTCTTGGACGATATCGAGCATGGTGCTACTCCGGGAGCCGGGTAAAAGTAGCGAGGCAGTATAACGGGTTTATGGGTTTTCGTCAGCTGCTCGTGGTGATGGAATTTGGCTTGTGAATGGAGACTCGCCGTGGATACATCCTTGTAGGCATGGATGCCGAGCCAAGCCCCCATGGACGGGTTCACGGCGTGTT
>CAZMVL010000009.1:0-15239 GCA_964569335.1 uncultured Paraperlucidibaca sp.
TGGCGTCCCCACGGGGATTCGAACCCCGGTTACCGCCGTGAAAGGGCGATGTCCTAGGCCTCTAGACGATGGGGACAATCAGTCGTCGTGACCGAGGCGCGCAGTTTATTGAGACCACCATTAGCTGTCAACAGGATTATCGACTACAAGCCACGATGAAAGGCAAAAAAACAGGTAAACTCTGCACACAATAATAAGAGAGCATGAACACCATGGAACAAACTCCACTCATTGCCATTGGTCTGCCAATTGCCCTGTTTATCATCATGATAGGTATGGGGCTGACGCTCACACTGGCCGAATTCCAGCACGAGGCCAGACGCCCGCGCAGTCTGATCCTGGGCTCCATTATTCAACTATTTGGCATGCCCCTTCTGGGCTTTGCTCTGGTTTATGTACTGAGCCTTCCGCCTGCATTAGCCGTGGGTCTGATTATTGTCGCCGCCTGCCCCGGCGGCACCACATCCAATCTGGTGACCTTCATGGCAAGAGGCAATCTTGCCCTGTCCATTTTATTGACCGTGGTCTGTAGTTTGGCCGTTATTGTGACGCTACCTATCGCGGTCAACCTCGCTCTGGATTTGCTGGCTGACGAAGCAACGGCAGCGGTCAAGCTGCCCGTACTTAGAACCGTCATCATGCTGGCAGTGCTGATTTTGATTCCGGTTTCCATTGGCATGGTATTCAGGCATGTGAAACCCAAGCTCGCGCTCAAGGCAGACAAAATGGTCAATGCCTTCGGTGCCGTTGTACTGATTGCACTGATCGTCGGTATTTGCATCAGCAATGCAGATCGTTTGGGTGGCCTGCTGATAGCTGCTGGCCCTGCCTGCCTGGCACTGAACATAGGCGGCATTATGCTAGGCATGCTGACTGGCCGCTTGTTTAAGCTGAATGATCGTGACTCCGTTACCATTGCCGTCGAGCTCGGCATCAAGAACGGAACACTGGGCATGCTGATTGCCATGACCATGCTGTCCAGTACGGAAATGGCCATACCATCAGCAGTCTATGGCATCCAGATGTATCTGGTCGGTTTTGCGGTCATTGCCTGGGCCAGAAGACGCATACCCGTCACCAACTGATATCTGCTCAGGGCTTGCAACCATTACGGAGCAAGCCCTGCTCTTGCTAAAGATAATTCAGCGGCAGGGCTGACGAATCTACCACCTTGCGCATGACAAAACTGGAATGGACGCCAGTCACGCCTTCGATACGGGTTAATTTATCCAGCAGGAATGACTGATAGTGATCCATATCAGGCACTGTCACCTTCAATAAATAATCCGCACTTTGACCTGTAATCAGATAGCACTGCTGCACCTCATCAAAAGACCGAACGTGCGCCCCGAAGTTTTCAAAGCGCTCTGGGGTATGACGATCCATGCTGATCTGAATCAGCACCGTCAGTCCCAGCCCCAATGCCTTGTCATTCAGCAACGCCACCCGACTGGTAATGACGCCAGCTTCTTCCAATTTTTGCACACGACGCAGGCAGGGAGACGGCGACAAACCAACCTGCTCTGCCAACTGCAAATTGGATAACCCGGCATCTTGCTGTAGCAACTGCAAGATATGACGATCATACCGATCAAATTTCATTGAATCTAATTTACTCACAATAAAAAACTCAATAATTAAATTATTAAGCAACATATAACCACTATAACGCCAAAAAAGCCAATCTTTGCAAGCTCATTGCGCAAGCAGACACTTACACTTTGCACATATTTTGTAGGAGCAGCATCATGGCTTTTGATCACCGTAAATATCGTCCCAGTCCTGTCGTTCAGCGTCCTGATCGACGCTGGCCCAATCGCGTCATTGAAAAGGCACCGCGCTGGTGTGCGGTTGATCTGCGCGATGGCAACCAGGCGCTGGTCAAACCGATGACGGTTGAGCAAAAAACCCGCTTGTTTCAGTTGCTGGTCAAAGTCGGCTTCAAGGAAATCGAAGTAGGATTCCCGGCCGCATCCCAGCCCGATTTCGACTTTGTGCGCCAGCTTATTGAACGCGACATGATCCCTGCCGACGTCACCATTCAGGTATTGACCCAGGCACGACCTGAACTCATCGCACGCACCTATGAGTCATTACAAGGTGCCAAACAGGCCATTGTGCATGTCTATAACTCCACCTCGCGCACACAGCGCGAACAGGTGTTCCGTACCGATGTCGCTGGCGTCAAAGCCATTGCCGTCGATGGCGCACGTTGTGTAGCAGAGCATGCGGCCAACCACCCGGAAACCCAATGGACCTTTCAATATTCACCAGAAAGTTTTACCGGCACGGAATTGGATGTGGCCGCCGAAGTGGTCAATGCCGTGATTGATGTATGGCAGCCCCAAAATGGGCAACCCGTGATTATCAACTTGCCTGCCACCGTCGAAGTCAGCATGCCCAATGTGTTTGCCGACAGCGTGGAGTGGATGCTTGATCACATGTCTCAGCGTGAACATGTCACGGTATCGTTACACACTCACAATGACCGTGGCTGTGGTGTGGCCGCTGCCGAATTGGGCGTGCTCGCTGGTGCAGACCGCGTAGAAGGTACCTTGCTGGGTAATGGCGAACGCACCGGCAACATGGATCTGGTGACCATGGCCATGAACTTGTACAGCCAGGGAGTTGACCCCGAGCTCAATTTCTCCAACATGAAAGAAATCATTGAAGTCGTTGAAGCCGTCACCGAAATTCAGACTCATCCCCGTCACGCCTATGCCGGCGAACTGGTATTCACTGCTTTTTCCGGCAGTCATCAGGATGCCATTCGCAAATGTCTTAACAACCAGACGCATGAAGTGAGCGCGGAACATCCTTGGGATGTGGCCTATTTGCCCATTGATCCTCGCGACTTGGGTCGTCGTTATGAGGAGGTTGTGCGCATTAACTCGCAGTCTGGCAAAGGCGGCGTATTGCATGTGCTGGAACAGCAGTTTGGCATTACCTTGCCGCGCTGGTTGCAGATTTCCTTCTCGAAAATAGTACAAACAGCTGCCGAGCAAAATGGCGGCGAAGTTGATGCAGCAGGCATTCACGCCCTCTTCCGCCAACATTGCCTGGCCGACAACAGCGACATGCAATTACAGAGTTACGATCTGGCCCGTCATGATGATGTGGTCAGTGCCAGCATCCGCATTGCTCAATCAGGCCAGACCAAGCTGTTAAAAGGACAAGGCACAGGGGCTGTCAGCGCAACCATTAATGCCTTGCAGACGCTGACTGGCACGCCGTTCGAAGTCGAGCACTTTGACGAATTTTCTCTGGGCAATAACACAGAAGCCAGTGCAATGGCCTGTGTTCGGGTGCAAGCCAATGGCATCAGTGCCGACGCGGTGGCACTGGCAGATGACACCACCAGTGCTGCACTCCAGGCAGTGCTGACGGCGGCATCACGCTGGATGCAGTGATAAAGACAAGGATAAATGGCTAATTTTGTCGTTTTGTCCAACAATTATTACTGCATGCTTAAGCAGTATCCGTTGTAATAGTGACTACCTGGTCTCTACGGATACTGTCTTATGCCTACTTATTTCATGCGCCTGGCTACCGCTGCCCTATTGGCTCTGTCCGCTCCGGTTGCCGCCATTGGCCTGCCCGATGTCAATGTCACCCTGCCCAACAGCAGCGCACTGGCTCAGGCAACCGGGCTAACGCCGCTGGACAAAACCGTTACCATTTCTGCCTGTGTATTTGATCCGCTCGGCGCTAACGGCCCCATCAACCAGCTCGCCAAGGATGTGGTACTGGAAGCCACGCGCTGGAATGTTGAGCTGAAAATACTGTCATTTCCGGATGAGCGCGTTGCCAGCGACGAATTCAAGGCAGGCCGCTGTGACGCACTGGCTGTTTCCACCTGGCGCTCCAAGCAATTCAACAACTTTACCGGCAGCTTTGATGCCATTGGCAACTTCAACAATTATCAACAGATGAAAACGGCTTTGCGCCTGTTGCACACCAATCCCGCCATGTCGGCCATGATGACATCCGGCGACTATCAGACAGCTGGCGTCATTCCGGTAGGAGCAGCCTACCTGATGGTACGCGACCGCAAGATTTCCGGCCTGGACAAAGCCATTGGCAAGCGCGTTGCGGTACTGGACTGGGATCGCGTACAACGTCACCTGACCGAACAAATCGGCGCACAGGCTGTATCAGTAGACCTGACCAACTTCGGCACCCGCTTTAATAACGGACAGGTCGATATTATTGCCGCACCCGCCATCACCTTTCAGCCACTTGAGCTATACAGGGGCTTAGGCACTGAAGGCGGCGTACTCTCTGCCCCCATGACCATGATGACAGCCAGCATCACCATCAGACGCTCGGCATTTTTAAAGAGCATCCCCGACTTTGACGAGCGTCTTAAAAAAGTACGGGAGTTTGCGCTGAACTATCTGGATATGGGCTTTGAGCTGATCAATCGCATTGACCGCACCATCCCGCAGAAATACTGGCTCGACATGAACCCAGCCGAGCAGGAAAAGTATAATCGCACCCTGCGCCAGGCTCGGCTGGATCTGACCAAAACGGGTTACTACGATGCACGCATGCTCAAAATGCTGAAGCGGGTTCGCTGCCATCACGAACCGCGTCACTACGAATGCAGCCTTGACGACGAATAATCGCCAAGGCTGTTTCACGCTCTTAGCTCAGGTGCTACTCGGCTTGACTCGCAGGGTCTGACTCCTGCAGTGACTCCCCGCGTCGAAAGGCTGCAAACTGCTTTTCCAGCACCTTGGTTTCTTTCTTGCTAACACCACCCAGCACAGCCAGCGCATCACGCAGTCTGGCGCGTGTCATGTCCGGCCCCAGAATAGCCATCGCTTCCATGATCGGTGGCGCTGAGGGCGTACCGGCAATGCTGATAAAAAACGGTGCCATGAAATCACGCAACTTGACGCCCATCGCAACACTCAAACGCTGCAACACATCATTGATCACGGTGTGATCCCAACGGCTTTGCAATTCCAATTCCCATAACGCCAGTTGCAACGCCATCTTGATTTGCTCTGGCGATAATTTGAGGCCATCAAAACTGGTATTGCTCAATGACACCTTGCCGGCAAAAAAGAAACCAGCCCAATTCACCGCATCAGACAAGGTGCTGACCCGGGTTTGAATCTGACTGGCCACTCGCGACAAGAACTCTGGCGATGCCCAGCGCTGAAAAGCCGCCACAAACTCAGGCAAAGGCAAGGCCTTTAACCATTGGCCATTAAGCCAGGACAGTTTTTCCACATCAAAAATTGGCCCGCCCAGCGACACACGCTGCACATCAAAATGCGCAATCATATCTGCCAAGGTAAACTGCTCACGCTCATCCGGCATTGACCAGCCCATACGCCCCAGATAATTCACCACGGCTTCCGGCAAAAAACCCATACGCTCATAGTAGGTAATGGAAGTCGGATTTTTACGCTTGGACAATTTGGATTTATCCGGATTGCGCAGCAGTGGCATATGACACAGCACCGGCATATCCCAGCCGAAATAGTCATACAACAAACGATGCTTGGGTGCTGAACTGATCCATTCCTCACCACGCAGCACATGGGTAATGGCCATCAAATGATCATCAACCACATTGGCCAGATGATAAGTAGGCAGGCCATCCGCCTTCATCAGCACCTGCATGTCCACCTGTTCCCAGGGAATCTCGATACGTCCCCGCAGCAGGTCATCAATCACACACAGGCGTTGCTCGGCCGGTGCATCGGCTGCTGGACGAGGCACATTCATGCGTACCACCGACGACTCCCCCGCCGCCAATCGACGTGATACTTCATCAAAACTTAACTGCTTGCAATGACCGTCATAACCGGGAGTTTGCTTGTTGGCCATCTGCTCGGCACGCAAAGTATCCAGACGCTCACTGGAGCAGAAGCAATGAAAGGCATGGCCTTTATCCAGCAAAATTTGCGTATATTCACGATAAATGGCACTACGCTCGCTTTGACGATACGGCGCATACGGGCCACCTACATCCGGGCCCTCATCCCAGTTCAGCCCCAGCCACTTCAGTGATGCCAGAATCTGCGCTTCAGACTCCGGCGTTGAACGCACCTGATCGGTATCTTCAATACGCAGAATAAACTGCCCGCCATGCTGGCGCGCAAAACAGAGATTAAACAAGGCGATATAGGCAGTGCCTACATGAGGATCACCAGTAGGCGATGGCGCAACACGGGTGCGAACAACAGTCATAGCAGCTCTTTTAAACAGCAGGCAGGAGCTGGACAGTATAAGAAAATGCTTGGGCGACGACTAGCCGCCCAAGCATTCATATTTACTAACGCGCCTGACTACGGCTGCGACGCTGGTCGGCCGAACTCAAGCCCAGTGGCCGGGCAATCGTCGTCAGCAGATCAGACACGGCAGACACAGGTAACGCGCCACCTGTCACCTGCTGCAATGTCTTGATCAGGTCATTCAGCTCGGCAGGCATCAACTCGTTAATCAGCAAGGGCAGCTCGCCACCACTACAGCCGTCCTCGTCTCTGACCAGATTGTCATCCATCGAGTTCAATGCAGGCAGCGCCACATTCACCCACTCATTGATCAATGCCGATGCTTCACCATGCACCTGTGACTTCGCAATTGGCGGCATACGAATACCCGGCTCGGCAGAACCGACACGGAAATTCATGATCGACCCGGCCTGATCACCCAGAATGATGTCGAACTTGCGACCACCTGAACCACGACCTGCCGCCACCGGCTTTTTGCAGATGCCGTAACGACGATCCACCGCACGCAAGCTGTCCAGGAACAATCCCGAATTGGACGCGCCACCATTGGGGTTATGACAATGCGCACAATTCATTTCCAGATAGGCCCTGACCCGCTCATGCACATCAAGTGCAGAGTTGGCAGGTGCCTTGCTTGGACCGGAGCCTGGAATATCCCAGAACGCCATCGGCTGATCCGGTGTAGTGGCAATACCTGTCAACAGGCCCTTACTACGCATCAGCGCCAGCTGATTAGAGCCTGTGCCATCCTTGTTATGTGGACGATCCAGATAACGCGCTTTCGGACCAATCGGAGCAGAGCCAGGCTCACGATCATCACCGCCATGACAGCTGACGCAATTCAATGCAGCCGGAATCACATAGTCATCACTACTACCCTGATACACCGCACGATTGCCATTTTTCAGCACCGCCGGATTAGGATCACGATAGTTCCAGCTCACCTTGGCCGTACCACCCGCCACCTTCAGCAAGGCCCGAACTGGCTTGCCAGTCGCATCATGCTCCCAGATGTATGGCAGACCCACCCAGTTCACATTACCGGCCTGCTCACGCTTGATCAGCAAACGGGTTTCAACAATATGCTCACTTTCCAGGTCACCATTACTGGCCTCTTTGCGGAAGCTGAATGTTTTGGCAATGACGGTACCTACCGGAAAGTCCAGCGTGTCCATGGCTTTGCGAACATCACCCTGACTATCCTGATAACGTGCTGGCAATACCCCGCCACCGCCTTGAGGCGGCAGGAAAATGACTCGGTCTTTGGTGGAGTAATCAGAGAACAATGCCGTGTTCAGCTCATAAGGCATCACTCCCTGACCATTACCCGCAGACAGTGGATTGGCAGGATCACTGAACAGACCAAACTGACTCAGCTCAGGACAGTTCACCTTGGCCAGAGCCGACCAGTTCACCTGACCATTTTGTACCGCACTGCACAGGCGATTGACCTCGGCAGCCGATGGCGGCAACTCTTCCTGACGTGGCTGATAAGGTAACGCCAACGGACGGATCGCATCGGTATAAGACAGGCTGCAATCATGTGCTGACAAATCAGTGGAAGCTGGTGTCAGCAGGTCTTGTACCAATTCGATACCCAGTTCTGAGCGAGCAAACTTGGCATTGAGGAATGGCAGCGTCAACGGCCCGGATTCATGGGTATTGTTTTGAATACACAGACCATTCGCTGGCTTTTTCAGACGCTCATTGCTGTCAAATTTCCAGGCGTTATAACGGCAGGATGGCTCTGGGTCGGGACGATCAAAATTAGGACGACCACGCGCATCGACACGATCTTCGTAACGGATCTCATCGGCATTGGCCTCATTCAACGGCACGCCATCCTGATCAACCGGGAACGCACAGCCTTTATCCAGGGTGTCTTCACCACCATCCCAGACAATATCGGCACCACGGCCCAGTGCCTTGATACGCAAAATGGCTGGCAAGGCAGAAGCAATACCGCGATCAATGTCCGGCAATTGCGGCTTACCACCATTGTTACGGAAAACGTTGTCACGAATCATGATGCCTTCAGGATAGAAGTCATATTTCAGATCCGAATTTTTGCTGTCCACCAGGCCATAGTTCACCATTGCTATGCCCAGCGTTTCGTTGTCATAAATTTCGTTATCGTAAATCTCGACTTCATCTGCGGCCAGAATCAGCATACCGGTGCCACGAGGCACCAGGCCCACAATATTGCCGGCTGGCGCAAAGTTGGTGGTGTTATTAGCGAACGACTTGTTACGACGAACAATATTTTTGGCACCGTACTGACGCAGGTCAGGCAAGTCAAAAATCAGGAAACCACCGGTATTTTTAGTCGCAATATTGTCTTCAAAAACAGCACGATAAGTGTTCTCGAACTCATAACCCGCTACGTTGTAAGTGGCCAGACAACGGCGCACCAACACATCATTGGACTGCCCGACATAAATACCCGCATCCGACGCACCGTGCGCCTCGCAGTCCTCCATCAGCACATGACGGGTTTCAACCGGATACAGAGCATAGGCACCGACATCACTACGTGGGGTATAGCCTGGATCTTTCTCGTTACGACCGGCCAGATCGTGCCAGCGCACCAGCACATTACGAACGATAATGTGTTCAGAGCGGTAAATACGCACACCATTACCGGGCGTGTCTTCCACGCTGAAACCATCCAGAATCAAACCATCCGAATGCGAAGCATTGATGCCTTCGGCGCTGTCACTGTTCTTGAAATTCAGCACGGTTTTATCAATGCCTGCACCTTTGAAGGTAATGCCAGGCTTACTGTTGATCAGCAAACCTGTCGGCATTTCAAAGCGGCCTTCACACAGCTCAACGACATCACCAGCCTGCGCTTCAAACAGGCGTGTCAGGATTTCATCACGTGCGTTGGCATCGGCCTTGATACAGGGCTGAGTCACACGAGGAGCATCCGGCGCGCGATTATTTTTGGATTCAGATTTACAGCCTACCAGAACGGCAGACAGGCACAGCAAGGTCACTGCAGGCAGCTTGATTGTCATAATTTGACACCATAATGGGCAGATGTTTTTGTTGTTGTTTATTACGTGACCACAGAGTATCACAAGCACCCATTAAAAAGATACATTTGTTTCTAATCATGCTCTGGAGCCCAATGTCAACCAATGCTCGGGCACAAGCATTTAAATCAGTATCAACAACGCAGGAGACAACAAATGTCAACGCTTAAGGTTTTATTGATCAGCAGCATGACCATGGTTGGCATAATGGGTACAGCTCAGGCATCAGATCGTCTGGCCGGCACTGTGATTGGCGCCAGCATCGGTGCCGTTATCGGCCATCAGATTGATCATCGCAACGGCGCACTGGTCGGTGGCGCACTAGGTGCTCTGGCGGGCAGCCAATTAGCTGGTAGCTCAGGCTATCAACCAGCCTATCAGCCGGCCTATTACCCTCCTCGTCCCCAGGTAAGCTATCAGCCGGTGGTGACTTATCAACCTGTGCATTATCAGCCCGTGTATTACCACCAGCCTGTTGTGCACTACAAACCCAAGCCCCAAAAGGTTAAGTACAAAACCGTGCATTATCAGCCGGTAAGCTACCAGCCTGTGCACTACAAACAGGTTCACAAGCCTCAGAAAGTACAAAAGGTGGTGGTTAAACAAAAACCTGTCTATGTGCCGGTGGCTCATAACAAGCACCATAGCAATAACAAGTATCGTCACAACGGCGGCTGGCGCTAACATCCCCTCCCACCACAGCGTGTTTGGTAGACTAACCACCAAACACGCTGACACTCCGCTACATACTGCAATCATCTGGAAAAGATAAATGACTGATACGATCGGCCCGTTTTTGGAGACCCTTGAGCAATACACCTATGTCTACACGCTGGGATTACTGGCACTACTCGTTACAATAGCCGCCATTGCCAACTGGGCAACCCGGCGTATATTGCTAAGACATATCAATCGCGTATTAGGCCGTGTCGGGTTGGCAAACGAGCCAATTTCCTCGCTGAACGGACTCATTACTCACTTATCTCGTGTCATACCGGCGCTGATTCTGACCACCAGCATCCAATGGGTACCCAACCTGCCCAGCGGTGTCATCAAGGTCATCGAAAATGTCACCGGCGCTTTTATCGTACTGACCATCGCACTGGCTTTTGGCAGCGTACTGAACCTTGTCATCAGCATGTATCAGCGTCGTCCTGACGCCCAACGTCGTCCGATTAAAAGCTATGTCCAACTGGTCAAACTGATTATCTATGTACTGGCAACCATCCTGATCATTGCCAATCTGGTTGATCGCTCACCGCTGATTCTGCTGTCCGGCCTGGGTGCGTTGGCTGCCGTACTGATGCTGATTTTTCAGGACACCATTTTGTCGCTGGTGGCCAGCGTACAACTGACCTCCAACGACATGGTGCGCGTTGGCGACTGGATCGAAATGCCCCAGCTCAATGCCGACGGCGATGTCATCGACATTGCGTTGCACACGGTCAAAGTACAGAACTGGGACAAAACCATTACCACCATTCCCACCAAGCGAATGATTACCGACTCATTTCGCAACTGGCGCGGCATGCAGGACTCTGGTGGACGCCGCATCAAGCGCAGCATCTACATAGACCAGCAAAGTGTGCGCTTTTTAAGTGACGACGACATTGCGCAGCTCAGCAAGATCAAGCTGCTCACAGACTATCTGGCCAACAAGCAAGCAGAAATTGCACAGTGGAATCGTGAGACAAACGCGTCAGACCATGACATCAATGCCCGTCAGCTCACCAATATCGGCACCTTCAGAGCCTATGTCATTGCCTATCTGCGCCAACATAGCGGCATTCATCAAGGCATGACGCAGCTGGTTCGTCAGCTTCATCCAACCGCAGACGGCCTGCCACTGGAGCTGTATTGCTTCACCAGCACCATTGCCTGGGCGCCCTATGAAAGCATCCAGTCAGATATTTTTGATCATCTGCTGTCTGCCATACCGGTGTTCGGGCTACGTGTGTTCCAGCGTCCCAGTGGTGCGGATGTGCTGACTGTGGGTCAACACCTGAAGGCATCATAATCAGAAAAAGCTAGCCGCGAGGAGGCAGGCTGCTGCGTAATGCCAACTCCTCTGCTGGCACTGATTTTGGTTGCGTCATGCGATCATGTCTGCGCTCGGACTCTGCCTTGATCAGCTCATCAGCCAGCATTGCGAAACGTGTCTGAAATGCAGCCAGTGTCCATTGACCAAACACTGTATGACCACCTTCATAAGCCTGCTCCTGATACTCCTCATAAGTAGTGACATAGCCCATATAGTCATTGCAGTAAGTGCAAATCAGCACTTGCTGCACACCACGAGGCCGCAGGCGCTCAGCAACGATCTGCAGCAAGCGGCGACCGGCAGTCGTGGTGAACTCACCCGGACAACAAACCAGTGCAATCTGACCAAGGATAACTATCTGTAATGGCAGCACGGTCGGAACCATTGCACTCTCGTTGATAGCACCAGCCTTGGCTTGACGCTTCAGCTCGGCTACCAGCGGATCAGCAGCATCGGGCAGACCCAGACGATCAAACGGACGGCCAAGTGCCAACTTGCGACCGGCCTCCATGAGAATGTCCTTGGGGCCTTGTGCCGCATACAAGCGACGATAGTACTGACGTTCTTCCGGTGACAGTCGTGACATCCGGCCAAGACGGTAGCTACGTACAACACGTGCACCAACACGCATGGCAGCGGCCAGAGAAGGTGGAACGCCATGACCATCCACTGGAGTACCTGCAAAGAACGCCACACCTTGGCAAGGATCGCTGGTCCAGGCATCAGGCTCACCATTCGCCATGGCCGGATCGGCATGAATTGTGGTGAAGTCAACATACATGAAGATGGCATCAATGCCACCACTCACCGGCGTCTGCTGCGAATCGGCCACAATATTCATGGCCATATCACTTTGATAACGACCATTTTCGGCGGCATAAACATACTCGGCACGACCGCGGATGGCATTACGTCGAGCCATCTGATCCGGACCATGATAGTGCGGAGACACATCACCAGCAGTACCTTGAGCAAAGATAGCAACCGCTCCCTCGCCCACCAACTGTTGTTCTACCTGGACAGCGGCATAGCCCTTATTGTCGCCATCATAGCGATCCAGCGAATTACCCAGGCAAGTGGCGTGCACGCCGAATAACGACAACAGCGACTGAACCTGACCATCACGACTGAAGCGCAACACCTGCATGGTGCGCTCCAACGCCTTGTGATTCTCACCCTCCTGATAACGAATGACATCCGGGTTGCGATTCCAAGCCTTGAGCGAACGATTCCAGGCGACCGGTACAACCTCGTCGAAACGACCGGATGCCAAGCTCACATCGGTGGGCGCAGCACTCTGCCAAGCCGCAAGCACGGACTCAACAGTGGCAACAATAACGGCCTCCAGATGCTCCGGCACAAAACCGGGTGTCACCAGGTTGTACAACACATCATGACTGCAACCGCCAGGGCCTGAATGCGTATGGGTGCAGGTCAACACAAAAGCAGCTTCGTTAAAGGCGGCACCCATCTGCACACGCAAACGCTCAACAGCACCGGCACGCATCGCATAAGTCACATAGCCAAGATCCAGGCAACAGAAAATCAGTGCCTTGCCATCAGCGTCCTGCACAAAGAGTGTACGAGCATACAGCGGCGTCTCCTGACCCAAAGCACGATGCCCAGGCTGACCATAACCATGCATTGCATAACCACAGGGACTAACCCCTATTTTTGCTTTACCCCAGCCTGCCTGATACATATGGTGTGCTCTCAGTGACTAACAACTTCAGATATAACCTATAAACGAACGCCATCATCTAACCGACGCTGGACAGGCATAGCACCAACGAGTCTGCGGCAAGAAAGTCGAAAGGCCTAACTACTACCATCAACTACATGAAACATATGCTGATAATGCCTGGCTACAGCCACTACCTGCTCATCGGTCAATGTCCCGACCAAGGAGCGAACGGTGGCATGGCCAGCCTTAATGATTGTCACTCGGGCTAACGCAGCCGCCTGCCGCTTGAAAAATCCCATTTCCAGACAAGCGACAAATTCGTCGTAACAAGACAGCGTAGTCAGATCAATAAAATGCATCAGTAACTGCACCAGCTCTGCCTTTTGCGAGTCAGCCAATGGCAACGACACCGCCGCAAATACACGCTGAAAACGCTGACCGTCGACATCAGACAAACGATAACCAAACAGCCTCCCAGACGCAGTATCCACCCGCCGTCGCAACATATAATCCGCCAGCGCATCCTGCTCACCACGCGACACATCACTGAGCAACTGACGCAATAAGCCGTGCATCGTCTTTAAAACCAATTTGGCGACGGCATCCAGAATGGCCGTACCCTCGCCGGACTCATCACGCAGTAAAGCAATCACCTCGATGGCCAATACATTCACCACACCATCAACACCCATAATGGCAAAACGGCCAATCTCTTCGGGACTGCTGTACTGACCTTGTTCATGCCGCTGCAACAGCGCATCCAGCTGCTGTTGATGGTCACTCGCCAGAGCAAAACCAAAATAATGTGTTGCGCTGCTAGTCATAACGACCTCTCACTAATGGCAACAGGAACGATTTGGCGACATGACGCAATGCCGCATCATCGTTTGGCGGCGCCATCAGGCCGCCAGGCGTCAGCAAGGTAGAATGCAGCAGTCGCCACAGCATTTCGGCCAGCAGATCAATATTCGTGGTCGCAGGCAAGGTCAGATCCTTGTCATTGCGCAGCACCGAAGCCACGTACTGACTGCCAAATCTCAGCATGTTCTCGCCATTGATGGTCAGGTATGGCAGCAACCACTCCGGCTCCGTTTCCATCAAGCGACTGATCAAGGGGTTGCTACGTGCGCCATTTACCACAATGACAAAGCCCGTCACAAAGCGCTCTTCGGCATCCGTAATGGGTCGCAACAGGCTCTCCACCTGACGCATGGCGCTATAACATTCACGCATCACCACAGCCTGGAACAACGATGATTTATCCGTGTAATAACGATAGACCGTGATACGCCCGATACCGGCACGTCTAGCCACGTCATCAATGGTGGTTTTACGCAGACCAAACTCCAGAAACAGCGAAAAGGCTGCATCCAGAATTTGCCGCGAGGTGTCATTCACCGGCTCCGCCATTTTCTGCAAGGCACCCGCGAATGTATCTGGCTCAGACATGAATAGTTCCATTCTTCGTCACCGACGCTAATAAGTGATAACGCGCATTGCCCGCAAAGGCCTCAATAAACAGCAATCGCTTCAGGTAGTGACCCACCAGCAGCTCATCTGTCATGCCCATGCCACCATGCAATTGAATAGCCTCCTGAGCAATCACTCGCCCCTGCTCACCCACCATCGCTTTCAGCAAGTGATAAACCGCCAGCGCATCGTCATGCTGCTCTTCTGCCTTTAAGGTAGCGGCCAGCAATAACGACTCGCACTGCTCACTCGACATGTACATATCAACCAGACGGTGCTGCAGCACCTGAAAACTGGCAATACTGACACCAAATTGATGACGTGTTTTGGCGTAGTCCAAAGTCAGTTGCACTACATGCTCAATGATACCGCAGGCCTCCGCTGCCAATGCCAGCCCTGCCTCATGCAATACCTGAGTCAACAGCAGCTCAACACCTTCTGGTACTTCAATACGCTGTGAAGCAAGCAAATGCACCTGATTGAATGTGACCTCACCAGCACGCGTGCCATCCACCAGAGCATGCCCCTGAATACTTACTCTCGGGCTATTGGTCGGCAATACAAACAAGGCCTGTTGGTCATCCAGTCTGGACAATACAAACAGATGATCAGCCTGCTCGGCATTCAGCACACAGCACTTCTGACCCTGAAGCACATAACCACCCGCTGTTGCCGTGGCAACAGTGCGGGACTCGGTCAAACTGAATTGACGCTCATACTCATCAAAGGCCAGCGCAAACTGTGCCTGCCCCGAT
>CAZMVL010000009.1:15249-26022 GCA_964569335.1 uncultured Paraperlucidibaca sp.
TCAGATCAGACAACCACTGTGCTCGATCAGGATGCGATATCCGCTTGATCAGACCACCCGCCAAAAACACATTGGCCCACAACGGCTCAATCACCAGACCTTTAGCCAGCGCCCGCATCAACACCATGCTGTCCTGCAAGCGCCCGCCCAAACCACCATCGGCCTCTGCAAACGGCAAACCAAGCCAGCCTGACTCGGCAAACGCTTGCCAGACCTCTGCACGCTGACAACGCTGCTTAGGCTGATATGACTGCGCTACAAATCGATGCACACTGTCTGCCAGCAATCGCTGATCATCATCCAGCTCAAAATTCATGATGACTGCTCCATGGCGTCACAAACCCAGTACCATTTTGGCAATGATGTTGCGTTGCACTTCATTCGAACCCCCATAAATGGTCGTTGCTCGTGTATTGAGATAATGCGCCATGGCCGTAACGGCATATTCAGGCCCAATGGGCTGCTGATAATCCCCCGGCTGAATCGCCTCAGGCTGCCAGATCAGTGCTTGCACACCCAGACAACTCAGGCTCAGTTCGGTCAACCGCTGCTGCAATTCGGTACCCAGAATTTTTGTCATGGACGACAAGGCACCGGGAGACTGGCCATTGGCCAAAGCCGTTTTGATACGTTTTTCGGTAAATTCCAGCGCCTGAATATCGCGCTGGCAACGTGCATAATTCAGCCTGAAAGTTTCTTCCTGCCATAACAACTGACGCTGCGCCATCTGACAGATCTTGGCCAGCTGTACACGTAAAACAGGGGCATATTCCAGACCGCCACGCTCAAACACCAGCAGGTATTTGGCCACTGTCCAGCCCGCATTTTCCTCGCCGACCAACTGGCTGACCGGCACCCGCACATTGTCAAAAAACACCTGACATTGTTCAGGCATTTCATCCAGACCGATAATGGGTTTTACCGTCACACCGGGTGCATGCATATCCAGCAACAGGAAACTGATACCGAACTGTGGCTTGCCCTCTTTGCTGGTGCGCACCAGACAAAACATCTTGTTGGCGTGGTGTGCATAGGTCGTCCAGATTTTGCTGCCATTGACGATGTAATGATCACCATCCCTGACAGCGGTGGTTTTAAGCGAGGCCAGATCAGAACCTGCGCCAGGCTCTGAATAGCCCTGACACCAAAAGTCTTCGCCCGACAAAATGCGTGGCAGCAAAGTGTTTTTCTGCTCCGCCGTGCCGTAACCGATCAGACAGGGACCACACATATTCAGCCCCATGGGAATCAGCGGCGGCGCATCCGCCTTCACCAGCGCCTCGGCAAAAATGGCGCGCTGAGTCAAGCTCCAACCTGTGCCACCGTACTCAACCGGCCAATGTGGCGCAGCCCATCCCTGTTTATGCAAGATACGCTGCCAGGCCATAGCCAGCGCCGGATCAGCAAACACAGAAGTCGCCAAACGCCCTGCACGCCTGATGTCATCACTTAAATTGTCTGCCAGAAAATCGTTAATCGACTCCTCAAACAGCAGGTCTTCTTCCGGAGTATCAAGGTTCATTATCACCATCCTGAATTAGGTCATACGGTATTGACGTCTGTTGCATAAACGCCCAATATGATATGAATAACTAAATATGTATCATTGTTACAGTCTCGAAGGCAAGACCAATAACGGGAAAACAGAAATGACCCTTAAATCATTTTTTAATGCACCGGACACCCCGGTTGTGCAGCAATGGGAAGAACACCTGGATGCCCAGGCCTGGGATCGTCGCTACCCGGGCATACTCGACTTTGTCACCGTATTGGCAGGCGCTGCCAACGTCATCATGCAGTTGTCATGGCCACAGGTCGGTTATGGCGTGAAAGAAAGCCGTGTGGACAGCGGATCAATCTTGAAACATCCAGTCAAGCGTACCCGCACCACACTGAGCTATATCGCTGTGGCCATGACAGGTAGTGCTGAAGAAAAAAAGGCATATCGCACCGCCGTCAATGGCGCTCATGCACAGGTCTACTCAACCGACACATCTCCGGTCAAATACCATGCCATGGATCCCGGCCTGCAACTATGGGTAGCCCTTTGCCTGTACAAAGGCTTCATTGATGCTCACCAGCATTTACGCCAATGTCCCCAGATAGCCCACGATGAAACCTTTTATCGACTGGCTCAGCCACTGGGCACCACGCTGCAAGTACGAGCTGATATGTGGCCGGACAATCTCGATGAATTTAATGCGTTATGGGAAGCAGGTCTGGCCAAGGCACATATTGATGACACCATGCGCGAATATCTGCACAGCTTGACTGCTCTGAAGTATATGAATCCGATCATCCGTGGCCTTTTTGGACGCTTTAATGTGTTTATGACCACTGGCTTTCTGCCAGCATCACTACGCCAACAAATGCACTACGACTGGAACGATGCACAACAACAACGCTTTGAGCTTACCCTGCGCTGGATAGGCCGACTCAACCGCTTGTTGCCTCGCGTCATCAGACAGGTCTCGATTATCGGGCTGATGTGGGATGTAAGACGCCGCTTGAGGCTAAAAAAACCGTTAATCTAAAAGCCGACAGAAAATCATCCTGTACCTCATAAAAATAAAAAAGAGGGATGAAAAATGAACAGCAGCAAGTGGTTGACTGGCCTTTGCAGTCTGATGCTCAGCACCAGTGCAATAGCCGCAGGCTTTGACGTCCCTGTCATCGCTACCTCCATGCAGGGCACTGCAAACGCCAACTCGGCAGAAACCAGCGACCCCAGCGTGATCTACTACAACCCGGCAGGCATCGCCCACCTGCGTGGTCGCCAGATGAGCAACAGCATCAGTCTGCTATCACTCACCGGAAAAGTTGAAAACCAGGGCACCACCGGCACACCGCCCCCGAGTAACACCAACAACTCAGACGACAACCCCGGCGCATTAACACAAGGTGGCGGCCCCGGCACTTACTGGCCAAAATTGATTGGCAGTGCCGCTTTTTTTGCCAGTGCACAATGGGATGACCAGATCACGCTGGGGCTGGGTATTTTCCCTGCTGCTGGAGGCAACATTAATTACAAGGCAGACTGGTTTGGTCGCAACTTCGCAGACTCAACCGCTGTTGAAATCGTCAACGCCAACACCGTAGCTGCCATCCGTTTTGACGACCAGCACAGTATTGGCATCGGCACCTCACTATTCATTGGGCACTTAAAACAAAAACTGCATATTGACGTTGATGGCATCGCACCCTACCTGCTGCAACCCGTCATTGACGACATAGGCGTTGGCACCGTGGGCTCACTGCTGAATGGGATTCTGGGTGCCGATCTGGTCACTCCTGAACTGCTTAACAGCTTGAATAACCTCGGCGTTTCGGCCCAGGACATCTATCAACTATTACCCACCTCATTGAAAGGCACCATTGCTCAACTAGGTGGGCAAGTGCTGCTGACCAATGACAGCAATGGCTCCGGCACCATCGAAATGTATGGTTATGGCTTTGGCTGGAATATGGGATACATGTTCAGGCCTGACGAAAAAACCCAGATTGGTCTTGCCTATCGCTCGGAGGGTCGTCTGTACATGCGTGGCGAAATCGATTGGGAAGTCTCGCAAGTCCGGTCAATCACCGACAACTTGCCACCGATTAACGGCCTGCCAGCTCCTGATGGCAGCGGCAATGTATCCGCCGCCGATTTTTTAGCCGACTACTATCGACCCGATGCCACCACCAAATCACTCATCAAGATTCCTGCACGCCTGTCACTGGGTTACTTCCGCACGCTGAACGATCGTATTGACCTCATGTTTGACGCCACTTTTATTGAGTCATCCACCGTCAGACAAGTCAAAGTCACCATTCTGGATGAGCCTGCCCCCAATGGCACCGACATGGTTGTGCAAAAACCAGGCGCCATTGCCCAAAATTGGAAAGACTCCTACAAACTGTCCATCGGCATGAACTACCGCCTTAATGAAAGCTGGTTACTACGCAGCGGTTATCAGTTTGATAAAACGCCGATTCCATCAGCCGAATTCAGGCACCCCAGTGCGCCTGACAACAATCGCCACATGGTGTCCGTCGGTGCTCGCTATTTTTATAGTCCACGCATCAATATCGATATGGCCTATAGCCTGATGCACATTGAGGACGCCAATTCCCGTTATCGCGATCCTTGCCGTGGCGCCTTTCTGGAAGAAGGCGACAGCTTTAGCACCGACAAAGCGCAAGACTGTACCGGCAATGGCGGCACCTTCAGAGGCCGCTTTTCAGATACCTTTATTCATATACTGGGGTTACAGATCAACAGTCGCTTTTAACAGTGTCTTCGGACTTACCAGGTTTGCGCCTCACTTGGCTCGAACTCCTGCCAAGGAGCACGCATGCAGGTTCCAGCCACCAACTCACGCTGGGCACTGCTTTTTATGGACATGAGTCGCTCTCTGTAGTCTTCCGACTGGCACAGCGCCCGCCACTCTTCATTTGATGAAGGCTGCTTAAAGCCTCTATCACCACATGCAGATAGACTGATCGTGAAGACAGTGGTCGCAAGAATAACGGTCAGGTTCTGTTTTTTAAATGCCATGTCAGCCTCCCTTTCATGAAACATCCGCTGCATCAATGAACACTGGTTTTCGACAGCAAGTTCAGCACAAGCACTCCACTGAGTATGAGCGCAATGCCGACAAAACCCCAAGTGTCTAACCTCTGATCAAAAGCAAACCAGGCCACCACGGATATCAGCACAACACCAAGCCCTGACCAAACGGCATAGGCAACCCCGACAGGAATTGCTTTCAGAGTCAGCGACAGAAAGTAGAAAGCGGTTGCATAACCAAGCACAACCACTACAGACGCAACTGGCTTGGTAAAGCCATCGCTTGCCTTCAGGCCGGACGTTGCAATGACTTCAGCAATAATGGCAACTGACAGAAAAGCCCAATATTTCATCTCGTCCACTCACTACGGTTTGAACTCGGCATACCGAGGATAACCATCCGTAATTTCATGCCAGGAGGCTTTGGAGTCTGTAAAAATATGGTACGCATTTTGGCACTCAAAACGTGTTTCAACAGTGCCAAGACGCAATCGCTTAACTTCTGGCATATCATCTCTGGCGCTATAAATTGAACTGCCGCAGTTAGCACAGAAGACACGAGCCTTTATAGGCGAAGCTCTGAATTCCTTGAGCAGATGAAGTCCGGCGGTAATCTTGAACTTGGCCGACTCAATCGGACTAATTGCAATAAATGCCGAGCCTTGAGCCTTGCGGCACTGAGCGCAATGACACATGGAAATTTCCTGAATTTCGCCATCATATTCGTAGCGAATGCCACCACACAGGCAAGCTCCTGTAATCACTTTAGTATCCTCCCGTGGCGTAACGCCCAATCACAAATCCAAGGAACACCGCCAAAATCCCCACAGTGACACTGAGACCAACATAGCTACCGGCCACAAGCACCTCACTACGCCTAAGCAGTTCAACTGTCTCCAGGCCAAACGCCGAGAATGTAGTAAACCCGCCCAGGACACCCGTAAACAGAAACAGCCTCATATCCGAAGACAACACCCCGTGTCGCTCACTTAGCCCTGCCAAAATACCAATCACCAGGCAGCCCAAGACATTGACGGTGAACGTCCCAATCGGAAACTTCCAGGCCGGATAACTCAACAGTACCGCTGCACCCAACTTGAAGCGCGCCACAGAACCGAGAGCACCACCAAATGCGACCCACCATATAGAACTCATAACGCCTCAGGTTCCGACCACACCGCGAACTCATTGCCACTCGGCTCGGTAAAATGAAACCGGCGGCCACCTGGAAACGAGAAGATGGGCTTTACCACTTCTCCACCGGCAGACACGACCTTGGCCAGCGTGCCCTCCAGATGCTCGCTGTAAAAAACAATCAGCGCGCTACCCTCGCTTGTACGTGCGGCCAATTCAGACCTGAAAAAGCCGCCATCCAGGCCTTGATCTGAGAACGCAATATAATCAGGCCCATAGTCTGCAAATACCCACCCGAAGGCTGTTTGAAAGAAGCGCTTTGTCGCATCCAGGTCTCGTGCAGGGTATTCGACGTAGTTGATTTTTTCGTGGGCTGACATAGTTGCCTCCTTTGGCCTATAACCTTTTAGCACGATAGTCTTCAAGGCTTGGATTGGCGCAATCAATGAACTCTACGAAGCAATTACGCTCCTGCCAAATCACTTCAAGGTCGTAAACGCAAAACGAATATTGGGCTGGGTCTTCGACCCAACCCGATGCCGTTTTAACCGAGACTGACGTAAACAGCTCGTTGTCATTACCCCACCAAGCCAAAATGAGATACGCCATCCCCGCACCGTCATGGAATATTGTGAAAGCCGGAGTAGAAGCCCAAACAACTGCCTTTCGCTTTTTGACCTCTGCCAATTGTGCGAAATATGACGCCTGATTAACTGACTGATTTTGGGCCGAGATGGTGTAAATCTTGATACCGTCAGTATCTAACCAAGTAGCATGGCTCTCAATTTTGCGAGGCTTGAACATTTACCACCCATTACATTGATCCAGAAGAGCCCTGTTCTGTGTAGCACTCCAGATCATGCCAGAGTCATTGTAATAATAACTAAGCCCGCCAACCCGATACGCAAGCTCCTGACAAACATCCATATTCAGACCATTGCCATAAGGGCCACGAAGCACACATGAACCACCGCTACACCGCCATGTCAGGCCTTGAACTTTCACCGTGCCTGTATAGTTGGTGCCGGCATACCATGTGTTCATCGCACCTGCATGTGCCATTGAAGAAAACGCGATTACTGCGGCGACTAAAATTTTTCTGCTCATGAAACACTCCTGTCGAAAATGGTGATCGCCACGATAGCAGCAAGCTTACTTGACATGAAAAATTGCACAGAGCTTATTGCCATCGGGATCTCTCACATAAGCTAGGTGCATTGGCCCCAAGCCGCCACTACGCAAACCCGGAGCCTCTTCAATGGATTGGCCACCAAATCTGACAGCCACATCATGAAACTCTCTGACTTGTTCTGGCGAACTGCACTTGAACCCAATGGTGCCACCATTGGCAGATGTCGCCTTCTCACCGTTGATCGGCTCAGTAACACAGAAGGTACTGCCACTATGTCGATAAAAGAGTCGGGCATGTCCGGATGGCGTTGTATTGCGAAAAGGTTCGCCAGCGCCCAACACTCCCAGCACGGCGTCGTAAAAACGCTTTGATCTTTCCAGATCGTTCGAGCCAACAACAATGTGATTGATCATATTTTTATATCCGTCGTGTTGAGTTGATTTTCGGAGTAGCACAGTTTTCGATGGTGTGACCTAACCGTTCATTCAACAATACCTGTCATATATCACTCTGCCGTTAAATACAAAACACTACCGAAGATAACAGCAGCGGACAAACAAAAAAGCCCTGAACAAGTCAGGGCTTTTTCATGGACATCTGGCGGAGAAGGGGGGATTCGAACCCCCGATACGGGAGAACCGTATGCCGAATTTCGAGTCCGGTGCATTCAACCACTCTGCCACCTCTCCGAAGGAAGCGGAATTTATAGTTAAATAGGCACGTCGTCAATGCGGTCGGCTAATAAATCCAATGAATTATCAGCGGCTTCCAGCGCCTCATCAATACTGTTGCCCACTACTGGTACTACCGAAATAACGGCACCACCAACAGACAGCAAAGAACCGGTAACACGCAGTGGCATACTGACCAACTTAGTCAAAACACATCCGCTTAAGGCAACGCTCAATAAGCCGATCAAACCCAGCTTGAATACAGGACGCATCACAAACTCACGCCCAAACGGTGAGCAACCTCTTCATACGCCTCGACCACACCGCCCAAACCCTGACGGAAACGATCTTTATCCAGCTTGCGACGGGTTTCGCGATCCCACAGACGGCAGCCATCTGGCGAGAACTCATCACCCAACACAATCTCGCCATTAAACACGCCAAACTCGAGCTTGAAGTCCACCAGCAACATGCCACCCGCCAGGAACAGCTCGGACAATACTTCGTTCACACGATAGGTCAGCTCGCGCATGCGGCCAATGTCTCTGGTCGTTGCCCAACCAAATGAAATGGCGTGCGACTCGTTCACCATCGGGTCACCCAACGCATCATTTTTCAAAAACAGCTCAAAGGTGGGTGGAGCCAGTGCAATGCCCTCTTCCACACCCAAACGACGCACCAGACTGCCCGCAGCAAAGTTGCGTACCACGCATTCCAGCGGAATCATCTTCAGGTGTTTGACCAGTGACTCGGTGTCACTCAGCAAACGCTCATGGTGAGTCGGTACGCCAGCTTCAGCCAGTTTTTCCATGATGAAGGCATTGAACTTGTTGTTGACCATGCCTTTGCGATCAAGCTGCTCTACTTTCTTGCCATCAAAAGCAGACGTGTCATTGCGATAGGCAATAATGACGTGATCTGCCGATTCAGTGGCATAAACAGACTTTGCTTTACCGGTGTAGAGCAACTCACCTTTTTGCATGAACAATTCCTCTGGACTCAAGGCCAACGGGCTTGAAGCGTGGTTAATAGGTTACGTGACAAGTTAATGGGTGCCAGCACATCATCACTGCGCTGCACGGTGATCATGAAGGCTTCGCTGGCACGCACCATGCGCACCTGAAAGTCCTGCTCGGAAATCACCACATCGACCAGACCCAGTGACTGATTGCGATCCTTGATATTCACATTGGCACTGCTCAAGGCACGCGCCAGCTCATCCCATACACGCTCACGCGGGCCAACCACGCGCAGCTCTGGAATACCATTGCCATCGGTGCCCAATTTGACTGGCAAGCGGCCTGGTCTGTCCGGCAACGCCATTTGCTCTTCCACCACGACGTTTTGCATGGCTGGCGGGAAAGGCACTGAAGCCTTATCCAGTTCGGCCTTGGTGGTGGCCGGTGCAATTTCAGGAATCGGCCACAACGGACGAATGGGACGGGTATCAACCCCTTCTGGAATGGTCAGCGCCTGACCTGGCTGAGCCTGGGTGTAGTCCAGCGTGCGATCACGCAGATAACCGCTACAGCCGGGCAATAACAACAGGGTTAATGTCACACATAAAACACGACGCATCAGATCACTCCAGTAGCTTGCAGGGCAGCACGCACACGCGGCTGAGCAGCCTCAGACAATACCGTCAACGGCAAGCGAATACCAAGTGCAATCCGCCCCATTTCGGCCAAAGCCCACTTGACCGGGATAGGATTCGATTCAATAAACAAAATCTGGTTCAACTCGGTCAGCTGATTGCTCAATGCATGCGCACGCTCGGCATCACCTGCCAGAGCCGCTTCACAGGCTTGCGCCATTACTTCCGGAGCCACATTCGCGGTCACCGAAATATTGCCTTTGGCGCCCTTCAGAATCAGCTCAATGGCAGTGGCATCATCACCGGAATAAACCGCCATATGATCACCCAGCAGACCAATCAGTTCTTCGCCACGCGCCACATTGCCAGTGGCATCCTTGATACCAATGATGTTGGGCACACCAATCAGACGAGCCACCGTGGCGTTTTGCATATCTACGCCGGTACGGCCAGGCACGTTGTACAAGATTTGTGGCAGCGGCACCGCTTCGGCAATGGCCTTGTAATGCTGATACAGACCTTCTTGAGTGGGCTTGTTGTAGTAAGGCGTAACCAGCAAAGCAGCATCTACGCCAATTTGGGCAGCCGCTGTGGTCAGCTCAATGGCTTCACGCGTGGAGTTGGCACCAGTACCTGCAATCACGGCCAGACGGCCAGCGGCAGTTTCCACCACGGCACGAATAACGGCCAGGTGCTCATCAACCGCCAGAGTGGGTGATTCGCCGGTGGTACCAACCGCCACAATGCCGTGTGTTCCGGCTGCGACATGCCATTCGACCAGGTTTTTTAATGCTGCCCAGTCGACCTGACCATCGTCTTGCATCGGGGTTACCAAAGCCACCAAACTGCCAATGATCATGCCGCGCTCCACACGTCAAAAAATTTAAAATTAAGGTGCTAATGTTATAGGTGAGCGACTGTCTGAAACAAGGGCTGGTAATCGCCAAGCAGCCACATAACACACGGTTTATCTGCCAAAAATGCAAAAGCCGGCTTGCAGGCCGGCTTTGAACAAGTAACATGTACTTTATACTGAATCTGGAGCGGGAAACGAGACTCGAACTCGCGACCCCGACCTTGGCAAGGTCGTGCTCTACCAACTGAGCTATTCCCGCATCAACACACCATCCGATGTGGGCGCGAATATTAGATAGCACGACTACTGCTGTCAACATGGAATGACCAATGTCACGCATTCAAAGAATAATACAACGTGCGCTGCTGAAACCTGACTTGCAAGCACTGCTGGATCAGGCCCCCAATGTCGTTGGCAGCATGTCTTATGACCGCTGGGGACTTAATCCCGACACCCAACGCACAGGACTTGCCTTGGGCAAGCTCATGTATGACTACTATTTCCGCACCCAGGCTTATGGCCTGGAAAACATACCGGCATCAGGACGTGTGCTGATTATTGGCAATCACTCAGGTCATACGCCTATTGACGGGGTACTGATGGGTGTCGCCATGTCGACCAACCCGCATGCACCGCGTATTCCACGTGCCATGGTGGAACGGCTGTTTCCTCGCATGCCCTATCTGGGTAATCTGGTGACGGCAGTCGGTGGCGTGGTCGGTGAGATCAAAAACTGCCGTGACATGCTGCTCAATGAAGAAGCCGTCATGGTGTTTCCTGAAGGCGCACGCGGCACGGGCAAAGGCTATGCCAAACGTTATCAGCTACAGCGCT
>CAZMVL010000009.1:26032-63416 GCA_964569335.1 uncultured Paraperlucidibaca sp.
TGGCCATGGAAACCAATACACCGATCGTTCCGGTGGGAGTGGTGGGCTGTGAAGAAGCACTACCCATGTATGGCAATTTGAGCAGTCTGGCCAGAATGCTGTCTGTACCCTATATCCCGATTACCACACCACTACCCTTGCCTTACAAGGTACATATCCATTTTGGTGAACCCATGTTTTTTGAAGGCCCTGTCAACAGTGAAGAGCAAGTGGCCAACAATGTGGCGCAAGTTCGCCAACGGATTGAAAGTCTTCTGGATAAAGGCCAGCTCATGCGCCAGGCAGGTAAATCAGCATGAACAAACAACGCATTCTGATTACAGGTGCTGCAGGCGCATTGGCACAGCAAGTTATTCGTCGTTTACGTCATCATCATGATCTGGTGGTTGTGGACTCGCGCACCGAGGTCACGACTCCGCCCGATATTCCCAGCTTTCGCTGTGACTTCCTGCATCGGTCGTTCGAAGAGTTGTTCCGCAAATATCATTTCGATGGCGTGATTCACCTGGGTCGTATTTCGTCTCGCGAATCCACACGAGAGAGGCGTTACAACGCCAATGTGCTGGGCACCCAGCGCCTGCTGGAGCACTGCCTGAAATACGAAGTAAAACAACTGATTGTGCTATCCACTCACTTTGTTTACGGCGCACACCCTTATAACCCGTCGTTTATTACCGAAGATGCACCACTCAAGGCAGCAGGCTTTACTCAGGATTTGGTAGACACCGTTGAGCTGGAAAATCTGGTCATGATTCATCTGTGGAAATATCCACAGCTACGCACCACATTGTTACGCCCCTGCCATATTGTTGGCCCCGGCATTAACAACAGCATGAGTCAGCTATTAAGTCAGCCTCGCCCACCAGCACTGATGGGGTTTTCTCCATTGATGCAATTCATGCACGTGGCCGATGTCGCCAAAGCGATTGTCAACGCCTATGAAGGCGACAAACCGGGCATATACAATCTGGCCAGCAATGACTGCATCGCCTTCAAAGACGCACTGCGTCTGAGCGGCTGCAAAACCCTGCCAGTTCCATCGGTGCCTGAGTCTTTATGCCGCTCGGTGGTGCGCAAACTGAACAAGCGCTACTTCCAGCTGTTTCTGCTGGACTATTTCAAATATGCCACCACGATTGATGGCCGTCTGTTTCAACGTAATTTCGACTTTGAACCCGATTACAGTCTGGCGGATATTTTTGAGCATTACGCCAATTTGAAAAGTTAAGCACACCAATAAAAAAGGGTCGCTTGAAGCGACCCTTTTTACATCCAATCCCTTTCACACTCAGCAAGCTCAGCGCTTTTTAAGCTGCTCAGCCAACTGCTCAATCACTTTGGTCAGCTGATCCATACGCTCACTCAGTGCTTCAAAATCTTTTTGTGAAGGAATACCCAAGCGTCCCAGCGTTGTGTGCAAACGCTCATCAATGGCGCGCTCCACTTTTTCCTTGGTATCAGATGCCTTCTCAATCACTTTGTCTTTCAGGTCATGGGCCGTCACATCAGCGATTTCACGCGTTTTGCTTTCCAGCTCTTCGCCTACTTTCACCAAGTTATCAAATAACTTGCCACCTTCCTCTTCTGCACGGGAAAAAGCGCCCAAACCAGCCAGCCAGATTTGCTGTGTATATTTACGCAAATCCTTGGCTGGAGCGAGCTTGGCACGACCTCGTGCATCCAATTTTGGCTGATCCGACATACACCCCTCTCTCAATAAAACTAATTATAAACTTAACATGACACCAAGCTGTGCAAAGCCGGCCAGCGCACCCAGCACAGCACCCACCATAATCAGAATCCACTCATCTTCCTTAAAGGCAGGACGCAACAATTCCTGAAACTCTGGATTATTCATTGCCTGCATACGACGACTGAAAATACGGTGAATAATGGTAGAACGTTCACGGCTAAAGCCCTGCTCTGTCATCGACCCCAGAGACATATCAACCGACCGATCCACTACCAGATTTTTCAGATCGGCAAAACCTTCTGCGCCAATACTGATTTGAATGGCAGTTCGCACCACACCTGAGTCCAGCAATGGCCGCAAATGCCTTTTAATAATGGCCTTGGTGCGATACGAACGAGGCCCTGTCATCACCTCGATCATCAGGTTATTCAGGTTAACAATTTCAATAGTACTAATTTCAGAAAACTTCTCTGCTACTTCAAGCTTGCGCCTCATGAACAGGCCATGGATCACAAAAGGACCAATTTTCACTGGCTCAATCGGGCGGAAAATAATATTCAGCGCCAGCCAGTTCGTTGTCCAGCCAACCATAAAACCAAAGAACGGCAGCACCCAGTTCTCCGGATAAACGATATAGACAGCGAGCTGAATCAGACCAAACAGGAAACCAAAATACAGGCCAGAATTGATTACAAAGCGCAGCTCTTTATCACCAACCTCTTTAAAAATCCGAACGACCAGACTTTTATTGGCAACCATCATGCGCACAACCATGGTTTTCAGGTCGATCAGCTGCTCAATATTTTGCGCCATGTCATCGACAATATTGTCCATGATCTCCGGAATCTGGCGACGGGCACGTGCGTAAATACGGTTTTTGACCATGAGCGGCAGGTTTTCCCAGAGCACGGCATTACGCTCTGTCATGATTTCATCAACGTACTCTTCAATACGTGAGGTAATCGAATAGGAAATCTGCTCGGCAATTTTTTCCGGCTCCATCTCCTGAAAGAGCTCCGTCAGGGATGCCAGCTTGGACAAGGAGTTATCAACTACAATGGCGGCCATTTTACCGGCCTTGCTGGGAATAATGCCCTGCCAGCCCAGCAACAACGGCTTGTAACCAATAAATTCCAAAGGTCGGAAAGTCATTTCGATGGCGATAATATTGGTAACCCAAGCAATGAGAGCCGCCACAAAAGGAATTGCTATTAAAAACCAGAAGTTAGGACGCTCGTAAAGCTCCTGAAAAAACTCAATCATGGCGTTTCCTTACGAGATCTGGGTCTGTACATGAAAAACATGACAAATGGATAAGAAAAAGGTTACAAAGGGCGCACAGTATACACCAAAATATTGATAGGCTTCTCAGTCCTGAATAGTTTGCAGAATGATTTGAGTAGCGGCAAAACAACTATGCAAGAACCCATACAAGAAGAAGAATCCATCGACCTAGACCCTAAACCGGTACTGGTGCAGGATCTATGGCTGGGGCTGCTTGAAAGTGTCATCAATAACTTCATTGATCTGGATCCAGAAACCAAGCACGTGCTCAGTGAGCGGCAAGGTCTCATCATACGGGTCAAAACCGTAGACCCTTATGCGGTTTTCTATGCCCACATCACCTCAACAGGTGTTGAGCTGTCCAGCGAAAGCATGGGCATTGCCCGCCTGCGTATTTCAGGCTCTTTTTTGGGTTTGATGGGGGCATTGATTGGCGGCCATGGTGTTGGCCCACGCGGACGCCTGCAAATCTGGGGCGAACGTGAACATGCCGACTGGATGCGCACGGTCTTGCGCAGTTTCAATTTGCGTACCTCGGCTCAGCGCTGGCTGAAATCACACCTGGATGTCACCGAGCTGTGGCAGAAAATGCGCCATAACGACCCCAGCTGGATCAGCGATCTGATGCCCATGCCAGGCATGCTGAAAGAAGCACTGGTCGAGATACAGGCACTGCAAAGTAGTCTGGAAAAACAGCAGGAAGCTTGGCAGGCTCAACAAAAAGCCTGGCAGAGCCAACGGCGCTGGGATCTGGTCATCATCCTGACCGTACTATCCGCATTGATCATCAGCCTGTTACCAGGCACTGACATCAGTGATCGCCTACACGGCCTGCAAAGCGAACATATCCTGTGGATTGCCTTGGGCGTTACCGTCATCAGCACTCGCTTCTGGCGCAGCTAAACACGATTAACGACGACGGCTTAATACCGCCTGCAAACTGTCTGCCAACAAACCAGGCACTCGACGTGCCTCGACGCTGCCTTCACTGTGCTGAATTTCGGACAGACTTTCGATAATCGCACGCTTGACGCGTATATCCACAGTACGCGCAATGGACTCATGCAGCTCATCAAGTTCTTTTTCCCATAACGGCGCACCCTGACGCTTTAACCACCAGCGCACCATCGCCAAAGTCAGCACACTCGACAGTACTGCCGTCAGCAAAATCTGTATTAAAAACATAGATAACTCTCGACCTATAGACGTGGCAACAATGAGCGCCACTCAGAAGACAAACGACTAGCCTCTTCGGGAATAAAGCCCGTGCCCAGACGCCCCAAACCAGGTGCCAGCACTTCGGCTTCGATCACACGTACTTCGGCCAGAGAAAACGCATCACCCACCGACATGACGCCTTCTTGCAGCCAGTAGCTCAATGACGCAATCAATGGCATGTGACTAACTACAATCAACTCATCAATACCATCACGAAATGCCATAGCAATGGCCTGTTCGGCACGCACAATATCACCATCCGGCATCAATGCAGGCTCGACCACTGCTTCCGGCAAATTAAGCGATTGCTGCACCACCAGACTGGTTTGTTGTGCACGCAACAAGGGACTGGTAATAATGCGAGCCGGTGCCACCACCTGACCACAAAGCCAGTCAGACACGGCAGATGCCTGTTCCCAGCCCAGCTCGGTCAGATTACGCAAACTGTCATCAGCGGCATCGACCTCAGCCTCTGCATGACGCAACAAATACAGACGTATCAAGACGCTTCACCCGGCTTGGGCAACACAAACTCCACATCACTACTTTGACTGGCCAGCATCATCGCCAGCACCACGTCATACAGGCTGCGGCCATTGAAAATGATTTCATACAAACCACTGACCAACGGCATGCGAATACCCAGCTCATCGGCCTTGTGCTTCACCATTTGAATGGTGTTGATCCCTTCTGCCGTCTGCTCCAGGTCCTCTACCACATCTTCCAGAGACTGGCCCTGACCAATCGCAAAACCCACCTGATAATTTCGACTTAACGATGACGAACAGGTAGCGATCAAGTCACCGACACCTGCCAAACCGAGAAAGGTCAGTGGATTGGCGCCCAGATGCACGGCAAACCGGCTCATTTCGGCCAGTGAACGAGTCAGCAGCATGGCACGCGTGTTTTCACCCAGATTATGTGCAGCCGCCATACCCGAGGCCACGGCATAAATATTTTTCAAGGCACCGCTTAATTCGACACCATAGACGTCGGTATTTGAAAAGACACGGAAGAAGGTACAAGACAGCACCGCATGTACCGCATCACGCAAGCCCTCATCCGGACTGGCAATCACGGTTCCGGCAATTTGCTTGGCCATGATTTCACGTGCCAGGTTAGGGCCGCTCAATACACCGATGCGATCCAGACCAGACTCTTCACGCAAAATTTCGCTCATCAGCGCAAAGTTGGCCCGCTCAATGCCCTTGGTGGTACTCACCAGCATCTGGTCAGCACGCATGGCAGGCTTGGCCGCCTGCAACACACTGCGAAATGCCTTACTAGGAATAGAGACAAAAATGAGATCCGCCTGCCCCACCACCGCCAGCAGGTCATCACTGAACTGCAACGAAGGATCCAGCGGGAAGCCCGGCAGATAGCGCGTATTTTCCTGCTTTTCACGCATATCAGCGAGCTGTTGAGGGTCGCGCAGCCACAGCGTCGTGGCGTGACCATTGGCCGCTGCCAAATTGGCAATCACTGTGCCAAAACTGCCACCACCTAGCACTGCAACATTAAATGACGACATGAAATAATCCTTCAGGCACAAACACGGCTAGGACAGCCAAAGTTTGATTATACCGACGGCGACCACTTGACCAAGACTTTCTGTCGGACAAAAAAGCCGAGACAACGCTCGGCTTTTTCATTTGCTCATTAAATCAGCGATGTAACAGCCTTTGCACGCGACGCACATAGGCCGCAGGATCTTCCAGCTGAGCGCCCTCGGCCAGAGCCGCCTGATCCAGCAGCACAGCTGCCAGATCCGCAAAACGCGCCTCGTCACTTTCAGTTGCCAACTGATTGATCAATGAGTGCGTCGGGTTGATTTCCAGAATCGGCTTGACCTCGGGCAGCTTTTGCCCTGCCGCTTCCATGATCTGACGCATCTGCTGACCCGGATCAAAAGCATCCAGCACCAGACAAGTGGGCGACTCACTCAAACGATTGGTGACACGCACTTCTTTGACACGTTCACTCAATGATTGCTTCAGGCGCTCCACCAAGGCTTGTGCCTGTTGGTTCTGCTCTTCGCTGACCACAGACTCAGCCTCATCTGTCGAGGATGCAATCGCGCTTAAATCCACTTCGCCCTTACCGATATGCTGAAACTTCTTGCCATCGAACTCACGCAGATAACTCATCATCCATTCATCAATGCGATCAACCAGCAACAAGACTTCGACACCCTTCTTGCGGAACAGCTCAAGATGCGGGCTCTGGCTGGCTGTGATGTAGTTCTCGGCCGTCAGATAATAAATGGTGCTCTGACCTTCCTTCATGCGCGCAACATAATCAGCCAGCGCCACTACAGCTGACTTGCTGTCTGCGTCCGTGGAAGCAAAGCGCAACAACTTGGCAATTTTTTCCTGATTGCTCGGGTCTTCTGCCAGACCTTCTTTCAATACCTGACCAAAAGCCTCATAAAACTTGGCATAAGCCTCCGAGTCATCCGCCAGCTTGGTGATCATATCGAGCGCACGCTTGGTCAGCGCAGACTTCATCGAATCAATCACGTCAGAAGACTGCAACAACTCACGTGACACGTTTAACGGCAGGTCATTGGAATCAATCACACCCTTGATAAAACGCAGATACAGCGGCATGAATTGCTCAGCATCATCCATGATGAACACACGCTGAACATAGAGCTTCAGGCCACGCACGCCTTCACGCTGATACAGATCAAATGGCGCACGACCTGGCACATACAGCAGCGAGGTGTATTCCAGCTTGCCTTCTACCTTGTTATGACTCCACGACAGCGGGTTTTCAAAGTCATGCGCAATATGCTTGTAGAATTCCTGATATTCCACTTCCTTGATGTCGGTACGGGCACGCGACCATAACGCCTTGGCCTGATTCACCACCTCGTAGGCGGCCTCTTCGCCTTCCTTTTCAGCAGGCGCTTTCAGATGTACCGGCAAGGCAATATGCTCGGCATACTTGTGAATGATGTTGCGCACCCGCCAGCTATCAGCAAATTCACGTGATGCCTCGCGCAGATGCAGCGTGATCGTAGTACCACGTGCTGCCTGCTCAATGGTTTCTACACTGAACTCACCCGTGCCCTCCGACTCCCAGCGTACGGCTTCATTGGCTGGCGCATCGGCACGACGTGTTGTCAGCACCACTTTATCGGCCACCACAAAAGCCGAATAAAAACCCACCCCAAACTGGCCAATCAACTGACTGTCTTTTTTCTCGTCACCGGTCAGATTTTTCATAAACTCTGAGGTGCCAGAACGTGCAATGGTACCCAGGTTCTGAACCACTTCATCACGGCTCATGCCAATGCCATTGTCACGCAGCGTCAGCGTACCTGCCTCGGCATCGACATCAATCCAGATACCCAGCTCAGGATCATCCGCCAACAACTCCGATCGGGACAAGGCTTCAAAACGCAGCTTGTCCGCCGCATCGGAAGCATTTGAAATCAGCTCGCGCAAAAAGATTTCAGGATTGCTGTAGAGCGAATGAATCATCAAATGCAATAACTTGGATACTTCAGTCTGAAAGCCTAGGGTTTCTTTTTGTGGGGCTGCCTGTTGATGAGTCGTCATAATCTGTCCTCTAGTGATACAAAACTGCTTTCACTTATATGGGTACGTCAGTGGGAAAACTCAAGAGCTGCCATTGGTCGATTTTTTTATCACTTGCATATTTTCTTCATGCTTTTTCGGCATAGACTGCTAGAGCCCACCAAACAGGTGCGGGACAGAATAACGAAAGAGGATACCTCCATGACCATGAAAAAAATTATTGCTGCGGCAGTTATTGCAGGTACCAGTACGTTTGCTATGGCCGACCAGGATGTGGGCTGTGGTGTTGGTACTATTCTTTGGGCAGGTCAGTCCGGCCTGGTGCCAAAGATATTGGCAGCAACCACTAACGGCACACTGGGCAACCAGACATTTGGTATTTCCACAGGTACTTTAGGTTGCCAGGCAGATGGCGTGATCACATCCCGTGTTCGCCTGTCCATGTATACCGGCTCCAATATTGAACGTCTGGCACGTGACATGTCAGTGGGTCAGGGTGAAAGCCTGAATGTACTGGCCGACCTGATGGGCATTGCTGAGCAGGATCGTCCTGTATTCTTCCAGGCCACTCGTGATCACTTTGGCCAGATCTTTGCGCCCAGCAACACCACAGCAGGCCAAGTGCTGGATTCCCTGCAAGCTGTCATGAGCAACCACGAACAACTGGCTGTCTACGTTAAAGCCTAAGTTGGCATGTGCTGCTAAAAAGCCCTGTTCATCAGGGCTTTTTTTATCCACTTACCACTCAGGTTCTGCTTTTTCTTATGCGCTTATTCACCGCTCTAACTGCCCTTCTTCTTGGCCTTGGCATCACTACGCCCGCACTGGCTAGCGACCTCTATTGGCAAAAGCTGTTACGTAGCGACCACGCCCAGGATGCTCAGGCACAAATTGAAGTATTGCTAACCGCTGCAAAAACCAATGACCTATCAACACCTGATCAACATCCACGCTGTCGTTACCCTGCGCGTTATGCCTGGCTTGGCCAGCACTACCCCGAACAGGCACAGCAGTGGCCGGAGCAACCCTGCCCTGCACTTACACAATGGCTGAAAGAGCTGGACACCAATCAGGTCACACTGGTGTTTGCCAGCGATTATCTGAATAACCCGTCATCCATGTTTGGCCACACCCTGTTACGGCTGGATGCCCGCAGCCATAGTGACGACACACGCCTGCTGTCTTATGCCATCAATTACTCGGCACAGACCAATACCACCAATGGACTGGAGTTCGCCTGGAAAGGGCTGACTGGAGGTTATCCCGGTGCATTTTCACTGCTGCCCTATTATGAAAAGGTCAAGGAATATAACGACTGGGAAAGCCGTGACCTGTGGGAATATGAGCTGAGCTTCAGTGATGCTGAAGTCGAACGATTGTTATGGGTGTACTGGGAATGGCGCGAATTCACCTCACCTTATTATTTCTTCACCCGCAATTGCTCCTATGAATTATTGGGTCTGATTGAAATGGCTAGGCCCGGTCTGGACCTGCAATCGCAATTCAACTGGCATGCCATGCCCACAGACACCTTGCGTGAGGTGCTAAAACAGCCCGACCTGCTCAAGCGCATCACCTATCGTGCCGCCAGTGGCACCAAGCTGGAAGCTGCCGCCAGACGCAATAGTCGCCAGGTCAATCAACAGGCTCTGACACTGAGCGAGCGCAACAACACTCAGGCTCTGACCCACTTGTCCGCACTTGAGCAGGCCCAAGCCCTGGAAGCCGCTTATGACGACCTCTACAGTCGGCACGTCAATCACAAGGCCAGTGCCGATGCCCCTGCCCGATTACGAGAACTGCTGGTACAACGCAGTGTCATTGATGTGCCAGACCAGCGTGTCGAGCCCAGTACTCCCGCTGTCGATCCCGCCCAAGGACATGGCACGGGTCGCTGGTCAGTCAATCTGGGCTATGACCATGAAGCGTTCACCGGCTTCCGCATCAGACCGGCTTATCACGATTGGCTGGACCCCAGTGGTGGCTATCGCACAGGGGCCAGTATCAACTTTCTGGATATCGCGTTTCGTGCCAGTCAAAGTGGCCTGAAAATAGAAGAGGCAACGCTGGTCGGCATTGACTCATTGGCACCCGCCAACAGTCTGCATCTACCCACGTCATGGTCAGTCCGGCTGGGTGTTGATCGAGCACTCAGCAATAAAGCCGATGACCAGCGCCACAGCATGACGGTACTTGAAGGCGGTGCCGGATTGGCCACCTGGGTGGCATCGTCACTCTGTCACGCCCAAAGCCATGCCGATGTCCGTGCCAGCCAAAGTCTGGCCAAGGGCTGGGAAACCGGTCTCGGCGCACGACTGGGATGTATTGGCCAATTTGGCACAAATATTCCTGAGCCCTGGCGCTGGAGCCTTGAAACTCGCCCCATGTATCGACTGCCCGATAATCGCTGGAGCCATGAACTGCGTATAGGACTGCAACATAATCTCAACACGCAACAGGCCATCCGCCTGGAAGGTCGACAGTACTGGCGAGAAAAAAGTGCCGGTGTGCTGAACTTAAGTTGGCTGCACTATTTTTAGAATTTGCTCAGATCGGCTACCATTAACAACCGGCACTCTTGCCACTCATCAAAATAGGTTAACAACATGCAGATTGCTCAAGACAGCGTTGCGCTGATCGACTACACCCTTACCGGCGATAATGGCGATGTCATCGACAGCTCCGCTGGTGGCGAACCACTGGCCTACCTCCACGGCCATCACAATATTATTCCTGGTCTGGAAAAAGCGCTGCTGGGCAAATCCGTAGGTGACAGCCTGAAAGTCAGCATTGAACCTGCCGAAGGCTATGGTGAATTCAACCCGGAATTGATGGAAGTCGTGCCACGCCACCTGTTTGCCGGTGTCGATGACATCCAGCCCGGCATGCAGTTCCAGGCGCAAACCGCGCAAGGTATGCAGGTTATTACTATTGCAGCCGTGGAAGGCGACCAGATCACGGTTAATGGCAACCACCCACTGGCTGGCCAGACTCTGCACTTTGACGTCACCGTTAAAGAAGTCCGTGCGGCCTCGGAAGAAGAACTGGCACATGGTCACGTGCATGGCATTGGTGGTCATCACCACTAATTGCCGATTGGCAAGAAAAAGGGAGCATTCATGCTCCCTTTTTTATCGCTCTTTTTTGCGCCCTAGCGCCCATCCAGCACACACTGCCCGTTCAACACCCGCTGATAAAACTCATCCACCGCAGCGACCACTGCATCCGTATGGGTGTGATGAGGTGCATGACCTGCATTCGCCAATAAAACTGTTTCGATAAACGGCACTACCTTCAGCAGCCTGCGACCATGATTCCAATAAGGCACCAGCTCGTCTTTTTCACCGTGAATAACCAGCAACGGTTTCTGAATCTGGTCGTAGTGAACACTCAATAACTGCAAGTATTCATTACTGTTATTCATGTCACGAACATTGTGTTGATAGCTTTGTGGCCGCAACGCTAACGCAAGCGCTGTCTTTTCAACCTGATGCTCAGGCACACCATTTGGTGTAAATACCTGCCCCAAGCCCGTATGCAACATGAACTGCCCCAGGGGATACACCAGCGTCCAGGCGAATAAAGGCCCAATCAATGGCAAATCACCCACTCGATATGTCCAGTTCAATGGACCAGCCCAATGCCCAGCTACTCCCGCCAATGACACACCAGCACTGATCTGTTCGTCGTAATGCACCAAGGCGGCATTAACCACACTGCCTGCCCATGAATGGCCTATCACCAGTGGTTTAGCCATACCCAACTGAGCCACTGCCTTCAACATCAGCTCGGCCTGTCGGCCGGGATCCATCCACTCTCCCGAAGGGCGTTCACTATGACCAAAGCCGGGGCGATCAAACGCAATCACCTGATACTTCTTGGCCAGATGTGGCAACAAACTGGTCGTGAACTCATTCAGATTAGAGCTGGCACCATGCACCAGCATAATCGCAGGCCCCTTACCCGCCTGCACATAATGCAGACGCACACCCTCTACGGTAATAAATTGGCCAACAGCCGGATAACGATGATTAATACGCCATTGGCCGTAAGCGGTCCAGGCGATCAAAACAAGGATCAGTGCCACCAGCACACTGCATAAGGTATGGGTTAGATTCATTGGCTTAATGTCGCTGATCGGATCAAAAAACAAGAGCACAAAGCTAAATGACAAGAAACAAAAAAGCCCGCTCAAATAGCGGGCTTTTTTGTCACGCTAACCGGCTTATTTCCAGCCAGTCAGCTCGGCAATACCCGCACCCAACATAGCTGGGTTCGATACCGTTTTTACACCAGCGGCTTGCAGTGCAGCAAACTTCTCGTCTGCCGTACCTTTGCCACCGGAAATAATGGCACCTGCGTGACCCATGCGCTTACCAGCAGGCGCAGTCACACCAGCGATATAAGACACTACAGGCTTGGTAACATTAGCTTTAATGAACTCAGCCGCTTCTTCTTCAGCTGATCCACCAATCTCACCCACCATAATAATGGCTTCGGTTAACGGGTCATTCTGGAACAGTTCCAACGCATCAATAAAGGTCATGCCAGGAATCGGGTCACCACCAATACCAATACAGGTTGACTGGCCAAAGCCCAAATCCGTGGTTTGCTTCACGGCTTCATACGCCAGTGTACCGGAACGGGAAACGATGCCCACTTTGCCTGGCAAATGGATATGACCTGGCATAATGCCGATCTTGCATTCGCCTGGTGTGATGATGCCTGGGCAGTTCGGGCCGATTAAACGAACACCGCCTTTGCGCAGGATATACTCTTTCACAAACAGCATATCGATGGCTGGCACGCCTTCCGTGATACACACGACCAGTTCAATGCCTGCATCAACAGCTTCCAGGATAGAGTCTTTGGCAAACGCGGCTGGTACGTAAATAACCGAGGCATTGGCACCTGTCTTTTCGACGGCTTCACGCACAGTATCAAATACAGGTAGCCCCAAATGAGTCGTGCCACCTTTACCAGGAGTCACACCGCCGACCATATTGGTGCCATAGGCAATCGCCTGTTCGGTATGCATCGAGCCTTGCGAACCGGTGATGCCTTGGCAAATCACTTTGGTGGATTTATTGATCAAGACACTCATGTTCAGGCTCCCACAGCTTTAACAACCAGCTCACCGGCTTCGTTCAACGAGGCGGCTGGAATGATATTGAGTCCACTTTCACGCAGCTTCTGCGCACCTAAATCCGCGTTGTTGCCTTCCAGACGCACAACCACAGGGACTTTAACGCCAACATCTTGTACTGCACCGATAATGCCTTCAGCAATCATGTCGCAACGTACAATGCCGCCGAAGATATTGACCAGAACGGCCTGTACCGAGCTATCTGACAAAATGATCTTGAACGCTTCCGTTACACGTTCCTTGGTTGCACCACCGCCTACGTCCAGGAAGTTGGCTGGCTGGCCACCTTTCAGCTTGATCAGGTCCATGGTTGCCATGGCCAGACCAGCACCATTCACCATACAACCGATATTGCCTTCAAGCGCCACATAGTTCAGTTCCCACTCGGCAGCACGACGCTCACGCTCGTCTTCCTGTGATGGGTCATACATGGTTTTCAGCTTGGGATGACGATACAAGGCGTTGGAGTCGATCACGACTTTGGCATCGAGGCAATGCAGATTGCCTTCGCCAGTGATAACCAATGGATTGATTTCCAGCAGCGCCAGATCCAGATCAGCAAACATGGCACCCAGACCCATGAAAATTTTCACGAATTGTTTGACCTGATCAGGATTCAGACCCAGCTTATAGGCCAGTTCACGACCTTGATAAGGTTGTGGTCCAACCAATGGATCAATAGCGGCCTTGAAGATTTTCTCTGGTGTTTCGTGCGCTACTTTTTCAATCTCAACGCCACCTTCGGTAGACGCCATGAACACAATACGACGAGTCGCACGGTCAACTACAGCACCCAGATAGAGCTCATTGGCAATATCAGTGCAGTTTTCAACCAAAATCTTGGTCACTGGCTGACCACTGGCATCTGTCTGATATGTCACCAGACGCGTACCCAGTTTTTCACGGGCAAACGCTTCGACTTCTTCCAGCGACTTAACCAGCTTGACGCCACCTGCCTTACCACGACCACCGGCATGCACCTGAGCCTTGACGACCCATAGATCACCACCAATACGCTCAGCCGCAGCACGCGCTTCTTCAGGCGTGGAAACAGCAAAACCCTTAGAGACCGGAAGGCCATATTCGGCAAACAGCTGTTTGCCCTGATACTCGTGCAGATTCATTGTCTAATCACCACTCGTTGTTGAAAAAGAACCAAGGGGCACAAGGCCCCCCGGTTATCAATTATTTGCGTTTGCGCTGAATGGCATGAATAGCACGGCCATCAGCAGCCAGTGCAGCTTCATGCACCACTTCCGACAAGGTCGGATGCGCAAAACACATCAGTTGCAGGTCTTCGATGGTGGCACCAAACTCCATGGCAATCAGCCCTTGGTGAATAATGTCGCCAGCCGCTGGCCCAATCACATGCATACCCAACACTCGATCCGTTTTGGCATCAGCCACAAACTTCACGAAACCGGCTGTATCATCTGATGCCAAGGCACGGCCGTTTACGGCAAACGCAAACTGCCCCACTTTCACATCAACGCCTTCAGCCTTGGCTTGCTCTTCTGTTTTGCCCACCCAGGCAGCTTCCGGATGGGTATAGATCACGGAAATGATCAAGTCATAATTTACCTGTGCATGATGACCGGCAATCGCCTCAGCCGCCATGACACCCTCTTCCATCGCCTTGTGTGCCAGCATCGGACCACGAACCAGGTCACCAATGGCATAAACACCAGGCACCGAGGCATGGCATTGATCATCGACATGAACAAAACCACGCTCATCCAGTGTGATACCACTATCAGCGCTGAGCAGCCCGTCTGTTACCGGACGACGTCCAACCGCAACAATCAAGCGATCAAATACTTCCTTATGATCACCTTTGGCATCGGTATAGGTCACTGTCACCTGGCCCTTGGCCACTTTGGTGCCAGACACACGTGCACCCAAACGAATATCCAGACCCTGACGAGTCAGAATTTTCTGTGCTTCCTTGGCAAGCGCCTTGTCGGCCAGGGGCAACATGTTATCAACTGCCTCCAGCACCACCACTTCTGCACCCAGACGCGACCAAACCGAGCCTAACTCCAGACCAATCACGCCAGCGCCAATCACGCCCAGACGTTTTGGCACCTGATCAAACTCCAGTGCACCCGTTGAATCGACGATGACGCCATCGTGCAAAGGAGCTACCGGAATTTGTACAGGCTCCGAACCTGAAGCCAGAATAACCGAACCGGCCTCAATAATTTCGCTCTCACCTTCGTGTGGCGTGAACTCGACGCGCTTGCCACTCAACAAACGGCCACTGCCCTGCAACCAGGTAATGTTGTTGCCTTTCAGCAAACCCGCCACACCGGCGGTCAGACCATCCACCACCTTATCTTTGCGTGCCTGCATGGCCGCCACATCAAGACCTACATCACCCACCACAATACCGTGTGCTGCATAACCGCTGCGAACATCGTGGTACTTATGCGACGAATCCAGCAAGGCCTTGGAAGGGATACAGCCCACGTTCAAACAGGTACCACCCAACGCAGGCTTGCCCTTGTGAATACGGCGCTCGATACAAATAACCGACAGTCCCAGCTGGGCCGCACGAATGGCCGCCTCATAACCACCAGGTCCACCGCCAATTACCACTACATCAGCTTTTTGCGTCATCAGTATTCCTCGTCCCTAATTCAGATTTCCAGTAACAGACGTGCCGGATCTTCTACCAGATCCTTAATGGCCACCAGGAAGCTAACTGCCTCTTTACCATCAATCAGGCGATGATCATATGACAGAGCCAAATACATCATAGGCAAAATCACCACCTGGCCATTCACTGCCATGGGGCGCTCTTGAATTTTATGCATGCCCAAAATAGCTGTTTGCGGCAAATTCAGAATAGGTGTTGATAACAACGAACCGAACACGCCCCCATTGGAAATGGTGAACGTACCACCCGTCATGTCATCAATGGACAGCTTGCCATCGCGAGCCTTTTTGCCATAGGCCATGACACCCTTTTCCACTTCAGCCAGACTCATTTGCTCGGCATTGCGCAACACAGGCACGACCAGACCGCGATCAGACGATACCGCCACACCAATATCCGAATAACCGTGATACACAATGTCGTTGCCATCAATGGAGGCGTTAACAGCAGGGAAACGTTTCAACGCCTCGGTGGCTGCCTTCACAAAAAACGACATGAAGCCCAGACGCACACCATGCACCTTCTCAAATTTGTCAACGTATTGCTTGCGCAGATCCATCACCGGCTTCATGTTGACTTCGTTGAATGTAGTCAACATCGCGGTAGACTGCTTGGCCTCCAGCAGACGCTCGGCAACCTTGGCACGCAGACGGGTCATTGGAACCCGCTTCTCGATACGCTCACCACCCGCAAGTGCTGTCGGCTCATAGGCAACAGCAGGCGCAGGTACAACAGCAGGTGCTGCAGCTGCTTTGGGAGCCGCAGCCAATACATCAGCCTTGGTAACACGACCGCCTACACCGGAGCCAGTCACATTGGCGACATTGACACCAGCTTCCGCCGCTGCCTTTCTGGCTGCCGGGCCGGCAGCAGCAGGAGCCGCTGCTGGCGCTGATTGAGCCACAGGCGCTGCGGCCGCCGTTGCCGCTGGAGCAGCCGCAGCAACGGCACCTTCAGCCACATGGGCCAATAATTCTTGTGATAAAACCGTATCACCTTCCTGCTTCAGTATGTCCTGCAACACACCATCGGCAGGTGATACAACTTCCAACACCACCTTGTCAGTTTCAATATCAACCAACAACTCATCTCGTTTCACCGCATCGCCTGGCTTTTTATGCCATGTTGCCACCGTACCATCAGCAACAGACTCAGGAAAAACCGGTGCTTTAATTTCCAGACTCATGGTCAGAGTTCCTTTTTACTGGATAGTTCAGGCGTTAGTCACGCCAAGGGCATCAGCGACTAACGCCGCCTGTTCTTTTGTATGAAGATAAACCGAGCCACACGCAGGCGCAGCCGACAACGGACGGCCGGTATACGCTATTTTCAGCAATGGCTGCCATTTACCCACCACACGTTCCAAATTATGACGAGTGTTGTACCAGGCACCCTGATTCATAGGTTCTTCCTGACACCACACCACTTCCTCTGCCTTGCTATACGGCTTTAATGCAGCCAACAGATTGGCATCAGGGAACGGATACAGCTGCTCCACACGAATAATCGCGACATGACTCAAGCCCAGCTCGCGACGCTTTTCCAACAAGTCGTAATACACCTTGCCGCCACAAATAACGACACGCTTAACCGCATCTGCCGCCAAGGTATCAATTTCCGGAATCACTGTACGGAACCCGCCCTGGGTTAACTCTTCAATCGAAGAAACCGCCAACTTGTGACGCAACAGGCTTTTTGGCGACATGATGATCAATGGTTTACGCAACGGACGTACTGCCTGACGCCGCAGCAAATGGAAAATCTGTGCCGGTGTTGATGGCGTACAAACCTGAATATTGTGTTCGGCACATAATTGCAGGAAGCGCTCAAGACGAGCCGACGAATGCTCAGGGCCTTGCCCCTCATAACCATGTGGCAACAACATGGTCAAGCCACACACACGCTCCCACTTGGTTTCACCGCTGGAAATAAACTGATCAATCACCACCTGCGCGCCATTAACAAAGTCACCAAACTGCGCTTCCCATACAATCAGGGACTTGGGGGCTGTGGTGGCATAACCATATTCAAAGGCCAGCACTGCCTCTTCCGATAGCAATGAATCGTACAATTCCAGCTGTCGCTCACGCAGAACCAGCTGCTGCAACGGAATATGCGGCTCATTGTCATTCTGGTTATACAAAATGGCATGACGATGCGAGAACGTGCCACGACCGATATCCTGACCTGTGATACGTACAAAGAAATCTTCCTGCAACAAGGTGGCATAAGCCATTACCTCTGCTGCACCCCAATTAAGCTCCAGATTGCCAGCCCACATGCGCTCACGATCCTCGAGCACCTTTTTCACCTGACGCTGAACCACAAAGTGCTCAGGCATGGTCGACATGACCTTGCCCAAACGAGCCAGCTCAGCCAGAGGAACACCCGTTTCCCACTCATCAACCACCGCATGGTTCAGGTAGGGAGCCCAGTCCACGAACAGTGCCTTATTCGGATTAAGCACCAACTCAGGTACAACACTTTCACCGGCTTCGAGCTTCTGGCGATACTGATTCACCATGGCATCAGCTTCACCCGCCTGCAATACACCCTCTTTTTCTAAACACTCGGCATATATCGCACGTGTGGTAGGCAGATTGTTGATCACCTTGTACATCAGTGGCTGGGTTGCTGATGGTTCATCAGCTTCGTTATGACCACGACGGCGATAACAATACATATCAATCACAACGTCTTTCTTGAATTCCATACGGAAATCCAAGGCCATTTGTGTCACAAACAATACCGCTTCCGGATCATCGCCATTGACGTGGAAAATGGGCGGCTGCACCATTTTGGAAACGCCAGTGCAGTATTCGGTAGAACGCGCATCATCCACACGGCTGGTGGTAAAGCCAACCTGGTTATTCACCACAATATGTACTGTGCCACCTGTTTTATAACCACGGGTCTGCGACATCTGGAAGGTTTCCATGACCACGCCCTGACCTGCAAATGCTGCATCACCATGAATGCTGATTGGCAATACCACACGACCGGTAGAGTCCAGACGACGATCCTGACGGGCACGCACTGAACCTTCCACTACCGGCGATACAATTTCCAGATGGGAAGGGTTAAATGCCATAGCCAAGTGCACTTCACCACCTGGCGTCATCAAGTTGGAAGAGAAGCCTTGGTGATACTTCACATCGCCAGAGCCTTTCTGAGTGAATGATTTGCCTTCAAACTCATCAAACAAGCTACCAGGCTGCTTGCCCAGAATATTCACCAGCACATTCAGACGGCCTCGGTGAGCCATGCCAATCACAATTTCTTTAGTACCTGCCTGGCCGGCACGATAAATACACTCTTTCACCATTGGAATCAGCGATTCACCACCTTCCAGACCAAAGCGCTTGGCACCCGCAAAGCGAGTCCCCAGATAGCGCTCCAATCCCTCAGCTGCCGTAATGGAGCCCAATAGTGAGCGCTTCACATCGGCAGAGAAACCGAAGTTGCCTCGTGCACCTTCCAGACGCTGTTGAATCCAGCGCTTTTGCGCTGTATCCACAATGTGCATGTATTCAGTACCAATACTGCTACAGTAAATGGCATCCAGACTCTGTACCACTTCCCTCAGCGTGCACTCAGTCTTGCCAATGGCCAGATTGCCTACATTAAAAACAGTATCCAGATCAGCAGAAGACAAACCATGGCTTGATAATTCAACATCCGGTACTTCATGACGCTTGATCAAACCCAGAGGGTCAATCTTGGCTTGTTGATGGCCACGATTTCGATAGCCTGCAATCAACTGCAATACGGCGACCTGACGCTGGTCATGCGCGCTGGAAACCTGGCTGGGTGCCAATGGCTTGGCGCGACTGCTATTACGAGCCAACAACAAGAACTGCTCACGAATGGCATTATGCGGGGTGTCCTGGCTGACATCAGCCACACGTGGCAGCATTTCAAAATACGTGCGCCACTCATCAGGAACTGTTGCAGGAGAAACTAAAAACTCTTCATAAAGCGCTTCAACATAGGCGGCATTATCAGCAGAAAGTTGTGACGTTTTCCACTGACTCAGCATTTGGCCTTCTTGCATGATGATTATCCCAAACAGATATTGCCTGACTCTTGATCTTGCTTGTGGCAAGACTTAGACGCATACAACAGCCTAGTGTACCCAGGCCGTGAAATTAGTCTGGATACTAACTCGAATAGGCCTGCTGAGGAACCACTACCAAAGTGTGACTAGACAAATTATGCGACGAGTGGATATAAAAACGGCCGCTTTAAAGCGGCCGTTTTTAATTTCCTCTATTCGCCATCAAATTATGATGCTTGGGTCAGCAACATATTGCGAATATGGCCAATGGCCTTGGTCGGGTTCAGACCTTTGGGACATGAACTGACACAGTTCATGATGCCACGGCAACGGAACAGACTGAACGGGTCATCCAGTTTGGCCAAACGCTCGGCAGTCGCTGTATCACGACTATCTGCCAGGAAGCGATAAGCCTGCAGCAACGCCGATGGACCCAGGAATTTCTCCGGGTTCCACCAGAACGATGGGCAACTGGTTGAACAGCATGCGCACAGAATGCACTCATACAGGCCATCCAGTTTGGCGCGCTCTTCAGGCGACTGCAAACGCTCAATGGCAGGTGCCGGCGTGTCGTTGATCACATATGGCTGCACTTTTTCGTATTGTGCAAAGAACATGGACATATCAACGACCAGATCACGCAGTACAGGCAAACCAGGCAACGGCTTCACAATCAGATGATTGCCACCCTTGGTTGCCATCGATACCGGCGTAATACAGGCCAGACCATTCTTGCCATTCATGTTGATACCATCCGAACCGCACACACCCTCACGGCATGAGCGACGGTAGACCAACGAATCATCCTGCTCTTTCACCAGATTCAGCACATCCAGAACCATGAGATCACGGCCTTGGGTGTCAACCTGGAACTCTTTCATATAGGGTTCGCGGTCGGTATCCGGGTTGTAACGATAGATGCTGACTTTAAGCATGATGAACCCCTATCAATAAGTACGTGCTTTAGGCTGGAATGCTTTAACTTGCTTGGGAGCAAAGTTAACCGCGCGCTTGGCCACCACTTTCGTGTCGGTATGGTAAAGCGAATGCGCCAACCAGTTTTCGTCATCACGATCCGGATAGTCTTCACGGCTATGAGCGCCACGTGACTCGGCACGTACCTGAGCCGACAAAGCAGTCGCTTCAGCCGTTTCCAGCAGATTGTCCAGCTCAAGCGCTTCGACGCGAGCGGTGTTGAATGATTGCGTCTTGTCACCCAGATGGGCACGAGCAATACGATCACGCAACTCAGCTACATGAGCAACACCTCTGTCCATGTCTTCGCCACGACGGAAGATACCGAAGTTCAGCTGCATGCTGCGCTGCAATTCTTTGCGCAACTCAGGCACAGACTCACCGCTGACCGAACTATTCCAGCGATTCATGCGCGCCTGGGCACGCTCAACATCCGATGAGGACGGTTCACGTTGCTCCAGACCCTGACGCAGAGCGTCTTCAATATGCAGACCGGCGGCACGACCAAACACCACCAGATCCAGCAGTGAGTTGCCACCCAGACGGTTGGCACCATGCACCGACACACAGGCAATTTCACCAACGGCATATAGACCGTTAACGATACTTTCCTTACCCTGTGCATCCACAGCAATGGCCTGACCATGCACGTTGGTTGGAATACCACCCATCATGTAGTGACAGGTTGGAATAACAGGAATCGGCTCTTTCACCGGATCAACATGAGCAAAGGTTTGCGCCAGCTCACAGATACCAGGCAAACGGCTATGCAGCACTTCCTTGCCCAGATGATCCAGCTTCAGGTAAACATATTCGCCATCCGGACCAGCACCACGGCCTTCACGAATTTCGGTTGCCATGGCACGCGCCACCACGTCACGACCTGCCAAGTCTTTGGCATTTGGTGCGTAACGCTCCATGAAACGCTCGCCATCCTTGTTCAACAGATAACCGCCTTCACCACGACAGCCTTCTGTTACCAAGGTGCCGGCACCGGCAATACCGGTTGGATGGAACTGCCACATTTCCATGTCTTGCAATGGAATGCCGGCACGCGCGGCCATACCGACACCATCACCGGTGTTGATGTGTGCGTTGGTGGTGGAGGCATAAATACGGCCTGCACCACCTGTCGCAAATACGGTAGCTTTGGACTTGAAGAACACTACCTCGCCACTGGCAATATCCATCGCGATCACACCACAGACGTCACCGTCCTGATTGCGCACAATATCAATCGCCAGCCACTCAATATAGAACTTGGTTTTGTGATGCAGGTTTTGCTGATACAGCGTGTGCAACAAGGCATGACCGGTACGGTCAGCAGCGGCACAGGTACGAGCAGCCTGACCGCCCTCACCAAAATTTTTCGACTGACCGCCAAACGGACGCTGATAAATACGACCTTCGTCAGTACGCGAGAATGGCAGACCCATGTGCTCCAACTCAAATACGACCTGAGGACCCACCGAAGTCATGTACTCGATAGCATCCTGATCGCCAATATAATCAGAGCCCTTGACGGTGTCATACATATGCCAGCGCCAATCATCATTAGGATCGGCTGATGCGATAGCACAGGTGATACCACCCTGAGCCGACACAGTATGTGAACGGGTCGGGAATACTTTCGAGATCAATGCTGTCTTGAAACCGGATTGCGCCAACTGCAACGAGGCACGCATGCCTGCACCACCACCACCGACAATAACAGCGTCAAAATTGACTGTACGCATTGTTGTCATATCAATTGCCCCAAATGATCTGAATACCCCAGACGACGACTACGAACAGTGCAATCGCCATTCCAATCTGTGCCAATAAGCGCACGATGTTGGCTGATGCCCCCATCTGACTGGTAGTCAGGTAATCGGTAAAAATAGTCCACATACCAATCCAGGCATGGGCAACAAACGAAAGCAACGCCAGCAGCGTAAAAATACGCATGCACGTGCCGCTCATGAAAGCCTGCCACGTTGCAAATTCAAGACCTGGATTCAAAATGAAAAAGCCAAACAGCCAAACGGTGTAAGCCGCCAGAATGATGGCGCTGACGCGTTGGATCAGCCAGTCAGACAAGCCGGAACGGCTAAAACTTGTTGCACTCTTCATGACAGCACCACCCAGACAAACAATGCAGCAATAGCCAATGCCGCTACGATCAAGGTCACCTTGGCGAACAGACGACCACCTTCCAGTGACTCACCAATACCCCAGTCGGCAATAAGGTGCTTGATGCCTGCCAGGAAGTGATAAACCAGACCTGCCAATGCCACAAACAGAATCAGTTTGGCCACCACGCCCGACAATAACGCCTGCACGTCAGCAAAGCCTTCGGGCGAAGACAATGAGCATTGCAGAAGCCATAACAGGCCGGGAGTAACAAAAAATAGCAAAACGCCCGAAAGGCGATGCAGGATGGATGCAACGGCGACCGGCGACTTCAAATTGAGTTCGATTACGGTAGCCATCGAAAGATTGACAGGTCTATTGCTTTTCACGAGAGCGTCCTGTTGATCTGGCCTAAAGGCACATGATTGGGAAAGTTTAGACGCCAAGTAACTGAAATTAATAAAAATAAACTTTACTAATGTCTGATTACCCAACGATGGCGGCAAGTATAATCCCGCACAATCCGTAATACAAACCACCTGAAACGATAAACGGGCCACAATCATCGGTTTTTATCTGCTACTTAAGTCGATGAGCGGAGACGCGTACCGCTAATTCGTTGACAATTTCGGCTCGTGATTTAAGCTAGGCGCGCATTTGTTCAGATGACGTGTATTCCACTCTCATGGTTTTCAATTGCAGAGCTGCAGCCGACCTGGCTGTTTTGGCTTTTCTTTTGTTAAGCATCCGAATGCACTCATAGCACGCAGAACCCTTCAGGAGACCGTGATGACGGCCAAAAAAGCGACACTGACTATCGGTGATGATTCCCTTTCCCTTCCGATAACTTCCGGCACACTTGGCCCCGATGTTATTGATGTCAAAGACGTTTTAGCCAAGGGCTACTTCACTTTTGACCCAGGATTCATGGCAACATCCGCCTGCGAATCAAAAATCACATTCATTGATGGCGACAAAGGCATCCTGCTGCATCGGGGCTACCCTATCGATCAATTAGCCGAGAAAGCAGAATACCTGGAAGTTTGCTATCTCCTGCTGAATGGCGAACTGCCAAATGCACAACAAAAAGCTGAATTCGAGCAACTCGTCACCAATCACACCATGGTGCACGAGCAATTACGCAAATTTTTTGATGGCTTCCGTCGTGATGCTCACCCGATGGCCATCATGTGTGGCGTGGTCGGCGCATTGTCTGCGTTTTACCATGACAGCCTGGATGTCAACGACACCAAGCACCGTGAAATCACCGCTATTCGCCTGATCGCCAAGATCCCGACCATTGCGGCCATGAGCTACAAATACTCTTCCGGCCAGCCGTTTGCTTACCCACGCAATGACCTGAACTATGCAGAAAACTTCCTGCACATGATGTTCTCGGTACCTGCCGATCCTGATTACAAGGTCAATCCGGTACTGGCCAAGGCCATGGATCGTATCTTTACCTTGCATGCCGATCATGAACAGAACGCATCAACATCGACTGTACGTCTGGCCGGCTCCACCGGTGCCAACCCTTACGCCTGTATTGCAGCGGGTATCGCAGCATTGTGGGGGCCAGCACATGGTGGTGCCAATGAAGCCGTACTGACCATGCTGGATGAAATTGGCAGCGTTGAAAACGTAGCTGATTTCATGGAAAAGGTAAAAACCAAAGAAGTGAAGCTGATGGGCTTTGGTCACCGCGTCTACAAAAACTTTGACCCACGTGCCAAAGTGATGAAACAAACTTGTGACGAAGTGCTGGCTGCACTGGGCATCAACGATCCACAGCTGGAACTGGCCATGGAACTGGAGCGTATTGCTCTCAGCGACCCTTACTTTGTTGAGCGTAAACTGTATCCAAACGTGGACTTCTATTCAGGCATCATCCTGAAGGCCATTGGTATTCCTACCTCCATGTTTACCGTAATCTTTGCCTTGGCACGTACGGTTGGCTGGATCTCGCATTGGCTGGAAATGCACAGCACACCATACAAGATTGGTCGTCCGCGCCAGCTCTACACGGGTCATACCCAACGCGACATCACACCCATCGAAAAACGCTGAACGCGAATTATCGATGCTTAGTAAAACGGCCGCTATTGCGGCCGTTTTACTTTCTGACACCTGTCACTCGGCAAGCTCTGGCCACTGCAAACTGCCAAATTGCAGCTCCCCCATCAAAAAACTCACCGCAAAGGCAGGCATTAACCAATAGGGCGTTGCCTCACTGGAGGGTGCGCAATTTGGAAAGTCCGGATTATGCGAAGGACCCGCCAGCGTCTTTTCCATCACCATCGAAATATATTGTTCATCCAACGACGTACGTCTTTTCCCCTTGACGATGACATCCAGATCATGCTCCTCGGCATAACGCCTGATGGCCTTGATTCGTGACTGTCTGGGCGCATATGCATCAGCTCCTACGCCATTAGCCGAAGTCACACAAACACCGCCAGGCACCCTGGCTACCAGCGCATGATGCCCGGCCGTTAGGCCAGGACTATGCACCAGGGCTAGGCCATTACCCAACAATACGCTGCCAGCAAAAGGGATAACCCTATCCATAGAGATATCATCAGCCAGTGCAGGCACATGACGTATTTGATCTGCCCACTCCTGCTGGTGAACCAGCAACCTGGCATTCGGGAAAAACCCTGACGTCCCCAGCCATCGACTCAAGTGCTGACCATGCAAATGACCATAACTGATGTAGTCAATCTGCTCCGGTAACACCCCCGCTTCCGCGATGGCGGTTTCCAGAGAACGATAATTGGGCGCAATAGCCGCTTTACTGAAACGCCGCAGATAACGCGGAAGACTGGCATCAAAACGTTGAAAAAGCCGGGCCTGTACCGGCTCATGCTCATCACCAGGAGAGAACAGCAAGGTTTTCAGGCAGCCATCCAGGTCATTAAACTGAATCAGCCAGACACGTTTCAGCAAGTGCACATACGGAAAGGTCAGCACCGCACCTGTATACACTCCGCTATAGGCGTGTCGTATCGGATAAAGGTCACGGTAAAGATCAATGCTTTTGTAGAACAGCACCGGCGCCTGCTGCATCAAACGCTGACGCAACACCAAGGCTGCGTCACGTATTTGGTGCAATCGCTCCGGAGTAGATGGTTGCCTCCACGCTGACTCAAAGTCGGTCAGTGGCTGCAACGACAGCGCCGTCACAGGTCTCAGGACTCTAGGGTTTGCGACTGAATGTAGTTTGGCAGTCCCATCTTCTCGACCAGATCGAGCTGGGTCTCCAGCCAGTCAATATGCTCTTCGGTATCATCCAGAATATCCAGCAGCAAATCACGGCTGACATAGTCACGTGCCAGTTCGGCAGCTGCGATACCATCCTTGACCGTGATCTGCGCACCCTGCTCCAGTTTGAGGTCGGCTGCCAGCATCTCCGGCACTGTTTCACCAATCATCAGTTTGTGCAGATCCTGCAGATTAGGTAAACCATCCAACAGCAATACACGATCAATCAGGCGATCGGCATGCTTCATCTCACCAATGGACTCGTCATATTCCTTCTTGGCCAGACGTTCCAGACCCCAATGACGATACATACGTGCGTGCAAGAAATACTGGTTGATGGCTGTAAGCTCATTTTTCAGCTGTTGATTCAACAGCGCAATAACCGCTTTATCACCCTTCATGCCACAAACTCCTGCATTAATACTTGCAGCAGTTTATAGCACGGATATTGCCAGCCTCGCAGCTGCTAATTGGTAACCAGATGAGTGCGTAGACAGGGCGTCCTGCCAAGTTTGCTCGGCAAAGTCCAGGCAAGCGCCACAGCATGTGGCAACACCGGTAGATGCTTGCAAGGCTTCAAATGAAGACGTACCTTGCGCAACGGCTTGGTGAATTTTACGCTCAGTGACCGCATGACATAAGCAAACATACATAGAGGTAGCCCTCGTCAAATCGTGGCGCAATTATAAATGCGATGTATTCGCATTTGCAACTATGAATTAACCAACTTGAGATTATTTATGACTCGTCTGGCGTTTATTGGACTAGGCACCATGGGCTACCCCATGGCTGGACATCTGCTAAAAGCTGGTTTTGACGTCACGGTATGGAACCGTACAACGCAAAAATCCAGACAATGGCAACAGGAATATGGCGGTGCAATTGCGGACTCCCCTGCAGATGCAGCCGCAAAAGCCGATATTATTTTATGCTGTGTCGGGCGAGACGAAGACCTTGAGCAAGTGTTACTGGGTGAAAACGGTGTTGTTCATACGGTTAAAAATGGCGCATTAGTCATTGATCACTCAACCGTTTCAGCAGATATATCAAGAAAAATCGCTACTCGGTTAGCAGACGTCAATTGCGGCTTCATTGATGCCCCTGTCTCTGGTGGTCAACAAGGTGCCATCAATGGCCAGCTCAGCATATTCTGCGGAGGTTCGGCAGCAGACATCGCAAAAGCTCACCCTGTTTTAGCCAGTTACGCCAAGGCACAGGCACATCTTGGTCCGGTCGGTCATGGCCAGCTGGCCAAAATGGTCAACCAGATTTGTGTAGCCGGCGTAATACAAGGGCTTGCTGAGGGTATGCGCTTTGCTCAACTGACACAGCTGGATGTAAATCAGGTCATGCAACTGGTTGGGCAAGGTGCCGGCAGCTCATGGCAATTGCTTAATCGGCATCAAACCATGCAACAAGATCACTATGAATATGGATTTGCAGTTGACTGGATGTGCAAGGATCTTGATATAGTGCTGGCTGAGTCTGCGCAGCTTGGTCTTGATCTGCCTGTCACCACACTCATTAATGATTTTTACCGCGAGGTTCAATCAATGGGTGGTGGGCGCTGGGACACATCTAGCTTACTCAGGCGGCTTCAGCAACAACCGACCAAACCGATTTAACTGTGGCCGCCGCTGATAACCACAACAACAGGATTTTTATATGAATCGCCCTTCACGTCTTCTTGCACTATCCGCCGGTATTTTATTAATTGCTGGCTGTGGTGGAGAGAAGTCCAAACTAAAAACTGATACCGAACAATTTAGTTATGCCATTGGTGTTGAAATTGGCCGCTCGCTGGACCCCATCAGCACCGACCTTGATTTCAAAGCGCTTAAGCACGGTATGAACGACGTGCAAGCAGGCAAAGACCTGGCCTTCAGTGACGAAGAGCTGGAAAAAATCAAAATGACCGTGGCACAGACGCTGATGGAAAAACAGCAGCAAAAGCGTACCGCCGACGGTGAAGTCTCGCTGAAAAAAGGTGAAGAGTTTTTGGCTGAGAACGCCAAGAAGCCAAACATTGTCACCACAGGCAGTGGCTTGCAATATGAAGTGCTCAGCGAAGGTGAAGGTGCCAAACCAGCGGAAACCGACATTGTCACCGTGCACTACAAGGGCACCCTGCTCAATGGCGATACCTTCGACAGCTCTTATGACCGTGGTCAGCCCATTCAGTTTCCGCTGGATCGTGTCATTCCTGGCTGGACTGAAGGTGTACAGCTGATGAAAACCGGCGCCAAGCACCGTTTATTCATCCCGGCACACCTGGCCTACGGTGAAATGGGTTCAGGCGACAAAATTGGCCCGAATGAAACGCTGATTTTTGAAGTTGAACTGCTGGATGTGACCAAGCCTTAAGGTCACTGACATAAAAAAGCCCGCATCAGCGGGCTTTTTTATGATCAGAACAATAGCAATTAACGTTCGACAATCGCGACAACGCCCTGACCACCAGCAGCACAAATCGAGATCAGGCCACGACCTGAGCCCTTTTCGGACAGAATCTTGGCCAGCGTCGCAATAATACGACCACCGGTTGCTGCAAATGGGTGACCTGCTGCCAGCGACGAACCATTCACGTTCAACTTGCTGCGATCAATTGAACCCAAAGGCGCATCCAGACCTAAACGCTCTTTACAGAACACGGGATCTTCCCAGGCTTTCAGTGTTGACAGCACCTGCGAAGCAAACGCTTCATGGATTTCGTAGTAATCGAAGTCTTGCAGTGTCAAACCACGACGTGCCAACAAGCGAGGAACCGCATAAGCAGGCGCCATCAACAGACCTTCTTTCTTGTGAACGAAGTCAATCGAAGCCACTTCACCATCAACGAAATAAGCCAGCACAGGCAGACCACGCTCTTTCGCCCACTCTTCAGAAGCCAACAAAACCACGGAAGCACCATCGGTCAATGGCGTTGAGTTGGCTGCTGTCATCGTGCCGGTTTCACGATCACCAAAACAGGGCTTCAAGGTAGCCAGTTTTTCAACATTTGAATCAGGACGCAGGTTCTGGTCACGCTTCAAACCCAGGTAAGGTGTAATCAGATCGTCAAAGAACCCACGCTCATAGGCAGCAGCCAGCTTATGGTGGCTGGATACCGCCAGATTATCCTGTTCTGCACGAGGAATTTGCCATTCGGCCGCTGTGATAGCCGCATGGTCGCCCATGGCCAGACCAGTACGTGGTTCGCCATTACGAGGAACGGCCGGAATCAGGTGCTTGGGACGAATTTTGGCCAGTGTTTTCAGCTTGGCACCAGTGGTCTTGCCACGATTGACTTCCAGCAGAATGGAACGCAGGCCTTCACTCAAGGCAATCGGAGCGTCCGACGTGGTATCTACACCACCGGCAATACCGCACTCGATTTGACCCACGGCAATTTTATTGGCAACCAGAATGGCCGCTTCCAGGCCTGTACCACAGGCTTGCTGAATATCATAAGCGGTTGTTTCAGGAGCCAGCTTGGTGCTGAGCACACACTCACGAGTCAGATTAAAGTCACGGCTGTGCTTCAATACGGCACCCGCAACCACTTCACCAACCCGCACACCTTCCAGATTGAAACGGCTGACCAAGCCATCTAGTGCAGCAGTCAGCATGTCTTCATTTGAAGCGGTAGCATACACACTATTAGAACGAGCAAACGGAATACGGTTGCCGCCGACAATGGCGACTCGACGAAGACTGGACATGACAAACTCCTTGAAATTGACCCCAACACGCTAGCACAGTCATCAGACAATGCATTGGCCGAAATGCTGAGCAATGCATCTTATACGGCAAATTAAGACGGACGCACCATTTGATAGGCTTGCCACCGTACTAATTTTAACCAGAAATATGCTTCCAGACTCGCATTAATCCGTCAAATTGACTAGGCTGCGCGCATATTTAAGCGATTTTCCATGAACTGAACTGACACAGGTAATCATCATGAGCGACCGTTATATCGATTTTATCAACTCATCCGTCGGCCAGATGCTGGCCAAGAATCTGGGCCTGCCTGCTCCTACGCCACTGGAGCGCTTCAGTCCTGATCAACCGGTTGTCACTGGTGCTGTATTGTTAGGCGCTGCTCGTGGCGGCACACTGGTTGATGACCTGGCCAAAACATTAAATGGCATCAACGCCGAAACCTATGCCCTGTTCGACACAGAAGTACATACCGCAGCAGCTGCCGCAGGTCTGAACGTTCAGGCTTATGCCCCCAGCGCTGAAGACAGCCAACGCTTCAAAGCCGTTGTATTTGACGCATCGGGCATCACCAACAGCGCCCAACTGCAAGAACTGCACAGCTTCTTTAACCCGATCATGCGCAAACTGGCCGCCTGCAACCGTGTCATCGTACTCGGCCGCACCCCCGAACTGTGCGAAGACCCGCTACATGCCACTGCACAACGCGCACTGGAAGGCTTTACCCGTGCCATTGCCAAAGAAGTCAAAAAAGGCGGTACCGCACAGGTCATTTATGTCGCACCCGATGCCGATCACCTGCTGGAATCTTCCTTGCGTTTCTTTATTTCGCCCAAATCTGCCTACGTATCGGGTCAGGTAGTTCGTGTCAGCTCCACCGGTATCGATGCAGATGCCATTGACTGGAGCAAGCCTTTGGCTGGCAAAGTCGCTCTGGTCACTGGTGCTTCACGCGGTATTGGTGAGGCCATTGCAGACGTATTGGCACGTGATGGCGCTCATGTCATCTGCCTGGACATTCCACAGCAGGAAGAAGACTTGCAACGCGTGGCAGGCCGCATTAACGGCTCCGTACTGGGTCTGGACATTACTGCCCATGATACCCCGGCACGTATTGCCGAACACTGCAAGAACGCCCATGGCGGCCTTGATATCATCGTCCATAACGCAGGCGTTACCCGTGACAAGATGCTGGCCAACATGAAAGACCAGTTGTGGAATATGGTCATCAATATCAATCTGTCGTCAGAAGAGCGCATCAACGAAGCACTGCTGAATGCCGATGTCTTGCGTGCCAATGGCCGTATTATTTGCGTCTCTTCAATTTCTGGTATTGCGGGCAATGCCGGTCAAACCAACTACGCCACCTCCAAGGCTGGTGTTATCGGTATGGTACAAAGCATGAAGCCGTCACTGCAGGCTCGTGGCATCACCATCAACGCCGTGGCCCCTGGCTTTATTGAAACGCAAATGACTGCCGCCATTCCGTTCGCCATCCGCGAAGCAGGTCGTCGCATGAACTCCATGTCACAAGGTGGCCAGCCTGTTGATGTGGCTGAAACAATTGCCTGGTATGCCAGCCCTGCGTCCAACGGTCTGACCGGTAACGTCGTGCGCGTTTGCGGCCAAAGCCTGATTGGCGCCTGATTCGGAGACCATTATGGCTGTTCGTGAATTAACTTCCTTGCCCAATAGCCTGAGCCTGTACGCGAAGGCTGTGGCTGGAGCCCCTACCCGCAAGGGTGGGGACTTGCCAGACCTTGAGCTGGTATTGGCCAATCAAACCATTGATAAGGCTCATCTGGCCGAGTACAACCGCGTTTGTGGTTTTACCCTGCGCGATGTGGTGCCATCCACCTACCTGCATGTGCTGACCTTTCCACTGCAAATGGTATTGATGACCGACTCCAGCTTTCCATTTGCACTGATGGGCTTGGTGCATGTGCGTAATCGCATTGACCAACTGCGCCCCGTACGTAGCGATGAAACCATCAGCTTCCGTACTCGCGTCAACAATCTGCAGGCACACGACAAGGGCGTAACCTTTGACCTGGTCAGCGAAGCTTTTGTTGGCGAAGAAAAAGTGTGGATTGATATCAGCACCTATCTGCGTCGTCAGCGTACGGCAGCCAGTCCCGAAGCAAATGCAGAAAAAGCACCCAAGAAGGCAGCCACCGTGCCAGCAGCCAGCGCTACCTGGATTGTGCCCAGTGATATTGGCCGTCGCTATGGCGCTGTTTCGGGTGATCGCAATCCGATTCACCTGTATGCCATCACCGCACGCCTGCTCGGCTTTCCTCAGGCCATTGCACATGGCATGTGGAGCAAGGCCGCCTGTCTGGCGGCACTCGATGGTCGTCTACCCGATGCCTACAGTGTAGATGTACAATTCAAACTACCCATCTTGCTGCCTGCCAAGGTTGCCTTCAGCAGTGAACCCTTAAACAGCGGCTATCGCTTTGCCGTACATGATGCGCGTAAAGGCAAGCCACATTTGTCTGGACGCATTAAAGCACTATAAATCTGGGTCGATATTGCCGGTCAGAGCTAACCGTTCTGTACCGGCAGTAACCAGGCACTGCCATCGCGAGGGTGTTGCACCCAACATAACTCAACCGCAAACGCCTGCTCCAACGCCTGCTTTACCCTGGCCTCATCACGCACACCGGCATACACCACACTATCCTGCGCAAAAATAAGGAAATGTGTCGCCAGACGTAATGCCGTGTTGGCATCATGTAATGCCGCGACAACCAGTGCGCCAGTCTGTGCACGCTGACGCAAACGACGAACAACCAGCTGTTGATGTGGCGCGTCCAGACTGTTTAATGGCTCATCCAGCAGCCATAAAGCCGTATCCTCTTCGGACACCAGACTAATTTGCAGCTCCGTCTGCGCCAGACGAACACGCTGACTCTCACCACCAGACAGTTCAGCACACGAACGCGTCAGCAGATGCGACAGCTCCCAGCCTTGCACCACCTCATCCATCATCTGCACTAACCGAGGATGCGCTCCACCCCATGGAAAAGCAGCCATCATCAAAACGGCACGCACAGATAGCGTGCCTGGCAATATTGACTGCTGCTTCAAAAAAGCACGCTGACGTGCAAAGCTCGCATCACTCCATAGCGGCATGGCACCTTGCTGCCAAAACCAGCCAGGGTCAGATGACAACGTCTCACGGCCACTACAGGCGCCCAGGAACGTTGACTTCCCCACACCATTGGCGCCCATGACCGCCCAGATCTGACCTTTATCCAACGACAGATCAGGCAAGTGAAATAAAGGCTCGCCGCGTGGAGAAATTAATTGATGTGCATTGATACGAATCATCGGCGCCACCGTTGATACAACACATACAGAAAAAATGGCGCGCCAAATAATGCCGTCATGATACCGACAGGGAGCTCCATCGGGGCCAGCACACGCATCGATAAAGTATCAGCCAGCACCGTCAGAAAGGCACCGACGGCAATCACTCCCGGCACCATGACCCGGTGATGGCAACCCACCAGACGACTGGCAATATGCGGTGCCATCAAACCGATAAACGCAACACTACCTGCCTGAGCCACCACTACACCTACCAATGCAGCACTGGCCCAGATGACCTGACGCCTGAAACGCCGAACCGGCAATCCCAAATAACCCGCTTCACGCTCACCCAGCAACCAGACATCGAAACTGGCCGCTCGCCGCCAACCCCAAAGACACAAAAACGCAAACACACTCCAGCCTGCTAACAGCAATGGCCACTGTGCATAGGCAAAACTGCCCATCAGCCAGAAGCTGGCCGCTCGCAATGTCTGGTCCGGACTTAAAATCAACAATAACTGAGCCAGTGCGGCAGCCAATGCGCTTAACGCCACCCCCACCAACAACAATGCCTCGGCCTGCAACTGAAAACGACGTGCCAACAACAGCACCAGTGTCAACGTCAATAACGCCCCCACCACGGCAGCAACCGGCAATACCCACATGGCATGCTGCCACCACATGAGCGCCAATACTGCCGCCAGTGATGACCCAGCAGAAACGCCCAGCAACCCCGGCTCAACCAGTGCATGACGAAACAGGGTTTGTAACCACAGACCAGCCAAACCAAGAGCGGCACCTGCAAGCATTGCCAAAAGTAACCTGGGCAGGCGTAACTCGAAGAATATCTCTTGACCTAAATCGCCCTTAGGCAAATCATGAACGACATTGGCAAACAGCAATGCAACAATAGCAATGGATATCAACAAAAAATTACGAGCTTGCGACTGTTTCATGCCAATCCTGGGTGGATTCTGTTACTGATAGAAAACAGCAGTTATCAAAATGCTTCATAAATGGAGCCAGATATGCAGGACACACCTTCTGAGCAACCCAGCCCCACAGCGCTGGTTTTAACTGGCGGTGGTGCTCGCGCAGCCTATCAAGTCGGTGCATTGCGTGCAATTAACGAGTTCATGCCACCCTATTGTGGCAACCCATTCTCCATTATCTGCGGCACTTCCGCTGGTGGCCTCAACGCGGTCGGTCTGGCCGTCAATGCGGCCTGCTTTGGTGATGGGGTGGCCAAGCTGGAAGAGATCTGGGGTAACTTCAGCTGCGATCAGGTTTTCCGCACGGACTGGCCTGGTGTACTGGATAGTGCATTTCGATGGTTAACCAATCTGGCCATGGGCATGTTCAACCGTGCCGAGCCAGTGTCCCTGTTAAACAATGCCCCATTAGCCGCGTTACTGGCCAAAACGCTGAATCTGAAATGTCTGCCTTCTATCATTGAGTCCGGTCATCTTCGCGCCTTGTGTATTACGGCCTGTAGTTACTCCCGCGGCGACTCCACCAGCTTTTATCAGGGCTCTCCCGATCTGGAAGACTGGCATAGAGCACGTCGTCGTGGCATCAAAACCAATATTGAAATTGAACACCTGATGGCGTCAGCTGCCATTCCACTATTATTTCCTTCGGTACGAATCAATAACGAATACTACGGTGATGGTGCCTTGCGTCAGCTTGCACCCGTCAGCCCTGCCCTGCATCTGGGAGCACGACGTATTCTGGTGATTGGTTCAGGACGAGGAGACAGCACCAACGTCAGACGCATGTCCGATGGCTACCCCAGCCTGGCACAAATTCTGGGCCATATCATGAACAGCTCATTTATCGACAGTCTGGAAATGGATCTGGAACGAATGAGCCGCATCAACAAAACATTGGGCTTATTGACGCCAGAGCAACTCGCCGCCCACACCACCTTGCGTCCAGTGGAGCACCTGGTGCTGTCGCCCTCTGTGGAGAGACTGGAAGAGCTGGCCTCGCGCTATGCCCACGAATTGCCACGCTCCATTCGGTTGTTTGTGCGTGGTTCAGGCATGTTCAAACGAGCCGGTTCCAACCTGCTCAGTTACCTGTTGTTTGAGCGCTCCTATACCCGTGCAGTCATGCAACTGGGTTACGAAGACGCTCGTGAACGTGAGCTCGAGTTGCGCCAGTTCCTGCAACCCGAGCTGGCTCCTCACAGCAATATTTTGAGCTTTCAGCGCCCCATCAAAGCCTAGGCTGATTTGGGTGGACGCACGCGCATCAGACCCTCCTGTGCAGTCGAAGCCACCAGGCTGCCATCACGCGTATAGATCAAGCCACGATTCATGCCCTTCGCCGCTGACGATGATGGTGCGTCCATGGTGTAAAGCAACCACTCGTCCATACGAAACGGTCGGTGGAACCACATGGCGTGGTCAATGCTGGCACCCTGAAACCCTGGATGCATGAAAGTGATGGCGTGCGGCAACATCGCCGTCGACATGAAAGCAAAATCTGAGGCAAAAGCCAGAATACACTGGTGCAAAAACGGATCATCAGGCAACTGAATCTGTGACTTCATCCAGTGCGCACGCTTAGGCTTTCTTTTATCTGGCGAAAACGGATTCACCGGATCAATCAACTTCAAATCAATTGGACGCTCCATCTCGAAAAATGGCCGTTGTTTCTCGGACACATGCGGAGCAATCAGGCGACGCAAATCCAGCTCACTGGGCAGACTTTCCGGCTCTGGCCAGTCATCCGGCATATCAAACTGATGATCCAGACCCTCTTCTGCCTCGGCAAAGGAAGCCATCATGGTAAATATGATCTCGCCATGCTGAATGGCCTTGACCGTACGCGTGGTAAAGCTGCGACCGTCACGCACACGCTCCACGTCATACACAATCGGGGCATGGGCATCACCAGGGCGCAAAAAATAGGCATGCAGAGAATGCGCCAGACGATTTTCAACCGTGCGCCCCGCTGCCATCAAAGCCTGACCCAGAACCTGGCCACCAAATACATTCTTGCCAAAATAATCCTGGCTTTGACCACGGAACAAATTGATCTCGATTGCTTCCAGATCAAGCAACTTCAACAACTCTTGCATGACGTTAGACATCACTACTCCTTCAAAAGCCAAACAGGCAGACAGACTGCCAAGAATAGCAGACAGAAACGATCATGGTTTTGTTACACTACTCGCTGGCAAGTTGCCTAAGTACTCATAACAAAATAATAAATAGCTGCATTTTTACGTTGATCGGGCGTTTTTTAGATAGGACATTTATATGCTACGTTGGCTTGGTATTGAACGCTTATTACTCTTGTTAACACGCAAATTGATTGGCTTGTGGGTCAAGGTTCAGGTACTGCCCGCCAATCTCAACATGCTGGGGATCGACCCCGAAAAACCCATTTGCTACGTCCTGCCCAATCGCATGTTATCAAATGCGCTCACGCTGGAAACCGAAACCATTGCATTGGGTCTGCCCAGACCACTGCGCTCCATGCGTGAACATGGCTTGCGTGAGCGTTATGCCGTGCTGTCACTGACACGTGGCGAGCCGATGCCATTTACCAAACCCAAGCATCGCTATTCACCTCGTCTGGAAACACTGATTGAAGCCGTCAAGCTGGATCCCACACTGGATGTGCAACTGGTACCCGTCACTATTTTCTGGGGTCGCTCACCCGACAAACAAAGCTCATGGCTGAAAGCCCTGTTTGCCGATTCGTGGGCCACTCCCAGCGCACTCAAGCAGTTAATCACCATCATCATTCATGGTCGCATGACCATGATGAAACTGAGCCCACCGCTTTCACTACGTCAATTCTGTGATGAAAATCGCAACACCGAATTAACCGTTCGCAAGGTATCTCGCGTCCTGCGGGTGCATTTCAGACGCGAACGTACCGCAGCCATTGGCCCGGACATGTCGCACCGCCGCACCCTGCTCAATGAGCTGATGCGTACCGATAATGTGCAAAACGCGATTGCGCGCGAAGTTGAAGAGCGTGGGGTCACACTGGAGTCTGCACAGGCACGCGCCAGACTTTATGGCAACGAAATCGCCTCCGACTTTTCGTATTCGGTGCTGCGTTTCTTCGAGATTTTCCTGACCTGGTTATGGACCCGCCTGTACAACGGCATCAATGTGCATAACTTCGAAATGGTTGAAAAGCACGCTCTGGATCATGAAGTCATTTATACGCCTTGCCACCGCAGTCATATTGACTATCTGCTGCTGTCCTACGTCATTTTCACCCGTGGTTTGATGTCACCTCACATTGCCGCAGGTGCCAACCTGAATATGCCGGTCGTAGGCAGCCTGCTGCGTCGGGCCGGGGCCTTCTTCCTGCGTCGCAGCTTTAAAGACAACTTTCTGTACGGTGCCGTTTTTCACGAATACCTGCATCAAATGGTCAGTGGCGG
>CAZMVL010000009.1:63426-89829 GCA_964569335.1 uncultured Paraperlucidibaca sp.
ATCGAATACTTTGTCGAAGGTGGCCGTAGCCGTACCGGTCGTTTGTTGTCCGCAAAACTCGGTATGATCAACATGACCATGCGCAGCTATCTGCGTGACCCGCACCGTCCACTGGTATTTATTCCGGCTTATATTGGCTACGAAAAGCTGATGGAAGGCTCAACCTATATTGGCGAATTGCAAGGCAAGCCCAAGGAAAAAGAAAACCTGTTTTCATTGGTCATGTCTGTGCGCAAACTGCAAAAAGTATTTGGCAAGGTGCATCTGAGCTTCGGCCAGCCTATTTACCTGAATGACATTCTAGATGCTGAACTACCTGACTGGCGAAACGACCCACAGGCCGCCGCCGAAAGTAAGGAGTTCTCCAGAGCGTCTCAACGTATTGGTCAGTTGATTACCACTTCGATTAATGCTGCCGCCGTAGTGAATCCGGTAAACCTGATCAGCACGGTATTATTGTCTACGCCCAAACACGCTATTGATGAAGACCAGCTGGCACAGCAAATTGACATGTATCTGGACCTGCTGAAGGTAGTGCCTTACAGCAAGCATATTCAGATCACCGAAATGAATGGCAAGGAAGTGGTCGCTTATGGTGAAGAGCTGAAAATTCTTCAGCGTCGCAAACATCCGCTCGGTGACCTGCTGTATCTGCACGAAGAAGAAGGGGTGTTAATGACCTACTTCCGCAATAACACGCTGCATATGTTTGCCCTGCCCTCGCTGATTGCCGTGCTGATTTTGCAACGCGGTGAAATCTCCAGAGACATGCTGCTGCAACAGATGCAGTCCGTTTATCCGTTCCTGAAAGCCGAGCTTTTCCTGAGAGCAGACGCTGAAGATCTGGGTAAATTGCTTGATCGCTATCTGGAAGTCTTTATTGCACAAGGCCTGGTTCGCCAGAAAGCAGGCGGCTGCCTGACACCACCAGCCAGCAGCAGTGAAGAACATGGCAGGCTGCATGTACTGAGTCGAGCATTGCGCCAAACACTGGTGCGCTACTATATGACCATCACCGTGCTCAGCCAGCGAGGTTCGGGCAAACTGACACAACAACAGCTCGAAGAGTTGTGTCATTTGCTGGCGCAACGCCTGTCGCTGATTCGAGAGTTCAGCGCTCCGGAGTTCTTTGACAAAGTCTTGTTCCGTGGCTTTCTGGACACCCTGAAGTCGCTGGACTATTTATGCACTACGCCACAGGGTCAGCTGGTTTTTGACAACCGCCTAAGCACACTGGCCGAACAATCACTGGAAGTATTGCCCAGCGGTATTCGCCAGGCTATTTTGCAGGTGACGTTGATTACCGACGAAGAGGTCAACAACGCATTGCAGGCACTGGAAGAAGCTCGCCAGAAAAAGGAAACACGCAAGTCCAAAGCGGCCTGAATAAACCGCTAAGCAATCACTGGGGCATATAAATCAAAGCGGCTGCTCTGACCCAGCAGCCGCTCATGAGGAGCACAACCTGCCAAATCAGGTGCATGGCGAGGACGCTTCACCACCACACGCCGGGTCGCTACCTGTCGTGCCAAAGATAACAGCGCATCCGCATCGTTATCTTCTCCCACCACCTGCCGAAATACCCGCATATCCAGCTTCACCAATGCCGACTTGGCACGATGCGGAAACATGGGATCAAGATAAACCACTTCTGGGCGCAGCGAAGCTGGCAAATTAGCCAGCTCCCGCAGCAGGTCATGCGCATCCGTTGTCATTAGCTGCATCCGCTCTGCCACCGCGGCCACATCAGGTTCGACACGCGCTCGCTCAAGACCCGATGTCAACAAGGCTGCCACTACCGGTGAACGCTCACATAATTGCAATGAGCAACCCAGACTGGCCAGTATCCAGGCATCGCGCCCCAAGCCAGCCGTCGCATCAAGAACCCGGGGAGTCGCGCCACGACGAGCACCACAGGCACGAGCCACCATCTCACCGGCAGCACCCCGACCGGGTTGCGTGCGCCAGCGAATCGATCCGCCCACAAAATCAACACGTACAGGAGCAGGCAAAGGCCTGGCATTGACCTGTAAGCCCAAGCCCTGCTGATCAAGCCATAACACCCAATCGTGCTCTGCTATTAGCGGCGGTAATTCACGACGTCGATCAGTGACAAACACCAAGGGTAACGACAGGTGCTCAGCCCAACGTCTGGCCTCGGCATCACAACCCGCCTCTGCCACAAGACAGGTAGGTGCTGCACTTAACTCCATTGAATCCAGCCCGCCCATGCGGATAACCAGATCAGGCCGCCAAAGGCAATGCGATACCAAGCAAATACGGTGAAGCCATGACGTGAAACAAAACTAACCAGGGCTTTAACCACCCAGGCCGCTGCCAGAAAAGCCATCACAAAACCGATGGCAAATATCGGAAAATCTTCCCAGATAAATTCATCTCTATGTATATACACAGAATAAACCGTCGCCCCGATCATGGTCGGAATGGCCAGAAAAAATGAGAATTCAGCGGCTGCCTTGCGCGATAAACCAAACCACAAACCACCAATAATGGTGGCACCAGAACGCGAAGTCCCGGGCACCATGGCCAGACACTGAACAAAGCCCACTTTCAGGGCATGATGCCAGCGCATATCTTCAACTTCATGCACCTGAGCCAACGGCGCACGCTTTTCGGCCAGCAAAATAATCACCCCGCCAATGATCAGTGCAGAGGCCACTACCATTGGGTCAAACAAATGATCATGAATAAAGCCAATGGCAAAAAAGCCAATCACCGCCGCCGGCATAAAGGCCAGCAGAATGTTGAACACAAAGCGCTGAGACACTGCCTCTTTTTGCACGAAGCCAACTGCTGCCTGCTTAAGACGTTGCCAGTAATCGTAAACGACCGCCAGAATGGCACCGAGCTGAATGGCAACTTCGAATACCACACGTTTTTCATGTGTCCAGAAGTCCATTAAATCTGCCGCGACAATCAAGTGCCCCGTACTGGATACGGGAATGAACTCCGTCAACCCTTCAATCAGACCAAGAATAAACGCTTGAAAATACAAAATAAAATCCACAAAAACTCCGTTTAGTTCTGTTCTTTTGCTAATTGCAAAGAGGTATATGCCTGATAAAAATGCGAAGGCATACGCTTCAGTTTGCCACTGGCAATCTCTACACAAACCAGATGTGTTGCACCACGAAACACAGTCATACCATCTGACTCACGACGTATCTGATAGACCCGTTGTGTTGACAATTTATCGACCTGTAACAGCCAGGTAGCTACCGACAACACATCCCCGAGATAGGTTGCCGCCAGATAATTAAGCTCATGACGGCGTACCACCATGCCATATCCACAGGCTGCATACTGCTCAGGCCCCAAACCAACAGTCAGAGAATGCGACCAAGCCACATCCTCCATCCATTGCTGGTAAACCACATTATTAGTGTGATTCATGACATCAATATGCTGAGGCAGAACCATCACCTGTAATAAATGAGGCTCAGGGTAATCCCACTCAAAATTAGTCATATCAACGCCCCGGTAATTTTTTCCAGACATCATCACGCAGATAAACTGGCAGCGCCATTTCAGGAGCCTTGGCACCTCCTGCTCTGACCATTGGCAGCGCCAGACGCGCCACATCCTGAGCCTCTGGCATCACATCCAAGAACTGCCCCATCACCGCCAACTGAGGTGACATGACATCGGCATAACTCAGCCAGCCAGAACCTGCCGCCACGCCTGTGCTGGCATGAGCAGCCCAAGCCTGCTGCACTGATACAGGAACCTCATCAGGACGACACACCAGCTCAGGCACTAATGGCTGCATCAAACCCTGCGCATCACACTCATAAAGACCCAAATATATTTCCTGCATACGTGCATCAAAACAGGACAATACGGCTTTAGCACCATGCAAACGAGCCACACCCTGCGCCTGTGCCTGCAAACTCGACACCGCCACCACCGGCAAATCAGTGGCCAGAGCCAGACCCTGAGCTACTGAAGCAGCAATACGCACACCCGTAAATGCTCCCGGCCCCGCCGAGTACGCAATCACATCACAATCCATCAGCGCCACATCAGCCTGCTGCAATAACTCATCCAGCATGGGCAGGATCAGCTCGGTTTGCAGTCTTGGCGCATGTCTGCCCACACTGTGCATACGTTGCTGACCATCATCCGCAACCGTCAACAAGGCCACTGAGCAATATTCGGTAGCCGTTTCCAAGGCCAGTATATTCATGCGCACTCAGGCTCCAAACCCGCTAAAAACTCAAAAAATCCAGTCACTTCTCTTAGCTCTCGGGTACGACGCATGGCCGGCAGACTTTGAATAAATAACTGACCATAAGGTCTAGCCACCAAACGGGGATCGCACACCATCAACACCCCCATATCACTGACATCGCGAATCAAACGACCAGCCCCCTGCTTGAGCGCGATAATAGCGGATGGCAGCTGAAAACCGGCAAACGGATTGCGGCCATCTGCTTTATAAGCTGCCAAACGTGCTGCCACCACAGGGTCTGCCGGTGACGCAAAGGGCAGCTTGTCGATAATCACCAGCGACAAGTCGGCACCACGCACATCAACTCCTTCCCAAAAGGCACCCGTAGCCAATAACACGGCCTGCTCGGTTGCTACAAAACGACGTAACAACTCTGCTTTTGGCTGACTGCCCTGCACCAAAAAAGTGAAATCGAGCTGATCAGGCAACCACTGAGCCGCCTCCTTAAGCGCACGGTGCGAAGTAAACAACATAAATGCGCGCCCCTTGCTGGCTCGCAACACCGGCAGCGCCGCACTCAATACCGCCTGACCGTAACTGATGTGTCCCGGATCTGGCAGACCACGCGGCACATAAAATACCGCCTGCTGCTCATAGGCAAATGGACTGGGCAACTGCAAGGTCTGTACATCCTCTGACAAGCCCAGCTGGATACGGAAATGCTTGAAGTCCTCACGCACCGCCAAGGTAGCAGAGGTCATGACCCAGGCACCTGCTTCGGCAGCCATCAGTTGTTGAAATGGCTGAGCCACATCCAGCGGCGTCCACTGTAAAACAAATCCTTTGCTGAAGGTCTCAAACCAGTGCACCTGATTTTTTGGCGTTGGCCCTGTTAATTGAATAAACAAATCCAGCAGCTCTTCACTACGCCGATGCACATTCTCCAGACCACGCGACTTGTCTCGCATGGGTGCCAGCGCCTGTACTATCTCGGTGAGCGCCTGAGTGCATAGTTGAACAACATCTGACAGATCAGGCAGCAACGACACATCCGCCCAAACCCCTTTGCGTGACTCCGCACCAAACAACAGCCGAAAGTCTGCCAGACGGATCTCCAGCTGGCCGGTCAGATCATGCATTGCGGCCAGATCACCGCCAGCAGCCAGCACTTCACGCAAAGCGTCTGCCAGCAGATCATGAATCTGACGCGAAGACAGACTCTGCCCAAAAAATACCGCGGCAACATCAGGCAATTGATGTGCTTCATCAAAAATAACAGCCTCAACTGACGGCAGCAGCTCACCAAAGCCACGATCTTTCAGGGCTTTGTCCGCAAAAAACAAATGATGATTAACCACAACGATATCGGCCTCTGCCGCATCGGCTCGGGCCTTCATCAAAGGACAGCGCTCCAGATCCGGACAGGCCTGCCCCAGGCAGTTATCGGCTGTGCTGGTCACCAAAGGCCATACCGGCGAGTCTTCGGCAATATCAATCAGTTCGGCAATATCACCCAGTTTGGTTTTATTCGCCCATGCCGCCACCTTCTGCAAATCAGTCACCGCCTGGCGTGAAGGCAAACGACCGTCATCCTGACTAAGCTGCAAACGATAGGGACACAAATAGTTGCTACGGCCTTTCAGCAATGCCGTTCGAATCGGCTTGCCCAATAACTTGCGCACCGCAGGCAAGTCACGGTGATAAAGCTGATCCTGCAGATTACGTGTGCCGGTAGACACCAGCGTTTTTCGACCGGACAGCAACGCAGGAACCAGATAAGCAAAGGTTTTGCCTGTGCCTGTGCCGGCCTCTACCAATAGTGTGGTCTCTGTCGCCAAGGCATTGGCGACGGCATCCGCCATGACAATTTGTGCTTGTCGCGGCAGATAACCAGGCACATTGGCTGCAAATGGCCCAGACTCACCAAAAATATCGGCCATTGCCAAAGATTGCGCCACTACCGCCACATCAGACATGCCGAACACTCGAATTACCAGATTTCTGAGTGTAGCAAAGCCGGACTATTCTCGCTGCCCGCGCCAGTGACTAATTCGCCACACCAACACCAGCAACCGCCGCCCGAACATGTGGATGCAGAATGGTTTCCAGCGCATCCAGATGGGCAGGCCGAACATTCAGCGCCGAAATATACTCATAACGCTGACCACCAGCCCCAATAAACACATCCCGATTTTCTACCGCGATTTCTTCCAGCGTTTCCAGACAATCTGCCGAAAATGCCGGACACAACACCTGCACCGAACTTACGCCAGACTGTCCCCAGGTTTTTAATAATTCGTCGGTATAGGGCTTGACCCATTCCTGCAAGCCAAAACGGGACTGAAAGCTGCTGGCCCATTCGTCATCGGTCAAAGCCAGCTCAGCCACCACCGCCTTGGCGGTGGCATGGCACTGAGCAGGATAAGGGTCGCCCTTATCCGCATACGGCTGAGGAATACCATGAAAAGAAAATAATAGTTTGTCGGCACGACCATGCTGTGCCCAGTGCTCACGCACACTGTCTGCCAAGGCTGCAATGTAGGCCGGATGCACATGGTAATCGCGCACAAAGTGCAGGCCCGGCAAATTACGTTGACGCTGCAACCAACTAGCCACCTGATCCATCACTGGCCCTGTTGATGTCGCCGAGTTTTGCGGAAACAGTGGCAACACCACCATCTCAGTGCAACCCGCCTGGTGCAGCTCATGCAATGTTGTTCGTAGTGCCGGATTGCCATAACTCATGCCTGGTCGCACCAGAATATCCGCATCAGGATAGGCATGACTCAATCGCTGTTGCAGCGCATCAACCTGCGCCAACAAAGTCAAACGCATGGGGGAATCACTCTGCCAGATACTGGCATAGGCATGGGCAACACGCTTGGGACGCGTGGGCAAAATGAACAGACGCAGAATAAAAAACCAGATCAGTTTAGGAACCTCAATGACCCGGCCATCGCTGAGAAACTCACGCAAATAACGACGAACTGCTGCAGGGGTCGGCTCATCCGGCGTACCCAAATTAGCCAATACCACACCTACACGACGACGATCAGCAGACATGAAACACCTCTTGCAAATAAGGCCACAAACAATAACGCCGCGCAGTGCGCGGCGTTATTGGACAAGCTCACAACAGATCAGGCTAAAACAGCCAACACACGCTGAGTAATGTCTTCAACCGAACCTACACCCTGTACCAAGGTGTATTTAGCAGCACCGGGCTGGTCTGCCAAGTCCTGATAAAAACCAACCAGAGGCTGAGTCTGGCTATGATAGACGTCCAGACGATGACGCACCGTCTCTTCGGTATCATCGGCACGCTGCACCAGGTCTTCTCCGGTCACATCGTCCTTGCCAGCCACTTGCGGAGGATTGTGCTCAACATGATAGATACGACCCGATGCCGGATGCACACGACGACCCGACAAACGCGCAATGATCTCTGCATCATCCACACGAATCTCGATCACATGATCAATACTGACACCTGCATCAATCATGGCCTGCGCCTGAGGAATGGTGCGGGGAAAGCCGTCGAACAAAAAGCCCTTGGCAGCATCTGGCTGAGCAATACGCTCTTTCACCAGACCAATGATGATGTCATCAGACACCAAACCACCTTCATCCATGACTTTTTTAGCGGCCACACCCAATTCAGTGCCTGCTTTTACCGCTGCACGCAGCATATCGCCTGTAGATATCTGAGGAATGCCAAAGCGACTCATGATGACTTGGGCCTGAGTGCCTTTACCAGCGCCAGGTGCGCCTAAAAGAATGATTCGCATTAAGAAACTCCAGAAAACAAGGCGCATAGGATACCCGCTGCAAGCTGCCAAATACAAGACAGCCCCAGCGCGCCAAGACCAATGGCTAAATTATTGACGTTTTTCACTAATCCGCAGACGCACCAAACTGCGACTATCCTGCCGCACGGGTACTGCCGCCGCCTCCAGATCACCGGCAGCAGGCGTGGCATCACCCGTCAACGAAATACGAGCCTGCAACACCACAATCGGTTCAGCCGACAACAGACGATCCGACGACAAGCTATCCGCATCAGTGATCACCAGACGTAACGGAAACTGGCCAACAGGACGCCTGGCAACCGCAATGGGCATGCCACCACCCTGCAAGGGACGAGCAAACACATACAGCACTGCATCAGCCGGAATGGTCGAGGCCAGCTCAGAGCTGATACTGACCTCAATCGGAAAGCCATCCTCTGCGGCCAATTGCTCTGACTCCACTTCCGTTTCCGCCAGCAAGCGAGCAATCTGGCTATCTGCCTCTGGATCTTCACCCAGCGCCATCCGGAGTTCCTGTAAGCGCAACAACGACTCACGCGCTGCCAGCAGCTCGCCACCACGCAGACTGCCCATGGCATGCATCAATAAAGCACCTTGATGCTCAGGATGCTGGTGCAAAATCTGCCCCAACAAGCCTCGAATTTTTGCCGACATAGGGCCTTGCTGAGTCACGATGGTGGACTGAACATAGGTCAGTACAATAGACAGATCATTCGGTTTGATTTCAGCCGCACGCGCCAGTGCCACCTGTGCCGGACCAAAATCACGTGCCTGCATGAAAGCCATGCCCAGGCTGACCCAGCCATCGGCATCATGCGGATCTGCCTGTACTCGACGCTGCAACACACGCACAAAATCCTGCAGGCTTGGTTGTGGCGCATCAGCTGCTGGGGACTGCCCTGCCATGACCTGATCAACCAGATCACCATAACGCGCCTGACGCTCCACATCAGCCACCGTTTCAGGACTTTGAAAAACCCATAGATACAAGGCCAGTGCCGCTGCAGGCACTATCAACAACAAACTCAGTGCCAAACCACGCACTCGTCCAGCCGGACGACTTTGCCGCTGCTCATCATGAGCATGATCACTCAACAAGCCTCGATCAAGCTCCAGCTTTAACGTGGCATAGGCGTCCGCATCAATGCGGCCTGCCATATGATCAGCATTCAACTCATCCAGACGATCCCGATACACACGAGCAGCCAGGGTTTGCAGACTGTTTGACTGATGTTGTGCTCGACCTCGCAATGGCCAGACAACCGCCATGACAACAATCAGTGACAGCAATAACGCCAGTAAATAAAGCGGCAACAATACCGGACTCATGGTTTGCGCTCCGAACGATCCTGACCAGACAGCAATTCTTGCAGACGCTTTTTCTCGTCCAGGTTCAGCGGCTTGGCACGTGCAACGGATGGTTGCCGGCGCAACAGCATCACCAATAGCCCCAGCACCAACAACACCAGTGGTCCCCACCATAACAACCAGGTGGCAGGTCGCATGGGTGGTTTGTAGGTCACAAACTCGCCATAACGCTCAATCATATGCTGACGAATTTCATCATCACTGGCACCCTGACGCAGCAGATGATGTACCCGATCTTTCAGATCGTCGGCCAGCCCGGCATCGGAACCTGCCAGATTAGTGTTCTGGCATTTGGGGCAACGCAACTCAGCCACCAGCGACTTGTAACGACGCTCTTCCAGTTCACTGCCAAAATCACGTACATCCACCGCCGCCACGGCAGTAGCAGGCACCATCAACAACACAGTCAGCAACAAAAGCAATGACTTCATGGCGCCACCTCATCAAGCAATGCGCGATAACGAGGCTCCAGCTCATCAATCCACGAACGGGCATCCAGCACCCCTACCGAGCGATAACGAATACGCCCGTCACGATCCAGCAAATAGGTTTCCGGCGCACCATAAACACCCAGATCCAGCCCCAGATCACCACTCACATCACTCATGCTGAAACGAAACGGATTACCGTTATTGGCCAGATAGGCCAATGCCGCCTCTGGAATATCCTTGTAATTAACACCATAAATAGGAACACCAGACTCGGCCAGCTCCATCAGTATCGGATGCTCAACCAGGCAAGACACACACCAGGTTGCCCAGACATTCAACAGGCTCACTTCGCCTTTCAAATCCTCAGGGGTCAACAATCGGTCAGGGTCAGTCAGCGAGGCCACGGCAAAATCCGGCAGACTCTGACCAATGCGCGCCGATGGCAACAGCGAAGGATCTTCACCATTACGACTAAACAAAAGTACTGCCAAGCCAATAAAGGCAATCAATGGCAACATGAACACAATGACACGGGTGCGTTTATTCATCTCAGCCCCTCCGTATGCGATAGCGTTTGTCCAAAATGGACAGGGTGCCGCCAATGGCCATGATCAGCGCTCCCAACCAGATCCATACCACCAGAGGCTTGTGATAAAGTCGCACCGCCCAGGCACCCTGATCCAGCGGTTCACCCAATGCCACATACAGGTCTCGCCACAAGCTGGTGGCAATGCCTGCCTCGGTCATCGGATTGGCTTCCATGCGATAAACCCGCTTTTCCGGATGCAATGTGGTCGACCAGTCACCACGACTTACCGTCACCGTACCGTACTGGGAGCGGTAATTCGGCCCCATGCGATCCTCAACACCATCAAAACGATATTGATACTCACCAATTTGCTCGACGTCACCCGGCACCATCCGAACGTCACGCTCGATACTGTATTCCGAAGTAACTGCCACACCCATCACCATCACCAGCAAGCCAATATGGCCCAACTGCATGCCCCAATAACTGCGGGTCAACTTCTTAATACCTTGAGCGGTGCTTGAGGCATGACGGGTCTTACGGCCGAGATCAACCATCAGAGCACCCAAAACCCACACACACAGCCCGACACTCAAGCCAACCGTCCATGGCCAGTTGCCAAAAAACATCAACGGGACTGCGATAGCCGCCACCAGTGCCGCAATCAGCACCTTAACCAGCGGCAACAAGACCACACCCATGTCCTGACGCTTCCAGTTCATCAGTGGGCCAATGGCCACAAATACCAATAAAAACCAGGTCAATGGCACAAACAGCAAATTGAAATACGGAGGTCCTACCGAAATCTTGCCAAGATCCAGAGCATCCGCCACCAGCGGAAACAGGGTACCCAGCAACACAATGACAGTCGCTGTCATTAACAACAGGTTGTTCAGCATCAAAAAGCTTTCACGCGAAGCCAGCTGATATCGGCTTTCATTGGCCAGTTGTGCGCCACGCCACGCAAACAACGATAACGAACTGCCAACCACCACGATCAAAATGCCAAGAATATAAAGGCCACGCTCAGGATCTGCTGCAAAGGCATGAACAGATGTCAGTACACCGGAACGCACCAGGAATGTGCCTAACAAACACAACGAGAAAGTGATGATAGCCAGCAACACTGTCCAGGCCTTGAACACGCCACGCTTTTCGGTCACTGCCAATGAGTGCATTAATGCCGTACCCGCCAACCAGGGCATGAAGGAGGCATTTTCTACCGGATCCCAGAACCACCAACCGCCCCAGCCCAGCTCGTAATAAGCCCACCAGGAGCCCAACGCAATGCCCAGAGTCAGAAATGCCCAGGCGGCAATAGTCCAGGGACGAGACCAGCGCGCCCAGGCCGAATCCATGCGCCCGCTCAGCAACCCCGCCACAGCAAAGGCAAAGGGCACAGAAAAGCCGACATAACCCATGTACAGCATCGGCGGATGAAAAATCAGCCCCGGATCTTGCAACAATGGATTCAGATCGTTGCCTTCAATCGGGAAATCGGGCAGCAGACGATCAAACGGATTAGAGGTAAACAAGATAAAGCTGATGATAGCAACGCTGATCAGACCCAGCACAACCAGTACGCGTACCACCATATCCAGTGGCAAACCTTTGGAGAACCTGGCAACCAGGCTCGACCAAAGCGCCAGGATAAATGCCCACAACAACAGGGAGCCTTCATGCCCACCCCAGACCGCCGAAATCTTATACTCAATTGGTAGCAGGGTATTTGATTGACGAGCGATGTAATCAACACTGAAATCGTTAATCAGGAAGCCATAAGTCAGCAAGACAAATGACAGCAGCAGCAACACGGTTTGCACATGTACCGCGCTGTGAGCCATCCGCTGAATGCGTGCGTCATCGCGCACCAAACCCAGCACTGGCAATGTACTCTGCACAACGACAACGACAAACGCCAGCACCAAGGCAAAGTGTCCAAGTTCAACCCACATGAACTGCCCTCTGTGTTAAATGAATGAAAAAATGAAAAGCTGCGCCATGATACGCGCACCGCTTTTTAAGTCCAGCAAACACATTTGGAAACAACTCTTGCACCCCTGTTTAAGCATTCTGTAAGAACAAGCTTGCTAGTATGTCCGCGCTTATCTCAACAACACAGGAAATTATGACCTCGATATCTGAACGTACTCACTTCGAACGCGATGACCTGATTGCTTGCGGTCACGGCCAACTATTCGGCGAAGGCAATGCCCGTCTGCCCTTGCCCAATATGCTGATGATGGATCGCATCACGCTGCTGTCACGCGACGGTGGTGACTACAATAAAGGCATAATCCGCGCTGAGCTGGACATTACTCCCGACCTCTGGTTTTTCCAGTGTCACTTTGAAGCAGATCCTGTCATGCCTGGTTGTCTGGGCGTAGATGCATTATGGCAATTACTTGGGTTCTGGCTGGGCTGGCGCGGCAACCCAGGCCGTGGACGTGCGCTGGGCGCGGGTGAAATCAAATTTTTTGGCCAGGTTCTGCCCACCAATAAAAAAGTGGTTTATGAATTACAGGTGAAACGCCTGGTCGAGCGCAAACTGGTCATGGGTATCGCCGATGGTCGTGTTTTAGTGGACGATCGTGAAATCTATACTGCTCAAGACCTGAAAGTTGGTCTGTTTACCAGTACCGAAAGTTTTTAAGGAGTATTGCCATGCGTCGTGTTGTCATTACCGGATTCGGGATTGTGTCGTGTTTGGGACATGACGCAGAAGCAGTCAAAGATAGCCTGTATCATGGCCGCTCGGGCATTCGTCGCAATGAAAAATATGCAGAGATGGGATTCCGCAGTCAGGTCAGTGGCAGCATTACTGACCTGGATCTGGATGCCCTTATTGATCGCAAAATGCGTCGCTTTATGGGTGATGCAGCCGCTTATGCCTATGTTGCGCTCAGTCGCGCCATTACCATGGCTGGCCTGAGTGAAGAACAGGTCATTAATCCACGCACAGGTCTGGTGGCCGGATCTGGCGGAGCCTCCAGCACCAATCAGGTCACTGCAGCAGACATCGCACGTGAAAAAGGCACCAAGCGCATTGGCCCGTACATGGTTCCCCGCACCATGTCCTCGACCATTTCCGCTTGTTTATCAACTGCATTTCAGATCAAGGGTGTGAACTACAGCATCGCCTCGGCCTGTGCCACCAGCGCACATTGTATTGGTCATGCGGCTGAACTGATTCAACTGGGCAAACAGGATATTGTGTTTGCCGGTGGTGGCGAGGAAGAAAGCTGGGAAGAATCCTGCATGTTTGACGCCATGGGAGCCATGTCGAGCAAATACAATGACACACCAGAAGTCGCTTCTCGTGCCTATGACGCCAACCGGGATGGCTTTGTCATCGCGGGTGGTGCGGGCATGTTGGTCGTTGAATCCTATGACCATGCCGTAGCACGTGGCGCCAATATTCTGGCCGAAATTGTTGGCTACGGTGCTACATCAGATGGTCATGACATGGTTGCCCCCAGCGGCGAAGGTGCTGAGCGCTGCATGAAAATGGCGTTGCAAACTGTTGATGCCCCTATTGATTATCTGAACACTCACGGCACCTCTACACCAGTCGGCGACCTGGCTGAACTGGGTGCAATCAAAGCCGTGTTTGGTGATAAGGCGCCCCGCATCAGCTCAACCAAGTCACTATCAGGCCATTCTCTGGGTGCCGCTGGTGCACAGGAAAGCATTTACAGCCTGATCATGCTGCAAAATGACTTTATTGCTGCCTCGGCCAATATTGAAACACTGGATCCGGCAGCAGATGGTTTGCCCATCGTGCAACAGCGCATTGACAACGCCGGTCTGAAAACCGTCATGTCCAACAGCTTTGGTTTCGGTGGAACCAACGCTACGCTGATTTTCCGCAAAATCTGATCCTGTCTGACAAGAATCCAATCCCTCGACAACTGGTCGGGGGATTATTCTGACATTGTTGACTGTCACACTCACTATCGCTTACCCTCCTTCACATTCATTGAGAAGGTAATCGTTATGAAGCAACAACACGTAGACGTCCTCATCATCGGTGCAGGTATTTCAGGTATCGGCATGGCCTGTCACCTGACCCGTGAATGCCCCGGCAAAACCTTCACTGTTCTGGAACGCCGTAATGCCATTGGTGGCACCTGGGATCTGTTCCGCTACCCCGGCATTCGCTCCGACTCCGACATGTACACTTTCGGCTTCAACTTCAAACCGTGGACTGAGCCTCGTGTTCTGGCTGATGGCCCTTCCATTCGCCAGTATGTCAATGATGCCGCCAAAGAGTTTGGTGTTGATCGCCATATTCAATTTGGCCGCAAAGTCACCGATGCCAACTGGTCCAGCACAGACAAGGTATGGACGCTGCAAGTCCTGAACGAAGCCAACGGGGAAGAAGAAACCTACACCGCCAACTTCCTGGTTGGTGCCGCTGGTTATTACAACTACGACAAGGGCTACCGTCCTGAGTTCCCGGGCGAAGCCGACTTCCAGGGTCAGATCGTGCATCCACAGTTCTGGCCAGAAGACCTGGATTACACCGGCAAGAAAGTGGTCATCATCGGCAGCGGTGCGACCGCCATCACGCTGGTACCCAGCATGACCGACAAGGCCGCGCACGTGACCATGCTGCAACGCTCACCAACCTACATCATGTCAATTCCCGGCATTGATCCCGTTGCCAAGAGCATGCAGCGCTTCCTGCCTGAAATGCTGGTATATCGCATGAACCGCGTGCGCAACATCGGTCTGCAACGCATGATTTTTGAAGCAGCACGCCGACGCCCCGCTGCCGTTCGTCGTTTATTGCTGAGCCTGGTTCGCCGCCAGCTGGCTGGCTCCGGCGTTGACATGAAGCACTTCACCCCCAGCTATGCCCCATGGGATCAACGTCTCTGTGTTGTTCCCAATGGCGACTTGTTCAAGGTATTGCGCTCAGGCAAGGCTTCTGTAGTCACAGACCATATTGATCGCTTCACCAGCAATGGCATTCTGCTGAAATCAGGTGAAACTATTGAGGCCGACATCATCATCACCGCAACAGGTCTAGACGTGCAGATGATGGGAGGAGTAGCCACCAAGCTGGATGGACAACCTGTTAATGTTCGCGAATCACTCACCTATCGTGGTGTATTGCTGGAAGGCGTCCCTAACGCTGCCATGATTTTCGGCTATACCAATGCGTCGTGGACATTGAAGGCCGATATTGCAGCCGAATATGTCTGTCGCCTGTTAAACCACATGGACAAACAGGGCTACAGCACCGTCAAGCCGATTGATGCAGAAGGTTGCAAGGTCGAAGACACTGTACTGGGCAGCCTGAGTTCCGGTTATATCCAGCGTGCGGCTGATCGCCTGCCACGTCAGGGCTCAAAAGCACCCTGGCAGGTTCAGCAGAACTATGTACATGACGTACAGCGCCTGCGTTTTGCCCCAATGGAAGATGACGCGCTGTCATTCGATGGCAAGCCTCCGGTCAAATCCAATACCGGAGTCATTGGCAAAATGCCGGAATCGTTACGTTCCGCATTACGCCTGGGTTAATCCCGAACCTGAGGCACTAACTGGTCGTCACGCCAGTTAGTGCCTTTTTATTTCAAGCGTTACGAATCAGGTCTGCTGCCTTTTCCGCAATCATGATGGCCGGTGCATTGGTGTTACCACCAATAATCGTTGGCATGATGGACGCGTCAACCACTCGCAACCCTTCCACGCCATGTACACGCAATGACGAGTCAACCACGGCCAGTTCATCAATACCCATTTTGCAGGTGCCAACCGGGTGATACACGGTATCCACACGCTGACGCAAAATCGCCCGAATATCGTCATCCGTTTTAACATCCGCCGTGAATGGATCCTGCGTAATGAATTGAGCCAATGCCGGTGCCTTCATCAACTTTTCAGTCATCTTGTAGCCTTCAACCAACTCCTCAATGTCCTGCGGATCAGCCAGGAATTGCGGGTCAATCACGGGTGGGCTGGCAGGATTTTTATCACGCAGAGTCACCGTACCCGTGCTACGCGGACGCAACAGGCAAACATGGCAACTAAAACCATGACCAGGATGTAATGTACGCGCATGGTCATCGACCAGAGCAATCACAAAATGCAGCTGAATATTCGGTGCAGGCAAATCTGCACGTGTTTTCAGAAAGCCGCCACCTTCCGCAAAATTTGAACTGATCAGACCTCGGCGCTGTTGACGATAACGATTGATCTGACGCAGCAGATGCACCCCACCCTTCAGCGAAATGCCCAGCAGGTTAATATCATCTGATTTATAACCAAAAATGAAGTCAGGATGATCCTTCAGATTCTTGCCCACACCCGGCAAGTGATGCACTACCGGAATATCATGCTTTTGCAGCTCAGCCGCATCACCAATACCTGACAACATCAGCAACTGCGGTGACTGGAATGCACCTGCACTCAGAATAACTTCCCTACTGGCACCGACCATGATCACCCGACCACTCTGTCGATACTCGACACCAACAGCACGCTTGCCCTCAAACACAATGCGCTGAGTCAACGCCCCTGTTTCAACCTGCAAATTGGGACGGCTATCAATATGTGGCTTGATGTAACCACGATATGCCGACCAGCGCTCACCGTTCTCCTGAGTCACCTGATACAAACCAAGGCCTTCCTGCTCAGCCCCATTAAAGTCCTGGCTAATGGGATAACCAACCTGTTTGGCGGCCTCCAGATAATGCGCCTGAAACGGGTTATCCGTCTGTAAATCACTCACCACCAGAGGGCCACCCTGACCATGATAATCATCACTCAAACGACGGTTATCTTCCGAGCGCTTGAAGTAAGGCAGCACTTCATCATAAGACCAGCCGGTATTACCCAAGGCAGCCCACTCGTCATAATCATTACGATGACCACGAATATAGGCCATGGCATTAATAGACGACGAACCACCCAGCACCTTGCCACGTGGCTGAAAGCCCTTACGTCCACCCAACCCTGCCTGCGGTACTGTTTCAAACGCCCAGTTATTCATTTTTTTAGGCACCTGCAACACCACGGCAGCTGGTGTATTCACCAGCCAGTTATCACCCTTGCCACCAGCTTCCAATAATAAAACGCGAATATTAGGGTCTTCACTTAAACGCCCGGCCAATGCACAGCCACTTGAACCACCACCCACTACCACATAATCAAATGATGTCTGCACAACTTACCTCCCTGACAATGAACCCAAATAAGCAATGACTGACGAGTCTGCCAGAACCTTCACCCGGACAGCAAAGACAAATTCTTTATATTCTTTTTAGTTATACCTCAAGAACCAATGGTTATTTCTAAGATAAGGCAAGCTTCATTAGAATGCGCGGTCGCTCATCGTTAGGCACCTATCTTTCATGAAAATTCGTGACCCCGACTGGCAAGACCAACGCATCAACCCGGAGCATGAAGCGCTCGGTATCCCTCCGGTAGAATATGCCGTCACACACGCTGACGATCACCCTCTGCTGCGCATAGCCAGTTATGTCATCGTGGCAGTCCTGGGCAGTTTGATCCTCTATTTTGTCTATCGCCTGTTTTGGGGCGAACATGCGCAGTCCGGCAGTGAGCTCATTATTGATGCCATTCACAACCCATTATTCTGGACTGCCGTTGCTGTCGGCCTGATTGCACAAACTGTTGATGGTGCACTTGGCATGGCCTATGGCATTACCTCGACCACCTTTTTGCTGGCCGCTGGCGCCCCTCCCGCCATGGCCAGCGGAGCCACTCATCTGGCAGAAGTCTTTACCACAGGCGTATCAGGCATCTCTCACTTGAAGCTGGGCAATGTCAACAAACGCCTGGTATTCAGCCTGCTCGTTCCAGGTATTATCGGTGCCCTACTGGGTGCCTATGTGCTAACCAGTATTGATGGCAACACGCTCAAACCCTACATCAGCGGCTACCTGGTGATCATGGGGCTTTATGTCCTGAGCAAGGCGTTCAAACAGATCAAGCTGCAACGCGACATTAAAACAGCCAAAGTGGCTCCACTCGCACTTTTTGGGGGCTTCATGGACACCACCGGCGGTGGCGGATGGGGGCCAATTGTGACCACTTCACTGGTAGGTGCGGGTCATGATCCACGTACTACCATTGGCTCGGTCAACTTCGCCGAATTCTTCCTGACACTGACCGTAGCAGCTGCCTTCTTTGCCATTCTGGATAATACCGTGTGGATTTTTGTGGCAGGACTAACCGTCGGCGGACTTTTTGCTGCTCCTTTTGCAGCGCTGATCACTCGCCACTTGAAAACCCGCACTTTGCTGATATTGGTAGGCAGTCTGATCAGCTTGATCAGCCTCTATAACCTCAGCAAGTTGATCTGAGTCATTGCCAATCTCTGAGCGCAGACACAAACTCCGCCTTGGCTGCAATTGAGTTGTGATCTGCGTCGGGGATAACCATCAGCGTGGCGATACCCGGTGCAAAACGCGTATACAAACGCTCCGTACTGGTACGAGGAATCAGCTCATCACGTTCTGCAACCAGTATCTGTGTTGGCGCCGTAATACGCCCTGCCACCAGACCTGCGTCATAGCGCTCCCGCAGCAACCAGCGCACAGGCACTAACGGAAATTGTTTAGCCGCAATGTCCTGCAAACTGTCAAATGGCGTAATCAGCAACAACTGGCTGACCGGCCGATGACCTGATACATGTATTGCCACTGCCGTCCCCAAACTACGTCCCATAATGGCAACGTCATCATGCATGGCTTGCACATAATCAAACAAAGCCAGCGCGTCCTGCTGAATAAGATGCTGCGAAGGCCTGCCCGTACTGCCGCCATACCCTCGGTAATGCAGCAGATACAGTGACGTATCCGGGTATATCTGTCTGAACAAGGGCAGGTTCAACGAAACGTCCTCAGCATTCCCTCCCAGATACACAATAGCTTGGGGACCTGCCTGCCGGTGCACTGTAACCATCAGATCAGCACCCTCCACCGGAAGCATCAAGGTTGATTCCGGTGAGCTGACCAATCTGGGTTGAGGGTGATATATCAGGTCATGCTGTCGAACAAATAACAGCAAACAAAAGATGGCATAAGCCAGTAGGCCCCCAAGGGCTAGCCTCATGAGGCAACGTAAACCCATGCTTGCCTGCCGGAGGCCAGAACCGCCGAAACACGCTTATAGGCATCAACCTCATAAGCATCAGCATGCAACAGCTCCGCTTCGGACACCTCAAATACCGAACCCGGTACATGGCTGGTCGGATCTCCGTTAAACAGCACAATCGGATGATGTGTTTTGCCGCTCAAGGCCACCACTTCCGCATCTTCAATCAACACCATTACCTGCTCATAAGCCAGCAGAGCATCTGGTTGGCCACTTAACAGACGCCCAAATGTTGCGAGCTGAACACTTTCTTGCTGTAACGTTCCATAAGAAAAAAGCAGTGGCATGACCAGTATCCAAAAATGACTTTCACAACAATACATCAGGGTAATACACAGGACTTTTCATTGCTGCGTACAGCACGCATTACACTACCCGAGGTCAACATAAAACGATCAGACACCGCCATACCGGACCGATGCAAGACCTGAGCAACCCAACGATTACAGGTATACGCCATGGTATAACGGCCTCTGGCCTGATAGAACTGACTATCACCATAACGCCCTGGCTCACGCATGACTAAATGACCATCCGCATGACGTACAAAGCTGTCTGCTACAAAATTCACCATAGCGACCAACTGCTGAGAGTCAACACAAAACGTAGCCATGTCATGCTCGCGAAAAAAATCAGTCGGCAAACCAGTGACTGATACCACATGCAACACGGCTCCTCTGGATGCCAGCAGCGCATTCAGAGCCATTGCAGTGGTTTGTTGCTCGGACTGATAAAAACCATCATCACCCCAACCAACTTCGTAATAATCAGCGGAGGGAAAGCGCTGAGCCAGATCAGGTAATACCAGATTCAGATACTGAGCTGGCAACACCAGGCCTACATGCCAACCATGACTTACCACCTGCACAGAAATCTTCTTTTCTGTTGCTCCGATGACCATAGGCATCACATCTCCTGGCCTGACGCAGGAGGCCAACACAAGAACCAAGCACATAACCCAGCGTACGTTCACATGAATAAAAGCCCCAATGCAATAATTGCTGGCACAGCCTGCACATACAAAATAGCTCTACTCGCAGTCAATGCGCCATAAATACCAGCAATCGTCACACACAATAAAAAGAAGACTTTAATATCAAAGCCAGCCGCTCCCAGCCATAAACCCCAAGCCAGACCAGCCGCCAGGAATCCATTGTATAAACCCTGATTAGCCGCCAATACCTTGGTCATTTCTGCCTGTGCTGAAGACTGACGGAAAACTTTTAAACCCAACGGTCTGGTCCACAAAAACATCTCCAGTATCAAAAAATACACATGCAGCAATGCCACCAGTGCAATCACAATATCGGCTACTATTTCCATCATTCAGCCTCCGCGTAATTTCTGATTTAACTGCGATACCGCTACAGCCACCAGGCCTCGAGACCTTATAGGCCTAAGCACAAGATTGCCCTGACAGTTGGGACACACCGCACTCATACTTTCGGTACAGGACTGGCAGAACGTACATTCAAACGAACAAATATAGGCCACCTGTGTCAGCCCGGTAGGCGCATGACACTTTTCGCACTTCTTTTTCATTTTCAGCATAGGAGCCCCCTCTTTGTGGCTTAATTATCGCCCATCGACCTGACTTTTATGTGCCACCTTATGCGCATGCTGCTCCCAGTTCTGACCATCAAACGGTGTAATGTTGACTTTCACAGGCACGGTATCCAGGCAGTTCACATTGATATCAATCCCATCAGGATTGGAACGTGGCGTATAAAAAGGCTTGATGCCGCACACTTTGCAAAAGGTATGCTTGGCCACACCCGTGTTAAATGTATAGGTACTGATCGCATGCTCACCAGTCAACAAGCGAAACTGGCTCAGTGGAACAATCAGGTGTAAAAAGCCCGACTTGGCACACACCGAACAATTGCAGGCGTCTGCCTCAATGACCTCAGGAGCTTCCACCTCAAAGGTAATGGCTCGACAATGGCAGCTGCCCAGATATTTCATCCATATCTCCAAAATCACTATTCACAGATCATTAAACTGATAAATGAGCCAAATAAAAAGCAAAAAAAATCGGCGCAGACTTAACGTCATACGCCGATCTGGATTGCCAACCACCTAGGTGATCAGCAACCAACAACAAGAGCCTTTAAACAGCTACTACGTTGTTTGCACAAGGACCCTTTTGGCCTTGGCCTACGTCGAATGTAACAGCTTGGCCGTCATTCAATGTAGCGTAACCACCACCATTCTTGATTTCAGAATGGTGAACAAATAAATCTTTGCCACCGTCTTCTGGCGTGATGAAACCGAAACCTTTATCGGCGTTGAACCACTTAACTGTACCTTTGCTCATGTTCTACTCTTTAATAATTTAATTTTTTACCGCCCCTGCATTGTAACGATTAAATAAAATATAGCTCTAAAAATGTTCAATTATTTATAAGCCAATGTTATTTAACAGAAATAATTTTGTATTTTGCACAAAAATACAATTTCACCAGCCAGAAACCAGATACTGACTGGTGAAACAGCTTCAGGCCGCCAACCGCTCCTGCTCAGCCAGGAAGGCATCAATCTGTTTCAGATACTCACGGTTGTCGTGATCCCAGGGATGGAAGCCAGGACGGTAATAGTCAAAGTAGTCACGTAGCTGAATACGCAACAAACCAACATCACCCATCGTGAAGGTATAGAACTTGCGCCAGGCCTTGACGTCAGTGAGCTTGCCCTCGGTCCGCAGCACCTCCAGGAAGGCAGGAATAACCAAACCCCAGAAAATCACTGTGGCTGCCGTCATGCCAAAGGCACGAATGGCATAGGCCTTGGGGCCACGCCCCATGACTGCGGTCCAGACGTCGAAAGCCACCGCCTTATGCTCGGTTTCCTCCAGTGCGTGCCATTTCCACAGCGCGCAATAATGCGGTTCGACATTCGTGGTCAGGCGTGGCTCGCGCAACACGCTATCCGCCAGCAACGCAGTAAAGTGCTCCAACGCAATGGTAGCACTCAGGCCGAAGGACTTGGGGGCATATTTGGTAACGCCATCAAGAATGCCTTTGACCAGACGCTCAAACTTCGGCGCAACGGGTGCAACCGCAAACAGTGCGTCATTGAGATCCTCATGCTCACGGCCATGCATAGCCTCCTGACCGATAAAAGCGGTAATGGCCTTTTTCAGCTCGGGATCTGTAATCTGGTCGCGGTAGGCACGTACGCTGTCAATAAAAAAGCGCTCGCCAATCGGCAATACAATGGAAAATGTATTCAGAAAGGTCGTAAATATGGGGCCGCCGGAGTAATGCCAATCACTGATCTTATCAGCTGGCAAATTAAACTTAAGGTCGCGACGGACAGGCAAAATAGCAGGCTGGCTGGGTAATTCAGCAGAAAACTCAGTGGTAGCGTCCATGGAATAAAATCCTCATTAGCAGGTAAGTCCAACAAACTGAGCCAGTGACCAATGGGTCAGTTTTTCGATTCTACTCACTTAATGCGCCAAAATGAACACTACTCCTTGCTTAAACCCTTAAGAAAAGTAGTAGATTGACCCGCCATTAATTTGGGCCAGGAACACAACTTCGTCATCCGCCCAAACACAGGCAAGCTGCAGCCGCTGCCACGGTGGAATGCCCTGATCTTGGCACCAATGCTTCACGCTGATCGAATGCTGACTACCCTGAGGTCGCCAGCGCTCTCCACCCTGACGTGGAGCAATCCGCCAATGACGACTTACACGAGAATCATCAGCAGCCAATGGCAATGACCATTGTCGCCCGGCCCAGCTCAATGGCATCCGCACATCCGACCAGTCAGCGCCTGTTTCAGGTAGCGGCTGCAAGTCACTGGCATGCAGCAGATAAATGACATCACGATAACGCCGTAATGAAACCTGACTCCAGCTTAGTTCAGGCATGGCATCTGCTCTGGCCTGTAACAGCTCCTGATGCAGACGCGGCCAATAACGTACCGGCATTGGTGGTACACCGCACTGATCAAGCCAGCGTGCCAACACCACCTGTTGCGTGGCCATATCCAGCTGGCCAAATACCGCAATCGGCAAGCAATTGCCCGCTGCCTTGCCACCCAGTAAATGATCAGCCAATTGATTCAGTGCTTGTGCCTGACTCGCCAACTGCCCTGCACTGCGTGCCAACAAGGTGCTGGCCTGTGGCCAGCGCTGCTGCAACAAAGGCAAAACCTGCTGGCGCAACAAGGTGCGATCAAAGCGCGGATCCAGATTAGCCGGATCATGCACAGCTGCCACCGACAGTGCATTTTCCTGCTGCCAGTCCAACAGTGCCTGTCTGGGTACAGACAACCAGGGTCGCCAGCGCAACAGACGCTTGCTCTCTGCCGTCGTCCATAACGACACCGCCATCATGCCGGTCAAACCTTGCAAACCAGCACCTCGCATCAGACGTAATAACAGGGTTTCGGCCTGGTCGTCCTGATGATGTGCCAACAACAGGGCTTCATCTTCCGCCACTGCATCTGCCAGCGCATCATAACGTGCATGGCGCGCGGCAGACTCAATATTGGACTGATCGGGAATTTGTACCTTGATTACCTGACAATCAATACCCACTGCTGCCGCTTGCGCCTTTGCCTGAGCTGCCCAGATATCAGCATCGACATGCAGCCCATGATGCACATGCAAAGCCCTGACACGAAAACCCAATGCAGGAGCAACCTGCTGAGCCGCCAACAGCATGGCCAGCGAATCCGGGCCGGCACTCAGGGCAATGACAACAGAATGAATAGCAGAACTATCGTGTCGGCGCTGCTGCAAAAAGTCATGCAGCACCGACACGGGAAGAGAAGAGTCAGAGGGGATCAAGACGCCTGCTGAGTATTGCCGTAGCTCATCAAACGCTCATAACGACGATTGATCAGCGCAGCAGAATCCATCGTGCGCAGCTTTTTCAGCTCATGCAGCAAGGCCTTGCGCAATGAATCGGCCATGGCATCCATATCACGATGCGCACCACCCAAAGGCTCGGCCACCAGGCTATCCACAAAGCCCAGCACTTCCAGGCGACGCGCTGACATATTCATGGCTTCCGCCGCTTCAGGCGCTTTAGCCGCTGTTTTCCACAAAATGGAAGCACAGCCTTCAGGAGAAATCACCGAATAAGTGCTGTATTGCAACATCAACAGACTGTCGCACACACCGATGGCCAACGCGCCACCCGAACCACCTTCACCAATCACGGTGGAAATAATCGGTGTCTTCAGACGTGACATAACGGCCAAATTGCGTGCAATGGCCTCACTCTGACCGCGCTCCTCGGCATCAATACCAGGATAGGCACCCGGAGTATCAATAAAGGTGAAAATGGGCATACGAAAACGCTCAGCCATTTCCATCAGGCGTAATGCCTTGCGATACCCTTCAGGGCGAGGCATACCAAAGTTCCGACGCACCTTTTCTTTTACATCCCGCCCTTTTTGGTGACCAATCACCAGCACCGGCTCACCCAGAAAACGTGCCGTGCCACACACCAGAGCCGCGTCATCGGCAAAGGCACGATCACCATGCAGCTCATCAAAATCAGTAAACAGGCGTTTGATATAGTCCATGGTATAAGGACGTTGAGGATGGCGTGACAATTGAGATACCTGCCAGGCACTCAGATTGGCAAAAATCTCTTCGGTCAATTTGATGCTTTTATTGCGCAGCTTGACCACTTCATCATCAATATTCAGACCCGTGGACTGGCCAACAGAACGCAGACCTTCAATTTTGGCCTCAAGCTCGGCAATCGGTTGTTCAAAGTCAAGATAGTTCGGATTCATGAATGGGCCCCTAGACATTGGCTGGGAGTGTAACGGCAACACCTCCCGCTTGGAAATACCACTTAATGCCACTAATACAATACGCGTACCGACTCATTACCCAGGTGCTGACGCAAGGCACGCAACAAGGCATCACTTAAACCCACACGCCAGCCAGAAGCACCCTGCAAACTAATCTGGGCAGCCGGATGTTGCACACGGAAGCGCAAATTGGCCCCCGGCTGATCCTGACCGCTGCGATGCGCCTGCAACAACTCGGTCAGGCCATGCAAACCACGCAATCCCAGCGTCACTGGCATATTCAGTTCCAGACCTTTGCTGTATTGGGCACGTGCAGCCGCCAACGGCAAAATCTGCTTGGCGACCATTTTTAATGCGCCTGCATACTCGTCCATCGACACTTCGCCTTCCACCACCAGAACACCTTCACTCGACAACAAGGGCCTGACCTGCTCCAGCAACTCACCAAAAATCGTGACTTCAACACGCCCTGTCCTGTCATCCAGTGTCATGAATGCACGGCTTCCACGCATTCCCTTGATAATCCGATGATTCAGCAACAGGCCTGCCACGGTCGTATTTTGACCACGACGAGTGGGCTGCAAATCAGCCAGACGAGTCTGCACAAAACGACTCAACTCAGCTTCATACTGATCTATCGGATGACCCGACAGATACAGTCCCAGTGTTTCTTTTTCTGCCTGCAATCGCTCATCTTCGGTCCACGGTGGTGCTTCACTCCATTCAATACCGGGGCCAACCTCATGCACATCACCAAACAGATCAACCATGCCTGCATCATTATTGCGCGACTGCTGCTCTGCGGCGGCAACGGCTGTTTCAATCGTCGCCATCAATCCGGCGCGATCCGGCCCCTGAGCATCCAGTGCACCGGCTCGAATCAGCGCCTCCAAAGCACGCTTATTAAGTTTGCGCAAATCAACACGGCTACAGAAATCAAAGAGATCCTTGAACAGTCCCTGCTGCTGGCGAGACACCAATAAAGACTCGACAGGCCCCTCACCCACACCTTTGATCGCGCCCAGACCATACACAATCTGGCCTTCATCATTGGCCTGAAAACGAAACACGGACTCATTGACCGCAGGTGGTCGAATGGTCAGACCCATAGCCCGACACTCTTCGATAAACGTCACGATTTTGTCGGTATTGGCCATTTCAGAC
>CAZMVL010000010.1:0-84020 GCA_964569335.1 uncultured Paraperlucidibaca sp.
CTGACGACGCCATGCGTGAAAAGTTTGGCCGCGTTCTGCGTACCGATGGTTATCGTTATGGCTTTGATGCCGAGTTTCAGGTGGAGTCGTATCTGCGTTATCAGGGCGAATCCTTTTCCAAGCGCTTTGATGCCAATACCTATCTGCTGATGACGCGGGTACTGGACTATTTTGATCCGGCGCGGGACTACGATCATGACCTGGCCAGAACTCTTGCCAAGGCCACTTGCCGATTCCTGTTGATGTCATTCAGCACCGATTGGCGTTTTGCGCCCGAGCGTTCGCGTGAAATTGTGGATGCACTGGTGCGCGCTGGCAAAGACGTATCCTATGCCGAAATTGATGCGCCTCAGGGGCATGATGCCTTTCTGTTGGATAACCCGCGTTATCTGGCCATTTTTGGCGCTTATATGCGACGTATTGCGGATCAGCTGGAGGCTCATCATGCGGCTTGATTTGGCCTTGGTGCAGGCATGGGTTAAACCCAATTCGCGTGTGATCGACCTGGGTTGTGGTGATGGCGAATTGCTGGAGCATCTGCGCGACAGCCTGAATGTGCGCGGTTATGGTCTGGAAATTGACGGCGATAAAATTACCGCAGCGGTAGCGCGTGGCATTAACGTGATTGAGCAGGACTTAAATCATGGTCTGGCCAATATCGCGGACGATAGCTTTGACACGTTGTTGATGACGCAAGCCCTGCAAGCGGTGCAAAGACCGGCAGAGTTGATTGACGACATGGTGCGGGTGGCGCGCGAAGTCATTATCACTTTTCCCAATTTTGGCCATTGGCGCACACGCTGGTATCTGACCACAAAAGGCCGCATGCCGGAGTCGCGGGCATTGCCCCATCGTTGGTATAACACGCCCAATATTCATCTTTGCACCTATCAGGATTTCAAGGCGCTGTGCCTGGAAAAAGGGCTGATTATTCATGATCGTCTGGCCGTGGATCAGGATCAGCAGGGTAGTGTACTGAGCCGTTTGCTGCCTAATCTGTTTGGCGAGATCGCCATTTATCGAGTGAGCCGCCCATGAATCGTTTAGTGCTGGCGTCGGGTAATGCCGGCAAATTGCGCGAGTTGCAGGACTTGCTGAAAGATGTCGCCATTGATGTGGTGCCACAGAGTGACTGGAATGTCCCGGATGCGGACGAGATCGGTCTGAGCTTTGTCGAAAATGCCATTCTGAAGGCACGTCATGCCGCTTTGTTGACGGGACTGCCTGCGTTGGCGGATGACTCTGGTCTGGTGGTGGATGCGCTGGATGGCGCTCCTGGTATTTTTTCGGCGCGTTATGCCGCGCTGGAATCAGGCAAGCCTGGCAGTGATAAAGACAATATCGCACGCTTGTTGCGGGAGATGGCCAAGGCTGATGCCAGTCGTGCACCCAGTGCGCGCTTTGTCTGTGTGCTGGTGTTGGTTCGTCATGCCGAAGACCCATTGCCAGTGATTTGTCAGGCGGTGTGGGAGGGCGAAATTACGCCCATGCCTGCCGGTAAAAATGGCTTTGGTTACGATCCGGTATTCTGGTTGCCGAGCGAAGGTTGTACTAGTGCCGAACTGGAGCCAGAGCGCAAACGGGTGCTGAGTCATCGTGCGCAGGCACTGCGTGAGTTGCGGCTGCGCTGGGCCGAGACAGGTCTTTGAGCGCAGTGTCATCGGCAGCAGATTTGCCGCCTTTGAGTTTGTACGTGCACATGCCCTGGTGTGTGCGTAAATGCCCCTATTGCGATTTCAATTCACACGCCGCCAACGGCGATTTGCCAGAAGCCGAATATATTCAGGCGCTGCTGACTGATCTGGCCGCAGACCTCAAGGCCTTTCCACAGGCACTATTGGCACAGCGTCCGCTACAGTCCATTTTTATCGGTGGCGGTACGCCTTCGCTGATTTCTGCGGCGGGCTATGCCACCTTGTTTGCCGGTCTCAGGCAGCAGTTGTTGTGGGCTGATGACATCGAAATCACGCTGGAAGCCAATCCAGGTACGGTAGAGCAGGGCCTGTTTGCGGCCTATCGGCAGGTCGGTATCAATCGTTTGTCGATTGGTGTGCAAAGCTTTCAGGCCAGTCAACTCAGTGCATTGGGGCGGGTGCATAACGGTCAGGAAGCACTGACCGCTGCCGAGTCTGCACGCGCCGCTGGTTTTGATAATTTCAATCTGGATCTGATGCACGGTTTGCCCGGCCAAAGCGTGGCTGATGCGCTGGCCGACTTGCGACAGGCCATTGCGTTGGCACCTACGCATTTGTCCTGGTATCAGCTGACTATCGAGCCCAATACGGTGTTTTACCGGCAGCAGCCGGTACTGCCGGACGAAGATGTGCTGGCCGATATTCAGGAGCAGGGTCATCAGTTATTGCTGGATGCCGGTTTTGCGCATTACGAAGTGTCTGCTTATGCACAACCGGGGCGTCAGGCTCGGCACAATCTGAACTATTGGCGCTTTGGTGATTATCTGGGCATTGGTGCTGGCGCACATGGCAAAATCAGCGCTTATGTCGATGGTCAGTTGCAGGTGTGGCGTCGGCAAAAAACACGTGCACCCAAGGATTATCTGGCGGCGGTAGGTGATCAGCAGTTTGCTACCGCCGATCAGCTCATTAGTGCCGAATCCATGCCTTTCGAATTTATGCTCAATGCCTTGCGTCTGGTGGATGGCGTAGAGGCTGAATTATGGACGCAACGTAGTGGATTGAGTGCCAGCTTGCTGCAAACACAGCGGCAGCAATTACAGGAGCAGGGGTTGTTGCTGCCGGGTGATGCGCGCTGGCAAACCACTACGCTGGGGCTGCGTTTTTTGAATCGGGTGGTAGACGCCTTTTTGCCGGAATAAATAGCAGGAGTGCTTATGGCAGCAATCTGGGTAGATGCCGATGCCTGTCCCCAAGGGGTACGGGACATGTTGCTGCGTGCGGCTGAGCGTACCGGTGTCAGCATCACCTTTGTCGCCAATCAGCCTATTCGTTTGCCCAAGGGCCTGCCGGTGCAGGCAGTGCAGGTGGCCGCAGGATTTGATGTAGCGGATAACTATATTGCCCAACGGGCGCAACCCGGCGACCTGGTGGTAACGCAGGATATTCCCCTGGCATCCGAAGTGGTCAAGAATGGGGTGGACGCGGTGAGTCCGCGCGGTGACAGGCACACTCGTGAAAGTATTGGTCAGCGTCTGGCCATGCGTGACCTGATGAGTGATTTGCGCGATGCTGGCCTGGTGCGCGGTGGGCCGCCCCCGATGGGAACGGCGGATAAACAGCGTTTTGCCAAGCAATTGGATAGTTGGCTGGCCAAACGCAAGTGAGGGAAGTCATGGCAACGGAACAGCAACGATTATTGACTCAGCTGGCGCAGCGTCTGCGTCGGCCAGTGCATGGTCTGGCCGCATTTGAAGCGCTGAGTCCGGAGCAGATTCAGCAGCTCATGGGCTATATCAGCATGGCCTGTGAGCGTGAGCAGGCGGCGGTGCGTCGAGACCTGCGTCAGTCTCTGCCCAAACCTTTGCGCTGGCTTGTCGCCAGACGTTGGGGAGGCCAGCTATGACACGCCTGGCCACCCAAGCCGAATTGATCAAGCTGGCGCGCATTCTGGGTGTGCCAGAGCAGGAGCTGACATTCTTGCGGCCCATTCCGCAGGAGTCGCTGCGTCATTTTCGTGCTGCGGTGTCTGACTTCCTGTTTGATGAGCAGCGTGCCCTGGTGCGCTGGCTGGCCAATATTGCCCGTTGGTTGCCATCCATGCTGTCGGCCTTGCTGGCCCGTATCTGGTTCGGTGCGGAGCTGACGGCGCGTATGGCGGCCGAGCTACCGGCATGGCGAGTGGCCAATATTGCCCGTTTTTTACCGACGCCTTTTCTGGCCGATATTGCCACTACACTGGATCCGCGTTGTGCCCGTGAACTGGTGGCGCTGTTGCCGATTGAGCGCATCAAGGAGATCAGTGCCGAGCTGCTGGAGCGTAAAGACTTTGTCACCATGGGGCGCTTTGTGGGTTTGCTGCCCGATGACGTGATCAGTGAAGTGGCTGCTTCCATTCCTGATGAAGGCGATCTGATCGACATTGTGTTTCACATCGAGTCGCCTAATCGACTGGATCACCTGGTCAGTGTGTTGCCGCCTGAGCGTATCGAGGCGGTGTTGACGCTGGTGTCGCGGCCTGAGCAGTCTGCGCGTTGGCCCAGTGTGCTGGCATTGCTGAGCTATGTCGGTTTTGCGCTGAAGCGTTCGTTGGGTGAGCGTGTGGTGGCATTGGGTGACGAGGTGTTGTCGCAGGTGATTGTGGCCGCTGACGAGCAGGGTTTGTGGGAAGACCTGGTGCCGGTGGTAGCCAGTTTGTCCGTGCAGGCTCAGGCCAAGGTGGTGAAGTTGCCGGAGGTGCGTGAGCCGGAGCTGTTGCATCGTATTCTGTTGGCGATCGATGCCTGTCGGCAGTGGCCCTCCATGCTGTCACTGGTGTCGCATATGGATGAGTCAGCGCGTGATGGTCTTGCTTTGGCATTGGCACGTTTATCACGAGAAACCCTGGAGCGGGTGGCCTATGCGGCGCTGTTGCGGGCGCAATGGCATACCGTGTTTGATATTGTGAAGCGCCTGCCCAGGCCCAAACAGCTGGAGGCCATCGACATCATGGAAAGCTATTTGCCTTCGCTGGACGAGGAAACCGCGAGCCTATTGCGCAAACTCTCCGGAACTATTGAGCAGCCGGTCACGTAACGGTGTCAGTACGGACAATGCATGTTCGTGACCACGCTGAATTAATAACTCCATCTGTTCCCAGTCAAACATGCCAAAGTCGGCAATCGGCATGCGCAGATAGACGTCGGCGCGCTCAATGGAGGCCTGCTGGGTGATGGTGTCGCTGGTCAGCGTGGCGGTACGCATCAGGATTTCGGTCAGGCTGGGGGCTGGATCGTTACCTTTCCAGTTCAGCAACGCGGCCTGATCAGGCTCGCCCAGACCTGCACCCAGCGCACGAATATCGCCGTCATTACTGACATTGCAGGCAATGATCAGGCCACGTTCCAGATTTTGCATGACATCGGTGGGCAGGTTGTTCACCACGCCACCGTCACATAGCAAGTCACCTTCAAAGGCAATGGGTGGTGCCACGCCGGGTACACACATACTGGTACCGACCCAGCTGGCCAGTGGGCCGTGCCGATGTACACCGGCATGGCCAGTAGTCAGATTGGTCGAGATGCAGTAATAGCTGCGACGCAGGTCTTCAATGCGGCGATTGCCAAAAATAGTGCACAGGCGGTCGTGAAAACGCTCACCGCGAATCAGTGATACCCGTGGCATGGTGTAGTCGTTCAGATAATTGCGTGCCACAAAGGTTTCGTGCGCAATGTGCTCCATTTCCACACTATCAAAACCGCAGGCCAGCAGTGCGCCAATGAATGCACCCATGCTGGTGCCACCGACCACATCGACTGGAATTTGCAGCTGTTCCAGCGCCCGAATCAGGCCGATATGGGCAAAGCCGCGTGCGCCGCCGCCACCCAGTACCAGACCAATGCCACGTCCTGATAGTTGTCGAGCCAGCGCTGACAATTCGGGCTTGGACCACGGATGCAAAAAGTAGTGCGCCCGTGCGCCGGTAGCTTCGGTCCAGGCATGGGTATAAGGCGATGGATCACCTTCGGGGCGTAGCAGCACCAGTTCAACTGGCGTCACCAGTCCATTCTTTTGCAGTGCTTCCAGCACCGGCACGTCATCTGGTGGGGCATTGGCCTCGCCCAATACCAGAATGCGGTCGGCCTGTCTCAGGCAGCGCAAAGACCAGTTGTCGTGATCGTTATCGCCGGCATAAACCAGATAGGCGTGTTTGTTTTCTAGCTCATTTAGCCAGCGGCGCAGACGCTGATCGTTTTCACTGTGATCCAGCGGCGTTTGTGCAAAGCCGGGACCAAACAGATTATCCACATGGGCCGATGTGATCAGTCGTGTCACCGGCCAGCCGCGCAGGTATTCGGTCAGTATTTCGGCCATCACCACTGATGGTAGATGCGATATGGCGGGCACAATGGCCAGCGTGCCGGATATGCGGGTGGCGCTGGGGCGATGCAGGTTCTGGTAGTCACGTCCGCGATCAATCACCAGACGCGTCAAGGCGAGCAGGACATCGGCATGCTGGCGCAGAAATATCATCATGTCAGCGGCTTTGAAGCGCAGCAGCACACTGTCACGCAGGGCATGCACGGTGGCATTACGCACCTGGGCAGCCAGCACACCCATTTCACCGACTATTTCCAGGCGGCTGATGTGGCCCAGTATTTTACCTTTGTGGCTGGCTTGCAGGCGTCCGCTGGCCAGAATGAAAAAATATCGTGGTGGGTCGTTTTCGTTATACAGGCAGTCACCGCTGGCCAGATGAACACTGTCGGCCAGTTGTGCAAACTCGGCCAGCGCATCGGCTTCAACGCTTTCAAATAATGGAACTTGCTGCAACAGCCTTAAGGCATCCATGTCGCTACTCTTTATGTTTTTGTTGTTCCTGCACGGCAATCGCACTGCGAATTTGCTGAATATTTTCCTTGAGCATATCAGCCACTAGCGCTTCTGTACGAGGGTCCATCAGCACTTCTTCGGTGACTCGCAACACGGTGTCGGTCAGGTTTTCGACCGTGGCATCGTAAAAAGGTAGTCGCTTGAAGCGACCTGCTTTCGGGTCTTCACGCAGCTTTTCTCGCACCATATCGCGTAGCTGATCCTGATTTTGACTGAGTGAGCGTGAAATGTTGCGCGTGTAAGTGCCTTTGACCAGCACATCGGCGACCTCGTCCAGCACCGCTATCGTCACCGCACCACTAATGCTGTTCACCACTTTTTGCTTGATGCGACTGAGCAGACGATAGGTGAACTCCTCACCTAGTACACGGTCAGTGGCCACACTGATACGTGCCAGCAAAATAAATACACGAATCAGTCGGAAACTGCGCAGGGCAGGGTCGGATACCGGAATCATGCCCAGTACGTCATACCAGTTGCGCCAGACAAAACCATAAGTCCAGCCGTCATCACGCCAGCGCCAGAGAAAGTTGCAGAAGAATAAAAAACAGATGGAGTAGTCGGTCAGAATAATATTGCGACGCTGCTCTTCGGTGACGGTGCCCCAGCTTTCCCATGCCAGCAGGCCAACGGAAATCACCGCTATTACCAGCAAAACCCACTCGCTCCAGTGCGTGCGCACCAAGGGTTTGGTGGCGGCCTGTTCGCTTGCGCTCAGCTCAACCATTGTATGCTCCAGTACATTCTGATCAACACAATGTCAGCGATTGTGACGCGCCGGTCGCAGCAGAACAAGTTGTCCTGCGCTAAACTGCCAAACGGATAATTTGTGTGGAGCACATCATGTTACCTGCTGCACCGTTTGCTTTGTGTCAGGCCGATGGCCGACCAGCGGCCAATGGCCGTTATGCTGGTTTTATTCATAATCTGGATACCAGCACCTGGGACGGTCAGGGTCTGCGTGCCCGCCGTCGCTGGCAGCGTAAAACCTGGGTTTATTTCGGGTTCTTTTCGCCACGTTTTGCCGTGGGTTTTGCCATTGTCGATGCCGGTTATCTGGCCACGGCATTTTGTTATGTGTTTGATCGCAGCAGTGGTCAGCTCACTGAAGAAAACATTCGCCTGCCGATGGGGTTTGCCCACGACTTTCATGCCGACTGGCGTCAGCCCTGGCAGTTGAGTCAGGGTGGCAAGCGCTGGCAATGTGTGCGTGAAGGCGATGGCTGGTTATTGTCCTGTGACAGCAAAACCCTGCAACTCAGCGCGCACGTCAAGGATCATGCGCGTGGTCTGAGCGTGGTCAGTGCAGCACCTGGCCGTCCGTTTCATCACACCTACAAATTGTGCGGACTGGACGCCGAGGTCAACCTGACCATCAAAGGGGCTAACCATCGTTTCACTGCTGGCGTATCCATGGATTACACCCGTGGTTATCCATCACGCGAAACGGTGTGGAACTGGGCCAGTCTGGATGGTCAAACCGTGTGTGGTCAGCGCGTGGCTATTAATGTGGTGGCGCACTTTTTGAACGGTATGGAAAACGCCTTGTGGCTGGGTGACGAAATTATTCCACTGGCGCAAACCGTGTTTGATTACGACCCGCAGGATCTGATGAAGCCCTGGCATATCTACACGCTGGATCAGCGTATTGATATTACCTTTACGCCGGATGGTCGGCGGGCAGAGCATTTGAATGTGGGCATATTGACCAGCGACTTTACTCAGCCGTTTGGGCATTTTGAAGGTAATGTGCAAACTGCCAATGGCCTAGAGCGTGTCCGGGGTTATGGCGTGGTCGAAGCACATCGAGCCGTTTGGTGAGCTATTTAGGTGAATCGGGAGTTGTTATGTCTGCAGCAGAAAGTCTGGCCATTGTGGCCGCTGGCGTGTTTTTCCTGAATGGATTGCTGACCGGGATATGGAAGTACCTGCAAATGCGCAAAAGCCCTGATGCACAGGCGCATCCTTATGTGGATATCGCTCATCGCACCTCATTGATGTACAGCTTTGCGGCTATTTTGTTGGCCTACTTTGCTCGCATTGCCGATTTGCCTGCGGCGGTTGCGTTCTGGTCGGTGCTGTTTCCGCTGGTATTTTTTGCTGGCGCCATCATGTCTTACATGATTCATGGGGCACTGCAAGACACCGATAATCAGTTGCGCAAACCGTCGGTATTGGGTCGTGGTGTGCTGCCTGCGTGGGTGGTGCCAAGCGCCATGTGGGCGTTGATCGTGGCTGAAATCGGCGGTTTTGTTGTGTTGTTCTATGGGGTGTTAAGGGCTACTGTATTTGTGAGTTAACTCACGGAGTCTATGTAATGAAAGCAGTACTTGGCATGGCGACCTTACTGGTCGCGTTATCGACCCCAGTAATGGCCGACAAGGATTTTCACGGTTTTATTGAAAGCCGTCCTGATGGCAAAGCAGGAGTCTGGGTGATTGGTGGACGCAGCTTTGATGTGCCTGCCAATGTCGATCTGGATGAAGACGACGGCCCACTGGTAGTGGGCGCTTGTGTCGAAGTGGACATTGATAATGGCGTGGTGGAAGAAATTGAAACCAAGCGCTCTCCCGTGCGCTGCCAGCCCAAGTCTTAACTGACGCGGGTGTAAATCAAGTCCCACACCCCGTGTCCGGCAATATGGCCGCGCTGTTCGAACTTGGTCAGCGGACGCCAGTCCGGACGCGGGAAATACTCACCCGGTGCCTGGGTATTACTGAAGCCGGGCGCTGCCTCCATATGCTCCAGCATCCATTCGGCATAAGGCTGCCAGTCAGTCGCCATGTGAAAACGTCCACCCACACGTAACTTGCGCCGCACCAGCTCAATCAGATCGGGGCGCACAAAACGACGCTTGTGGTGGCGAGCTTTTTGCCAGGGGTCAGGGAAAAACAACTGCACCGTGTCGATGCTGCCATCAGCAATGGCGGTTTCCATGACCTGCACCGCATCTTCACCATAAAAACGCAGATTGCTCAGGCCACTGGTGCCTGCGTCAAAGCACAGCTGTGCCATGCCAGGCTTGTGGATTTCGATACCAATAAAGTCTCGCTCCGGGCTGGCCTGCGCCATCGCGATCAGGCTTTGTCCCATACCAAAACCAATTTCCAGCGTTAGCGGTGCGACTCGGCCAAACACCGCTTGCTGGTCGAGTGCGCCATTGCTCATGTGCAGTTGATAGGTGCTGGCGAATTGCTCCAGTCCCTGCTTTTGCGAAGTGTTGAGCGGCGACGTCCGAGGCATGAATGTCTTGATGCGGTCGGTAAACGGACGTGGCTTGGACTGGTCGCTCATGGTGTGGCTCGTGTTGGGGTTTTGGTGGGGGTGCATTGTAAGGGGTTTGGGGGTGGGTGGGCGAGTAGCCACGACAGACACGGTTACTCGCCGACCTGTTATTAAAATATTTTTTAGTGACAGTTTTGGTGAGTTTTTATAGCTTGTTGATTATGGTGGCTACGTATTTCTTTGCTATGCAAGCTGGTGGCGGCCCTGATGGGATGCTGCCTGATCTCAAGTGCTAAACTTTAAGTTTTTAAAGGAGTCCCCATGAAAATTTACGGAGATGCCCGCTCAGGGAACTGCTATAAAATACAGCTCCTATGTTCACTCCTGAGCATTCAGCATGAGTGGGTGTCTGTAGATATTCTGGCTGGGGACACGAAAACAGCTGAATTTCTGGCGAAAAATCCCAATGGAAAGATTCCGCTTTTAGCGTTGGATGATGGGCGATATCTGTCAGAGTCCAACGCTATCTTGAATTATCTGGCCGCCGGAAGTGAGCTGTTGCCTACCGATGCGTACCATTTGGCCAAGGTTCAGCAGTGGCAATTTTTTGAGCAGTACAGCCACGAGCCGTATGTGGCGGTTGCGCGTTTTATTGCCAAATATCTTGGTCTGCCGGATAGTCGGCAGGCGGAGTATGAGTCCAAGCAGGCCGGTGGTCATCGCGCGTTGGCGGTGATGGAGCAGCAGCTGGCGACTTCCCCTTATTTGACGGGTAACACTTTATCAACGGCTGATATCAGCTTGTATGGCTACTCGCATGTCGCGCATGAGGGCGGTTTTGATCTTGGTCAATCTCCGGCTATTCGGGCATGGATAGACAGGATCGCCAAACACCCACGTTATGTGGGTATGGTAGATAACTGAAAGACAGTCAGTCTTGAGTTAATCAGCAACATCGGAGCCTATACCATGACCAACACCAAGCAATACTGGTTTCCCGCCAAGCGCTATGGCTGGGGTTGGGGTATGCCTTCCTGCTGGCAGGGCTGGTGTGTGCTGGCTGCCTATGTGGTGGGTATTGCACTGCTGGCTTTTTTGTATCCACCAGCCTCCGATGATAGCCAGGTATTTTTTGCTGGCCTCATCGGGCTATCGGTTGTACTCGTAGCTGTTTGCTGGTTCAAGGGGGAACCACCTCGCTGGCGCTGGGGTGATGATCACTTGAAATAAAGCATAAAATCATCCACTCGTCGCACAATCTCTACATATTCCCCTCGCAGGGCCAGCTCCATCATTTCCACCTGCAGTATTTCTTGAGCCACCATGTAGTTCAGGAAATCTTGTGAGTCGGCGGGACCGATTCGTTGTAGATCACGCAGTGTTTCCACATAACGGACGGTACTGGTGTGGGTGATTTTAAGTGCAGGTTCCATGAGTATCTTTGGCGCCAGGCCAACGACCCAGGCTTTAACTTCGGGCCACCACCCAGTGTTTGAGTCCAGATCCCAGGCTAAAGCCGCCGCTTGATAGCGAGGCGCATTAAATTGTTCCAATCTCAGATAGGCCTGCCAGAAAGGATGTTGTACATCTCCTTCGAGGCGTTTTGAAAGCCGTTCTGCTGACCGCATTGCAAAGGCACGATTGGCCTGCTCATGCTTAAAGCCTTTAATAAATGCATCAGATGGTAAGTTTGTATTTGCAGACACGCTGCCTCCATTTATCCAGGTTAATAACATCAGGCACAACACAGCAAAGTAGTTTCTTCGTCTGCTCTCTTGCACCACCTTAGCCTCTGGTCATGATTTCGTTTGCCGCACGCTCTCCGGATGAGATGGCACCGTCTATGTAGCCAGCCCAGCGGGTAGCGGTTTCGGCACCGGCCCAGTGGATTCGGCCACAGGACTTGCGCAGTGCGTGGCCGTAAGTCGTCAGCGCTCCGGGTGCGGTGATGCCTGCGTAGCCACCCAGACTCCAGGGGTCGGAAATCCAGCTCTTGTCGATATAGCCGATGGGTGTGGCCGCCTGATTGCCGAAATAATGTGTCAGGGATTGCACGGCGGCATCACGGCGTGTCTCCATGCTGGCATCTGCCAATGCACGGCCATGGTCACTGGTGAAGAAGCCGACCAGGAAGCCGTGTGGGCTGCCCGGTGGTGTGGCGTCGGCAACGGGGCCGAAGGGCTGTTGATCGCTGGCTACTTCGCCGGATAGTCCTTGTTCGCGCCAGAATGGGCGTTCGTAAGCAATCAGCGCCTTGATCACGGAACCCATGGGCATACGGGTATGCAGCTGTATGCGGGCTGACGGCAGTGCGGGTTGAAAGTTGATGTGTGCAGCCAGTGCTGGGGGTAGGGCGACGATGAGACGGCTGGCGCGAATTTCGCCACGGGCATGGTGGATGGTCACATCCGTGTCGGATTGCTCCACCGTGTGTACTGGCGCGTTCAGCATCAGCGTGCCTTGTGGCAGTTGTTCTGCCAGTAGCTCCGAAAGTTGGAAGGCGCCGCCATGTACCTTGAATCGTTGTGCGCCGCCGCCAGTGACTGCGACTTGTGTTTCGATACTTCCTGCTGATGCAATATAGGTCAGCATGCACAACATGGATACTTCGTGTGGTTCGCTGGTATACAGAGCACGGGTGATGGCGGTCAGCAGGCTGTGTGCATCGCGGGTGTACATACCGCGCTGTAGCCACTGATCCACGGTTATGCGGTCCCAGTATGCCGCTGTTGGAGATGTCCAGGGCGCGGCTGTGTCAATGTCTTGCGCTGCCTTGTTGAGACGCCAGATGGCCTGGCCAGCGTCCAGCAGGCCAGGCGGTGATATGGGCGGAGCGGTGCCGCGATAGCTGCGTAGCTTGTTGTTGATGTGCAGCAGGCGCTTACCATCGGCGTATTGTTCGTAGAGCTCAAGTCCCAGTTCTTCACAGAGTGTGAGGGCGTAGGACTGGCCATTACCCAGCCATTGCCCGCCCAGATCCACCGCCTTGCCACAGAGTATGCCGCCAGTGGTGCGGCCACCAACCCGGTCACGTGCTTCCAGCACGCGTACGCTTCGACCACGTTTGCTGAGCTGTTGGGCGGCGCGCAATCCGGCCAGTCCGGCGCCAATGATGCAAACATCGACTGGTTCCGTGATATTCATGACATGACTCCGGTGGACGGTGGTAACGTGATGTGCGTTGGGCCTGCTATAATCCGTGGTGGTTCCTATATTCCATATACGCGTATATAATATTACACATGAAGCAATCAGATGCCAAGTCTCGAGGTCGGCCACGTCAGGACGCCGTACACGAAAACGAAATGCGGGAGCGTATTGTCGCGGTAGCGCGCGAGTTGTTTTTGCGTGATGGCGTCGAAGCGGTTTCCATGCGTAACCTCGCCAGTGAGGTGGGTTGTTCACCGATGTGGCTGTATCGCTACTTCAGCAACAAGCAGGAAATCCTGTGGCAGGTGTGGGATGTGTTCTTTGAGGAGCTTTTTACCCGTCTGGAGCAGATCGAGGCCGCCACGCCGCGTGCGCGTCTGGAGCAGCTTGCCGTAAGTTATCTGGAGTATTGGCTGGAGCATCCGGATCGTTTTTGTCTTGTATTTTTGCAGGCAGACCTGATACCTGATGCGACTCGACTCTATGTAGAGGCTACTGCTTTTGTTAAACGTTCTGAGCTTTTTGCCCAGGTTGCCATGGAGGCACAGGAGCAGGGTGACTTGCTTGGCGCGGAGGTCACCGAGATTGCCCAAGGTCTGTTTTGCCTGATGCAGGGATTGGCACTAAACCTGATTACGGTCAGCGCCTATCCATGGCATGACCCCGTATCGCTGGGGCGTTTGACGATTAGAAGTTATCTGGCCGGACTGGCATTACCACAAACGTAATAGTCTTGATCACGCCAGGTGTCTGGCGTGAAATGCAATGTGCTCGGCAATAAAGCTGGCAATGAAGTAATAGCTGTGGTCGTAACCTTCGTGCAGAAAAACAGCGGCTTCAATATCACGCGCCTTCAGTGCTGCCTGTAATAGCTCTGTCTTGAGCTGGTCTGGATAGAACTCATCGGCCAATCCCTGATCTACGCGTAGTGGTGGCAGTGGAGCACCGTTGGCAATCAGCGCCACGCTGTCCCATAACTGCCATGTGTCGTAATCATCACCCAGATAAGCGCCGAGTGTTTTTTGGCCCCAGGGCACTTGTGACGGAGCCACAATCGGTGAAAAGGCTGAAACCGACTGGAACATGCCGGGGTTTTTCAATGCGCAGATCAGTGCGCCGTGACCACCCATGGAGTGCCCCATGATGCTGGCTTTGTCCGTCACTGGAAAATGCTCGCGTACCAGTGCTGGCAATTCACGGCTGATGTAGTCGTACATGCGGAAATGTTCTGCCCAAGGAGCTTGGGTGGCATTCACATAAAAACCGGCGCCTTGTCCCAGGTCATAGGCGGCGTCATTGGACACATGGTCGCCGCGTGGACTGGTGTCTGGCGCCACAATGATGACCTGATGTTCTGCGGCGGCGCGTTGAAAGCCGGATTTGGTGATGAAGTTCTGTTCGGTGCAGGTCAGGCCAGACAGCCAGTAGATAACGGGCAGCTTTTTGTGCTGCGCGTCCTTCGGCAAATACACCGCAAATTTCATCTCGCAGCCCAAGCTGTCAGAGCGGTGTTGCCATACTTCCTGCACACCACCAAAACTGCCGTGTTGCTCAACGCGCTGCATATTCAAGGTCATGCCGTCCAAAATCATTGCTCCCCGAAGTGAATCACGCTGCGAATGGACTTGCCTTCATGCATCAGGTCGAAGGCGTTGTTGATCTGATCCAGCGGCATGGTGTGTGTCACGAACGGTGCCAGTTCGATCTTGCCGCTCATGGCGTCTTCCACCATGCCGGGTAACTGGCTGCGTCCTTTCACACCACCAAATGCAGTGCCTAGCCAGCGACGGCCCGTGACTAGCTGAAACGGACGGGTGGAAATTTCCTGTCCAGCACCGGCCACGCCGATAATCACGGATTGTCCCCAGCCCCGATGTGCACATTCCAGTGCGGCACGCATCACATTGACGTTGCCGATGCATTCAAACGAGTGGTCCACACCCCAGCGCGTCATGCCCACAATCACTTCCTGAATGGGCTTGTCATAGTCCTTTGGATTCACGCAGTCGGTGGCACCAAATTGTTTGGCTAATTCGAATTTTGATGGATTGGTGTCAATGGCAATGATGCGACCTGCTTTTGCCTGACGCGCACCCTGAATTACCGCCAGACCGATACCGCCCAAACCAAATACCGCGACGCTGTCACCGGCCTGTACTTTTGCTGTGTTGTGGACTGCACCAATGCCGGTGGTGACGCCGCAACCCAGCAGGCAGACATGTTCCGGGTTGGCTTCCGGATTAACCTTGGCCAGCGAAACCTCGGCCACCACGGTATATTCGCTGAAGGTGGAGCAGCCCATGTAGTGATAAATCGGCTCGCCGTTGTAGCTGAAGCGAGTGGTGCCGTCTGGCATCAGCCCCTTGCCTTGTGTGGCTCGCACCGCCACGCATAAATTGGTTTTGCCGGACTGGCAGAACTCACATTCGCGGCATTCGGCGGTATACAGCGGGATCACGTGATCGCCCGGTTGTACCGAAGTGACGCCTTCACCGACACTGACCACGATGCCTGCGCCTTCGTGTCCCAGCACGGCGGGGAATACACCTTCGGGATCATCGCCGCTTAGTGTGAAGGCATCGGTGTGGCAAACCCCTGTGTGCGTAATTCGAATCAATACCTCGCCTTGGCGTGGTGGCTCAACGTCAATTTCGACAATCTTCAGGGGCTCACCCGGACCAAAGGCCACTGCTGCACGTGATTTCATGATTGCTCTCCTGATGGTATGAGTTGAAAGTTAGCTGAATTAAGACGGGAGCCTAACAGGATTATGACGCATTGTTTTTATCCGTTACTCTCATTGTTGTTCGCTGGTTGAGTCCGCCAAGCGGGAGATAAACACGATGATAAAAGCATCATGGTTGCCCTGGGTTTTCATGGCTAATGCCACCGTTCTGATCACGCATCAAATTGATGCGGCTTTCTGGCATGAGTGGGAGTTGTTTCACATTCCCGGTGGCAATCAGGTTAATTTGATACTTAATATTCCTATCATTGCGTTGGTCTTGCTGGCGCTGCGTGAGGTGGTGACTGCTGGCAGGTGTTTGCGGCAAGCACATCAGTTGCTCGCTTTTCTGGGGTTTCTCACCTTGGGATTGCACTCGGCCTTTTTCGTTCTGGGGCATGAGCAGTTTATTCAACCCGTTTCTATTGCGTTGCTTGTGGTCACAGGCGTGTTGTCTGTCTTGCAGTTGGCCTGTCTTCGGGTGCATGGTTCATCAGCAGTGAAAAGAGAGACTTTATGATCCGATTAAAAACACTGTTGATTAGTCTGGCTTTTATCAGTAGCGCCCATGCCGACACCCCAAAAATATATTCCCAGATGATGGTGGCAGCACTGATTGTGTCGGTTGACGATTTGCGGCTGTATCCCTACCTGTTGAAAGACAGCGCTGATGAGACCCTCAGAAAGCGTTTTCACAATATTCAGACCATGTTGACGACGTTTGAGGACTCAAATAAGCGCTGTCAGGTTGTGAATTAATGGCAAAGCGTCCATTGCAGTTCGACAATGACTGCAATGGACGTTGATACGACACGATCTTAGTAAATGCCCTGTGCCAGCATGGCGTCTGCCACTTTGACAAATCCGGCAATATTGGCGCCATCAACATAGTTTACGGTGCCATCTTCGCGTTTGCCGTGACGTACACAGTTATTGTGAATGGCTTGCATGATGGCATGCAGTCGTTCGTCAACTTCACCATGAGTCCATGACAGTCGATTGGCATTTTGTGTCATTTCCAGTCCTGACGTAGCAACACCACCGGCATTGCTGGCCTTGCTGGGAGCGTATGGTGTGCCTGACTTCAGGAACAGTTCGGCGGCCTCCAGTGTGGATGGCATGTTGGCACCTTCGGCCACACACTGTACGCCATTGGCAATCAGGGTGGCGGCGTCGTGCTCATCAAGCTCATTTTGGGTGGCGCAAGGCAGGGCGATATCGGTTGGAATATGCCAAGGGCGACGACCGGCCTCAAATGTTAATTTGTGTTCTTCGGCAAATTCGGACAGTCTGCCTCGGCGCTCATTTTTCAGTTCCATGACCGCAAAAATCTGTTCTTGTGTGAATCCGGTCGGGTGGTAAAGCGTGCCGTCAGAGTCGGATAGGGTTAATACCTGCGCGCCCATATCCAGTGCTTTAAGGGCGGCAAATTGGGCGACGTTACCCGAGCCGGAAATGGAGACACGCATATCACTGACGCTTTTGCCAATACGGTGCAGCATCTCTTCTGCAAAATAAACTGTGCCGTAGCCGGTGGCTTCGGGACGAATCAGGCTGCCGCCATAAGCAATACCTTTGCCGGTAAAAACGCAGGAGGTATCGTTGGTCAGCTTTTTCATCATGCCTGCCATAAAGCCGACTTCGCGAGCACCGACGCCGATATCTCCGGCAGGAATATCGGTATTTGAGCCCAGATGACGATACAGCTCCAGCATCAGCGCCTGACAAAAGCGCATGACTTCGCCGTTGCTTTTGCCTTTGGGGTCGAAGTCGGCACCACCTTTTCCGCCGCCCATTGGCAGCGTGGTTAATGCATTTTTCAGGGTTTGTTCAAACCCCAAAAACTTCAGAATGGATAAATTGACTGATGGGTGAAAGCGCATGCCGCCTTTGAAGGGGCCAATGGCAGAATTGTGTTGTACGCGCCAGGCACGATTGATCTGGACTTTGCCTTGGTCATCTACCCAGGTGACACGGAATTGAATAATGCGTTCTGGCTCGATGAGTCGTTCAAGCAGGCCGTTTTTGGCATAGTGTGGATTACGTTCTAGGAAGGGCCACAGGCTGCCCATTACTTCTTGTATTGCTTGTAGGAATTCAGGTTGATTTGGGTCTCGCATGCGAACTTGAGATAGAAATGAGGCCAAACTGGGTGGATGTACGTCGATACTGATCGTCATAGATAAAGTCTACTTGCTCTAAAATAGTGCAAAAATTCTACGCTATTTTGAGTCTTTTAGTGGTGGCTATCTCGTCGTTGTGTGAATGACTGTGATAGAACGGGTTATTGATGCAGAACCAGATCAAGAGGGACCTGATGATCCGATTAAAAACACTGTTGATTAGTCTGGCTTTTATCAGTAGCGCCCATGCCGACACCCCAAAAATATATTCCCAGATGATGGTGGCAGCACTGATTGTGTCGGTTGACGATTTGCGGCTGTATCCCTACCTGTTGAAAGACAGCGCTGATGAGACCCTCAGAAAGCGTTTTCACAATATTCAGACCATGTTGACGACGTTTGAGGACTCAAATAAGCGCTGTCAGGAGGATCTGGCCAATATGAAGGCTTCCAGAGCGCATGATCTGAAACAGGCCGACTTTTATATTCCTGTCACCTCCATTCAGGACTACCTCTTTACCGGCCGGTTAAATGCCAGAGTTGAAGAGCTGGAAGATAGAATGCTGAGCGTGGCGTCATTTTATGAAATGAGCACGCGGGTGGAGGATTATTTTGGCGTCAGGCTGAGTACCCAGCAGGAGAGAAATGTCTGTCGGGGAATATTCTCCCGTCCGTTTGTCGGTGGCATGAATCATCCCAGGGTTGCTCAGGGCTGCAAGGCACTGGATGAGCTGAGTGTGTGTCTGGTAGAAGCAAGACAGCTTGATAAGCTAAGTGAAGCAGATCGACAGCGGGTGTCTGATCAGCATTTTGACGGGAGAATTCCCAAAAGAGAAAGCGCCTTCCGTCCCAAAAAGAAATGAGGTTGCCATGTTCCTGACATTATTACTGGTAACGTTGGCTCTGGCTTTTGCAGTTTCAGCGATTGTTGCCAAAGCATTCACCAAACCCATCGACAATATCCTTAGACGCATTGTGGCGGATGCCATCAGTGCGGCCTGGTTACAGTACTTGCGATTTGCCATTCTGGTGGTGGGTGTGTCGGCAGGTGTGCGTATCTACGAGCTGGAAAAATACATTACGCCGCAAAGCTGGGACAAAGACACCCGAATTATTGAGCTGACCAACGAGCGCTGGATTCTTGAGTTGTACCGTACGGTTATCGAAACCCTGCAGGGTATCGCTTGGTTGTTGCTGGTGTTTTTTGTATTTGCTCTGATTGCCTATGTCATTGTACGCATTGCTGAAATGCGAAAAGGAAAAGATATATGAGCCAGCCCGTTATTGCAGACAACAAGCCTGTACGTACAACCCTGGTCAAGGGCGAAGAGTATTACTTCTGTGTCTGTGGCCGTTCCAAGGGACAGCCTTTTTGTGATGGCTCGCATGCGGGTACTGACTTGACGCCCAAGCGCTTTGTGGCAGAAGAGGATGGCGAGGCTTATTTGTGTCAGTGCAAATACACAGGCAATGCCCCTTATTGCGATGGCACTCATAAACAATTTGGCAAAGATCAGATTGGCCGTGAAGGTACTGCTGTGCAGTCTTCCTCAGGTTCTGAAATGCCGGAGGCCAAGGCGACGACGGAAGAGCCTACCGTTGCTTTCATACATCAGTTGGCCAGAGAAGGATTGAGCAAGCTCGGTCATCATGGCCCGATGGTGTCCATGGGCGTGCCACGTCATGAATTGCCGCATTGGGATGACATTCAGCTGATGGTGGCTCAGATGGCGACCAAGCCGCTGTTTGAAGATGAAGCGGTGGCCACGGAGCTGGTGATTGGCCCGGAAGCCAAAAAACCACTGGTGCTGAAGATTCCGCTGTTTGTGTCTGATATGAGCTTTGGTGCTTTGTCTGAAGAGGCCAAAATTGCACTGGCAAAGGGTGCGGAGCTTTCTGGCACTGGTATCTGTTCGGGTGAGGGCGGTATGTTGCCGGAAGAGCAGGCTGCCAACAGCCGTTATTTTTATGAGTTGGCCAGTGCTGGTTTTGGTTATCAGGAAGCGTTGCTGAGTCGGGTTCAGGCTTTTCATTTCAAGGGTGGTCAGGGTGCGAAAACCGGCACTGGTGGCCATCTTCCGGGCAATAAGAACAAAGGCAAAATATCACTGGTGCGAGGGATTCCCGAAGGCATACCGGCGGTGTCTCCACCGACGTTCAAGGATCTGGTGACGGTGGCTGATTTCAGGCGCTTTGGTGATCGGGTGCGAGAGATTACGGGCGGCATTCCGATTGGCTTTAAGCTCAGTGCCAACCATATTGAAAAGGATATTCAGTTTGCGCTGGATGCCGGTGCTGACTACATCATTCTTGATGGTCGTGGCGGTGGTACAGGCGCGGCTCCTGAGATTTTCAGAAACCATATCAGTGTGCCGACTATTCCGGCGTTGGCGCGCGCCCGTCGTTATCTGGATGAGCGTGGTGCCAGTGGTCGTGTCACGCTGATCGTTACTGGTGGTTTGCGCGTGCCGATTGATTTTGTCAAAGCGATGGCGCTGGGTGCCGATGGCATAGCCCTGTCGAACAGTGCGATGCAGGCCATTGGCTGTGTCGCGGCCAGAATGTGTAATACCAATAATTGTCCGGCTGGCATTGCGACCCAAAAGGCGGATTTGCGCCAACGGTTGAATGTGGACAAGTCGGCAGCCCAATTAAAGAACTTTTTTGATGCTTCGGTTGAGCTGATGCAAGTCATGGCCAGAGCCTGTGGTCATCGTGCTCTGAGTGATTTTAATAAAAATGATTTGGCCACCTGGCATCGTGAAATGGCCTTGTTGTCAGGTGTGACATATTCTGGTTTTGACGGGCCCAAGGGTCCGATGTATTAAAACGTGGATGTGCCAGTAAATAATAATTAATAAAAACAGACAGTACATGGAGTCATGTATGCAAACCACGGAATTTAACCATCTTGAAAGTGCCTTTTTAAACCTTGAGCGTCGTCCAGATACTCTGAGTGTGCATGTTGAAGTTCGTGTGACCGGGCGCATGGATGCGGCGCGTCTGACGACTGCGATTCGTGCTGCGATGCAGACGCACCCTATTGCACGTGCTCGTATTCGTTATTACGAAGGACATGCATTGCGCAATTGGTGGGAAATTCCGGATGAGCCTGATTATGTGCCGCTAACAGTTATTGATGCTGCTGATGATGCAGCGGTGGTCGAAGCGCGTTCGCGTTTGCAAAGCATTCAGGTGCCGCTGTCGTTGTCGCCCTGCTTTATGGTCTATCTGGTGCACCATGCCGATGGTGACTGGCTGATGTTGAACGTTCATCATGCCATGGGCGATGGCTTGTCTACGTTCCGCATCATGACGTCTATTCTGCGGAATTACGCTGGCGAAGCAGATCCGGTGCCGGACTTTGATCCGTTAAGCGTGCGTGATCTGAAAAAGCTGGCGGGCTCTTTGAACTGGAAACAGCGTCTGGAGCGCGTCAAGATGCTGCTTGAGTTATTAGGCAAAGGTACGGTTGCACCGGCTCGTGTGCAGCGTAAGGGAGTCTCTGCACCCAAACCGGATGAGGTGCCGGGTTATGCCTTCGAGCTGTTGCCGTTTTCACCGGAAGAAACCAAGCAATTCATGGCACGACGCGAGAAGCCAGCGACGGTTAATGATATGCTGCTGGCGGGGCTGGCGCTGACTATTCAAGCGTGGAATGCGCAGCATGGTGGTGACTGCAAGCGCGTTGCCATCATGATGCCGGTCAATTTGCGGCCTGAAGCCTGGTGGTTCGAGGTGGTTACCAATTTCTCATCTTATGTTTCAGTGTCGGTGAGTGCTGATCAGTTGAGCGATCTGTCAGCGACTACACATGAAGTTTGCCAGATGACCACTGAATTGAAGGAAGCGGGTGCTGCGGGTGTATTGATTGACGTGCTGGAAGTGCCCAAGCTGTTTCCGGCGATTATCAAGGCGCGGTTGCGCGAGTTCATGCCACTGTTTGGCAAGGCCACAGTGGAGTCTACGGTGCTGTCTAATCTGGGACGGCTGGCGGCCAGTCCTGATGTGGGTGACGCGGGTAAGGTGGCTGAAATCTATTTCTCACCACCTGCCTCGATGCCGATTGGTGTGTCCGTTGGTGCGGCCTCGATGGAAGATCGTATGTTCCTGACTTTGCGTTATCGCAAGGCTCAGTTTAATGCAGAAGCGGCGCGAGAGTTTGGCGCGCTGTATCGTCAAATTTTATTGGGCTGAGCCGAGCAATGTCATACCACCTGAAGTTCTCAACACATCTGGCAGCCTCCTCCGAGCAGGTCTGGTCATGGATCACTTCCTTTGATGGCATTGCCAAGGAAATGGCACCGTATATGCAGATGTCGGTGCCTGCCGGGGTCACTGATTTGGGTTCGGTGACGGTGACTTCTGGCCAGCCATTGTTCAGAAGCTGGATTAAATTATTCGGTGTGATTCCTTTTGACTACTCTGATCTGACACTGGAAAGCCTGGAGGAGGGCGTGGGTTTTGTGGAGCAGTCGCCCATGGGCTCCATGCGTTCGTGGCGACATGAGCGTCGCATTATCTCTGCGTCAACGGGCTGTATTCTGACTGATGAGCTTACCTTTGAGCCAAGGCTGGCGGGTTGGTTGACGAGCAAAATGGTTAGCGCTTTTTTTGCACATCGTCACCGTATGCTGGCGCAGCATCTTGGCAGATCATAAGCATTAGGTCTTACTCAGCAGCCGATCTGATGTAATACCCCCCCCCGATTCGGGGGGGGTGAGTGGACTAGGCTTTGGTCTATATTGATGTGGTTATATTTCATACGCATTGTCTTGCAAATGGAGTGCAATCATGTCCCTTTATTTCCGTTTTATCCTAGTGGTACCTATAGCGCTTCTGTTCGCGGCTTGTGGAGGCGGCGGCGGGGGAGGCTCCAGTAACCTCAGTGGTGTTGCTGCTGTCGGTGCGCCTGTTGTTGGTGGTACGGTGACGGCCAATTGTGCTGATGACAAACTGTATACATCTGCAAACTTAACCAATGCCAATGGTGTTTGGCGTATCAGCAATGTGCCATCCAGTGCACCACCATGTGCACTCAAGCTGAGTGGTGGTACTGCCGGTGGCAATCCAGTGCCCGATCTTTATAGCTATGCTGACAGTACTACGGGTGACGTTAACATCACACCATTCACTGATTTGATTATGGCGCTGGCGGCTGGTGATCCGGCCGCTTGGTTTGACGACTTTGGTGAAGGTGATGTACTTGATGTTGAGGCGGCTACAGATACCTTGTTTGAAGCGTTGAGTGATGCAGGTTATGACCTGAGCAGAATCAGTAATTTTGCTCCACTCAATGCCAGCTTCAAGCCAACACAGGGTGATCCCTATGATGACCTGCTGGAAGCCTTGCGTGAAAGCACGAATGGGGATTATGAGGATCTGCGTGAGCAGGCTGTTAATGGCGAATTGGTATTGCCAGAGGCCCCAGCTACTGGAACTCCAACTGACCCTGAAGCGCCCTCCAACATTACCGTACTGACTGATTATGCGGGTACCTATACGGTTAGTGGCAAAGGCACAGCAGATCCGAGTGCTCGTGGCACTGCGACCCGTGACCATGCCCGTGGCACCATCATTATTCACCTTAACGGTGATATAGATTACGACACAGGTATCAGCTTCACAGTTGGCCAGATTGTGGCAATTTATGATCGTAAAACAGTGGCTCATGATCGTCGTGTGGCTGTGAATTATGGTGCCAGTGATAGTGATGAGCGCGTCCGTGTTTATCTGGATGATGCTTTGAGTGTGGTTGAAATTATTCATGATGATGGACAGGGCGGAACTACTCGTGCGCTGATTGGCACAGGTGGGACTGAGCCAGAAGGGCCTACCGAGCCAGTCACCGAACTGCCGAATGACAAGGCGGGCATCATCAATATGGTGAAGAGCTGGGCTGGTACACGTCAGTTGTTAAGTTATCAATCTACCGGCAGCTATCCTGCGACTGGTGAGGATACTGCGTATGGCATACGTACTCAGCTTTATGAGTTTTGCCCTACCCCGTTAGGGTTAGGAACAGGTGAGCAGTACACGGATAATCCTCAGCTGGATCCGGCAGAGGCGGTGTTGACCATTACGGCAGATGGCAAGATTCGTGTCAGTAACAAGCAAGACAGCAGCAAGTTCCTGGAAGTGGATCCTAATGCACCGAATGCAGTGATTGTTCGTCGTGACGAGAACTCTAATATTTATTCCACGGATAATTTGACAACTTTCCAGTATGACGGTCGTGATATGGCTGGAGCGGTTTACGCTGCCGGTACCTATTTTGGCTTTTATCTGGGTGTTGATGCCGAAGGTAAGCTGCAGCGTGTGACGGCTGGTGTAGCGGGTTTGACGCCTAGTTGTAACATTGATTTCAAGGTGCTGACACCAGCTGAAGTGGCTGGTCGTACAGATCCAATGGCGGCACTTAAAGCACTGGCAGGCACTTATACCCGCAAGCATGACTACCGTGAGAATCCAGTTGAGTGGACTTCACTGACCATTGCCAATGATGGTGCCATGAACTTTGGCGGTGGTGCTGGCCCATCAGTGACCGCTGCCCAGATCAAGCGAGTCACGCCGCTGTATCGCCCCTATCCGAGTGCTGGACAAGTGCTGACTATTCCTCCAGCAGATGTCGAGTTGTGGGCGTTGCGCGTTTATGTTGATGTGCATGTCGATGATAATGATGCAATTGATCATTATGATTACGTCACGCTGTTTTTGGATGCTGATGGCAATCTGAGGGATATCATGTATCGCTTGGTGCGGCGCACACAGAATAATGTGATTGCGCGAGGTGATGTCGTAGAGGTGTCGTTTGTGGATGTGACATTGCCATCAGCTCCTGATGCTTCTCATAAGACGGCTATCAATGGCAATGGTGTCAGCGGCAGTATCAACGGCACCAGTTATCGCCTAGATGGAGATACGCCGAACTTCCAACAAACGCTTCAAAGTGTGGGCGGAGTGTCATTTCGTGAGCAGGCCGGTAACATTGTGCGGGCTACCTGGGAGATTAACTTTGGTAGCACAGTTGGTGTTGGGCCTGGGCCGCTGTCTACTGACACGTCATACAACTGTATTACCGAAAATGACTCAGATGCTCCTGCTGCACAGAGCATTATGGTGAATCTCAGTAGTACACCAGTCTCCAGCTTTGGAGTTGCCACGGACTTTGCTTCTAACCCTGGCGGACGTTGTGAAATTACGCTGGACAGTTTTGACCAGAGGGCCAATGGCATCGTTGATGCAGCTGCCGGTAGTTTTCGCGCTATCTTGTTTGACAAGCAAACGCGTCAACATGTACCCGCCAGCGGTTATTTCAACTACGTACGCTGATCTTGAGTTATGTGCGACCACATCCGGTATTAGCCGGGTGTGGTTTGTGCATTAAGTATCACTGCCACCCGCTGATGAAACTCCTGCAAAACCGTCTCAATAGTCGGCTCCAGTTGCAGGCCACTGCTGTTAAGAAAACCCGCAATCATCCGGTAATGCCCCACCAGCAGCATGATCTCGATCAGGTATTTCTCGGTGTACTTTTCTGCCAATACCACCCAAGTAGCATCCGTGACCTGATTGTCTGCACATAGCTCATCACAAGCCTGCATCAGCGCCTGTGTATGCGTGTTTGTCATGGTTTCTGTGTCACGTGTCAGCGCGATAATTTCTTCATCAGTCACGCCTGCTCTCAGTGCCAGTTCAACATGTTGACCCCATTCATAACGACTACGGCAATTCCATGCCGTGCGCAAAATCAGCTGTTCGCGCTCACGTCCGCTCAGGCGGCCATATGGCATCAGGCGCGAGGCAAACAGTAGCCATGGCCAGAACAGGCTTGGGTTGATGTGCATGACGGTGAAAATATCGGGCACCTGACTACGTCCGAAGAAACGCGATAGTGCTGATACGGCGCGAAAGGTCATGCCTCGCTGGGATGGTGCTGGCGGTTGCAGCCGTGAGTTGGTCACGTTTGACCAACCCTGTTCGGGTTGTAACAGGTCTGTGGACATATGGCTTACTCCGGTTGTTGAGTTTTGCGCAGTCGATACTCACTGGTGGTTTCATGGGTGTGCTGTTTAAACCAGCGCATGAATGCCTGCCGCGTGCTGAATCCCAGTGAGTCAGAAATTTCGGCCAGCGGCAGGGTCTGGTTATCCAGTAATTTGAACGCAGTGGTCAGGCGCACTTCATCCAGCAGGTCACGATAGCTATAACCCAGGTTTTGCAGTTTGCGATGCAGACTGCGACCACTCATGCCCAACTGAGCAGCCACTCGGTCTTTATCGGGCAATTGCTCGTGCAGCATGACACTGATGAGCTGGCGCACATCATCCAGCAATGAGCGCTGCTGACTGCGCTGTTGCAGTTGTTGCAGCGCGTGTCGCTCCAGCATGTCTTTCATGAAGGTGTCGCCATGACGTAGTGGCGCCTTCAGCACACTGACCGGCATGGTGATGCTGGTGTGGGGCTGAGAGAAATAGACCGGGCATTGAAATATTGCCAGATAATCTCGCAGCAGCTTGCTGTCTTTGGGAGCTTCGTGAGTGAATTGCACCGAGGTAAATAACAGCTTCTGTTCCGGCATGAGTAGATGCGCCAGCACAACAAATGCACCGAAGGTATATTCGCTGGCATGACGACGAAAAATCGGGCCACCCGCCAGGCATTGCCAATGCACGCTGACGGTGCCAGGCGCGAATTTTACTGAGCTATGACCAATATCACTTAGCAGGCCATTGAAGCGAGGCAGTATGGCCAGTACGTCCGAAAAATGCGGACAGGCCTGAGCAATATAGCCAATGGCACCAAAGGTGGCGGGTTGTACGTGCTGCGCCAGATGCAACCCCATGAGCGGGTCGGAAAAATAAGGCGTGGACGCAACCAGTAAATCTTCCAGATAACTGATGGGAATCTGGCTGTCGACATCGGCAAAGGCAGATCGCTTCAGGCCAACTTCATTCAGCAGCAGATCCATAGGCAGGGAGATACTGTCCCCTGCGGTTACCAGGTGTTGTACGTGGCGGGCCGATATCCACTCCGATATCGGCTTGTCCGTTGTGTTGGTCATGGCTTATCCACTTTTTACTTGTCTGACCTGCTGATGATGCATCTTGCCATATCAATGGTTGTTGAATCTCGCCTGTCTCTTTTTGGTACCCAATCTGACTTATTTGGCTACAGGCGGCTTTGGTCGTCCAGTGCAAGATGTGGGCATCTGTTCATTTTCCGACCAAGGGGCGTTGCTCTCAATATGCGTATAACCAGCCTGAAAAATAAAAAATGTCTGATTACCGGTGCCGCCAGCGGGATTGGTCGTGCAACGGCAATAGCGGCGGCACGTGAAGGTGCAGAGTTGTTTCTGACTGATCGCATGCAGGACAAGCTGATTGATGTGGTGGCCGAAATTCGTGCTGAACAGGGACATGTCGCTTTCTTTCAGGCATTTGATATCGCCGATATAGATGCCGTGCGGGGTTTTGCTGAAACCATTCACACGCAATACGGCAGCATGGATGTGCTGATGAATATTGCCGGTGTTTCTATCTGGGGCAGCATTGATCAGCTGCAGCATGAGCACTGGCGCAAGGTGATTGAAGTCAATCTGATGGGGCCCATTCATATTCTGGAAACCTTTGTGCCTGCCATGATCAAGGCAGGTCGAGGGGGTCATGTGGTGAATGTGTCATCGGCGGCGGGGCTGTTTGGGCTGCCATGGCATGCTGCCTACAGTGCCAGCAAGTTTGGTCTGCGCGGCATTTCCGAAGTGCTGCGATTTGATCTGAGACAGCACGGTATCGGCGTCAGTCTGGTGTGTCCGGGAGCGGTTAATACACCGCTGGTGGGCACAGTGGAAATTATTGGAGTGGATCGAGACAGTCCGAAAGTACAGGCCACCGTCAAGCATTTCCAGCGTCATGCCATCAAGCCTGAACAGGCAGCAAAAGCCATTTTGCGTGGCATTAAAGCCAATCGCTATATGGTTTTTACCTCACTGGATATCCGTGTCGGCTACTGGTTCCAGAGGAAGTTTGCGCTGCCGTATGAGTGGGTGATGCGCCTGCTTAACAGCGAGTTGCAACGGCGTCTCAAGCCTTAAGTAGGCCACCACCAAAAAAACCAATCTAAATCCAATAAAAATAAGGGATCTGGTTATGTTCTGTTCACGCTGCTTTTCCCATTGTGTGTTGACGCTTGTGTTGGCCATGCCTGCACTGGCGCTGGCGGCTGGTGCCGAGGTGCCGGTGATTGCCGTCAGTAGTCAGGGCACGTCCAATGCCAACTCGGCCGAGGCTAATGACCCCAGTGTCATTTTCTATAATCCGGCAGGGATGGCGCGTTTGCGCGGGACACAGGTGTCCCAGCCATTTGCCCTGATTGCGGCCTCTACACGAGTCAAGGATACCGGCACGACCCGTGTGCAGGAGATGGGGCAGGCACCAGACACGGGCCCGACGGCGGATTGCAGCGTGTATGACTGCATGAGTGCGACCCATCCTGATCCGGCGATGCCAGCGGTCGTGCCGCAACCGCGTGGTATTTTTCCGGCTATCTTGCCGGTGGCTGCCTTTTTTGCTTCCAGGCCCGTCAATGACACGGTCACGGTGGGGATTGGTGTGTTTTCGCCAGGTGGCGGCAATCTGAATTACAAGTCCGACTGGTTTGGGCGTTATTTCATTGATAGTGCGGCTATTGAAACGGTCAATATCAATCCGTCGTTATCGATTCGCCTGGATGACAAACATAGTGTGGGCATGGGTGTGTCGGCAGTGTTGGGGCATGCCAAATTCAGAAAGCCCATCGATGTGAACAAGGTAGCGCCGTATTTGTTCAAGTCAATTATTAATGCCAATGCGGGTTTGCTGGAGCAGGTGAATGGCCATCTGACAGATGGTGTATTGCCTACTGGAGCCGTGGCTCCTGTGTTGGAGCAGTTAGCAGCGATTGTGCCAAATGCAGTGAAAGAGGCGCTGATACCGCTGTTTTCGGGTGGGGGTTTGCCCTTGCCGGAGCAAATCAGCAGCGCGCTTGATCCGGTGCTGAGTAACACTCATTTTGTGGATCCAGACAGCACTTCATCGGCCAAGGTGGAAACCTATGGTGCAGGTTATGGCTGGAACCTGGGTTATATGTATCAGTTCAGCGATAGCACGCGTTTGGGTATTTCGTATCGTTCAGAGTCAGCCATACGCATGAAGGGTGAGCTGGACTGGGACTTTTCCAATTTGAAAACCGGCACCTTGGGCGGTGTTGTTGTGGGTGATGTTGCCGAGCTGCTGGAAACCTATTATCGACCCGATACGGATGCACGGCTGGTGTTCACTATTCCCGCCAAATTGAATGTCGGCTTCTTTACGTCACTGACGGACAAGCTGGATTTGATGCTCAATTACACCTTTAACAAGACCTCGGTGGTTAAAAGTCTGGATATTGAACTGCCGGATCAGAAAACAGATACCAAGCAGGGCCCTATCCGGTTGGCGCAAAACTGGCGTGACAGTTTCACTATGGCGGTTGGTCTCAATTATCACTGGAATGACAAGCTGACCTTGCGCACCGGGCTTCAGTTTGATCAAACGCCGGTATCCGGCCCCGCCAACCGACATCCTGGTCTGGCCGATAATGACCGCTGGATGACTTCACTGGGTCTGGGTTATCAGTGGGACAAAAATACCTCCATTGATCTGGCCTATAGCTATCTCTACATCCTGCCCGGCGATGCTAATTACCATGAGCGTTGCACAGGAACCTACTACGAAGATTCTCCAACACAAGGCCCCAGTGAGTGTACGGCGGATGGCGGGACATTCCGTGCCCGCTTCTACGACAGCCATGCCCATATTCTGGGTCTGCAGATCAACAAGCGCTTTTAGGCTGAGATCAGGGTAGGAGGTGCTTGTGAATATCCAGAATTTTTTGCTGGCTGTTGTGGTGGGCATCGCTCTTGGCGCGTGTGGTGAGCGTGATGTGGCAGCAGTCGCGCCAGAGGTTTTGCCTGAAGTAATCACTGATATTGAGTCTGACATTTCGGAGCCAGAAGCGGAGCGAACTCAGCAAACGGTCGCGTTTCAGGCCAGTGATGGTGTGGAAATTAATGCCATTATCACCGCCGCAGGTGAGCTTGAAGCACGGCCATTAATTGTGGAGTTCAGCCCGTATGGGCTGACGTCAGCCGTGCCGGATTTTGGCCCAGACTATAATCATGTCTTTGTGCATGCTCGCGGAACAGGCTCTAGCCAGGGTGTCTGGAGTGCTGTCGGGCCTCGTGATCAACTCGATGTAGCCGAGTTTCTGGCATGGGCCTGTGAGCAGCCGTGGAGCAATGGCCACATTGGCTTGTATGGGTTTTCGGCCAGCGCCATTGCCATTTATAACGCCATGCATTTGCCGTTGGCCTGTGTGGATGCAGCCGCATTGATGGCCGGCACCAATGATCTTTATCGTGATCTGTTATATCCGGGTGGGATGCCTAATCTGGTGCCTGCTGTGGGTGTAGGCGCCATGGTTGGACTGCCATTATTGGCGAGTTTTCCTGATCGCATGACAAAGAATCCGTTGCCATTGGATCTGATGCAGGCGGGCCTGGGCATATTGCTGGATATGGCGCCTAACGTATTGCTGTTTCATCCTTCAGAGGATGCCTATTGGCAAGACCGTACCCAGCGTCCGGGGCCTAATGCCTTTCCGGTATTGGTGGATACGGGTTTTTATGATGTTGAGTCACGTGGCCCGTTCGAGAGTTACAAAATGCTGCGTGATGCAGGCGTGCAAGTACATCTGCGTGTGTTTGGTGCGCATGATGGATTTCCCGGTGGTACACCAGGGCCATTTCCGGAATATCGTCGCTGGTTTGATCGTTATTTGCTAGGTATCAACAATGGCATCGAGCAGGAGCCCAGAGTGCAGATGCTGGTTGGTCATGGCAGTTATGACGCGCTGATGGATGGGCAGCTTACGCAAATTGATGCAAGTGACTGGCCTGTGCCTGGCACGCGTTGGCAGTCGCTATACCTGAGTGCCGAGCGTGGTGGCGGAGCACGGTCAATCAATGATGGTCTGTTGGCGCTGTCGGCACCTGACGTTGTCACCAGACAAGGCTATCCGGCATTGACGTCGTTACCTACAGCTACTGATCCGTATACCACGGCGCTGCTGAGTGCTGGCGGTGGCAATATGCTGTTCAAGGTGCTGCCTTTTCTGACTCAGCTGGGTGTGATGGAGCCATTGTCGCTGACTTATACAACACCGCCATTGACGCAGGATGTTGATGTTGTTGGCCCGGCCAGTTTGAATGTCTTTTTGTCTACGTTATTGCCGGAAGGGGATATCCAGGCTGTTCTGGCGGATGTGTGGCCGGATGGTAGCGCATACCCTGTGGCATCGGGTCGTTTGCGTACAAGCTATCCTCATATCCTGGAAGAGCGCACCCTGCGTGATACCAATGGCGACATAGTGCAGCCATACAATGATTTCAGTGCGAAGACGTATGCGTTGCCGGGTCAGACACGTGAGTATCATGTTGAGTTCTGGCCAATCGGTAACCGGTTTCAGGCAGGACATCGCCTGCGGCTTTATTTGACGGGGGCAGCGACTTATATGTTGCCAGCACCCGGACTAAATTTTGTATCACTGGGCGGGGATACCCCTTCGCGCCTGATGCTGCCTGTATTGCCAGGTAGTGATATCACTGGTTTAACCGAATGAAGTAGGCTATTTTTTAGATTCCCGTAGATCATCTCAAGTAAAAAGGAATTCATATGAGCCTGTTCAGCAATATTCTCAGTAAATTGGGTGTTAATCGCTCTGAAGCAAAGGCAGCTCCGGCAGCAAAGGCCGCTTCTGCTCCGGCAGCCGCCGCTGCTCCTGTCGCTGCTGTGGCCGCAGCAATTGATGCTATTCCAGTGGTTGATGTGGTGGCCAAGCTGGAAGGTCTGGCTGCTGCCAATACGCAAAAACTCAATTGGAAAACATCTATTGTGGATTTGCTGAAGTTACTGGATCTCGATAGCAGCCTTACGGCACGTAAGGAACTGGCTGCCGAGCTGGGATGTCCAGCGGACAAGCTGGCTGATTCAGCCCAGATGAATATGTGGCTGCACAAAACCGTTTTGCAGAAGCTTGCTGATAACGGCGGCAATATTCCCAAGGATTTGCTGGGTTAAAAAGTTGTTGGCCGCTAGTGCCGGCCTTGTCTCTCGGGGTATGTGGTGAGCGTGATGTAGCAGACATCAGGCCACCACTCCCGTCTTTGTGAATGTGTTGCAAAGCGTCTATTTTGTCGCTTGTGTCGCATTAAATCGTTCTATATTCGCGTTCGAATTCAGATGATGTTTAAAAGTCAGTAGGAGGTCATCAATGAACGTGAATGAATTAATTGGCATGGGGAGTGCGACCACTGAGCAGGCGCTTGCGCTGTTTGATGCGCTGGAGCCGGTACCGGTTGATTTCATGCTGGGATCCTGGAAAGGCGAAGGTTTTGAGACTGACCACCCGATGGATGGTTTGCTGGAAGCCTATAACTGGTATGGCAAGCGCTTTGAAAGTACGGAGGCGGTACATCCCTTGGTGTTTTCCAGGCTTGGCGGTGGTTTTGCTTCTCTCAACCCGGCGTTTATGGGGTTGTCACTTGGTTTGGGTGACCGCGTATCAATGCTGAAAACAGAGGCGGTAGGGCGTATGTTTCAACTGTTCGTGCCTTTGATGGCCACGACTAAATCACGTGCTCGGTTGCGAATGACGGAGTATCGTGGGAAGTCCAGTGCCACCATGATCTATGATCAATTGCCTATCAATGATGTGTTTCGCAAGGTTGATGACAATACTGTATTTGGTGTGATGGACTTAAAAGGCATGGCAAAGCCGTTTTTCTTCATTTTGCGTCGTGAATAGCAAGACATGGGTTAAGTGCTGGTACTGACCGGTCATCCCCCGGGGTGCGGGACTGATCGGTTTGGCGATTGACTTTTAATCTTAACAGCGTTCAATGTAACATTGTTTAGGAGATGAAGCATGACTACCACCGGCTCCCGGCTCACTGCCGAAGACCTTGATCACTTTCGTACCGTCCAGCGTTTAGCCTATCAATGTGCTGAAACCATTGCGGGTGAATTACAACCTGGCATGACCGAGCGCGAGGCTGCTGCATTACAAAAAGCCTGGCTGCTGGATCATGGTGTTGATGACTGGTTTCACCAGCCTTTTGCCTGGTTCGGTGACCGTACCGCTTTCCGTGGTTTTATTGGCTTCAAGCATCTGGGTGGTTTCAATCCAGCCTTCTATCCCGGCCTGCGTCGTCTTGAAGAAGGCATGCCGTTTATTCTCGATTGCGCACCCACCTTGCATGGTTACACCGCCGATATTGGCTATTGCGGTGTGCTCGGCAAAAACCCATTGCTCGATAAGCTCATGGATGATCTGGCGGATTATCGTCGCCTGATTTTGAGCATGGCCAAGCAGCGCCGTCCATTGGCCGAAATCAGTCAGGCGGTTGATGCGCTTTGTGCTCAGCATGGTTATGACCCACGGCATAAGGCGTATCCTTTCGAGACCCTGGCGCATCGTGTCGAGAAGCTGAAAGATGATGGCAAGAAAAGCCATCTCAGCATTGCCAACTTTGGCGTGCGCAATGTCACTGAACTGCTCAAGGATCGCTTTAAGGGCGGTAGTGAGGGTTGGTCGCCAATCTGGAATAGCAGCAAGAGTTCAGATCATCCACCGACTCCGGGCTTATGGGCAGTTGAGCCGCATTTGGGTTTCCGCGATGTGGGTGCCAAATGGGAAGAGCTGCTGGTGATTACCGAAGATGATGCCTTCTGGCTCGACGAGGAAGTACCACATGTGAAGCGCTGGCAGCAGCGTGGTTTGTGGCAGGCCGAAGCGTTGGCCACGGCTTGAGGAGATGATGATGACCCCTGACCAGATTGTGCGATCAGACAATATTGACCTTGCCGTTTATACCTGGGGCGAGTCACCGGAGGCGGGTAGCGACAAGCCTACGGTGGTGCTTGTGCATGGTTATCCTGATGCTGCCAGTGTCTGGCGTCAGACTGCCCAGCTACTCGCCAATCACTTTTTCGTGGTGGCCTATGATGTGCGTGGTGCAGGCCGTTCGACTCAGCCTGATCACACGGCTGCCTTTGATTTGCAGCATTTGGTGAATGATCTGGCGGCTGTGGTTGATGCAGTTTGCCCAGGGCGTCCGGTACATCTGGTGGCGCATGACTGGGGTTCGATTCAGAGCTGGGAGGCCGTGACCACTTCGCGTATGAAAGGTCGCATTGCGTCTTACACCACCATTTCCGGCCCTAGTCTGGATCATGCCGGTTTCTGGCTGGCACAGCGCCTGAAAAGTGGTGTCCCTGAGGATCTGGCGGCAATTGCTCGTCAGGCGGCACATTCCTGGTATATCGGTGTGTTTCATTTACCCGTGTTGGCTCCCAGTGCCTGGAAACTTGGTCTCGACAAGTTGTGGCCGACCATCCTGGAAAAAATTGAAGGCACCTCGATTGAGGCCAGCGCCAGTCAGGCCAAAGATGGCAGTGTCGGGGTGAATCTTTACCGCGCCAATGTTACCAATCGTGTGCTGAATCCCAGTGAGCGTCGTACCGATATTCCCGTGCAGCTGATTTTCCCCAAGGGCGATCATTTCATGATTCCTGAAATCTGGGATGACCTGCCGCAGTGGGCGCCTAATCTCTGGCGTCGTGATACCGATGCAGGGCATTGGTTGCAGGTCAGCCATCCACAACTGGTCGCTGATTGGGCAGCCGAATTTATTAATTTTGTCGAGAGCGGCAACGAGACCAAGGCGCTGATGCGTGCTCGTCATTATGCTCGTCAGAGTGGCAAGCCTTATGCCGGGCAGCTGGTAGTGGTGACAGGGGCAGGCGCCGGTTTTGGTCGTGAAACGGCGCTGATGTTTGCCGAGCGTGGTGCCAGTGTGGTGGTGGCTGATATTAATGCAGAGGCTGCCGAGCGTACTGTCGAGCTGGCGACCTTGCTTGGTACGGATGCCTATGCGCGTCAGGTCGATGTGGGTAGCGGCGAGGCAATGGAGGCTTTTGCGACCTGGGTTGGTGATGAGCTGGGCGCGCCTGATATCGTGGTCAATAATGCGGGTGTGGGCATGGCCGGGTCATTCTTTGACAGCAGCGATCAGGACTGGGAACGTGTGCTCAACGTTAACCTCTGGGGTGTGATTCGCGGTTCGCGTCTGTTTGGGCAGCAGATGCTGGCGGCTGGCAAGAAGGGTCACATTGTTAATGTCGCTTCGATGGGAGCGTTCACGCCGTCGCGTTTCATGTCGGTCTACAACACCTCCAAGGCGGCGGTGCTGATGTTGGGCGATTGCCTGCGTGGTGAGTTGGCAGGCAAGGGCATTCACGTCAGTACGGTTTGTCCAGGATTTTCCAATACCGGCATCACGCAGCGCACCCAGTTTGTGGGTGTCAGTGATGAAGAGCAGGCACGCCGTCGTGACAAAGCCAGCAAGCTTTATCAGAAACGCAATCTCAAACCAGAGGCTATTGCGACTGCGATTCTGGATGCGGTCGAGAATCGTCGTGATGAAGTGCTGGTGGGGGCAGAGGCTTTTGGTAGTCGTTTACTGGGCCGTTTCCTGCCATCATTGTCACGCCGTTTGGCGCGGTTGGATGCAGCGGGCTAAGCCCGTCACTTTTGCTACAGGAGCCTCATCATGGCTGTGATTCCATTGCTCAAGAACAAGTCTGCTGTCTCTAATACAGAGGGGCGTCTGATTCCGCGCAAGGTTCAGTTTGACTGGGCTGAAACGCCGCTGGAGTGGATTCCTGGGCAACCCTTTGCCAGCCACTTCATTAACGAAATCAACATGATCTTGCCAGCGGGCGAATTCTGGTTTTGTCGTCTGTACAACAAGGCGCTGCCCTATGTGACCGACCCCAAGTTACGTGACGATATTCAGATGTTTATCCGTCAGGAAGCCATGCATGCGCGTGCTCATGGTGGTGCCATTGCCGAATATCTGAAGGCGCATGGCATTGAGACCGAGCGTAATACGCGGATCATGGAGTGGCTGTTTGAAGATCTGCTGGCGGACAATCCGTTGGGTATCAAGACACCAAAGTTGCTGGAGAAGCGCTGGCTGGTGTTTCGTCTTGGCATCATCGCTGCAGTCGAGCACATGACCTGTGTGCTCGGCAATTATGCGCTGGACAATACCAAATGGGATGAAGTTGGCGCGGATCCGGTGCTGCTTGATCTGTTGCGCTGGCATGGTGCGGAAGAGGTTGAGCATCGCAGCGTGGCCTTTGATCTGTATGTGCATCTGGGTGGTGGTTATATCTCGCGTTATTACCTGTCGACCATTGTGGTGCCGATGGTGATTGGTTTGTGGACTGATGGTGCGGCGCATCTGATGAATCAGGATCCGCGCTTTGCGGATGAAAAGCTCAGTGTCTGGAAGCCGAAAATGTGGCTGCGCTGGGCCAAGGAAAGCAGGTCGGGCCATTTACCACATCCGCTGAAATTGATCGGCTGGCAGTTGCCGTTTTTCAGTCCCTGGTATGACCCGGTCAAGGAGGGTTCCACTGAAAAGGCGTTGGCCTATCTCAACAACTCACCAGCTGCCGCCGCTGCAGCGCAGACACCACTGGCTGCCGTTAAGTAAGTTGCCGCTGAACGCTACCACTGCCCAAGATGGGTGTGCTAGCGTTCACCCTGTCAGCTTTTAAAACAGGGAGTATAAGCAGCAATGGCAAACCCTATTTTGGTGGGTGGTAACGGTAGCACTCAGGTTTTTATTGATCCACGTTATGCCAACCGCCACGGTCTGGTAGCGGGTGCTACCGGTACCGGCAAAACTGTGACCTTGCAGTGTCTGGCCGAAAGCTTTTCAGATATTGGTGTGCCGGTATTCATGGCCGATGTGAAAGGCGATATTGCCGGTATCAGCCAGTCCGGTACACCCCATGCCCGAATTGATGAGCGCCTGGCTCACATTGGCATGGAGGGTTATCAGCAGCGTGGTTATCCGGTGTCTTTCTGGGATGTTTTTGGTCAGGCAGGCACGCCGGTGCGCACCAGTATTTCGGATATGGGCCCACAATTGTTGTCGCGTCTGCTGGATCTGAACGAGACTCAGGAAAGCGTGCTGAATGTGGTGTTCGAGTTTGCTGATCAGGAAGGCTTGTTGCTGGTGGACGTGGCTGATTTGCGTACGACGCTGGAGTATCTGGCCGAGCACAGCAGTGAGTTGGGCGCGGGTTATGGTGTGGCCAAGTCGTCGGTCAATGCCATTTTGCGCAAGCTGTTGGGATTGGAGCGCGAGGGCGGTCGTTTGCTGTTTGGTGAGCCCGCTCTGCGTTTGAGCGATCTGATGCAAACCACCCGCGAGGGTCGTGGTGTGATCAATGTGCTGGCGGCTGACACGTTGATTCGCAGTCCACGGGTGTATTCCACTTTTCTGTTGTGGCTGTTGTCCGAGCTATTTGAGCAGCTGCCTGAGCTGGGTGATCCTGAAAAGCCCGTGCTGGTTTTCTTTTTTGATGAAGCTCATTTGTTGTTTAAAGAGGCACCGAAACCGCTGCTGGAAAAAATTGAGCAGGTGGTGCGTCTGATTCGCTCCAAGGGGGTTGGTGTGTATTTTATCAGCCAAAGCCCAAGTGATATGCCGGATGCTATTTTGGCGCAATTGGGCAATCGTATTCAGCATGCTCTGCGTGCCTATACGCCCAGTGAACAAAAGGCCGTGCGGGTGGCGGCACAGTCTTTCCGTACCAACCCAAATCTGGATACCGCTGCGGTGATCAGTGAAATGGGTGTGGGTGAGGCACTGGTATCAACGCTGCAAGACAAGGGTGTGCCCAGTATGGTGGAGCGTGTGCTGATACGTCCGCCACAGTCACGCATGGGGCCGGTGACGCCGGAAGAGCGCCAGGCGGTGCTGGCATATGACCCGAATCAGCGTTTATACAAAGATGCGGTAGATCCCAGATCGGCGCATGAGATTCTGCAGGAGCGCATGGCACAAGTGCAGGCACAGGCGCAAACGGAGAAAGCCAATGCGCAGGCCAAGCGTGCTGCACCAGCAGCCAAGCGTAGTCAGGGTCAGAGCAATGCTGAAGCCTTTGCTAAAAGCATGGCACGCAGCCTGGGTACTGCAGCAGGTAGCACTCTAGGGCGCCAACTGCTGCGTGGTGTGATGGGGTCGTTACTGAAAAAGTAACGACCGTTTTTTTGAATCAGTATTCCAGTGCGCGAGGCAGCTCCTTGGCCTCGGCAATCCACTTGGTCACTTCGGTTTCGGTGGGTGTGCGACGCACCAGCTTTTTGGTGGTGTTGAGCTCAGCCATCGCGGCCGTCAGGTTGTCTGCACGACGTCGCGCAAGTTCTGGCACGGTATCCACGCCCGTGGCTTCTAGTAACTCGGCATACTCTGAGCCAATACCTTTGATGCGATACAGGTCGGCCATATTGGCAAATTTCAAAACCTGTTTTTCGGTCAGTCCTGACTTTTCGGCGAGGGCTTTGCGTTGGGCAGGTGTTTTGCTGCTGCTGAGTAATGTGTCGGTATCTTTCACACCGGCAGAGCGCAGTTTCTCACCCAGAACTGGACCGATGCCTTCAATGTCTTCGATTTTCTTGTTTGCCATGTTGCCTTCCCTTAGCTGTGTTATTTGTTGAGCAATAAATATACTGATGTGAAATGGTCTGCGTCCAGCATGTTTTTTATGCGTGGCGTTATCTGGATTTTGTAAAGTGCAGCGTATGCATTGTCACGACGTCGTCATCTAAGGACATTACAGTTAGATGACATTTACTCATGGTGGTTTGTTATGCATCCCGACTTAATCAAGGCCGAACAGCAAGGGCTGTCTCGTCGTATTTTCTTGCGGAATTTATTGCTGACGGCGGGAAGTGTAGCGGCTGCGAGCTGGCTAACGGCCTGTCGTAGTGACACTGAGGTTGGTGGAGTGGCTGATCTGCGCTCTAGCCCATTTCGCAGTATGGGACCTTTAATGCCGCCTGATGCCAATGGTGTGCAGATGCCAGCAGGATTCAGTTCGCGTGTGGTGGCAGTGGTTAATGAGGCGCCCCTAGCGACTAATCCGGACTTTAAGTGGCACTCTGATCCCGATGGTGGCGGTGTTTTTGCTACGGACGATGGCGGCTGGATTTACCTGTCCAATTCGGAGGCACGTGATGCCACCACGGCATTTGGCCAGATTCCGTCGGAGCTGTCGGGATTGTCTGCCTTGGCCAGCCGTGATTCATTGCAGGTGGTGGGCTCATTGTTGAGCCCTGTCACGGGTTTGCTGCCGCTGAGTATCCCTTTGATTATTCCTTTTCAGGGAGGCGTCAGTGCGCTGCGTTTTGATCGTGATGGCAATCTGGTGGATGCCTATCCGGTACAGCGTAACACCACGACCAATTGCTCTGGTGGCGTGACGCCCTGGGGAACATGGATCAATGGGGAAGAAATTGCCGACGGTTATATGTTTGAGTGCAGCCCCTTGCGTGATGGTGGTGACCCGATTCGCCTGGATCGTTTTGGTCGCAAGGCGCATGAAATGGCGGCAGTGGATGTGGCGGGGCGAGCTATTTATCACACCGAAGATCTGGGCGGTAAAGAACGTTTTTATCGTACGGTATTTTCCCTGAATGCCTGGCCTGTCGGTGGCAAGCCCGACTACGCACAGGGCGTGTTGCAAGTGCTGGTCGTAGACGCTGGTATTGAAGCGGCACGCCAGGGGCCGACCCCGATGCGCTGGATCAACGCGATTGACGATGGTCGTCCGCAAAATCAGGTGTATCTGAATGAAGCCACTATTTTTGCCGGTAATGAAGGTGTCTGGTACTTGAATGGTTTGATCTATTTCTCAACCAAAAGTGACGACAATATCTGGGTGATTGATACCGTGGGTAACACCATTGAAAGTATTTATGACCCGGTGGATGGGCCTGTTGGTTCGCCGGTAGATCCCAATGAACCTGCCATGTTTGGTGTCGACAATATATGCATGACATTGGATGGCGAAATGGTGGTGGTGGAAGATGGCGGTGATATGCGCGCCATGGTGTTATTGCCGGATGGCGTGACCATTCCATTGCTGCGACTGCCCGGTGATCCGTCACAAACAGAGGTAACGGGCCCCGCCTTTTCGCCGGATGGCCGTCGTTTATATGTGGCCAACCAGCGTGCTTTGCGCAATGGCAAGACAGCCCCGTTTGGTGCCGGTGGTGTGGTCTATGAAATCACCATGCCCTTTGCTGTTCGGGTCAACCCTCCGTTAGCCCGGACACTGTAAATAATCATTGTCCGCTGCTTGAGATAGGCCCATATTGCGCGCAGAATTTGCCGATCATGGCATGTGATCTGGAGATCGCGAATGTGGGAATGGGTGGCTTCACCGGAGGCATGGGTAGCGTTGGCGACGCTGGTAGCACTGGAGATTGTGCTGGGTATCGACAACATCATTTTTATTTCAATTCTGGTCGGGCGTCTGCCTGCTGAACAGCGTGACCGAGCTCGCAAGATCGGGCTGGGTCTGGCCATGTTTGCGCGTCTTGCCCTGTTGTTCAGTCTGGTCTGGATCATGGGGTTGATCGAGCCGATTTTCTCGGTGCTTGGACAGGGTGTATCCGGGCGAGATCTGATTCTGATTGGGGGCGGGCTGTTCCTGATTGCCAAGTCTACCCATGAAATTCATAACAGCCTAGAGGGGCAGCCGGAGGAAGGTGGCACCAGTGTGGCTCAGGTTGGTTTTTATTCGGTACTGGTTCAAATCGCGGTACTGGATATCGTATTTTCACTGGACTCGGTGATTACCGCCGTGGGTCTGGTTGATCAACTGCCGATCATGGTGATTGCCATTATTATCGCGGTGGCAGTCATGTTGGTGGCAGCCAAACCGATCAGTAATTTTGTCGATGGCCACCCGACCATCAAGATGCTGGCGTTGTCGTTCTTGCTGATGATTGGCTTTACGCTGGTTGCCGAAGGCTTTGAAGTACATGTGCCCAAGGGTTATATCTACTTTGCCATGGCATTCTCGGTCAGTGTTGAGCTGCTTAACCTGCATATGCTGCGTCGTCGCAAGCCAGTGGTTTTGCGTAAGCGTATGGATGCTGACCCGGAGTGATCTATGCCCCAACGCCATACTACGCCCCATGCAGAGATGCATAAGTCTCATCGTAACGGCTGGTTGCGTGCGGGTGTACTAGGCGCCAATGACGGTATTGTATCGACGGCCAGCCTGATTATCGGGGTGGCCGCTGCGGGTGCAGCGCAGGCTGATATTTTGTTGGCAGGGGTGGCAGGTCTGGTTGCCGGTGCCATGTCGATGGCGGCTGGTGAATATGTGTCGGTGAGCTCTCAGGCCGATACTGAAAAAGCGGATCTGGCTATCGAACGGCGTTCGCTGAAAGAAGATCGTGCTGCTGAGCTGGATGAACTGGCGGTCATTTATGAGCAGCGTGGCCTGGAGCCCGAGTTGGCCAAGCAGGTGGCAGAACAATTGATGGCGCATGATGCGCTGGCAGCTCATGCGCGTGACGAGATCGGGATATCTCCTGTTGCCAGCGCACGTCCCATGCAGGCCGCGATTTCGTCTGGCGCCATGTTTTTGGCAGGGGCGGCACTGCCCTTGTTAACGGCGTGGCTGGTTCCGTCGTCTTATCTGATGATTGCTGTGGCAATGTTGTCTTTGGTGTTTCTGGCGTCGCTGGGTGCGCTGGCAGCATTTATTGGTGGAGCACCTATTGGGCGTGGAGCATTGCGTGTGACCTTTTGGGGGACATTGGCCATGGCATTAACTGCCGCTGTTGGTGCTTTGTTTGATGTGTCCGCTATTTAGCGTTTCAGGATGAGGTGATTGAGCATTATGGAAAACAAGAGTATTTCGCTGAACATTCATGCCGAAGGCAAGAATATGGTGATTGCCTACCTGCTGTGGTGGTTTCTGGGTTGGGCAGGTATTCATCGTTTTTACTTGGGCAAAACCGGCAGTGGTGTGGCGCAACTGGCATTGACCGTTATTGGCTGGGCCACCGCCGTCATTTTGATCGGTTTTGTGTTTCTGGGCATCTGGGGTATCTGGTGGTTGTGTGATGCCTATTACGTGCAGAAGTATGTGAGGCAATCAAATCAGCTGGCAGGTCTGGATGGTTCGACCTTTACCCTGAGTACGCAAAAGCAAAGCAGCAATAATCTGGAGCAATTAGAGCGCCTGCATGCATTGTATGAAAAGGGCGTGTTTAGCCGTGAAGAATATGAGCAGAAAAAATCCGAGCTGATGTAAGTGGCGCTGGCGACGTCAGCCGCCAGTGGCATTCATAAAGCGCACGACCTGTAGCTCATCGACAACAAACTCGTGTTGTTTGGGCTTGTGCTGCAAGGCCTTGTACAGGGCGTTCAGAATGGGGCGTGAGTCGGCAGGATGCTCATGCAGCAGCGCCCTAAAATCCACACTATGCTCATGCCCCAAGCACATCAATAAACGTCCATTGGCGGTCATGCGCAGACGATTGCAGCTGCTACAGAAGTTGTTGGAATGTGGCGAGATAAAGCCAATGCGAGTCTGCGGATGATTTGTCAGTGCGACATAGCGTGCGGGCCCACCGCTACGATAGTCACTGTCGTGTAGCTGAAAGTGACGTGCCAGATCGGCGCGAATCTGACTGCTGGCGCAGAAGCTTTCACCACGGGCACGACCGACATCACCCAGCGGCATTTCTTCAATAAAGCTGATATCAAAGCCCTGCTCTATGGCGTACTGCACCAGCGCCACGGCTTCGTCGTCATTGCGTCCGGCTAATACTACGGTGTTCAGTTTGATCTTCTTGAAGCCCGCCGAACGCGCTGCTTCCAGTCCCTCCAGGACACGGCTCAGTTGTCCGTGACGAGTAATCTGTTGGAAGCGATCGGGCCTCAAGCTGTCCAGACTGACATTGATGCGGCTGACACCGGCGGCAGCTAACGGAGCAGCCAGAGCGGATAATTGGGAGCCATTGGTGGTGAGCACCAGCTCATGTAAACCTAGTAATGCCGAAATACGGGCACATAAATCAACAATGCCTGGGCGAATCAATGGCTCGCCTCCGGTGATGCGAATCTTGCGTATGCCGGCGGTGACAAAGACATCGGCCAGACGATACAGCTCATCCAGACTCAGCACCTCGCTGCGTGGCAGAAAGGTCATGTCTTCAGCCATGCAGTAGATGCAGCGAAAATCACAGCGATCCGTGACGGACAGGCGTAGGTAATTGATCTCGCGGTCATGGCCATCCACCAGCCTGCTTGGCGTCAACGTAGGCAGATGTAACGTGGTCATGTCAGCAGCTCGTCAAAGGCAATAGCCATATTCAGATGATCCTCGGCATTTTTTGCGCACTTAAATAGAGCCATTAATCAAATTTGTGTTCACAAATAGTGCGCTCTAAGGCGGCAGCATCAAATAATCAGGCCGCGTATACCCTGTTATGCAATGCCTGTGCCGTATTTGCAGGGAGTGGCATGTACCTTGCTTAGCGTTTTGCCTGATTCTAGGAGTTTCACCGTGAGCACATTGCCCAAGCCATTGGCGGTCATGCTGGTGGATGACCAAGCGCCACGAGCTGCTTTATTGGAGCAGGCATTACGCGATCAGAATTTTATTGTGGTGGCGCGTCTGGCCAGTGCTGAAGGTCTGGTTGATGCCGTCAAGCGCCATCAGCCGGATGTCATCATCATTGATATTGATTCGCCCGATCGCGACACCCTCGACACCATGGCGGTGTTGCATCGCGATGCACCGCGCCCAGTGGTCATGTTTACCGCCGATGGTGATAGCAACACGATTCAGCGTGCGGTCAATGCCGGTGTCAGCGCCTATGTGGCCGATGGTCTGCAAACGGCACGTGTGCGTCCCATTATCGATGTGGCCATTGCCCGCTTCCGCGAATACCAAGCTCTGCGTGATGAATTAGAGGTCACTCGCAATCAGCTGGCTGATCGTAAACGCATTGATCAGGCTAAGGCGGTATTGATGAAAACGCGTGGCATGAATGAAGAGCAGGCTTATCACGCCATGCGCAAGATGGCGATGGATCGGGGACAGCGCCTGGGTGAGGTCGCTGCCAATATCCTGGCTGTGTTGAGCTTGCTGGAGGGTGATGGTCATGGTTGAGAAAAGCTTGTTGCGCTTGGGCTATATGCCACTCACAGATAGCCTGCCGTTGGTAGTTGCCAGTGAGTGGGGCTTGTTTGCCGATGAAGGCCTGGCAGTGACCTTGCAGCGCGAAACGTCGTGGGCCAGCCTGCGTGATCGCGTTATGGTCGGGCAGCTGGATGCGGCACAGATGCTTGCACCGATGGTGCTGGCGGGCAGCTTGGGTTTGGGTGGTTTGCGCGTACCTCTGCAAACGGCCTATGCCTTGGGTCGCAATGGCAATGCCGTGACGGTGTCACATTCCCTGTTTGCCGAGTTGCTGGACATGGCACGTGAAGATACGCCGCTGGGTTGTGCTCGTGCCTTGGCGCGGGTGGTGGCGACACGACGTGAGCGTAAATTATCTCGTCTGGTGTTTGCCGTGGTTTTCCCATTCTCGGCGCATGCCTATTTGTTGCGGCACTGGTTGGCGGCTGCTGGTCTGGATCCTGATCATGACCTTGAGCTGGTTATCTTGCCGCCTTCACAAATGGTCGATCATTTGCGTCTGGGTCATATCGATGCATTTTGTGCAGGTGAGCCATGGAATAGCTGGGCAGTACAGCATCAGGTTGGACATGTTCTGATCAGTGGTCACCAAATCTGGCAGAACGCGCCGGAAAAAGTGCTGGGCGTTACCGCGCAGTGGGCGTTGCAACATCCTGATACCCATGCCGCACTGGTGCGTGCCTTGTATCGTGCAGGACAAGCCATCAATCAGGATCTGTCGTCGGCACTGGCGTTGTTGGCTCGTGGTGATCATGTCTCGGTGCCGGTTGATTGTTTAACGATGGCGTCTTCAGGACGACTTCCGGCGGGGTTGGGGCAGCAGCCACTGGCGGCTCATCATTTTCATGGCTTCTCGGGTCTGCAAGCCAATTTCCCCTGGCATTCACAGGCACATTGGTTCATTGCGCAAATGCAACGCTGGGGGCAGCTGCCAGCGGGTGATTATGCGCAGGTGGTGCAGCGGAGCTGGCGTAGTGATTGTTATCGCGCATTTCTGGCCGATATCTGTGATGCACCAGTGAGTGATCACAAGGTGGAAGGTGCTCATCTGACGGTATGGCAAACCCCGGGCAGGCATGGGCCATTACAGGTGGCTGAAGATGCTTTTGTGGATGCTGCACTGTTTGATTCCACGCCCGCTAAGGGGTGAGCTATTTGCGCGCAGGGCGGCGCAATTTTGGTGCGTTGGTGGGTTTTGGCAGGTGCATTGGGGTTGGGAGATTTAGTAAGGCATTGATTGTATAAGGGTGATTGTAGTTGGCACGGCAATTGCTTTGTGATGAGTGTGAGACGGTCAATGGCGACCGTAAATGAATTCAGATTGGCAGAGCAATGGCGCTCACTTCATGGACATCAGTCCAGGTCGTGGGCGCTTTTTTTTGCATAAAGGAGTACCGAGATGATGCGTAAACTGATGCTGCCAGCTTCGCTACAAGCACTTGCCCTGTTCGGCGTCATGGTGACGTCGGCTTCTGCTTCGGTGGGTTTTCCCGAGAAAGAAGAACTTAAATTTGGCTTTATCAAGCTCACCGATATGGTGCCCTTGGCGGTGGCCTACGAAAAAGGCTATTTCGAAGATGAAGGCCTGTTTGTCAATCTGGAAGCACAGGCCAACTGGAAGGTGCTGCTGGATCGGGTGATTTCGGGTGAGCTGGATGGCGCTCACATGCTGGCCGGGCAACCTTTGGGCGCTACCATTGGTTATGGCACCAAGGCCGATATCATCACAGCGTTCACCATGGACTTGAACGGAAACGCCTGCACCATGTCGAATGCGGTGTGGGCCGAGATGAAAAAGCATGTCGGTATGCAATCCGGCAAACCTGTTCATCCAATTCGCGCCAGTAGTTTGAAGCCCGTGGTCAACAGCTATCGTCAAAAAGGCCAGCCACTGAAGTTTGGCATGGTGTTCCCGGTATCCACACACAATTACGAGCTGCGCTACTGGCTGGCTGCCGATGGCATTCACCCGGGTTTTTATGCGCCGCAACGAGGTAACACGGCTGGCACATTAAAGGCGGATGTACAGATTTCGGTGACTCCACCACCACAAATGCCAGCCACTCTGGAGGCTGGCACCATCAATGGTTATTGCGTGGGCGAGCCGTGGAATCAACAGGCCGTGTTTCGTGGCATTGGTGTGCCTGTTATTGCTGACATGAACATTCGCAATAACGTAGCGGAAAAGGTGTTTGGCGTTAGTAGCGAGTGGGCTACGAAGAATCCCAATACGCATATTCGTGTGGTCAAGGCGTTGATTCGTGCCGGCAAATGGCTGGATGAAAACAACAACGCCAACCGCAAGGTGGCAGCACAGATGATCAGTCGTCCGAACTATGTCGGTGCGGATTACAAGGTCATTGCCAACAGCATGACCGGTGTCTTCGAGTATGAAAAAGGCGACGTGCGTCCGGCACCTGACTTCAATGTGTTTTTCCGTTATCACGCGACCTATCCGTACTACTCCGATGCGATCTGGTACATGACGCAGATGCGTCGTTGGGGCCAGATTCCAACGGCAAAACCGGATAGCTGGTATCTCGATATCGCCAAAAAAGTCTTCCGTCCGGACATCTATCGTCAGGCCGCTGCCGAGCTGATCAAGGAAGGCAAGATGACGGCGCGCGACTTTCCTGACTTCAAAACAGAAAGTGGTTTCCGTCCGATCAAGGCCACCACGTTTATTGATGGCATTCCATTTGATGGTCGCAAGCCCAATGCCTATATCGACAGTTTTCCGATTGGCCTGAAGGGTAATCAAACCCCGTAATACCGACTTAAGAGAGAGATCATGAACAGTCCCAATTTGATCCGCCCATTGCTTGAGAATATTGCCTCAATCCGGCTCGATACCGTGTTGCGTCACCTGGGCGCTCCGCTACTTGGCCTGGCCGTATTCCTGATGATCTGGCAGGTTGCCTCGCAGCGTATTGATACCTCGCTAGGTACCTTTCCCGGCCCGATGCAGGTGGTAGAGCAAGCCGGTAATCTGCTCGATGAGCATCGTGCCCAGCGTGAGCGTGGACAGCTCTTTCTGGAGCGTCAGGAAGAGCGCATTGCCGCTCGCCTGGCGGTAGAGCCAGACTGGCAGCCGGTACGTCGTTCCTACACCGGATCGCCCACTTTTGTTGACCAGATTGGTACCAGTCTGTTTACCGTGCTGGCCGGATTTACGCTGGCATCACTGTTGGCGATTCCACTGGGTATCGTCATGGGGCTGAGCCGGTTTGTACATAATGCCATCAATCCCATCGTGCAGATTTTCCGTCCGGTATCGCCGCTGGCCTGGTTGCCACTGGTGACTTTGGTGGTGGCCGCGGTTTATACCAGTGAAGACCCCATGTTTTCGCGCTCCTTTGTGGTGTCGATGTTCACCGTGACCTTGTGCTGTTTGTGGCCAACGCTGATCAACACCGCTGTCGGTGTCACCACGGTGAGTCCTGATCTGAATAACGTCAGCAAGGTGTTGCGTCTGGGCTGGCTTACTCATGTCCGCAAAATCGTGCTGCCTTCTGCCATTCCCATGATGTTTGCCGGTTTGCGGGTATCGCTGGGTATTGCCTGGATGGTGCTGATTGCCGCCGAGATGCTGGCGCAAAACCCGGGTCTGGGGAAGTTTGTCTGGGATGAATTCCAGAACGGCAGCTCGCAATCGCTGAGCCGCATCATGACCGCCGTCATTGCCATTGGCCTGATCGGTTTTGTATTGGACCGCGTGATGTTGCTGGTGCAACGCAAAGTGGACTGGCAAGCAGGAGCCAAATGATGAAAACACTATTGGAAATTTCTGCGGTAGATATGCGTTTCGATACCCCCAAGGGGAGTTTCGAAGCACTCAAGGATGTCAATCTGAAGATGGCCGAGGGTGAGTTTGTGTCACTGATTGGTCATTCCGGTTGCGGTAAGTCCACCGTGCTTAATCTGGTGGGTGGGCTGTTGCAGGCCAGCAGGGGCGGCATCATCCTGGATGGCAAGGAAGTCTCCGAGCCAGGGCCTGAGCGTGCCATTGTGTTTCAGAACCATTCTTTGCTGCCGTGGCTGACGGTGTGGGAAAACGTTGAGCTGGCGGTGCGTACTGTGTTTCGCGGCCAGAAAACACGCGCTGAAATGAATGACTGGATCGCGCATAACCTGGATCTGGTGCATATGGGGCATGCCCTGAATAAACGTCCGGGCGAAATCTCTGGTGGCATGAAGCAGCGCGTTGGCATTGCCCGTGCGCTGGCTATGCAACCTCGTGTGCTGTTGATGGATGAACCCTTCGGTGCACTGGATGCACTGACACGGGCACATTTGCAAGACACCCTGATGGAGATTCAGCGCGACCTCAACAACACCGTGATCATGATTACCCACGATGTTGATGAAGCGGTGCTGTTGTCTGATCGCATTGTCATGATGACCAATGGCCCTTCTGCCACGGTGGGCGAAATTCTCGATATTGATTTGCCGCGTCCTCGTGATCGTTTGGCGCTGGCCGATGACCCTCATTACAACCATTTGCGCCATGAAGTGCTGGCCTTCCTGTACGAGAAGCAGCGCAAGGTGGAGCCGTTGCCGACCAAGACGGCCAAACCGGCAGCCACGGCTGCCATCAGCTCGCCGCAACGTGCGGTTGGCAGTGATTTGTGATGCGGAGTAATGACATGAGCAAGCCTAAATTAGTGGTGATTGGTAATGGCATGGTAGGTCAGCGCTTTCTGGAAGAGCTGGTTAGCCGCAAGCATGGTTACGACATCACGGTATTTTGTGAAGAGTCGCGTCCGGCCTATGACCGGGTGCAGTTAAGCAGTTATTTTTCCGGCTCCAGCGCCGAAGATTTGTCTCTGGTGCAGATGGAGTTCTTTGCCGAGCATGGCATTGATCTGGTGTTGGGTGAGGAAGCCGTTACGATTAATCGCGAAGCGCGTCAGGTCATTGGTAGTGCCGGTACGGTGGTGGCCTATGATCGTCTGGTGCTGGCTACCGGCTCATACCCCTTTGTGCCTCCCATTCCGGGCAATGATCGTCCTGGCTGCCATGTGTATCGCACCATTGACGATCTGGATGCGATTCAGGCCTCTGCTCGTGTCAGTCAGGTAGGGGTTGTTATTGGCGGTGGTCTGCTGGGTTTAGAGGCGGCCAAGGCGCTGAAAGACCTTGGGCTGGAAACTCATGTGATCGAGTTTGCTCCCCAGCTGATGGCTGTGCAGCTGGACGTTGCCGGTGGCAGTCTGTTGCGTCGCAAGATTGAGGCTATGGGTGTGCGTGTGCATACCGGCAAGGCCACACAGCGCATTGAGGCAGGTAGTAATCAGTTACATCGTCTGGTGTTTGCGGATGGTGAGCTGGAGGCTGACCTGATCCTGTTCTCGGCGGGTATTCGTCCACGTGATCAATTGGCACGGGATTGCGGTCTGACGCTGGGCGAGCGTGGTGGCGTGGTTATTGATAACTATTGCACCACTTCTGATCCGGCGATTTCAGCCATTGGTGAAGTGGCGTTATGGGAAGGCCGGATTTATGGCCTGGTAGCGCCTGGTTATGACATGGCCAGACAACTGGCCAGTATTCTTTGCGATGAAGTGACTACCGGCTTCCGTGGTGCTGATATGAGCACCAAGCTGAAATTGCTCGGCGTGGAAGTTGGCTCTATTGGTGATGCCCACGCACGTACCGAAGGGGCGCAGACCTGTCAGTTTGAAGACAGCATCAGTGGTACCTACAAAAAACTGGTGATCAGTGCCGATGGTCAGCGTTTGCTCGGTGCGGTACTGGTCGGTGATACCAGTGACTATGGCAGTCTGTTGCAATACAGCCTGAACGACATGACTCTGCCATCGTCACCCATGAGTCTGATTTTACCTGCCGGTGACGGCAAGCCAGCCCTGGGTGTGGATGCCCTGCCTGATACGGCACAGATCTGTTCCTGTAATAACGTCAGCAAAGGCGGCTTGTGTTCGGCCATCAGCCAGGGCTGCGTCACGATGGCTGCATTGAAGTCTGAAACACGTGCGTCGGCTACTTGTGGTGGTTGCTCGGCTCTGGTCAAGCAGGTGCTGGATGCCGAATTGAAGCGTCAGGGTGTGGCCGTCAACAATCATTTGTGCGAGCACTTTGCCTATAGTCGTCAGGAGATGTATCACCTGGTGAGGGTCAACAATATTCGCAGTTTTGATGAGCTGCTGGCGCGTTTTGGCCAGGGTCATGGCTGTGATATCTGCAAGCCTGCCAGCGCCTCGATTCTGGCTTCTTGCTGGAATGATTATGTGCTTGATGAGCGTCATGTCGGTTTGCAGGACACCAACGACAACTTCCTGGCCAATCTGCAGAAAGACGGCAGTTATTCCGTAGTACCGCGTGTGCCGGGCGGTGAAATCACACCAGAAAAACTGATTGTCATTGGTGAAGTGGCCAAGCGTTATGACCTCTATACCAAGATCACGGGTGGTCAGCGTATTGATCTGTTCGGTGCACGTGTGGAGCAGTTGCCGCTGATCTGGCGCGACCTGATTGATGCCGGTTTCGAGTCGGGTCATGCCTATGGCAAATCCCTGCGCACGGTGAAGTCCTGTGTGGGCTCAACCTGGTGCCGTTATGGCGTGCAGGACTCGGTGGCCATGGCCATTCTGGTTGAAGAGCGTTATCGCGGTCTGCGTTCGCCGCATAAATTGAAAATGGCAGTGTCGGGATGTACCCGTGAATGCGCTGAAGCACAAAGCAAGGATGTGGGTGTTATTGCCACGGAAAAGGGCTGGAACCTGTACCTCTGTGGCAATGGTGGCATGAAGCCGCGTCATGCCGAGCTGTTTGCCAGTGATCTGGATGACGACACGCTGATCCGTTATATCGACCGCTTCCTGATGTTTTATATCCGCACAGCGGACCGGTTACAGCGTACGTCGGTATGGCGCGACAACCTGGAAGGCGGGCTGGCGTATCTGCAGGACGTCATTATCAATGACTCATTGGGTCTGGCCGCCGAGCTGGAGACACAGATGCAGGCAGTGATAAACACCTATGCCTGTGAGTGGAAGCGCACCGTTGAGGACCCGTTGGCCTTGCGTCGATTCCGTGCCTTTGTGAACGATGACAGTGCGGATGAAGCCATTGTCTATGTGCGTGAGCGTGGGCAGAAACGACCGGCACGTGAAGAAGAAAAACAACTGATTCTGGAGCATGCATCATGACATTGGCATTAGAAAGTCAGGCCTCGGTATTTGCCGACTGGCATGACATTTGTGGTAGCGAAGACATCATCGTGGGTACCGGTATGGCAGCCCGGTTATTTGGTCGCCAGCTCGCCATTTTCCATACTCGTGAAGGATATTTTGCGCTGGGAAACCGTGACCCGTTTAGTGGGGCCAATGTGCTGGCGCGAGGTATTGTGGGTGATCTGACCGGCAAGCTGGTCGTCGCTTCTCCGGTCTACAAGCAGCATTTCTGTCTGCGTACAGGCATTTGTTTGGAAGACATGAACGTAACTGTCCCGGTATGGCGGGTAGTGGTGCGCAATGGCCGTGTGCTGGTGTCTGAAGGAGAGCGCTGATCATGGCAGGCCCGCGCTCACGCTTACTGGTGATTGGTAATGGTATGGCTGCCACGCGTTTGCTGGATGAGCTGTTGCTGCGTGATGCCGGACGTTTTGCCATTACGGTAATTGGTGAAGAGTCTGCGCCTGGGTATAACCGTATTTTGTTGTCACCCTGGTTGGCCGGTGAAAAAAAAGATGAGCAGGTGATTACTCACGATCATGCCTGGTATTACCGCCATGGCATTCGTTTGTATCTCGGTGATCCGGTGGTTGCCATTGACTATCAGGCCAGGCAGGCCACCACGTTGTCGGGTGCCGTATTTGCCTGGGATAAGTTGGTATTGGCCACCGGGTCGCGGGCGGCACGTTTGAGTATTCCCGGCAGTGAGCAATCCGGCGTGTTGGCGTTTCGTACCTTGGCTGACGCTGGCCAATTGCGTGATGCTGCGATGGGCGGTGGTTCAGCTGTAGTGATTGGTGGTGGCCTGCTGGGGCTGGAGGCAGCCTGGGGTTTATGTCGTCTGGGCATGAGTGTGACCGTGGTGCATAACGGAGACTGGCTGATGAATCGTCAGCTGGATCGTGAAGCGGGTGAACTATTGGCCGCGTCACTGCAGGCGCGTGGCATTTCCATATGTGTGTCGTCCAGGAGTGAGTATTTTACAGGCGAAGGTCAGGTGACCGGATTGATGCTGGCTGGCGGTCAACACCTGCCTTGCAGTCTGGCTGTGATGGCGCTGGGGATTGTGCCCGAGGTGACGTTGGCCAAAGCCATGGAGCTGAATTGTCCGCGTGCGATAGCGGTTGATGCCTGGTTGCGCACGTCGCTGGATGGTGTGTTTGCCCTAGGCGAATGCTGCCAGATTGATGATGAGTTATTTGGTCTGGTTGCGCCGATTCAGCAGCAAGCCAAAGTGCTGGCGGGTTTGTTATGTGGTGTGAATGACTCCGGTTATTGTCGTGAAACACTGCCTACCCGACTTAAGGTCAGTGGTATTGATGTGTTTTCGGCGGGTGATCTGGCAGCTCTGGATGGCTGTCGTACGCTGGCCTGGCGCGATGCACAGGCAGGGCACTATCGGCGTTTGTGGTTCCGGCGGCATCAATTGGTCGCGGCGGTGATGTTTGGTGAGGTAGATGACGGTGCGGCCTATTTCGAGCTGATCGAGCAAGGCCGTCCAGTACGTGATCCGGCGGGATTACTGTTTTCGGCGGAGGCGGCATGACTGCCAGCATTAACAGTACCTGCCCGTATTGCGGTGTGGGTTGTGGTGTGAGTGTGACTCAGCCCAATGCCTCCTCTGGTGCAGTCAGTGTGGTGGGTGATGGTAAGCACCCCGCTAATCAGGGGCGCTTATGTGTCAAAGGCAGTGCGCTGGCTGACACCATCGGCCCCGGTTCACGTCTGTTGCAGCCTCAAGTAGATGGTCGTGAAGTATCGTGGGTTCAGGCTCTGGACAGTGTGGCCGCGCGTTTGCGTAAAACACTGGATGAGCATGGCCCTGAGTCGGTTGCGTTTTATGTGTCGGGTCAGTTGCTGACAGAAGATTATTATGTCGCCAATAAGCTGATGAAGGGATTTATTGGCAGTGCCAATATTGATACCAATAGCCGCTTGTGCATGTCCACGGCGGTAGCGGCACACAAGAAAGTATTTGGCAGTGACTCTGTGCCTGGTTGTTATGAAGACCTGGAGTTGGCCGATTTGCTGGTGATTACCGGCTCCAATATGGCATGGACCCATCCGGTGGTGTACCAGCGTATTGTGGCTGCCAAAAAAGCCAGACCAAGCATGCGCGTGGTGGTGATTGATCCTCGCCGCACAGCCACTGCCGAGCTGGCGGATTTGCATCTGGCCATTACTCCCGGCAGTGATGGTTATTTATTTGATGGTCTGTTGGCCTGGCTGGTCGGTCAGCGTGCCATCGATACCCGTTTTATTCTGGCGCACACCGAAGAATATCTGAGCGTTGCACGGGCAAGTCTGGCACGTAGTGGTGATCCGTTGGCCATTGCAGCTCGTTGTGGGGTGTCGCTGGATGAGCTGCTGACATTTTATCGCTGGTATACCGACACTCCACGCACGGTGACAGTGTTTTCCCAAGGCATCAATCAGTCGGCCAGTGGGGTTGATAAGGCCAGTGCCATTCTTAATTGCCATCTGGCCTGTGGCCGTATTGGCAAACCCGGTGCGACTCCATTTTCGATTACTGGTCAGCCCAATGCCATGGGTGGCAGAGAGGTGGGTGGTTTGGCCAATCAGCTGGCGGCGCATATGGATATTGATAATCCGGTGCATCGTGATTTGCTGGGGCGCTTCTGGGGTAGTGATCAGATTGCTGATAAACCGGGACTGAAAGCGGTGGACATGTTTCAGGCCATGGCGGATGGGCGTATTCGTTTTGTCTGGATCATGGCAACCAATCCCTTGGTGTCGCTGCCTGATGCTAACCGGGTACGTCAGGCGCTGGCTAATTGTGACTGTGTGGTGGTGTCAGATTGTGTGGATGATACAGACACTTTGCGTTTGGCTGATATCAAGCTACCTGCTGCTGGCTGGGGCGAGAAAGATGGCACGGTGACCAATTCGGAGCGCTGTATTTCACGTCAGCGCGCTTTTTTGCCGTTGCCTGGTAATGTGCGTCCGGACTGGTGGGCAATTTGTGAAGTCGCCAAGCGTCTGGGACATGGTCATGCTTTTGGTTTCGATGGCCCTGCCGCTATTTTTCGTGAGCATGCTGCATTGTCTACCTTCGAAAACAAGGGCCGTCGTGATTTTGATATCGGTGGCTTGGCACGACTCAAGGATGCTGAATACAACGCACTGGCTCCGGTGCAATGGCCGGTGCCCAGCAGTCGTCGCCAAGGTACGGCTCGTCTGTTTGTGGATGGACACTTCTTTACGGCTAATGGTCGTGCACGCTTTATTGATGCGGCTCCTACGCCAGCAGCTCAGCGTTGTGACGCCAAACATCCGTTGATGCTTAACACGGGTCGTATCCGTGATCAGTGGCATACCATGACACGTACCGGTCGCAGCCCGCGTTTGTTGCAGCATATTGCCGAACCGTTTATTGAGCTGAACGAAGTGGATATGCACAGCTTGGGTGTGGTGGAAGATCAGCTGGTGCGCGTGCATAACAATCTGGGCGAATGTGTGGTGCGTGCACGTCGTCAGGATGGGCAGGCGCCAGGGACGGCATTTATGCCGATTCACTGGAATGATTGTTTTGCCTCGGCTGCTCGCGTAGATAGTCTGGTGGCGGCTTTGCGCGACCCCATATCTGGCCAGCCTGCGTTCAAACAAACCCCCGTGGCGATTACTCCATTGCGCAGTGACTGGCAGGCACTGTTGCTGAGTCGTTCGGTATTGCCCCTGCCAGCTAATCATTACTGGTGTCGTCGTGAGCAAGATGGTTGGCAGATGCTGGTGATGGCAGGTGCTCGCCGACCTGCATTAGCTGATTTGAAGCAGTTGTGGGCCGATGAGGTAGACACCTGGGCCGAGCTTGATGATACCGATGGTGGTGATATTCGCCTGGTGGGTTATGCCGGTGGAGTGGCGCGTTGCTGGTTGTCTTTGCGACATGAGCGCCCGGAAGTGGATGAGTCATGGTTATTATCGGCACTGGCTGATATTGATGTGAGCGCGCGTGAGCTGGCTCGTGGCATGCCGGCAACGGGAGGTGATCGCAGCCCGCTGATCTGTAGCTGTCACCAAGTGCGTACGGCTCGTTTGCAGGCAGCGATTGCCGAAGGACATTGCAGCGTGGAGGCTTTGGGAGCCTGTACACGGGCGGGTACCAATTGTGGCTCCTGTATTCCCGAGTTGAAGCAATTATTGGTGACCAGCGCAGGCTGATGGTGGATTTTTTCGTGGTGCAGGTTCAGGATAAAAGTTGACTCTGGCCACGGGAGAAGCGCGATGGATATTCGAATTGCAACCACGGCGGCTGAATTTGCGGCCTGCCATCCGGTGATGCGTGAGCTGCGTAATCAACACGATAGTGAGACTTTTGTTGATTGGGTGCATGAGCAGGCCAATCAGGGCTATGTCCTGGCGTATATAGCAGGGCCATCGGGGCCGGTGTCAGTGGCCGGATACCGTATTCGCGACAGTCTGGCTTGGGGCCGTTATCTGCACGTGGAGGATATGTCCACGCTGTCGGCGTATCGCTCCAAACGCATGGGTTCTGCCTTGGCACAATGGTTGATTGCACAGGCTCGACAGGAGGGGTGTCAGGGCCTGCATGTGGATAGTCCGGTAGCTTCCGAGCAGTTGCGACGTTTCTGCGAGCGCCATGATTTCCAGCTGAGTGCGCATCACTTCAGTCATACGCTGTAGTTCACGACTGTTCTTAATAGTGCAAATACGCACTAATCGGCACGTTTATAGTGCGCTTGTCTGGTCTGGCTGTTGTGTTGATTCTATAAGCTGTTGAAAATATTTACTTAATTTAGTTGGCATAGACCTTGCTGTAGATCATGTATCGGCAGACCAATGATGGTCGCCGGATCAAACAAGCTGATAGAGCAATGGCGCTCACAACATGGATATTCATTCATGTCGTGGGCGTTTTTTTTGGCCTGAAAAAGGTCAGTGAGGTGTCTGTGCTAAGTCTTTTCATGCCTTGGGGTTTACGTTTTCGTAGTACGCCAGCGATAGCCAAGCCGGTATCAATTGATGCTTCATCAGGTGCTGCTGGCAAAGTCTGGCTGGTAGGTGCCGGGCCGGGTGATCCAGAGTTGATCAGTGTGCGCGCATTACGTCTGCTGCGTAGCGCGGAAGTTGTTATTCATGATCGTCTGGTGGCGCCAGAGCTGTTGGCCGAATGTGCCAGTCATGCCCATTTGATTGATGTTGGTAAGCGCCCCGGTCATCACGCGGTGCCGCAGGCCGATATCGAGGCGCTGTTAATTGCACAGGCCAGAGCGGGCAGGCAAGTGGTGCGTCTGAAAGGGGGCGACCCATTTATTTTTGGTCGTGGTGGTGAGGAAATGGCCGCCTTGCGCACGGCAGGTATTACCTTTGAGGTGGTGCCAGGCATTACCGCAGCGGCAGGTTGTGCAGCCGCCGCCGGCTTTCCGCTGACACAGCGAGGCGTGGCGGACAGCGTGTGTCTGGCCACGGCCACACATGGTGATGACCATGATGATGCGCACTGGTCATCATTGGCAGCGGATCGTCGTCGCACCCTGGTTTTCTATATGGGGCTGTCACGCCTTACACATATTCAGCAGCGCTTGACGGCTTATGGTTTGCCGGGCTCAACACCAGCTGCATTGATCGAAAATGGCACTACTCACTGCCAGCGTCGTGTGTTTTGCACACTCGATGATATTAGCGCCCAAGCCACTCGTCACGATTTGACCAGTCCCTGTTTATTGGTGATTGGTGAGGTCGTGGCGCTGGCGGCTGAGGCTTCTCCTGTTGCATGTCATTCCCACAGCGTTTGAGGATTTATCCATGAAACGATTCACACTTGCCGTACTTCCGTTATGTGGTTTGCTGTTGCCGGTTTCCAGTGTTCATGCCGATGGTTTGGCGGCGGCTATTGCCGGTGGCAAAATCACACTTAATCTGAGAGTGCGGCATGAGCAGGTTGATGATGATGCTTTTGCCAGAACTGCCGAGGCGAGCACACTGCGTGCGCGCCTGAGTTATGCAAGTCAGCAATGGCATGGCTTTGAGGCGGGTCTGGAGCTGGATCATGTGGCGCATTTGTTTGGTGACCGTTTTAATGACACACGTAACGGCAAAGGTACGTTTCCGGTTGTGCCTGATCCGGATGGCACCGATCTGAATCAGGCTTTTCTGACCTATAAAGTGGCCAAGTCAGCGCTGACGGCGGGACGCCAGCGGGTGAATATCAATAACCAGCGTTTTGTTGGTGGTGTGGGCTGGCGTCAGAATGAGCAGACATTTGATGCCCTGCGTTTCAGCAGCAAAGATCTGGACAACATCAGCATTGACTATGTCTATGTCGATAAAACCCGACGCATTTTTGGCCCTGAGAACGGCGTGCCTCCGGCCAGTCTGAACAGTGACCATCATATTGCTGCATTAAGTTGGCAGCCGATCAAGAGTCTGACGCTGGGGGCGTATGCTTATTGGCTGGATTTTGCCGACGCAGCTGCCTTGTCATCACGCACATTGGGTGGTTATGCCACGGGCAATTTCCAGGTGGCACCGGTCAAGCTGGATTATCGTATTGAGGCGGCCAGACAAACCGACTATGCCAATAACCCGGTTAATTTCTCGGCGGATTATCGCCATCTGGTATTGGGTGCCAGCATTTCTGGTGTGAGAGTAGCGGTGGCTGAAGAAGTGCTGGGTGCTGATCAGAATGCGGGGGTTGCACTGCAAACACCACTGGCAACCATGCACGCCTTTCAGGGTTGGGCGGACAAGTTTCTGACGACTCCAGCCAGTGGGGTGCGTGATCGTTATGTGGCGGTCAATACGGCCATCAAGGGTACTTCGCTGGCGGCCATCTGGCATCAATACGATGCCGATACAGGCTCTGCCAAATTGGGTAGCGAGTGGAATTTGCAAGCCAGCCATCAGTTTCTGAAGCGTTATACCGTGACGGCCAAATATGCCAATTATCAGGCTGATACGTTTGCGCGTGACACCCAGAAAATCTGGTTGATGGCAGAGGCCAGTTTCTGATCAGTCGGTCTGCTTGGTTTCGCTGGCTTGAATAGCCTGAAAGCGTGGTTGTACAACACCGTTGTATTCTACGCTTTCAGTAAACATGGCCAGCGGTCTGACCCAGATACCGTAGTCACCATACAGCGCTTGATACACCACCAGCTGCTCATTCGTTTCTGAGTGCGTGGCCGAGCTGAAGACCTGATACAGCGGGCCTTTGTAGTGCCGGTACAGGCCTGGTTTGATCAGTGTGTTCATCAGCGAAATGCCACGCCATCAATGGGGCTGGAAGCGCTGGCATAGAGCTTGCGCGGCATGCGTCCGGCCAGAAATGCCTCGCGTCCTGCTTCGACGGCTTTCTTCATGGCCGATGCCATCAGTACGGGATTGCCAGCGGCGGCAATGGCGGTGTTCATCAATACACCGGCAGCACCCAGCTCCATTGCTACTGCGGCATCACTGGCGGTGCCGACTCCGGCATCAACCAATACGGGCACGGTTGACTCTTCCAGAATGATGCGCAGGTTATAGGGATTCACAATGCCCAGACCGGAGCCAATCAGCGAGCCCAGCGGCATGACGGCGACACAGCCCATCTGGCAGAACAGGCGGGCGGCAATGGGGTCATCATTGCAGTACACCATGACTTCAAAACCTTCGGCCACCAGTGTTTCGGCGGCTTTCAGTGTTTCTGGCATATTTGGGTAAAGGGTTTTTTGGTCGCCTAGTACTTCTAGTTTGACTAGGGTGTGGTCATCCAGCAGTTCGCGTGCCAGTCGGCAGGTGCGCACGGCTTCTTCGGCGGTATAGCAGCCAGCGGTATTGGGCAGAATGGTGTAGTGGTCGGGTGAAATCACATCCAGCAGATTGGGTTCGCCCGGATTTTGTCCGATATTGGTACGACGCACAGCCACGGTGACAATTTCAGCACCACTGGCGGCAATGGCATCCCGTGTTTCGTTCATGTCCTTGTATTTGCCGGTGCCGACCAACAGGCGTGACTGAAATTGACGACCGGCAAGGGTGAAGGTGTCTGTGTTTACGGTCATGAACGAACTCCGGCAATGGCAAACAAAACGCGATTGTAAGCCATGCTCGGGACGTCGCGGGGGTTCTTTAACCCCCACATTGGTCAGTCGATTACAGAGAAGGTCAGATCGGCCTGCTGTTGCAGACGTTGTAACAGTGCGTCACCCAGCAACGAGGCAGGTGTCCAGAAACCACCGGGGACGTTATCCGGTATATCCAGCGCCAGACATGCAGCGGCCTGTCCCAGCATTTTGCCGGTGGAGCCATAACCTGGGTCGCCTTTGCCAGTGACCTTGACGCTAAGCCGATCATTATTGGCCGTGCGTCCGATAAAACGCAGATCGTAATAACCGGTTTGTTGTGCTTCGGGGCTGGGGCCTTCTCCGGGCTTGGGTACGATAAAGCGTTCCAGAATATAGCGTGTCGGTGCCAGTGCGGCACCCGCCAGGAAAGCTCCAATGCCGGTTGCCATGGCGCTGGCGGTGAGTCGTCCACGCAGACCCTTGCCGGTCAGCATGGCTTCGTCGTAGCGGAAGTCATCACCGTAGGCATTGCCTTGTAATGCGTTACTGCGATGTACGACCCGGGTGTTAATCCCGGCCATGATAAACGGCGCGGCCCAGGCATTGAGATCATGATCATATTCAGCGAAGGTCACATTGGCCTGGCGTGCGCTGAAGCCATGATTGGCGGGGCAGAGTGCGTAAGGGTCGGCCAATTGGCGACGCAAGGCCGAGTCTGCTACCGCTTCCTGTGTGACATTGATCATGCTGGCGACAGTGCCGCCGGAAACCCCGCCTTTGGCTGCCTTGACGCGCATTTTGACTTGCGTGCAGGGTGCATTGAAGCGTGCCTGTGATTGTTGTTGCAGGAAATACACGCCCAGATCAGATGGGATGGAGTCAAAGCCGCAGCAATGCACAATGCGTGCGCCAGATGCTCTGGCAGCTGCTTCATAACGCTGGATCATGCGCGGTATCCATTGCACTTCACCGGTCAGGTCACAATAGTGGGTGCCGGATTCGGCACAGGCCTTGACCAGTGGTTCGCCGTACAAGGCATAAGGGCCGACAGTGGACACAATGGTGTGAGTGCTTGAACATAGCGCGAGCAGGCTTTGCTCATCGGCGGCATCGGCAATCAGCAGTGGCAAGTCAGCGCCAGACTCGCCCAGAGCGTTACGCACCTGTTCCAGTTTGCTTTGTGAGCGACCGGCAGCGGCCCAACGCAGTTCACCATCAGTGCCAAAGGTGTCATGCAGGTAGCGACATAAAATCTGGCCCACAAAACTGGTGGCGCCAAATACGATAAGGTCAAACTGAGTTGAGTTCATGATGGCTCCGGAAGCGGATGAGGTTTTTGATGCTACGGCATTTTCAACAGAAGGATAAAGCAATGTATATAAAACGCTCGCAACAATTGCAGTGGTTAACCTTGTGTTCGGCATTGGTGTTGTCTGCCTGCGCCACAATGACTTCATCCGTAGAGTCGGTTGCGCCCAAAAAGGCGCAAGGTAATGAACCGTTCTGGCAGGCGCAGTTAGGTACGGGCACGTTGACTGTCAAGGTGTTGGGTGCCGAAGCAATGAATGTCAGTATTAAAAACAGAACCATCAGTCCAGAGCAGCGCCAGGTGAATGTTGATACCAAGCGGGGGCCACTGAGCCTGCAACTGGAGCCTGAATTATGCCGTGACACCATGAGTGGCATGGTGTACCCGGAAACAGCCACTTTGGATTGGGCGGGCACGCGCTACAGTGGTTGTGCGGGTGAGCCCAGTACCGTTTTTGTGGGCCCTGAATGGACTGTCACCACGGTGGCTGGACAGGCCGTGGCGGATAATTTGTCCGTGACCATACAGTTTGAAGGCGAGCGGGTGTTTGGGCGTTCGGGCTGCAACCGTTATATGGGTGGGTATCAGCTGAGTGGTGAAGGTCTGAGTTTTGGTCAGATAGCGGGCACATTGATGGCTTGTATGACTGACAATGCCATGCAGGTTGAGCAAAACTTTCTGCAAGCGTTAAAGAGTGTTCGTCGGTTTGATATTGGAGAACAGGGTGAATTACTGCTGATGGATGAAAACAGTGTCATTATCAGCGCGATTCAGCAATAAACAGGCATCTTAATTACCGCAAGGAGTTTCACTATGTCGCTGCTTTATTTCATTGTTATTGGTTTGATTGCCGGTTGGTTGGCGGCCAAGCTGATTCGTGGTGGTGGGTTTGGCTTACTGGGCAATATGGTGATCGGCATGATTGGTGCCGTGATCGGTGGTTCGCTAATGAATGTGGCAGGTGTGAGTGCAGGTTCCGGGCTGTTTGCCAGTATTGGTGTGGCCACCATTGGTGCCATCATCCTGCTGTTTCTGGTTAGTTTGGTTAAGCGTTAAATCAGGCTGCAATCAAAAAGCCGACGTAATGTCGGCTTTTTTGTGCAAGCGTTCGGCCTTAGTGCAGCTTGGATTTTTTCGCTTTCTTGGGCTTTTCCAGTTGTTCAACCAATAAACCATCTGTGCCAAATAGGGTTTCACGCCATTGTTCCAGCAGTGCATCGGTATCGTGCTGGTTAGGGTGGAAGTCACGACGGAAAAAGTCCAGATATTGTGGCAGCAGGCGCGAGAACACACCTTTGCGGCCATTCCACAGATACTTTAATGCCGGCAGATTTTGGCGGAAATTAAACAGTTGTCCGTCATGTTGCAGCAGGCGGGCATGGTTGGTGAAAACCACCGCAAAGAAAATGGCGGTGACGGGCACCATGGTGCCAACACGCAGAGCGTATGAACCTACGGTTTGCTGGTAAACATCATAGGCCACGACCTTGTGTTCGTTTTCTTCCAGTGCGTGCCAAGCCCAGAGCTGGAACATTTCAGGTGAAAAGCGGCGTTGTACATCGCCATCACGCAGCAACATTTCGGCAATAATGGCGGTGTAGTGCTCAAGTGCTACTGTGATGGCCAGTTGTACCGACTTGGGCAATATTTTTTGTCCCAAACCAAGCACCTTGCCAAGTTCTTTATCCATTTTTTCTACCGGATAACCTTGGGCAGTGGCGGCATCGTTAAAGGCTTTATGTTCCTTGGAATGCATGGCTTCCTGGCCAATGAAGCCGGACACCTGAGCTTTCAAGACAGGGTCGGTAATCTGGTCGCGGTAGGCGCGAACTGATTCCACGAAAAATGATTCGCCTTCAGGAAACAGGGCAGACAGTGCCGTCATGAAGGTGCTGTGAAATGGATTGTTGTCGTAGTAATAACGAGTCACCTTGGCTGGGTCGAACTCAAAATCCATACGGCGAGGTGGAATGCCGACTTGAGCACCCGCCAAAGGGCGGTTATTTGATGCAGTAGCGTTGGTTGTTGATGCACTCATAAAAATATCTCCAAATAATGTTACATCCAACGATGTAACATTATGCACGTTTACTGGTGTGCTGCAATAGCACCAATACAACGTTTGGAGATACTGTTTTTGGGCTTAGCCCAGTGCTGCCAGCGCTGCTGCGTAGTCCGGTTCATTGGCGATTTCGCCAACCAGCTCAGCGTGCAAGACCACGTTATGCTCGTCCAGTACCACGACAGCACGTGCAGTCAGGCCCGCTAATGGGCCATCAGCAATGGCTACACCGTAGTTTTGCAGGAACTCGTGATGACGCAGTGTTGACAGGTTAACGACATTTTCTATGCCCTCGGCACCACAAAAGCGTGCTTGTGCAAACGGCAGGTCGGCTGAAATACACAGAACCACCGTATTATTGATGCTGGCGGCTTTGGTGTTGAACTGGCGCACAGAGGTGGCACAGGTGGGTGTGTCGATGCTGGGGAAAATATTCAGAATCTTGCGTTTGCCTGCAAAGCTTGCCAGTGAGACATCGGCCAGACTGTTGTTCACCAGGCTAAAGTCAGGCGCATGACTGCCCACATCGGGTAATGTGCCACTAATTTGAACAGGGTTGCCTTTTAAGGTTACCGTCGCCATTTTTTTTCTCCTGTGAATGCGAATGGATGCGTTGAGTAAAGCAGAAGTTGGGCATGAATGGCAGCTTATAGTGATTGGACTATCATGGCAGAAGCATTAGTTAATCAATATGGACCTGAAGTACCCAGGCAGCTGGCCGACAGATTGCTGAGTGTGTACCCGGACTTCCTGCATCAGCGGTTTTTGCAGCACTGTCTGGATGGTTACGACGAGCTGGGCTTAATGGCAAGAGGTCGGCGCATGGCTGATGCGCTGGCGCTGTGTCTGCCCGCTGACTTTAATCAGGCCGCCGATATTCTGTTGGCTTCACTGGCGGAGCCACTGAGCACGGATCGTAGTTTTGCCATGAGCACCTTTGTGTATTTGCCGCATGGTTTTTATGTGGCGGATCGTGGTTTGCCACATCACCATGCGCGGAGCATGGAACTGCTGCATGCCATTACCCAGCGCTTTACCAGTGAGTTTGCGATTCGCCGCTTTTTGATTGAGGCCACCGAGCCCACGTTAATTACGTTAAGACAGTGGTGTGATGACCCCAGCGAACATGTGCGGCGTCTGGTCTCTGAAGGCACGCGTCCGAGATTGCCGTGGGCTGCTCGCTTGCCTGCATTTCAGCGTGATCCAGCGCCTGTGTTTGAGCTGCTTGAGCGTTTGAAAGATGACCCTTCGGAGTACGTCCGTCGTTCGGTGGCGAATAATCTCAATGATATTGGCAAGGATCATCCCGAGCAGGTATTGGCCTTGGCACAGCGCTGGTTGCAGCAGGCCAGTACGGAGCGCCAGCGTCTGATTCGTCATGCCTTGCGCACATTGGTCAAGGCAGGCAATCCGCAGGCGCTGGCTCTGCTGGGTTATGCCCCTGGCCAACACCTTGCGGTGGGGAAAGTGAGTCTTGCGCCTGCTGCGCCACAGCGTGGTGGTGAGGTGCAGATCAGTTGTGAGCTGCGTAACGAGAGTCCGCAGACGCAGTCATTATGTGTGGATTTGCGGGTGCAGTATGTGCGCAGTCACGGACGACACAGCACCAAGGTATTCAAGTGGAAAACACTGGAGCTGGCGGCGGGGCAGTCATGTCTGTTGACGTATCGGTTGTCTTTGGCCGAAATGACGACACGTAAGCATTACCCTGGCTTGCATCCTGTCACGGTGCTGGTTAATGGCCAGCCCTATGATCTGGGGGCTTTTGATTTGCAGTAGTCAGAGGTTGCAGATTAGCGGCGACGCCACCATAGCAGCGCAGCCATCAGGCCCAGCAATGGCCAGCCCAGACTGCCGGCTTTAACGTCTGATGTGTTGTCAGGCGTGTCGACTCGAGCCGCAGCTTCCTGCTCTTGTGCCAGTGCGCTGGCACAGTAGGCGTCACGCAGGGCGCGCCGCCCTGGGGTTTCACCGTTGCGGAGGAGCTTGGCGGTGATGTCGGCCTGCTGTTCAATGCTGGTCAGGGTAAGCTCCCACAAGGGGCCGTTGTAGCTTGCACTCAGGCGTTCAGCGTTACGCCAGACGCCTTCGCGCCAGAGTGCGACCAGTTGCATGGCGCCCATATTGACCGGCATGCCACCGATGCGGTCAATGACTGACATGATAGGGTCATAGCGTCGGCCCACTTCACGCACAATATCGCCATAGGCTGCGTTCAGCACGTCATTAAAACGATCATGGTCAGCTTTCCGGCTGCTGCCGTCCGGCAGGTTCAGGCCGACTTCCGCCAGTGCGAACGGCATGTCGCGCTGCACGTGGGCGTTGATGGCCAGCAGCATGTCATGGGCTCCAGTCCAGTTGCCCGAATTGGCGGCATCCATGGCGGTCTGCCAGGCGGGTGGAATAGAGTCGCCAGCCAGGTGTGCGGTGATCATGTCGTAATACAGCTCGTAGAATTTCACAGCCTCGAACGCCAGTCCGGCAGGATCATCGAATACGCTGGGGTCATCCATCAGTTGCAGACGGGTCTGGCGCGTCAGCATGCGATAGACCGTGGGAAATACGGCACGATGATCGCAGCCAAAAAATGATTCCCATTCGGCCAGTTGGTCTTCGACCCATTGTGCGCAGGCAACGCCATCAACGCCGCAGTCCTGCTCGCGTGAAGGTGAGGCTGGTGAGGTCAGCAAGGGCGGTAAAAGTTGCGTAATTGGCAAATAGGGTGGTGGGGTTTGTGCCGATACGGTCTGACAGGCCAGGATGAGCGGCAGCGCCAGCCAGAGGTATTGTGTTTTCATGGCCACACCTGTGTGCCTGATTATTATGTTGGGCAGTATAGAGTCGCAACAACGACTGGACAAAGTTCGTGATGAACGAATTAGTCACCACATATGACAGGGGTCAGGCCAGAAATCGTACACTTAAAAACAGGATCAGCATCAGCAGACCAATGACGAGCTTGGCCACCATGCCGATGAGCATGCCAAGCGTAGCGCCGAACCCGGCACGACCTGCTTGCTGAAGATGCTTGCCATTAATGAGCTCACCGATGATGGCGCCCACAAACGGGCCCAGCAATATGCCGATAGGGCCAAAGACGATACCGACAACAGCGCCCAGCAAAGCGCCCCAGATAGCGGCTTTTGAAGCGCCATAACGTTTGGCACCCAGGGCGCCAGCCACAAAATCCAGAATGACGGCAAAAATACACAGCAGACTCAGAATAATGAGGGTGTTAAGGCCCACATGGCTGAACTGTTCTGCCCAGGCAGCCAGTATGAAGGCGGCCAACAGTAGTGGAGGACCAGGGATGACAGGAAGAATCAGTCCGGCCAAGCCTGCGAACAACAAGATGGCTACCCCTGACCATATGAGCAAGGTGATCGCTAATTCAGCATCCATGAGGCTTACTCAATATCAGCCGCCGCCAATGGCGTGGACGACTTCAATGTGATCATTGTTGGTGAGCAGGGTGCTGGCGTGCAGGCTACGTGGCACGATTTCACCATTGCGCTCAACGGCAATTCGACGACCCTGCACCTGTAGTGACAGCAACAGATCCGCTACCGTGCTGCCCGATGCCAGTTGTTGGGGCGCGCCATTGACGTGCAGATGTAGCAACTTATCCACGATCAGGCGACCAGAACAGCAGAGCCAGCCATAACCAGCCGATAATAAATGCCAGTCCACCAATGGGCGTGATAGCACCAAACCAGCGTGGGGCACCCAATGCCATGGCATACAGCGAACCGCTGAAGATCACGATACCGATTTGCAGGCACAGGGCGGGACTGCTTAATTGCTGTGGCAGCGGGCTTGTCAGCGAGGGGGACAAACGAATAAGGGCTGCAATAACCAGCAGCCCCAAGGCATGAATGAAGTGATATTCGACGGCGGTTTGCCACCAGCCCAGTGCGTCAGCGGACAACTTGGCTTTTAGTGCATGAGCACCAAAAGCACCTGTCATGACGGCGAGTGCGAGATTCAACGAGGCCAGCGACAACCAGCTCATGCGGTCATCAGCGCCGCGCGGACCTTGTCCATGGCATTTTTTTCCAGCTGACGAATACGCTCGGCGGAGACACCAAACTCGTCGGCCAGTTCATGCAGGGTCGATTTATTCTCGCTTAACCAGCGTTTTGCCAGAATGGCCTGGCTGCGGCTGTCCAGCGTGCTGATGGCGAGCATTAGACGATCATTGTTGCTGTGTTCGGTGTCATCGTTTTCCACCTGAAGGGCAGGGTCGTAACGATGATCGGCCAGATAGTGAATAGGTGCTTGAGCAACTCGCTCTTCATCATCGTCCGGGTTGCCATCAATCGGCGTGTCGTAATTCAGCAAACGACCTTCCATTTCAAGCACGTCGCGTTTGCTGACGTTGAGCTCTTCAGCAATGGCCTGTGCCTCGTCCTGAGTCAGTCCGGCACTGCCTTTTTTCAGGCTGCGCAGATTGAAGAACAGTTTGCGTTGTGCCTTGGTGGTGGCAATTTTGACGATGCGCCAGTTCTTGATCACGTATTCGTGAATTTCGGCCTTGATCCAGTGCACGGCAAAAGACACCAGACGTACGCCCATGCTGGGGTCGAAGCGCTTGACGGCTTTCATCAGGCCAATATTGCCTTCCTGAATCAGGTCGGCCTGAGGCAGGCCATAACCGGCATAGCTTTTGGCAATGTGTACGACAAAGCGCAGGTGAGCGAGAACGAGTTGACGTGCGGCGTCCAGGTCTTGATCGTAATGCAGGCGTTCGGCGAGCGCGCGCTCTTCATCGGCAGACAGTACCGGAATACTGCTGACAGACTGAATATACGAACCCAGATTGGCTCCGGGTATCCCTACTGCCATCGGCTGTAAAGCCCTGCAGTCAGACATCGCTCACGTCCTCCTAATCAAGTCGCTACTAATTCGTCATTAATAATAGCATTGTCACTGCCGTCGGCAAGTCTGTGATCAACGTGGTTCTGACTCACGCAGGTGACGACCTACGGCAAGCCAGGAGCCCAGCCAGCCCAGAAAGCCGGCACCGACCACAACAGCCAAACCAATGCCAACGGTGGGGTAGCTCAATACAAACTGGCTGCCATACAGTCTGGCCAGCTGCATGACCGGTTCGTTCAACCAGGAAATTAACGCACTGACCGTGCCCAGGGTGACAAGACCGGCGCTTAAGCCACACCAAATGCCTAAATAGATGAAGGGACGGCGAATAAAGCCGCGAGTAGCACCGAGCAGGGCAATGACCCGTACCTCTTCCCGACGGGATTCAATGCTGAGCCGGATAGTGTTTCCCACCACCAGTAATCCGCCCAGAATCAGTGCGCTGCCCAAGGCATACAGCAGGCGTTGACCCAGATCAAGAATGCTTTGCAGGCGTTGTACCCAGGCGATATCGACTTCGGCCAGCTCGACTTCTTCCCACTGTGAAAATTGATCGCGCAAGGCCGTCATGGCATTGGTGTCACCGGTATTGGCCGGAAACACTTCCAGTACGGGCGGTAGCGGATTTTTGTCGAACAGCTTGAGTGCCTGTCCGTAGCCAGAGGATTCCTTGAACTCTTCCAGTGCCACTTCTGGCGTAATCAATGAGGCAGAAGCGACTTCTTCCAGCATTTGTGCCTTGCGTAGTGCATTGCGCTGTTGTTCGCTGCCAAGGTCGTCTTTGAGGTAAATCGACAGACGTGCGTCGCTGTCCCAACCATGAGCAGCAGTGCGAGCATCGTTAAGCAATAGTCCTAGCGCAAGTGGCAGGCTGAACGCGATGGCCATGACCAGCACGGTCATCAGCGTAGATAGTGGAGCCTTGGCCAGTCGAACAAAACTGTCTTTGGCCTCACGCCTGTGATGGCCCAGATAGTGATTGAAAGTCGCTTTTAGCGAGCTGCCTTGTTTACGTGCACCGCGATTGGCAATGGGCTGATTCATTGGGCTGCTCCACTATCGGAGATTAACTGTCCGGCTTTCAGTGTCAGCAGACGATGCTTGAAGCGGGCGATCAGTGACAGGTCGTGAGTGGCCACCAAAATACTGACACCAACACGGGACAGTTCTTCAAAAATATTCATGACTTCCAGTGCCAGCTGAGGGTCCAGGTTGCCAGTGGGTTCGTCAGCCAGAATGACAGAGGGTTTGCCGACCACAGCACGGGCAATGCCCACGCGCTGTTGCTCACCACCAGACAGTTCCAGCGGCATTGATTTGGCACGATGTTTCAGGCCGACCAGGTCAAGTGCCGCATAAACCCGGTTGGGAATATCGCGTGGCGCCATGCCGGAAATAATCAGCGGCAGGGCGACGTTATCGAATACGGTGCGGTCGTCGAGCAGGTTGTGATCCTGATAGATCATGCCGATGTCGCGTCTGGCCATGGCAATCTGGCGACCCTTGAGCTGGCCATGATCACGTTCATTGACGATGACGCGACCACTGCTGGCACGCTCAATCAGCATGATGAGTTTGAGTAATGTGGATTTGCCTGCACCCGAGTGGCCGGTTAAAAACGCCATTTCTCCGGTGGGAATTTCAAAGCTCAACTCCCGCAGTGCATCAAATTGAGGAGGATAGCGTTTGCTGACAGACTCAAAACGGATCATTAATTTCTCCTGGCTCTGTGTGTGAACCTAACGCAGTTCGTCAAACAGGGCTTCAACAAATTCTGCGGCCTCAAAGGGGCGCAGATCGTCAACACCTTCTCCTACACCGATAAAACGGATAGGCAGATCGGTGCGACTGGCAATATTAAACAGTACGCCGCCTTTGGCAGTACCGTCGAGCTTGGTCACGGTCAGGCTGGTCAGTTTGACCGCCTGATCAAAGTCACGCACCTGATTGAGTGCGTTTTGTCCGGTGCCTGCATCAACCACCAGCATCACCTCGTGTGGTGCATGCGGGTCAATTTTTTGCAGGACACGAACCACCTTGCTGAGCTCATCCATCAGGTGGTTCTTGTTGTGCAGGCGGCCTGCCGTATCGGCAATCAGGACATCCATGCCACGCGCCTTTGCACTTTGAAAGGCATCAAACAATACCGAGGCTGAATCGGCACCACTACCTTGGGCAATGACCGGCACATTGTTGCGTTCACCCCATACTTGCAGTTGTTCCACCGCAGCGGCACGGAAAGTATCTCCGGCGGCCAGCATTACCTTCTTGCCTTCACGTTGCAAACGCTTGGCGAGTTTACCAATGGTGGTGGTTTTGCCGACACCATTAACGCCAACGACCAAAATGACAAAAGGTTTGTGCAGGCTGTTGATGATCAATGGTTGCTGGTGGGGGCCGAGTAATTCGGCGAGTTCATTTTGCAGTGCGTCAAACAGGGCATGAGAGTGCAGCAGTTCCTGGCGGGATACGCGCTCGGTGAGGGCATCAACTACACGTCGGGTGGCATCGACACCGACATCGGCAATCAGCAGCTGTGTTTCAATATCTTCCAGCAGCTCATCATCAATTTCCTTGGCACCGATCAGCAGCGTCGCCATGCCTTGGCTAAATGAACGACGTGTTTTACTCAGGCCAACTTTCATGCGGCCAAAAAAGCCGCTGTCTTCAGGTGTATCTACCGACATGCTAGGGTCCACTATTTTGATCTGGAGCTGTCCATGGCGACGCTTTCAGGATGCGCTATGCTAGCACCCTAATGCCAACCCTTCACGGGGTTGTGTCGTTTGTCTTCAGCAATATCGTTTTTTTGTGCGGAGATCGCGTTATTTATGCAAGCCTTCTGGTGGCGAAAACGGTTAACCCGAGCACTCTTGCTGACTGTCTGTCTGGTACCGGTAGCGGTATTGGCTAGCGATACGCTGACGCGTTTTCAGCTGGATAATGGTCTGGACGTCATTATCCAGGTGGACAGGCGTGCGCCAGTCGCGGTCACTCAGATGTGGTATCGCGTTGGCGGCGGTGATGAGCCTGAAGGCATGACCGGCATTTCTCATGTGCTGGAGCACATGATGTTCAAGGGCACTGCCAAAGTGCCCACGGGCGAGTTTTCCCGCATCGTGTCGCGCTTTGGGGGCAGTGATAACGCCTACACCACACAGGCCGAAACGGTTTATTTTCAGCGCGTATTATCGCATCGGGTCAAGCTGGCGCTTGAGCTGGAAGCGGATCGCATGAATGGTCTGCTGCTTGATGCCAATGAATTTCAGCGTGAGTTGCAGGTGGTCATTGAAGAGCGCCGCCAGCGTACTGATGATCGTCCCGGCGGTCGGGCATTTGAGCTGTTTAACGCTACCGCACATATTGAAAATCCCCAACGTACGCCGGTGATTGGCTGGCGTCATGATCTGGATAATCTTGCTATTGATATGGTGCGTGCCTGGTATAACCAGTGGTATGCCCCGAACAATGCCACCCTGGTGATCGTAGGTGATATTGATCCTGAGCAGGTACGGCGCTGGGTAGTGAATTATTTTGCGCTGATTCCGGCTCGGGCGTTGCCCGAGCGATCGTTATGGCGTGAAACGGCAGCATTGATGGAGCGTGAACATACGCTGGTATTACCTGCTCAGGTGCCTTCCTTGTATGTTGGTTTTAACTGGCCGTCATTGCAGACGGCAGAAAACCCAGAAGAGGCTTATGGTCTGCGTATGTTGGCCGGCATTCTGGATGGCGGGGTAAGTGCGCGTCTGGAGTCCAATCTGGTGCGTCAGCACAAGGCAGCTGCCATTAATTCGAGTTATAACGTGCTGGCTCGTGGTGACACGTTGTTGGTGCTGACGGCTATCCCTGTGCCGGGACAGGATCTGGTGACATTGCGAGACGCATTGCTGGCGGAAGTGTTTCGCCTGCGTGATGAGCTGGTCAGTCAGGAAGAGATCGAGCGCGTGCTGGCAAATGTATTGGCTGACAATGTATTCAGTCGCGATTCCATGGATCAGCAGGCCACTCAGCTGGGTCGTCTGGCGACACTGAATGAGCCTCTGGATTGGCCGTTACGTTATGCCCAGCAATTGCGTCGGGTCAGTCCGGAGCAGATTCAGGAGTTGGCACAGCGATTTCTGCAAACCGAACGTATGACGACGGTGTATATGGAAGTGGATCAGGAGGCAGCGCCATGAAGCGGGTGTTGATGGCGCTGACGCTGCTGTGGCCGTTGTCCGGTCTGGCCAGCGTGGATAAAGGCAGCACGGATATTGGCGAAATCACCAGCTTGCAGCGTTTGGACAGTCTGGCTGAACAAGAATTGCCAATCAGCAAGCCGGTCAGATTGAATTTTGAGGCCTGGCATACCAGTCAGGGACTGCGGGTGTTGTGGCATGACAATCCGCGCCTGCCCATGGTGGAGGCGCGTGTTTACTTTGATGCGGGAGCTGCCCGTGATGGTGGTCAGCCCGGTTTGGCTGCCGCCGTGAACAGTCTGATGGCTCAAGGTACTCGTCGACGTGACGGGCAGGCAGTGGCTTTGGGCTTTGAGCGCCTGGGTGCTCGTTTCAGTCGCAGTTCGCATCGTGATATGGCATTGCTTGGTGTTGTCATGTTGTCCGATGTGGAGATTCGTGAACCAGCCATGGCATTGCTGGCGGAAGTTGTTACCCGTCCTGCTTTTGCAGCAGCAGAATGGGCGCGCCTGCAAGACAGCCTGCGGGTGGGAAACAAGCAGCGCAAACAGTCACCTTCCGCTATTGCGTCGCGTCTGTTTTATCAGTCGCTGTATGGTGAGCACCCGTATGCGCATTCACCCACCGGCAATTTGAGCAGCATCAATCGTCTGCGTGTCGAAGATTTGAAGGCTTTCCATTCACGTTATTACGTGGCTCGCAATGGCACCCTGGTGCTGGTGGGCGATTTGCGACGTGCCGAAGCCGAGGCATTGGCCGAAGCATTTGCGGCCAGAATGCCGGTGGGTAGGTCAGCACCTGACTTGCCAGAACCAGTGGCTCTGGCAGGGGTAAAGCATGTCCATCAGGACTTTAATGCCGAGCAAACACATATTGTTATGGGGCAGTTGGGGGTTACTCGCACTGATCCGGACTATTTTCCGCTGCTGGTAGCCAATGAAGTGATTGCAGGTGGTGGCTTTGGTTCTTTGCTGATGCGTGAATTGCGCGAGAAGCGTGGTCTGACCTATGGCGTATCCAGTCGCTTTAATGTGATGCGGGTGAATGGCCCGTTCCAGATCAATTTTTCCACGCGAGCTGATCAGACCGAACAAGCTCTGGCGATCACGCAATCCGTGTTGATGCAGCTGAAACAAAATGGCCTGCCTGCTGATGAGGTTGAGCGCGCCATTGAATCCATTGCCCAGTCATTTCCTTTGGGTATCACCACCAATAACCAGATTGCGGGTTATCTGGGTGTGATTGGTTTTTATGATTTGCCACTGTCCTGGTTGCAGGATTATTTGCCAGCACTGCGCGCTGTGACGGCCGAGCAGGTGAATGATGCGTTGAGCCGTCGTTTGCAGCCCAACCAATGGTTAACGGTTAGTGTTGGGCCTGCACAGCCATGAAGAAAGTCGTTAAGCCTAAGTCACCGGTTAAAAATGGTCAGCGTGAGTTGCGCATTATTGCCGGGCGCTGGCGCAGTCGGCGTATCAGCTTTCTTGATCTGCCCGGATTGCGCCCGACCCCGGATCGTGTGCGTGAAACCTTGTTCAATTGGCTACAGCTTGAGATTACCCGTTGTCATGTGCTGGATCTGTTTGCAGGCAGTGGTGCGTTGGCGCTGGAGGCCGCTTCACGTGGTGCAGAAAGTGTCACCATGATTGAAAAGGATCCGCGTCAGGCGCTGCGTTTGCGTGAAAACGTGGCCTTGCTGGAAGCCGATGCCTGTCAGGTCATTTGTGCCGACAGTCTGCAATGGCTGACCCAGGCTCCGGATCAGCCTTATGATCTGATTCTGCTGGACCCACCGTTTCATTTGGGTCTGCCACAACAGGTTATACAGTTGCTGCAACAACGGCAGTGGTTAAAGCCGGACACCTGGGTGTATCTGGAAACGGAGCAGTCGCCTGACGACCTGGGTTTGCCGCCTGAGCTGCATCTGCATCGACAGACCCGTGCCGGGCTGGTGCATGCGTTGTTGTATCGAGTCAGCGTGTAGGAGTTGGTTATGTCTGCTTTCAAGCCCGCCTGGTGGCTGGCCAATCCGCATTTGCAAACCATGTATCCGGCTTTGTTGCGCAAGCCAAAACCATTGGCACGTGTACGCGAACGCCTGCGTTTACGTGATGGCGACTGGTTGTATCTGGATTGGCGCCTACCTCCACAGTGGACTGAAAGTGAACAGCCTTTGGTCATTGTGATTCATGGGCTGACCGGCTCCAGTGGCTCTCAGTATGTGGTGGGTCAGCAGCATGCGCTGGACGCATTGGGCTGGGGTTCGGTGGCAATGAATTGTCGGGGTGCCACGGGCGAGCCTAATGACACGGTACGTGCCTATCATGCCGGTGCATTTGATGATGTGGCGGATGTTGTGGATGCTGTCGCCCAGCGTTATCCACATAAAAATCTGGCCTTGGTAGGGTTTTCGCTGGGTGGTGCGATCACTCTGAACTATCTGGCTCGGGAGTCATTGCCAAGCACTTTGAAAGCAGCGGTGGCAGTGTCAGTACCATTGGACCTGGGCGCGTGTTCGGATCGTCTGGATCAGGGCATGTCACGTATTTATCGTCGTCATTTGCTGGGTAATCTGCAACAGGCCTGGCGACGTAAATCGTTGCATCTGGCCAAGGCCGGGCAGCATGAAAAGGCGCGCTTTATTCGACAGCGTCTGGACAATGGGCGTTACCAGTCTTTTCGTGTGTTTGATAATGAGCTGGTAGCTGGCTTGCACGGTTTTCGTGATGGTGATGACTATTACGCCCGTTGCAGTCCTTTGCAGGTGTTACCTCATATTGCAGTGCCTACCTTGTTGTTGCAGGCCGAAGATGATCCGTTTCTGGCACCTGTGTGTTTTCCCGGGCCAGATCAGGCATCTGCCAATATCCATATTGAAATTACGCCTAAGGGCGGGCATGTCGGTTTTGTCGAGCATGGCAATGGCTGGCGTGAGCCTGCCTATTATCTGGAGCGACGTATTCCGCAGTTTTTGCAGCCTTATCTGCAGCTTTATTTGCAGCCGCAATGATCAGGGCAGCAGTTTTAGCGGAGTGCCGTAACGCGCTTTGAGTGCGGCGATGTCATCACGGGCTGAGCCGCATAAATACGGCTCCTCAAGACACAGGATCTGATACAGACCCTGACGCAGCATATTTTCGGTGAGTGGTTCACTGAAGCCAAAAAAGCCGGTAGTGGTCAGGAAGTTGACCCAGCTGGTGGCGATAATCCACAGGTTGACGATTAAAGAGCTGATCTCATCGTCAGAAGCTGTCAGCAAATTATTGGCGGCCTGATGTTGATAGATGGCCTTGGCGGCGAGTGATACCCGGCTGGCAAAAGCACGATAGGCGTCACGCATTTCGTCGTTTTCACTGACCAGATGGGTCAGGTCGCGATGCAGGAAGCGATAGCGCCACATACACGCCAAAATCTCTTCAAATAACGCTACTTTCAGCTCCTGGGTCAGCACTTTGCCGGTTTGAGATTGTAAAACCTGTGTCATCTCGTCGCTATACCGCAGAAACAGGGCAAAGATGATCGATTCCTTGTTGGCAAAGTGGTAATACAGATTGCCGGGGCTGATGCTTAATTCGGCGGCAATGTGATTGGTCGTTACCGCACGTTCGCCTTGCTCATTAAAGAGCGCTAGGCTTTTTAGCAGAATGCGATCACGAGTTTTCACCATGCCTCCTTGGGTAGTCTTTGTTTGACAGACTAGAGTAAATGCTCTAAAAAGTCACCACTCGCCGCAAACTTTGGGCGGTTTTGCTGAATTTATAGAGGTCATTATGGTTGCTCACAATCCACAACTCATCTCAGAAAACCCCCAGGTTGCTGATATGCAACGAATTTTCCAGGCTCAGCGCTCTGCCTATGCGATGCGACCGATGCCATCCGCTGCCGAACGTATTGCGGGCCTGGAGCGTCTGCGTCAGGCCGTACTGAAGTATCAGGATGATTTGGCCGATGCGGTCAGTCAGGATTTTGGTCATCGTTCCAAGGATGAAACCAAGATTGCTGAAGTGTTGACCTCGCTGGAAGCGATTAAATACGCGACCAAGAATCTGACTCAGTGGATGAAACCACAAAAGCGTCATCCCGGCATTCTGGCGATTCCGGCCAAAGCTCGTGTGGTGCCACAGCCTCTAGGTCTGGTAGGTGTCGTGGTGCCGTGGAATTATCCTATTTTCTTGGCGATTGGCCCGTTGGTTGGCGCATTGAGCGCAGGCAACCGCGTCATGATCAAGTCGTCCAGTTTTACCCCACGTCTGGGTGAAACCCTGAAGCGTATGCTGGCCGAAGCCTTCAACGAAGACACCGTGGCGGTAATTACAGGTCGCGGTGAAGTGTCCGAGGCGTTTTCACATATGCCGTTTGATCAGATGACGTTCACCGGCTCTACCAATGTCGGTCGCACCATCATGCAAAACGCGGCGACTAACCTGACGCCGGTATTGCTGGAGCTGGGTGGCAAGTCTCCAGCCATCGTGCACGAATCTTATCCGATGACGGATGCGGCTGAGCGTATTGCCTTTGGCAAATGCTGGAATGCGGGTCAGACCTGTGTTGCGCCTGATTATCTGTTGTTGCCCCGTGGCAAAGTGGACGAGTTCGTCATCGCCCTGACTGCCCAGATCAGCAAGATGTACCCCACGTTGCTGACCAATGCTGACTACACCAGCATCGTCAACGACAAGCAGTACAAGCGCATTCAGTCCTATCTCGATGACGCTCGTGCACAGGGTGCTCGTGTCATTGAAATCAATCCGGCCAATGAGCGTTTTGACAATACTCGCAAGATTCCACCGACCATCGTGCTGGGTGTGACTGAAGATATGCTGCTGATGCAGAACGAAATCTTTGGCCCTATCCTGCCGATCATGGAAGTGGAGTCATTGTCGCGTGCGCTGGAGTTTGTGAATCGTCGTGCTCGCCCACTGGCGCTGTATTACTTCGATAACGACAGTGCTCGTGCCGAATACGTGATTACCCATACCCATTCCGGTGGTGTTGGCATTAATGACGTGGTCACTCATGTTGGTGTGGATGATCTGCCGTTTGGTGGTGTGGGCCCTTCAGGCATGGGTCGTTACCATGCCTATGAAGGTTTCCAGACCTATTCCAACATGAAGGCTGTGCTGGAGCGTCCAAAGGTATATTCCGTGCGCTACATCCTGCCGCCGTTCAACAAATTCACGCACACCCTGATCAACAAGGTATTTTTTGGCAAATAAGCGTAATTAGCCAAAAACAATAAAAAGCGGGGGCTAAAGCCATGCATGTCGATAACCAACAGGCAGCGGGACTTAGCCGCCGCTCTTTTCTGAAGACGGGAGCCATGGGCGGTATGCTCCTGGCGACCGGATCTTCTGCAGCACTATTAACCGGATGTGCCAAGGTGGAGCCGCAGAGCGGCTTTGAGTTTCTGCGTGAGCAGGACATCAAGGTGCTGACGGCGCTGATTCCGGTTGTGCTGGCGGATTCCTTTCCCAAAGACGATTCGGCGGCCGAGGCCATAGCTGCCGTTCTGCAGTCGATTGATCAGTTTGTTTTTGCCACCGGCCCCAGTTCCATGGCGGCTATTCAGGAATTGTTTGATCTGCTCAGCATGCCACCGGCACGCTGGGCCTTGTGCCGTCTGTGGTCTGACTGGCCGCAGGCAAGTGCAGCAGAGCTGGAGGCATTCCTGCAGCGCTGGCGCGGGAGCAGTGTTGGTCTGTTGCGCGCGGGTTATGGTGGTCTGGCCAAAATTATTACCGTGGGCTGGTATCTACTGCCACAGAGCTGGTCTGCGACCGGTTATAGCGCTCCTGAACATGAGCCTGCCGATGTCGTTGTGAGCGAGGTGCTGTCATGAAAGTATCTGTGAAAGGAATTACTGACCCGGTACAGAACGGCATTCGCAGTGGTTGGCAGGTATCGCATGCCGGTGAACTGGCAGCTAGCGAAACCATCGAATGTGATGTGGTGATTGTGGGCACAGGCGCTGGTGGTGGTACGGCTGCTGAAATTTTGACCAAGTCGGGGTTGTCGGTGGTCATGCTGGAAGAAGGCCCGCTGCGCAGTAGCAATGATTTCCGCATGAGTGAGGCCGAGGCGTTTCGTGATCTGTATCAGGAAGGCGGTGGCCGTACTTCCAAAGAAGGCGCGTTCACTATTTTGCAGGGCCGTGCCGTGGGTGGCAGCACGACGGTGAACTGGACTTCCAGTTTTCGTACCCCTGAACAGACTCTGCAGCATTGGCAGTCGGCACATGGCCTGACAGATTTTACCGTTGACGCCATGCGACCCTGGTTTGAGCAGGCCGAGCAGCGCATGAGTATTGCGCCGTGGCAGGTGCCCGCCAATGCCAATAATGATGTGCTGCGTGAAGGTTGTGAGCGCCTGGGCTGGAGCTGGGGCAGTATTCCGCGCAATGTGTCAGGTTGCTGGAATCTGGGGCTGTGCGGTGTTGGTTGTCCAACTAATGCCAAGCAGTCGATGCTGGTGACGACGATTCCCGGTGCGCTGGCTGCCGGTGCTCGTTTGTATCAGCGTGCCCGTGTCCGTGAAGTCATCATCAAGGGAGATTCGGTGATTGGTGTGGTGGCAGATGGCTTGCCAGAAAAGGGGTTTACGCCAACAGGCCATACGCTGACGGTGCATGCGCGCCACACTATCTTGGCTGGTGGCGCGATTAACAATCCCGGCATCTTATTGCGCTCTCTGGCACCTGATCCACATCGTCAGGTGGGTGCCAACACCACCATCCATCCCACCGTCGCCAGTTTTGCCGTGTTCGATAAAGACATTAATGGCTGGCATGGTGCGCCACAGTCTATCTATTCCGACCAGTTTCAGTGGCAGGATGGGGCGACAGGCCCGACGGGTTTCAAGCTGGAAGTGCTGCCGATGCTGCCCGCGTTTATCGCCGGTTTATTGGGTCAGCATGGCGCGGATCATGCCGAGGAAATGCATCAGTTAGGTCATCTTAACGGCATGATTGCGATTGTTCGTGACGGTTTTACCGAAGACGCAAAAGGTGGCCAGATCGAGTTGCGTAAAGATGGCTCGCCTGTGCTGAATTATGACCTAGGATCAGGCGTGACCGATGCCATACGTCGCAGCTTTTTGGCCATGGCCGAAGCACAGTTTGCGGCGGGTGCACGACAGGTGCGTCCGGCACAATTGGCCGGTGGCACATTCGATTCCTGGCGTCTGTGCCGACAGGCCATCAATGATTTCCGTATTGAAAAGTTCCGCACCTTGCTGGGGTCGGCGCATTTGATGGGTGGCTGTGTCATGGGCAATGACGCCAAAACTTCGGTGGTCAATCGTCAGGGACGTCATCACCAACTGAGTCAGCTCAGCATCATGGATGCTTCGTTGTTCCCGACTAGTATTGGTGCTAATCCGCAGTTGTCGATTTATGGTCTGGTGACCAAGTTGGCCACACATCTGGCCAATGAGCTGGTACCTGCGGGTGCCTTTCCCCGGTCTGCAATGAGCCGAACCGTTTGAAGGTTTAGTTGGAGCAGCTAGGGCAGACGCTCCAGCCGGACTCGGGCCACCCCTTGCTGCACCATGCCCAGCTGTTCAGCGGCGGCGCGTGATACATCAATAACACGTGACTTAATGAACGGGCCGCGATCATTGATGGTGACAATCACCGAACGTCCATTGCCCACATGAGTGACACGAACCCTGGTGCCAAAGGGTAGATTGCGGTGAGCAGCAGTCAGGGCGTGTTTGTTAAAAATGGCACCGCTGGCCGTTTTGCGGCCATGAAACTTGGCGCCATAAAATGAAGCATTGCCCTCGGCAAGCACATGACCTGCCTCATGGACTTCTTCAACAATCGGTTCTGGTTCTTTTTCCTCGGGTGTGGCTTCTGTTGTCTCTGTTGTTATTGCGAGCGTTTCTTTTTCTGACTCGGAAACAATGGGCTCAGGTACTACAGATGAATTGACGGGGTTGCTGCTACAGGCCATCAGCAGGGTAGACAGCAGGGCAATACTGCCCAAATGCGTTAGGCTCATGATTGAGTGATCTCGCGATATTTTTGTTGTAGTTGTTGTTCGCTTTCGACATGGTCGGGGTCTACCGGAATGCAATTCACCGGGCATAACACGACACATTGCGGCTCATTAAAATGCCCGACACATTCTGTGCAGCGGGCAGGATCAATCTCATAAATTTCAGGCCCCATGCTGATGGCCAGGTTGGGGCAGGCGGGTTCGCAGACATCGCAGTTGATGCACTCATCGGTGATCATTAACGCCATGTCGTGGGCCTCATGCTTTTCGCCTTATTTGCGCGGCGTCGGCGACTTGCCGAGTTTGGCTTCGAAGGCTGCGGTGACGTTTTTGGGCACAAACTGGCTGACATCACCACCCAAAATGGCAATTTCACGCACCAGGCTGGAAGAGATGAAGGACAGGTGCTCTGAAGGCGTCAGAAACACGGTTTCAAAATCACGATTCAACTGGCGATTCATATTGGCCAACTGGAATTCGTACTCAAAGTCCGACACCGCACGTAGACCACGCAGCACCACGTTGGCTTCCATATCATCGACAAAAAACGACAACAGTTTGTCAAAACCTACCACCCGTACATTGGGCAAATGCGCTACTACTTCCTGCGCCAACGCCACGCGCTCTTCCACGCTGAACAAGGGCTTTTTCTTTTCACTGGCCGCCACTGCAACCACCACTTCATCAAACAAGCGCGCGGCGCGCTCTACCAGGTCTTTATGACCATTGGTGATGGGGTCGAAGGTGCCGGGGTAGATGACGCGTGTGGACATAAGCGTTCCTGCTTGGATGACAGAATGATCAGGGATGTGATGTTACACGGTGTTGTGGGGATCGCCAAAGGTGACTAACCCCAGTCACTTTTTTCATGTCTTCTTGGTGTCAGAACAAAGCCAGCGTGTTATTGCTAGAGTCGGTTATAGCGTAGAGCTTAAAAAGCCAAATAGAGTATGCATGGTGTAAAACTTTAACCTCGCTTGTTTGAATTTAAGGTCTAGAGATGAAGCTAACGCAATATCAAGTAGATGCTTTTGCCAGCCACGTTTTTGTCGGCAATCCGGCGGCGGTGGTACCACTATCATTTTGGTTAGCAGATGATTTGCTGCAAGCCATTGCTGAAGAAAATAACCTGTCAGAAACCGCGTTTTATGTGTCGATAGAAAGCGGCTTTGAGCTGCGTTGGTTTACGCCGGTGGCAGAAGTGGACTTGTGTGGACATGCCACACTCGCAACGGCGCATGTGCTGTTTCAGCATGAAGGTTTCGCTAGCCTGGCCATTTCATTTCATACCCGAAGTGGTCAGTTATTCGTGCGTCGTGTGGACGACGGCTATGAAATGAGTTTTCCAGCCAAAGTGCCAGTTGCCTGTAATACGCCAGAGCTGCTGGTTCGTGCTTTGGGCGCACAACCGGTGGAAGTGTTGGCGGCAGATGACTATATCGCTGTGTTTGATAGCGAAGCGTCGGTAAGGGCGCTTACGCCCAATATGGCGCTCTTGAGCGAGCTAGATCTGCGAGGTGTGGTGGTGACAGCGCCCGGTATAAAGACGGACTTTGTTAGTCGATTCTTCGCGCCAAAATTAGGCATTCCAGAAGACCCAGTAACAGGTTCTGCTCACTGTGAGCTAGCACCATACTGGGGTAAACGCTTGGGTCTAAACACCATGACTGCTTTCCAATGCTCACGTCGGGGCGGTGAAGTGGGCTGTCGTCTTGCCGAAGGCCGCGTATTTTTGACAGGCACTGCCGTGACCTTCATGCAAGCTACAATTTGGGTATCTCACTAACATGAAAAACATTGTACTAATTGGCATGCCGGGCGCCGGTAAAAGCACCATAGGAGTGTTGCTCGCCAAACGCATGGCAATGGATTTTGTCGATACTGATGTGCTGATTCAGACCTCTCAACAACGAACGTTACAGACGATTGTTGATGCCGATGGGCAGGCAGCGCTTCGCAAGATTGAGGAAGATGTTTTATTAAGCCTGACGCGGCAGCATTGTGTGATTGCGACGGGTGGCAGCGCGGTTTACAGCGTGCGTGCCATGAACTATCTGAAGACAAACAGCGTAGTCGTTTTTTTGGATGTGGATCTGGCAACGCTGGAAGCACGTGTCAAAGACTTTAGCGAGCGTGGCCTGGCTAAAGATCCGGATCAGACCTTTGCACAGTTATTTGCTGAGCGCCTGCCGCTGTATCAAAAATATGCCGATATCACCATAAAAAGTGCAGGGCAGAATCCGGAAGATTTGTGTGCAGAAATCGTTTCGGAGCTGATGTCCGTTCTCCATAAAAGCCATTGATGTAATGGCCACCCCCCTGAATGGGGGAGTGGCGTAGCGTTTTAAGTCTGTCAAGTTATTCCTGACCTTTGCAAGAACCTAATCAGGGCATCAGGGAGAGCTTGTCATGAAAAAATTATTACTCAGTGCTCCGGCCGCATTATTGGCTATTACTACGTTGGTTGCTTGTGGCGGGGGTGGTGGCGGAGGCTCCAGTAACCTCAGTGGTGTGGCTGCTGTCGGTGCGCCTATTGTTGGTGGTACGGTGACAGCTAATTGTTCTGACGGTGAAACTTACACAACTCAAAACTCGACTAATTCCAGTGGTGTCTGGCGCATTAGTAATGTGCCGTCCAGTGCACCACCGTGTGCACTCAGGCTGAGTGGTGGTTCGGTTGGCAGTGGTGGTCCGGATGCACCTGACTTGTACAGCTATGCTGAAAGTACCAGTGGTGATGTCAATATCACGCCGCTCACTGACTTGATTGTGGCGCTGGCTGCTGGTGATCCGGCTGCCTGGTTTGCTAGTTTTGACGCAGATGCAGAAGCGCTTGGTGTTGATGAGGCTACAGATACCTTGTTTGAGGCGCTGGCTGATGCCGGTTATGACATGAGTAAAATCCCTGATTTTGATCCACTCACTGCCAGCTTCAAGGCGGCTGCAGGCGATCCTTACGATGATTTGCTTGAGGCTTTGCGTGACGCGGTTGATGGTGATTATACCGCCCTGCGTGCAGAGGCTGCTGGGGGTAAGTTGAATTTGCCCGAGCCAGGCACAGGTGACGGTGCAGCCCTAGGTGGCAAAGATGGCGCTACCGGTACATTCGATGGCGTTACTTATACCTTTGTCAAAGACGAAGCGGCGCCTGTTCTCAATGCGGGCTGGCAGAGTATGAATGTTCAGCAGACACATTATCGGTTTGAGGCTCAGAAGTCTGAGGATGGAGACTGGAATCCTTTGATCTACTGGAAAATTGAAGGAGTGCCATCGGGTATTGGTACTTATGACTGCGGTAGCAATGAGGATGGTGTATTGCCGGCCGTGCGTTTGGGGCTGGGTGGTGTGCCCAAGGACAGTACCAGTTGCACGATCACGATAACTGAGTTCGATGCGCCGCTGGGTAGTGCGTGGGCTACTGTGACCGGTACATTCACTGCCGTTATTGACGGAAAGACGGTTTCTGATGGCTACTTCAAGGGCACTGCATCACCGCCTCCTAGCAAGTAAATGTTGTGATAGTCAGAGCGGGCACAGGATGCCCGCTCTGACGTTTCAGGCAGTTTATTCTCAAACAGGCCACGGAAGCCGATCTTGATAGCAATGAAATGGAGCATATGTATAGTATCGTTGTGACAGAGCTTTACAGGCAGGAACTGGTTCCTGTGTGGCAAATCTGGGCGCTTCGATAAATGGCCAATCAACATTTACCATCTCTCAATTTAATTCGTGTATTCGAAGCTGCAGCGCGCTGCATGAGCTTCAGAGATGCGGCCGATGAGCTATGTGTTTCGCCGCCCGCCGTTAGTCATCAGATTCGAGCCCTTGAGGAATATCTCGGCGTTGTTTTGTTTAAGCGTGAGAGTCGAAAAATTTCTCTGACGGCTGAGGGCAAACGTTATTACCTGCACGTTAAGCGTGGACTGGATGTGATCGATGCGGCAACGCTTGCGGTGCGCAAGGATAAGAAAAAGCGACATTTTGTGATCAATACCTTGCCTAATATTGCCAGCTTGCTTCTGCTTCCCAATATTCATGAGTTTCAGGCCAGGCATCCGGACCTGATTATTCAGATTGATTCCGACACCTCGCGGGTCGATCTTGAAAGCTCGGAAGCGACGGTTGCCGTTCGCCATGAGTGCGGCAATGAGCCAGGGCTGACATATCATCCCTTGGTCAGGATTTCGCTGACGCCAATCTGTAGTCGTGGTTATTTGGAGCGGTATCCGGGCATTGCAAAATGCCGATTTCAGTGGCTGTCGACTCATCAAGATTTCGGGTGATACCTATCAATGGCCACGCTGGCAGGCCGAGTGGAATATTTTGCCAGAGACTTCGGATGAGCTGGTGGTCAGCACGGTACAGGCCAGTATCGAGGCGGTTAAAAACAATATTGGTGTGGCCATGGGTTATCTACCGACGGCGACGTCCCCCCGTATTTGAGTAGCACGTAGTTTTAGAGTCCAATCCCACTAT
>CAZMVL010000011.1:0-19846 GCA_964569335.1 uncultured Paraperlucidibaca sp.
GGGTCGGGCCTCCGAACCAAGCTTCCCCAAACTAGCCGTTATAGGTAGGAATGATTTAAATCGGGAAGCCCCACATTCCACATCAGAGACATGGCACAGGAAATTTCCCGCATCGAGTACCAGCATGCGATGAAGCACACCGACATTGTGTACCGGGGCATGGATGCAAAAGTGACAGTGGCACAGTTTGTAGGGGAGGAGGAGGAGGAGGATGGGGAAAAGCTCGCACCTGTATGTTTCCATAACCTCATTTCCTATGTCCACGAGAAGAAGAAGAAGGGGCGAGATAAAAGCACGCGCGCACTCCTTCACCAACTTTGCCTGGAAACTTTCTATCTGGAGTTCGCCGCAAATTGCAACAGCCTGATGGCCATCGCCTACGCGCTCGAACAATTCACTGAAGCAACGAGTGCTGGTCCTGTGAAGTCGATGTGCCAGGAGTTGGTTGAGTGCATCCCATTTGTGGGCGAAATCCACCCCAGAGTAGTGGAAATTCTTGCCACCCCAAAGACAGATCTCCCGGAGGTGTTGCATGCAGCGTTCGCGGATTTCAAAGAGCTGATCCGGCGTCGCGAGCTTCTCTTGGCAAAGATGGTTGCTCATTGTGGCAGCAGCAAAGAGAAGGAGGAGAAGGTGAAAGAAAAGAAGGACGTACTTGCCATCCATTTCACAGAGGGCGGCTTCCCCGATGCAGAGGCACGTTCGTTGGCTGAGGCATTGAGGAACGCACCGTCGAAGCTTGTTGAGCGTGATGGGGTTGCAGGGATGAAGACGTTCCTGACGAGTTCCGCGGTATCCTCGTTTCTCCACCCAGGCAAAGTCCCACGCGTGCTCAAGCTTCTACAGAGCGCGCCCGTCCTCTTGAAGTTTCGCGACGAGCCCAACGAAGAGGAGGTGAGGGGGGATGATGGCAAAAATCACATTTTGGGCAAGGCGAGGCATCAGATTCCCTACGGAGACCCGGGAAAGAAATTCGTGGGCGGGCTACACCTTCTGAAAGGCACACTCGCCCCTGGTCTCATCACAATCATGCCCTACAACGGGATCTACCACGAGAGCATGTCTGATGTGTGCAAAGAATGCTGTATCTGCCTCACCCCGTACGTTAAAGGCGAGACCGAAGTTGTCACGCTACAATGCCAGCACATGCTTGACAGGCAATGTTTCTTCAATATGCTCGACAAAGACGTTGCATGCCCAATATGTAGATACGACGTAGGCCGGACGATGCCTGGAAGATCTTTAAGAAATAGAACTCCCATACCTACCTCACTTCAAGGCACAGACAGTTGGAGTGACTACGAAGACGATGATGACTGAGGGGAACTCTTCTCACATCACAACGAAGATGGAGAAAGATGCAAACCTGGCTTATGCACTTAGTTCCCAGGTACAAGAGGGTGCGGCGACCGCCTTGCTCCTTTTCTGCATTCTGGTGTTCATCATTGTGTCCGCTTCCTACGTCTGCTACAAGATTAGCAAACAACCTTTCCAGTATCAACCCGTCTTCGGATCAGAAACGTAGTAGATCCGCGAGGTTCTTGTTCACCCCTAACCCATTCACCTCCCTCCCTGCGAATTACGCCATTGTTGCTTAGTGGGCCCTCGTGTTCTAGGGTTGCACCCACCTCGTCTGTTGTCACTTCCATCACCTTGTCCAGGATGCCAGCCAGCGAAGGGCTTGTACTCTGTAGTATGTGCAAGCACGAAGCAATCGCATCAATTGCCGGTTCTGGCATAGCCGAGTAAATCATGTTCCCAGGTTCGCGCGTGCTCTGACGTAAAAATACTCGCACGTCCTCGCTGCCCACTCGCTGTTGCTTATCATCCCATGGCAGGCGCCCGGCTATCATGTATATGAGCATGTACACTATTGCGTGTAGATCTTCTTCATATGACGCCAGCACGCTCCGCCCTTGCAGCCATCTGTTCAGTGTGTGGGGTGAGAGAAATGCAACCTGTTTCTTGCACACCTCCATCTCCTCGCCTGGTGTACGCGCATGTGAAAAGTCGACAAGCTTCAACCGGTCTATACTGCTTGTACCTGCATCCATGGGAAACATCAGATGCCGCGTGTGCAGTGCGCAATGCACGACACCCATGCTGTGTAGAATCTGTGTGATTTGCAGCACCCTCCTTGTCACAAAGAAGGCCTTCTTCCATGGGAGCCTAAACCATCTGGATTTCACCACTTCCATCGAAACGTGCATTTGTTCCAAGACGATCCAGCCTTCGTTGGGGCTCCCTGCTCCATTCGGCTTGTATGCGACAACATCCTCGAACTCGGGTGGGATTTCTGGAAAGTAGCTGGATGCAAACGGGGCATGCATGATGTGCTTGTAGACGCAGCTTTCTCGGACAAGCATGTTTGCATGCTCATGTGTCTTCCCCACATACTTCTTTGGTGTCGATTTCCAGTGTTTCCATGAGTACACCAATCCCGGGTAGAGTGCTGCCTTCCTACCAAGGGGTATCATTGACATATCTTTCTCAGGGAGTTTCCACACCGATGTTAGTTTACTGAATCCGGCCTCGTTCAAGAATATCGAGGCTTTGAATGCTGATGGCTGTAGCTGCTCCAGTGCATCGAATTCAGCAGTCGTCAACCCCGGAGCCGGAAACACGTGTGCTGGAGTTTGTAGGCGACCCTTTCTTTTTGCAGCTTCCGTGTCAACGAGCGGCGCGGATTTAATGATGTGTAGCGCTTCCGCGAATACCGGGTGCTTCTCGTACGAGTGTAGCATTTGTAGAACTTGTTTTGCTTTTTCATTCCCTGTGAAGGGGAAGCTATGCCTCATCACATGCACGGAGAACGGCTCTTGTTTGAACGGTCTATCGGGTCTCTCCTCCTGTTGGTAGTATCGGACCAACACAAGGATTGCATCGAACACAGACATAACCCCTTTCTCCCCCTCCTTGAGGATTTTCACCTCGGTGCTGACTTCCTCGGCATTGATCGTGTCACACCTTTTCTTACTGAATTGGTTGCGATACACTTGCAAAGCTCCTTCCACGCTGTGGGGAATATCTGCAGCACTCTTGCTAAATGACGACGACATGGGGAGAGTTGATGAGGTGTGAGCAGACATAATTAAATGAAAATATATCTTTTCACTGCCTCGTTGGTTTTTATTCGCATACACCCAATCGTTCTCCCAGATGTCTGACCAACAGTCGCACAGCAAGAAGACGAAGTTTGAGGAAGGTGCCGCTGCCGCCTCCTCCTCTGCTTCGGCTAGCAGTGATGACCTTGCCGAGTTGGCGCCTCGAGAGCGTAAAAGCATGCAGCAGATGAGAGCAGAGAAACACATGACAGAGCGTTCAAAAGTGTCCGTGAACGAAGCGGTGGGTGAGTTGCGTGAAGCAATCGCACGCTGTGAAAACAAAGTAGCGCCAGTGGAAGAAGAGTTATTCCCGAAGTTGATTAGGAACAAGGCAGTGGGGGTGGTCGATTCAGAAGATTTTCGTATATGCGACGGATCGTATGGCTACATCATTGTGAGTCTGCAGAGGCTCTTGTCACTCATGATTGAATCGCCTTTTGTGGCCATGACTTACGCAGACAAAGGTGCAATACCCAAGGCTCTACATCTTAACACGGCTGGGATCTCATATCTTTTTCCTGTGTGCTACGAATTGTTCGTGTCCCTGGGCATCGCTGCGGCAGTCACGGATCCTGGGGTACCAATATCCACGAGGAAAGAGGTGTATGATCCAAACACGGCATTTTCTGAGGCGCTGCTTGATTCTCGAGACTTGGAAAATAAAATGAATGACTTGGCGGTGAAGCATTTGCAGAAAGTGGAAGGCAAAACAATGGCCTTTGCCATGGTTGTACAAGCAGGCGATGATGATGGCCCGGACGATTTGAAGGATACTGAATCTATCGTGCATTTGGGTGCTACAACACACCAAGAAAATGTTCTCGCATACGCGGATCAATACAGCAATTATCGGCTCACTCTCAAGAAAATGATCAACGCACGAGCCTTGTTGCGCACTCTCGGAGATGCTATACAGAATGCCTACAATGATCAAGTTAAAGCGTGGAACATGGAAAAATTGTTGACGTATCGGGACACTCGTACACCTGCTCCTAATGATTATCAGAAATTGCGGCACGAATATACCCTGAACTGGGAGGCAATCTGGCGTATTTACGAGGCGTATTTTCCGTACCAAGGGAAAGCAGGGGTGCTAACTTCGAGTGACGATGAACACATAATATATGTGCGAGCCCAGGCGGACCTGCGCAGGGCGGCGCGAATGCAGGAAGATTCGCCGGCTGAAGCAAAAGCTATGGAGGTACGTGCGACGCGCACTTTGGAGAGTTACGATAAGCTACCGACCTTCGAAACTAGCTCAGGAGTTGCGAAAGATCGATTCATGACACACAAAGAAAGGGGATTCTTTTTAAACCCTGGAGCGTTTGATACCGGTGAGAATGTTGGAAAGGATGAGTTTGAGAAACGCAGATACATGTCCGTTTTGGAGGAAATAGTCAGTGTTCTGCTTACTTTGATGACTCACCTAAATAACAAAGTGGAGGCTTTGTTGGAACATGGATACAGCGATGAAATGACATTTGTCACAAAGCTTGATTTTGCTGGAGAAGTTGGATATAAAAAGTATCAAGACAAGATTGAAGCAGTAGGTGAAGCAATCCCGAAAAAAATCAAGCGAGATTATGGCGAGGGTGGACCATTCTACGGAGTATTTGAGGCCACATTGGTGTTTGTGCCTTTCAAGTTACCGCTCATTGGTGCTGCAATATTGGCACAGGAACAACAGGGGAAGTATCCAGACCCTTGCGAGCCATTTGCATTCAGATATTGGCGAACAGCGAAACTCTTTGGTTTGAAAAATGATCTTTTCGGCGGGGAAGACAACAATTTCCTGTATTGGGGAGATAAATGGAATGACGCGGATGAAGACGAGGACGACTACCGCTCCAGGGCACACCTAGTGAAGCTCCCTGAGGTCTGTGCAAAGTGCATGGTGAGGGTCCCATGGGTACGACTCTATCCGATTGGATTGAACGCTTTTTTGGGTGAGCTTCCCATAAGCATGGAATCACATGGGTTGGAATGCGCGGGGGATGTGCACTACAATATGCTTGCGTTCTTGAGTTCGCTGGTGTCGAGAGGGGAGGAGGGCACTTCTTCGGGAGTTGACAATAGAAAGGTTGATTTCGAGCTTATTGTTGACTTCGCAGACCCACTTGTGCAGGGTGTTTTGTTGGCATTAGATATGCAGGGTAGAAATCTACAACTACGAGAGATACTTGGTTTGTATGAATCGGCGCTTTCGCGTTTTACCCCGATATTCAACAAGGAGCCGGCGACGGCGTGGTACACTCTTGCTGATTTGCATAGGCTTTTGAATGTCGCGCACCTCGTATTTATGGTGTTTGATGTGCTATCGGCGCAGTATAACGGTTTGAAGCTCGATCCACCGTCGGTAATGGACACAGGCTACAGCGCCTACGAAGTTGACTATGGTACGCTAGAGAAACCCGACAAAGTCAAAGTGTATATGTTTGAATCGTTGTTGCGCAAGATTCTGGCTGCTGGCGAGAAATTTGATGATAGGCGGGTGTTAACATTGGGTGTTGCAGAACATTTTAACATGCACGTTCCATGGGTACATATGATTACCTTGAAGGACAAATCGCAGTTGTTGTTGACGTATGTTGCCGAGGCCATTTACACCATTAGCGTGGAGTTGGTGAGGCCCGAACAATTCAGCGACAATTTACCAATGACATTTCCGGAGCGAGGCACACCCAAAGAAGAATTGAACAAGCATGGGAATCGACATCGTGAGTTGCTCAAAGATATACACGAGCGTATCATTCGATTGGACGGAGGTGTGTATGCCACTATCGAAGAAGCCCGCGCGAAACATGCCCCCAACGTGGCATACGGTTCGGAATCCCCAGAACAAGTAAGCCAGATTAAAAAGGATTTGCAAGCATATCGCAAAATGATGCTCGATGAGAAGAAGCCCCTAGATGATGGCGGAAACAATCGTGCCTTCTTCACAAACGCGGAAAGAAGTCAGACCATATTTGAAAAGATCGAAACAAACTATCGGACGTATGGACTTATGCACATTCACAAGTTTGTGTTGATCTTGGTGCGGCATTTGGAGAAGTCGGTGGAAAAGTTTAAGCAGCGACCGGAAGAACCGGGAGAACCAGAACAGTCGAAGAAGCGGGGAAGACATAAGAAAGATATGCGCAAGGAGCCTGACTATGTGCCCCCTAAGGATGTGCAAGCGCGCATACAACGATACGAAGATTTGGTAAAATGGCTCAGGACAACGGGTTCTGGTGTATACATCAGAGGCAAAGAGCAGTCGCGCATGGATTGGTTGGTGGCCGATGTGGAATTCTTCATGTTTTGCCGTGAGATGTGCAAGTTTCCACACAATTACTGGCATGCATCCCACAGCGGGTTTGGCATTCCATACATAACTAGATTCCACAACAAGTGTCTTTTCATTGGAACATATTGGCAGCAACACTATGGCAAATACGCTATGCAAACGACCGGTGATGTTCATGAAGTAATCAGAGGCGAGGATAGCGAGTTGACGTACATAGCCGAGACAGTGCGAGAAACCAGTGCTTCGATGATTCGAGATGGAGAAGTCTTGGAGGGGATTACGAAACAGGTTGAGAAGATGGATCGAGACCAAATCGTGTACGAAATTCAACAAATAGTTCAAAATAAAAATCCATGGGATGCTTTGGATGTCGTACTAAACGATGTAGAGAAGATGTTCATGGCCAGCAGAAATGCGTATATGGATTCTGTAAATGGACTCAGTAGCTCGCTTGAGTCATTAGTGAAGCGACAGCGAGAATTTGGCGAGCCAATGGAATTTATGACACAGCAACAATGGGATAGAGTTCAGGTGGCGATGATAGATTCACACTCGGGTGCAGGAAATTGGGGCTTCAAGAAGCAACTTTCTGTTTTGACAGAAGTTGGAGAAGCACCGGCAGGGTTTGCGATGCAATTTGGGGGTACAGTGTTGAAGACAAGGGATGCGCGAAATCAGCACAGGGATAGATATTTTCAGGGTTCCTCCTCCTCCTCCCCTGCCTCTCCTTGGATATCTCCGGTTGATCTATCCTCTGGAAACCTCGCGGAAACTATTATCCCGAGCTTCAACAAATATGTCGGCGGCGTTGCGCAGGAGGAAAAAAAGGTGCTTTCGACGGCGACGTGGGAAACCAGTGCACAGAACACGGATTCTGCGGTGATTTCGACGTTACTTAATATTGACCCGGAACTCCGTGATCAGTACCAAGAAGCGCTGGGCCGATTCGAGGAGAAATACATGAGCGTGTTGTATATTCTACAACATTGGTTGAAGTGTCTGAAAACCCGTGATGACAAAATGATGCAGGTGCCGAAGCCGGGTGCAGCAGCTGCAAAAGAAACGGGGAAGAAGAAGCAGGCCAGCGCAGAAGAAAAAGAACCGGTGAAGTTGACCTGGGTAGATGTTGAATATGACTCAGACGACGACGCTGCAGCAATCATTGCAGGAATTAGGCTGGATGATCCATTCTCATTGTCTCGACGTGCGCAGGATGACGATGATTTACACGTGAACAATGACGACAAGTTCTTCCCCAAGCTGGGCACGCAGGTTGATCGGAAGAATCGTATTGCAGACTATCCAATTACTACAGAAGCCGAAACCCGATTTAAAAAGTTGAGTAAACTTCACATGTTTGAACAAGATTATGAGAAGTTTTGGGCAAGGCAGGTGCCACGCTTGGTAGACAACTACAGGGATATTGACGATGATACCGTGCTTGCAAAGGCGGTCGCGGAAGATAGAGCGAAAATGATGACAGCTTTCCTCGCCGAAGTGACAAAGTATGCGAACACTGTGCAAACGTTCGTGGAAAAGATTGTGAGTAAACAAGTCATGAAAGACGGGACGTCCATTGGTGTAGCGTTGCATTCCGAGTCCTTGATACCAGGTCCCGACAAGATTGTTTTCCCGGACGTTAGAAGCATATTGCGGCCAAAGTTGCCAGACATCCTCTAACCGACGAGGTTCCGGATGACGGGCGAAACGCGATGCACAAACAAGTCGGTGCCATGGGCGTTGAGGAACCCGGCGTGGGAGCACGACATGGGTACCATTGACGCCCTCGGTATGTTCTCGAACTCTTCATACGCGTAACCACACACCTCATCGTCGGGGCTTGAAAATATAATCACTTGTGCGTCCTCGAGCCCTGTATTGAGTATGCGCGCGACAGGGAAATATTCCAACTCCTTGTCATCCCACACCCAGTTCAGCATCCATGCCGGAGTGTATTGGGCGAGAACAGATCTCACAGAAGCGAATGGCGCCTCCAGGAAGATGGCAGAGACTTGCACTTCCTGGGCAATGTTTGTAGCAAATCCGGCACCTACACTGTAGCCATGGAGTACGCATTTCGCGTCCCCTTCCTCCTCGACATCTTTCATTCTTTTCCGTAGGTCGTGTGCGACACAGGCTGTGAAGAGCGAGATTTCGCCTTTGGTGAGATCTTCCTTGCTGGAATTGTCAGTGTACCATGGATATTCGTACGATATGAGTTCTAGGGTCGTCCCTTGTGGTAGCGCATACGCAATGTTCTCTAGTATGACCCGTAGTCTGGGCAGGGAAGAATACACTGTCTGTATATTGCCGTGGAAATATGCGTAGAAGATACGAGTTTTGCGTGGGGCTTCCTCCTTCTTCTCCTCCTCCTCTCCCTCAGCTTGGATGGGGGGAGGTGGTGGCGGATGAGGAGAGGAAAATACCTCACGAACATATTTCACTCCCCATGAGTACCCCATGCTCTCTGTTGCTTGCACCGATTCGGCAGTCTGCACGTGTGTGAAGGACGGGAACATGCGCACGTTGATCATTCTTTGCAGCGCGGACGCAATCATTCTTCTTTGAGTAAAAAGAAAGAAAGAATGAGCATATCCCTCGATATGATACAGAAAAACGCCTTCGAGCATACCACAGTATTCACCGGCGTATCGGGCTCGAGGTTGTGCAACTGCAGGCGTTCCCTATTTGAGTATGGTTCAGTGCCAAAGTTGAAGGCCTTTGCTAGAGTGTGCGTTTTCGTGCAAGTCGCCTGCTTCGCCGCATCCGCGTACACGCTGGTGCAATTCTCCATCGTACCAGACGTTGCCGAGCCAGGTTCCTATTGCAAGGCAATTCGCCTATCCAACACAATTTTAAGTGGCGAAATGAGCGTGCTCGGTCTCATCCTTCTCGCGACGACGCTCCCTACGCATTACATGATAAGCCGGGAAGAACTCGTCTCTGTCTTCGGTGTGATACATCGGGTGCTCACCACAGAGGCGGAAGTGTTAGAGGTGGTGATCATCAAAGATTACGTCGATACTATCCGTCATGCTCTAGCTGGGACCGTGGCACTATGCTGCATCTACTCCATCACAGCCCTGTTGAGCTTCAGAAATCCAACCTACGGGGACCCATGCATCATGCTCCATTTAGAACCGGCGCTTATCACAGCCGGTGTCACCTACTGCGTACTCATCAGCTTGGCAATCCACCGATTTCGTGATTTGGGTATGCTCCGGGATGGTAACAAGAGGCTTCTCCAGTACGTAAACTTAGACACTGAGATACAAAAGTTCGTGTTCATGCTAGCGTTCGCCCTTCTCTTCTGTGTGGTTTTTCAGGTCGGATTCTACGCCAACAGGGCCATACCTCCCCTTGAAAAGTAGTAAACCTTAAGCAGTTCTGTTCATATGGATAGCTAAATCAATCATTTTACCCGATGCCCCTGAATTGAGCGCGCGACCGATGATGCGGGATTGTTTGTCTGCAAGAACCTGGAATCCGGCGTTGAGGAACGAGGGGAAGGTTGAATCGAAGGTGCGAATATCGGAAGGAGAGAGCTCCCTACCGGGTCCGTCACCGACATTCCAGGTGCTGTGGCAAGAGAAAACTACGTCTTGGATGGCATGGAACGTTCGCTTCATCACATGTGTCATAGTTGGAGTTTCTGGTGCCAGCGTGCCCATGCGAGTTGATACTTTGATCATCGCTGCAGTCTTCTCTTTCATACTCGCATTGGCAAAGTTGATGCCGGCACCCCTGCCAGGATTTGCAGCAGCCTCCTGGTGGTATACGTCATTCCAAGCAAGTATAGAAGCCACGAAATGGTAGAGCTTGTCGTAGTAGCTCGACACGGTGTAGATGGGTGGGCGATCTGGCAATATCCTGTAAGGTTGCGCGCCACCCTCGTTCCTTTCGAACTTCTCCCTATGCGCCGAGTAGAGGGAAGCCATGCTGATGACGTTTGCCCCGCTGAAAGGTGCGATCGAGAAGAGGATCTGTTTAGTATCCTTCCCGAGCATTGCATCTTCAATATGCCTGGGCGGGTAGTTGTCGACGAGCGCTGGATCGGGCACATCCCACATCACGTACTGCCCAGTGAAGATGGGTTCGATGCCGGTGTTGATGATGGAGAGTGTGCCACCGATTTGAACGGCGATATCCACCCTCCCAGACGTATCCTGTAGGCCGCCTTTGGAGAAATCCCATCTTCCCTGTGCAAATCCAACGAACTCGAAAGATTCGCGGATGAGTGCCTTCTTGTCTTCGGCGTCGGGGTACAAATCCAAAGGACTCTCAGAATACTGGAACGTGTACGCCCCAGCCCCGTTCAAGTTGTTGAAGATCTTGGGTGCTCCGTCATCCCCCACAAATCCAGCGTAGCGGGAAGTACTCCTGCGTGCTTTCTTCGCTGCGGAATCTGCACTGCGGGCTGTCTGTTCGGTGGGAGTGATGAAGCGGCAAACGAGGTCGTTCTCGTCGATCATCCAGTGTATCGGTTCGAGGGGGTACTTGCCATAGTGCGGGTGGAACGAGTTTGTGTCTGTGCCGCCCAGCGCGTTCTTCAACACTGCGTAGTAATCTTTGTCAACAACGCAGTTGATGTTCACCTGGTTCTGCTTGAGTGTGGCGCTGTTATCTACCCTGCCTCCCTGGAACCTAGTCTGGAAATGGCCGTAGCCTTGGTTGCCTGGGCGATACATCTTCTTTTGAGGGGAGAAAGGAGAGAATGAGTAGATATTTTATAATATTAACTAGCTGAGGTGGAAAATCTCGAATGGCAGCTCCGGCGATACGTACACGAATTCGGGCTCCAACATGATGGAATCCGCACACTCGTCACCCGGGCACAGGTCGGTACGCATCTGCCCTGCCTTCAAGTCCAACTTGCGCTTCAGGACTGTCTTCAACTGCTCCGGGGTGAACTTCTTGTTCTCCATCCCATGCTCGTGCACCGAGAAAAATTTCTCTAGGGTATCCATCCCCAAGGTATAGGCTCTATCCTCGTCGCGCTCCACGGGCATGCAACTCGGGTATCCGTTGAGAAACCTGTTTGTCCAATGTTGTTGCGGGGCCCGTTTTGAGGCAGAGTGGGGAAGCAAGGATCCAAAGCACTCGTAGCCGACAGCTAGGGGGTGTTGCCTTATGACACAGTTGTGGCTATCCATCTCAGTCACCTTTGTTGTGGAGGTACAATTTGAATAGAAACAGACATTGTGCCCATTGTACCGGAACGAGTTGTAGTCGGAGTAGACATCGAGGTGTGCGCTCTCCACGACATCCTTGTAGACAAGCGCGTTCTTGGTACAGAAGTTGGCGAACTTTTCATCCTCCTTCTTCTCCTTGCATGCGTTTTTCACATCCTCCGCCACCTTGCCGATGGGGAAACCCCGTAGTATAGGAGGGGGGAGAATGGCAGCAACCTCCGGTGCAACATCGCGCGGATTCTCCCCTGCGGGTAGGATATGTGGCACAATGCTGAATGGGTAGACAGGCGAGTGTCGGGGCCACCACTCCAGGGCCTGCGCCATGAGAGCTTTCTTGGAGGATATCTGGTCAGAGGTGAGGGATATTCCGTTGGACGAGTACAGGTAGCGCATATCCGCGATGGGGGCTTGCATCGGTGTGAGATCCATCGCTGAGCAGAAGATCGCCGTCAACCTCCTATTGTTCTCCACAGCCAGAGCGCGCATCCTCTCCATGATGGAACCCGGTCCAAACATCGTGTCAAAGGTCTCCAGCTTCTGTGTCTGGGAAGCGGCCCCACTCAATCCTTCCATTGTCGTGCTACTCTTCCCCAGTTTCCGATTTTCATGGGCCACTGTGTGCAACTTATGCCAGAGGAGTTCGAGCGTCTTTCCGGGAAGGCCAGAGTGCACCCCAACGAAGAGACGGGGCTTGGAATCGTCAGACGTCTCGATCCTGTCTTTGAAGATGTAAAACCCGACACTTGCTCCTTTCATGCCCAGCTCAGGACACCAAGATGTCACCGTCGTATCCTCCAGAGTCGGCGGATTTGGCGACACCAGGGGAATACATTTCCTGATCACGTTCCTGTACTCTGCTGACTTAAATTTTTTCAACAGTTGTGAGTTGTAAGGTACTTCCGCAAAACTCACCACACGGAAAAGCGCGGAGGTGGCGAGTACATCATCGTTGAAGGGACTACCTGCCCAGATGGATGTAGCGAAGCCAGCCGGACCGTAGAGCCTGTGGTAGTCGAAGTTGGGGTAAACACAGAAACGTGCAATGGATGCAGTCTTGGCCAAGTAGAAAAGGTTCTCCTCTATCAAGGCCTTTCTCTTCGCATCGTGGTAGTCGGGCTTGGAGTCGCCGTTGTCATAGAGCCCAACCTGCTCGAATTTAACACATGCTACTGAGGCTTGTGACATTTAGGTGTGTGAATGAGGAGAAGCTACGATATTTGGTTATGTGGTGTTGTGTGATTAATCCTCGCCTGATGAAGTGCGAGCTCCCTCTTCTTCATCGGAAACAGCAATCGCGTCTCGTACTCCCTCTGGGTCTAGCTCGTCCATCGGAATGTGGGACGCGCTAGCAGCAAAATCCATTGTATCCATTGGGATGTTAAACGCGGCATTTGCCGTTTTATACACACTAGACACGACTCCTGCTGGCATGGCACCTGAGACGCGCCTGGCGAAAATTTCGGCCTGTTCCTCCAGTGTCTCGCCCACGCCTTTCTTTGCCGATTCGCCAACCTCGGTAACAGCTGGGATGAGCTTGGAGTGTGAAACTTTCCATAGGGAGACAAGGGAGAACGCAAACGCGGTTCCAAACACCGTGGAGAGTGTTGTGCCATACTCTTCCCAAGGTAGCGACCCTGAGTAGGTTGCACTCTGATTGAGGGTCATGAGATTGAAGTTGATGGGAACCTGTTCGGGCGTCACAAACCATGTTCCCTGCACCCAGTAGATGAACAGGTAGAAGTAGAAGTAGCATGCCACCTCGTACGTGATGAACACGGTCGTATCTCGAGACATCGCAGTCAGAGACAGGGGTAGGATGCCTAGCACGAAGAAGGCGCACGTGGCTTGCAGCATATCATTGTAGATGCAGAAAGCAAACGCATACGAGAAGAATATGCGTGCGAACATGATGGATGTTGGGCAATGCTGGTAAGGGATCGCACCTTTCAGCCATGCACCCAGTACGTGGGAGTGCAGACCGACACGAGACCTGTACACGTCCATTTCTTCGACGCCGTGCAACTCGGGCTGGAAGCCAATACCCCACTTTGCATCCGTGTAGTAGGTGAGGCCGTTCCTCACCTTGTGTATGCTGTGGACCCACCAGGAGACAGATATCAGTGCACCGGTAAGGCAGACAAACCCTGCCTCGACATTCGGGATAACAGTCACATACCCCTCCATGCCGGCCGGGCGATCCCATGTGGCGCACAACATACCAAGTGCCAGAGGCATCGCACCCCAGAGGAAAATGTTGCACAAGTAGATGGCAATTCTCACATTTTTGAATGTGGTGCCGTGAAGCCCGTGCATCTGCAACACATCCTCGACGGCGGTGAGCTTATAGAGAGAATGGCGCATTTCCTGCACCTCTGAATCTCCTTTCTTGTTACCAACTTTGGCTGAGCGCTTCGCCATCTCATATTTCCAGTAAATGTCGTACACAATCGCACTTTGGAAGATGGCCATTTGCAATCCGTAGGCGATGGTGATGATGAGCCCGAGAAGGTCCTTGGGGATCGAGAGCATGCCCAGGCTATGGTGACTGTAGTTGATCCATGACCAGATCAACCAGGCCACCATGACACCCCATGCCACGACCGGGGTAAATGCATATGCCCACCAAGTCATGCCCTTCTTCGGGTTGATGAAAGGGTGGTTGTGGATGTCATTCTCGTCATAATACTTGAGCCTATGCTTTTCGATGAGGAGGTCTTTGCCGGTGTTGGTTTTGGCCACCCTTCTCTTCGTCTCGTCTATTGCGAAACGTTGTTGCTCGGGCTTCCAAACAATGTTCGCGAGTGTCCGATAGTACCAGGTAAATGTGAGTGTCACGGTGATGCCCACACAAAGATACATGAGGTAGATGTACGATCCGGGATATTGGACATCATCGGTGGTGATCGCTGGATTCCACGGCGGGAATATGATGTTGCTCATCCTTCTTCTTCTTCGCTGATTGGGAGAGGAATGCAGGCGAGCATGTAAAAATTATTATTGGGCTCGATGTTATATATTACTCTAAGTTTCCGAGTTGTCCACTGTAGGGTCCCCTCCTCGTTTGATCCAAGTAAGTGTCTTTCTTTGCCCCAACGAAAGGGTCGGGTTCTACGGACCTAGTTTTTGGGACGAGGTTGTTCTTGATCATGAACCTATTCCAGTAAACGAGCCACATGGTTCGGATGAACGAAATACATGTCACCACGAGAGCGAGAATTGTCGAGAAATAAAAAATCGGGCTCATATCCCAAGAGTCTTCATCTGGTTCGACACCGCAGCCCACGCACACTGAGCTCATGTTTGTATTTCCCCACACCTCCTCATTGAAGATGAAGGAGTTTGACGCCATTGTGGGTACGTCAACAATGAAGGCAACAGACCATCCAATGAGGGAGAAGAGCACCAGGAGCTCGAAGAATTGTGTTCGAGTGCCCGACCTCGAGATGAGGAAGGGGGTGAAGTATGTGACAAACCACATGATCACGCCAGCTTCCACATTTGTGAGGAAGAAAATGTGCATCGGAAACATGTAGGCAATCAGAGAGTACACCACTGCATCTGAAAGCGTTACATGGATGCCAACCCCGCCAAAGACGCCTGTGACGAAGTCGAAGAAGGCAAACGAGCCCTGTTTCCAGAGGTCGTAGTTTCGGTAAACGTGAATTCGTCCCGCGCCAAAACTTTTGGTGAGACGGAGTCGTGCTGCATCTCTGACATCCTTGCCACCCGAGTAGAATTTTGAATTAACCTTATAAGCCTCGGGATCAATCGGATTGAGCGTCATATCCCTCGTATTTGTTCCAGGGTTGAGTGGATGGTGCCTTCGCTTTTTCGAGGGTAGTGTGAACATAGGCCGGGAAGTTCCAATGGTGGAGAAGTCCCTCGTCGCACCGTAGCCCCCTGTCCTCTCCGCCATCTCATTGTCCAACTTAGCGGCAATCTCTGGATGGACTGCGAACATCTTGCCATGTAATTGACGAACACAGACAGGGCTTTGCTCGTCTCCTGTGACTTGGCGTGCGGCTGTCAGCATTTGCGCATCTAGAGTCTTGCGTGAGATGGCCCTTCCATCGTTCCCCATGACGTATCCTTTTGCATTCTCGAATGGGGTGTCTTTTGCCAAGGCTGCGAGTTGATCATCAAACTTCGTGCCATGGAAGTTGAGGATCATGTCGGTGGTGAGCAAATTTGCATGTGCCTCGAAACCCGGTGGCAGCTCCTCTGGCACAACCCCTTCCTGTTTCATCTTCTCGATCGCGGTCACCAAATGATGGGGAATCGCGGCTTCTTTGTGAGCAGATGTCATTGCAATGATTGTGCAAACGAGGATGATGCCCGTGGAAACAAGCATGCTCCATGACACTCCGGTTTGCGGTCCTTGTGCCAGCCAGATATAGCACACGGATCCGATCACGATAGTGAGTAGGCAGAGGATGCTCACTGTGTACATTGCCACTTGTGCTGTGAACATGTTGCAACCATAGCCGCCTGACTTTTCGCCATCTTGTGCGCGTTGCTCGAGATGCACTCCGTATCGGCTGAGGACAAATACCTTGTAGGACCAGTAGAAGACGGAGAGGAAGAGGAAAATTGCAAAGAGAAGTGCCATGGAATCTGACCTTGAATCATTGTCAGGGAACAGGTCCATCTTCATGTAGAAGTATGTTGGCGCGGCAAGGGATGCAAGTTGCACAATGAGGCCTGGTGTGAGATATGTCCAGTCCTTGGTTTTCACTTTGCCAAGGCGGGTGCATGCTGCTGCAAATGTGGTGAGATCTACGGTGATGAAAAGAACCACTGCAAGCGTGAAGAGTTCAAGGAAGAACGCGAACGCGATGATGTTCCCAATGTCGGACAACATCCTCCTCTCTCCTTCTCGGGTGAGTGTAGGTGTTTAAGTTGTGCGTGCGATATATATATATGTCGGCGGATAGGTATAAACATCATTAGGCGTGTTTCGCTAGGGATACAGATTCTTGGACATCTACGGTGATGAGATTGCCCCTCATATAGTGTTCCGGTGTAATTGGTTGCACTTTGCTAGACTTCTTACTCTTCCTCCCCCCCCGCTGCTCCTGTTCGACAGCAGCTTTGCCGCGAAGCAGAGAATCGTGGTGAGCCTGTGTGTGTTCGCATACAATATCGTGCATGATATCGACAATTTGAAAAACCGGATCCAAACAAAGGCTAATGGCCAGTGCAAATTCCAATGCCCCTTTCGCACTGGAGTGGTCGTCGACACCGAAGGAGATGAGAAGTGCCACTTGCACACATATGAGCACACCATTGCACGAGAGGATGTACGGCGAGGATTTGTGGAAATTCGTGTACAGGCGCATGCAGAATCGCCGCACAAATAAGAGCAGAGAACTCATCACCGAACAGATAACGGCGATCCCAGTCCAAATCATATGTAGCGTGTTGTCGGTCGTCACTGGGTAGTTCCAGAGGAGGAAATATCCAAACAGTTTGAGAATTGTGCACGCCACGTAGAGGAAAGAGCAAAAGATGTACGTCTTCGTTTTCAACTCGTAATTGCAAAAGTAGTTCTTGTACTTCTCCTCCTCGTCGTTTTCTATGACCGCCAGGTCCCGTGTCACTACGGACCAGAGGAGGATGAAAGAGAGGAAGGCATAGAAGAAATACCAGATGATGTAGAGTGTTCTCGTGTACGGGTAGTGGGCAATCAGGTACGAGAGCGTTTGCTCGAAATGTGTATCGGATATGTTAACGGACGCCCCCCACAGTCCCATGAGGAATCCAAATGTAAATAAGTATACCACCCATATTCCAAACACGAACGTATCCTTGTCTCTCACCGGTGCTGCTTTTCCGTACATCTGCTTTCCTAGGGGAGAGGAAGATGTTGGACAACAAGAGAAGGAAGAATGAGATTGCTCGCATTGCGGAAGTGCATTTAAAATTAGGGTCTACTCACCTTCCAGTTCAGGGAGATTTAACAAGAGCGTGCGTGAACAACGGGACGCACTATTTCTGTGGCTCATCGGACCTCTTCACGTACAGGCAGGTGACGTCGCCAGATCATGACCCGATAGGTAGGATTTTCGTTGTTCGCCAGGCACTTACAGCCGAAGTTAACGATCCAGGCAGGACAAAGAGTGATGAAGAGGTGGAAGATTACATTGCACTCGACTACTACACACAGAAGGCTACGGCGAAGCACAAGGTGTACAAGGATTCACACCTGCCCGATGAAAGAGATCTCGTGGAGCATGCGCATCAACTTTTCCCTTCCTCAAAGCGAGCTCGCATAGAATTTGACAGATCAAGGAAGGCAGAGCCCCTACAAGTTGGCGAACTGCTCACCCTGCAAAATACCAATGTCCACAGCGACGATATCCAGTCAGTGAAGTTGTTTCAAGGGGTGATCATCGAGCACAGCCCCTACATCATGAAGAAGACGTTGGGGTACATGATGACATGCGTCAGGTCTGAATCCTTCGGCACAGTCATCCTTCGTGTAGATCAGGCACGCTATGCATTGTTGCGCCCAATCCGGTTGAAACCTTTGAAAACGAAGAAGCCAGAGAGGCGGATGATACAGGCTTAAATGCTGGCGGCAGATATCTCCATCGGAAGGTTGACTGGGGTTTCCGCCCTGTCGGTCCTCGACTCCTGGATGTCGATACTCTTATCTTCGCTGAACTCCTTCACGTCGTCAATTCGAATTGCTGGCACTAGGGGCGTGAACGCCAACAGCACGCTGAAAAGCTCGAACGCCGAGCACAGGATGAGTAGCTTGTACAGGTTGTCGAAATCAGTGTAGGTAATCCCAAATGCTGCCAAAATACCCATGTCTATCAATCGTCTCAGGCCCGAGAAGGCGTTGAGGAGAGAAAGAACCGTGGCGTATGCACTCGCCTCCACAGCACGGGCACACACAATACTTGTCACATTCAGCACGGGCATATTCCTGATTGTGTCCAGGATGCTACCCAAGGTATCGTCAGAAAGAGCAAACACGAAGCTGTTCAGGCCGAGGATTTCCGAAAGCGCCAGATCCACGCCTGTAGCGTTCTGGAACACGTAGGTAGCCCTCTCCACTCCCACCAAGTTGGCCGCCTCCTGGAACTTCATCCTGTAGCCGATGAAAATTGGCATCACGGAAACAATGACGGAGAGGAACCCCACGATGAGGTAGACAGTCCGTATCGAGTACCTTCGAATGAACCTGTAAAACACAGCGCCTAGCACGCGGCCCCCCGCAGATATACTCCCTAGCACTCCCATATCCTTCGGGGTGAAATTCATCGGGCCAGTCAGGTAATAGAAGAGTGCCAGCCCTGAATTCGGGAAAAGGGAGCTGAACAGGTTGAAGCAGAGGAGCGGGAACAGCATGGGATGCAGCACCGTCTTCTTCACCAGGGAAAACATCTGCCCAAATTTCAAACTTGTTTCGGGCAAAACCCAGCTCACCTCTCCGCCAGACACGAGGATACTATCGTCTGTGGCAAAATCGACCAGGTTCACCACACCCTTCACTTCCACGTGCTTCTTCAGTCGAATACCTCTCCTCTTCTCCTCCTGGTAAAGCAGTGCCATCAAACTCGCAGACAACGAAACGCTCCCCAGGCTCGCGTAAACCCCGGCAGACCCCATCGCGTTCCATAGCACAGGCCCGATGAACTCGCCTAGAGCCTGCCCGCAATCCCTGGCTATCCACATGATAGTCTGGGTATCCCCCTTGTTCTTTTCCTCTTTTTGCGCCTCCATCACAATACAGGCGTCGTAATTGACATCGGCAAAGCAGACAAAGAAGTTGAACAGGAAGAGCAGAAATATGTACACTGGCTCATCCGGGTAGGCTGCGGCAAGCACGAAACACACGATGCTGGCACATAGGTTGCATCGGAACATGTAAGGTCTCCTGTGTTGCCCGTCCACGCCATACCTGTCACTGTAGACGGCGGGTATGACCTTGAGAAACCAGGTGAGCGTAATGTAGAGTTGCCGGATGGGAACCTCCGTCATGGGCACCCCATACTGGATGAGGTCCTTCCGGAATGCGAACTCGTATGCGGCCATTTGATAGCCGAGGCATGCGTAGAGAGCAGCTAGTACGATTTTACGCTTTCGCCCAACGTCTACGCAAAAACGCCTCATTCATGCAAACCTAAGTGGAATAAGTGATGGAACGGGGATGCAAGAAGAAACTCGAGGAACCTCCGGTGATCAACACAGTGGATGAATTCCCTATGGGTGTCACCAAATATAATAAAAGTATAAATCTGTTGATGAAGACG
>CAZMVL010000011.1:19856-68976 GCA_964569335.1 uncultured Paraperlucidibaca sp.
TAGAGAAAAAATCTCGAGGGGATGAAGTTCGCGCCGAAGAGGACGTGAAAAAAGTGGATATCTACTTCGGCCGCCTGCTAAGTGTCTTCGTACCTAACGTATCCGGGGGTAGGGTGCACAAAAACGAGTGGGTATTGAACACCAACCTCACCTTCCTCGAAAATCAGATTTGCCTTGTGTGTTCATGCAAAAACGCCATACGAAGTCTAGTGGTGGTGACTCGGCCAAAACCGGCAGAGATGGCGAAGGAAGTACTCCCCCAACTCCAGTACCTTCTGCGGAGGGTCATATTAAGGGAGTCGAAAGGGAGTGGGGGAGGTACCGGAAAAAAGGAACCTCGTTTATCGGTGAGCAGATTGAAGCCGGGCTATCTCTACACGACAAGGCGGGGGTGGCTGGCAATACACGTGGAGACGTTCAATAAGCAATTCACCGCGCGGTCCCAATCGGATACGTTTTGGGTTCGGAAGGAGAATCAGCAAGAACTGATGCAACTCTACACGATGTACGTACACGGGATGTGGCGCCAGCCCCGCCCTGAGTTTGGGCGCGTGCAGAAAGATAAAGGCATCGAGCAGTACCTACTGAAAGACTACCCCACAAACTCGTGGATTGAACATGTGAGCGACGAGAAGCTGTTCAAGCGCATACGCGATGAAGACGAACCGCTCTCGGGGGGAGAAGCTGAACCCCCAGTGAGAAAGCGCGAGAAAAAACAGAGACAAGATCCAGAAACGATGTTCGCCACTCTTGACATTTTCCCAACTACGTATTCAGCACCGGTTCCACCCCCTCCCCCACCCCCACCTCAGCATTCGAGCGTGTCTACGCCCGCTTCTACTAGTGAAGATATTCTTTGGGGCTCCTCCCAACCTCGGAGATATCCAACAACGACGTTTACCGAGGATGAACTACTCATAGAAGAGATGCTAGGCTACACTAAGAGTTTTAGGCGTTCTCAAGCCAGCGAATAACGTTTCCGAATATCACGGCCAATATATCTGGGAGAGTTTCCAGCCAGGTTGGAACAATGGTGCTGTAGAGAGCCAAAAACCCTGCCGCTGTTAACATAACTAGTATAGTAAACGTGCGCAGGAAATAATAACAGAAAGTTCGGCTAGTGCTCCATTCATCCTTCATTTCGGGCGCTGAGAGCGTAAATTGCGTACCACCGGGCTTGTCTACTTCATCGGCCATTATATCTGACGTTACCACCCTGCTGAACTCGTAGCCTTCCTTATCGATACCGTCGTGCACCGTGCCCCTGGTTCGTCTCGTTGCCATGCCTTCCCTTTTTCCACTCATCCTTCTCCTCCTTCTCCTTGTGGCAGGGTTGGGGGAATGTGCACCGTTGGAAGGGGAGGATCCCGGCAACAAGAAGCAGTTCTTCTTCCTCCGCTTCCATGAAGAGTACTGGGGCTACCATGACATGATCAGGGACACGCTCATCCGCTACGAACACCAGTTGGGCTTCAAATTCTGGGCAGCGACCACAAATTACACATTCATCGTTTCCCACAAGAACAACCAGCATCGACATCACAAGGAGAGACTCTTGCTTGGAGAGAAAGGCGTGTCTTTGGAAGATGTGGGTGGCATACGGACGGGAGAACAACGGCAAAGTGGAGACTGTGTGGCGTTTTCAGCCGATGAACAGGTCGACATCCGCTCATTCTTCAACTTCGACACTCGCGGAATTTTCGCAACTTCGCAAGAGCTCCTTATTGCAGAGAGAAATGGCGAGAGAAACAACCTCGTCATCATCCACTTCCTCGCCGAAAAATACAGAGAGCTCGTCCTCGAAACAGTGAGGTCGCAGCCTGAAATACTGTTTGTGGAATGCAACTTCGAGAACGAGAAGCACAATGCATTTGCACGTGCCTCCTCCCTCCTCCCTCCTCAACCCTACGCTCTACCCTTACAGGGAGGGGGGAAGGTGGTTAACTTCGGGCAGGATTCCATTGTCACAATCGCGGACACGGGGTTGGATATCAACCACTGCTATTTCAGGGGCAGCACAGGCGAGAAGGTGCCGCGTTTCACTCTAACGAGGAGGAACGCAAACATAGTCACGAACCTGCTGAAGGCGAAGAACCAGGAGGCACCGCATTCGAAGATGTACGGGTATCTAGCTCTCCAATTTAAACGCGGCAACATGACGGTGCAGACAGACTTCACTGATGAGGTGGGTGGACATGGGACGCACGTGTCAGGTTCCGCGGCCGGCAATCCTCTTCACGACGACTGTATGGATCCAGGCGGGGAAGGAGGGGAGGAACTGGCATCCAAAGCTAAAATCCTCTTTGTCGATGTCGATCCAAGCTACAGCACCAATCCCCATCTCTCAATGCCCATCTCCCTAGCCTGGATCATGAAGGTGTCATACGATTGCGGCTCTCGTATCTTCTCCAACTCATGGGGTACGAAACAGAATGCGTACACGTTCACCTCGTATCAGATTGACTATTTCATCCATCTCCATCCTGGCTACAGTGTGGTGTTCTCGGCTGGAAACAGCGGGCCCGAGCCACGCACGGTGGGTAGCCCGGCAACAGCCAAGAATGTAATCAGTGTTGGGTCCACGATGAACACGCAAGACTCGTTCAAAAAGTATGCCGCAGCGGGCCATCTCATCTACGGGAACTACACGCTGGATCCGGAAGATGTGAAATCATCCTACAAATACGGATCTGAGCATCTATCAGGCTTCTCCTCTCGTGGCCCAACTGAAGATGGCAGGATCAAGCCCGATGTCGTGTTTCCTGGTGAATTCATTCTCTCGAGCAAAGCGGGAGGTGCGAGGCCCAACGAGCTCACTCTCATGCGTGGCACATCCATGGCAGCCCCCCTAGTGACATCCATGCTCACGTACGTGGAGGAGAAGCTGAAGAAGGTGTACCAGATACCGGAACCCACAAACAGTTTGAAGAAGGCAATCCTCATAACAAACACCGTCGCTCTCAAAGGCAGGTCCCAGGATTTGAAACCGAACATGACAACTGGTAACATAGAGGTGCGAGGGTCACGCGAAATCCACTCCCCTTTCGATGCCGGCTTTGGTAGAGTGCAGCTCACCGACTTCATCCAGGGGAAGACAAAGTTCAAACATGGCGGAGTCAAGGTACAAACCTACTCCAAGCCAACCTCCTTCTGTCTGAGAGCAAACGAGAGCATTTCCGAGTTCGTGATCACAATGGTCTACGATGATGTGCCTACGTTCAGGGGATTGGATCCAACCAGGACGCTAGTGAACGATGTGAGCATGCGTCTCCTGGTCTTCGAGAATGGGAAAGCCACAAAACTCCTCAACGGCAACTTCAACGAGGAAGGTGGCGATCCCCTCAACAACGTGGAGCAAGTGAGGGTGTCCCTACTGGCAGGCTCCCTCGTTAGGGTGGTGATCCACGGAACTGGGCCCATCCTCTCCATCAAGACCACCAAGGAGCAGGAGCAGGCAGTGGATGTGGCATGGAATGCAGGCCTCGAAGAAGTCGCCTGTCCAACTGAGTGTACATTTTTCGATCCTGTCTACGAATGCGCTTCCTCGAGACAGAAGTTGTGTGCTGTGGGTGGCGCCTACGAGACAGAATGTAAGCCCCTGCAACGTGAGATCTTCCCGTGCTCCTCGGGAGAAGGTTACTGGATTAGGACAAAGGACAATGGTGACTCAACTTGTCTCCCACTCATGAAGGAGGAGGAGAGGAAGATGGCCCGTGTGCTACTGGTGGACAACAAACTCGTCAGGAAGGGCGGGAAAGGAGGGGGTGGGGGAGGAAGCACGTTCATAGGACTAGTTATTTTGTGTGCTCCGTTTGTTGCACTTATGTATCTGGCTAGAAGAAGGGCTTAATCCTCCTGCACCGGTCGCACCTGCTTCTCAAGCACGCCTCCGTTTGTAGTACTCTTCTGCTTCAACACCTTCACGCAACCAGAGTAAATATTCGCCCCGAACCCGTCCTTGGGGACATTCGACAAGTTGTACATCAGAGTTGTAGGGTTGAACATCAACTGGAGAGCCCTCGAGCACCTGAAGTTTGTGGACTTGGGCCTGATGGGGGCAAACGGATGCCTGTACTCAGAGTTTGTCTTAAACGCCCAGTCTTTGTAGAATTTCTGTGTGGTAATGAAGTGTGGCCTTCCTGCATCCTTCAGGGACTCTGTCCTCCACTTGCCACGGAGATCCACGGTACTCTTCAAATGTGGATCACAGTAGAGAGTGAGTGCCGGGAAGATTGAGGGGTGGTTGCTCATGTCCATGCCGTGCACAATATCTGGGACTTGCCAGTGGGCTTCCCTGAGTGTGTCGATGTCGCCTGGTTCCATCCATTCGGTGTTGTGACCACTGTAGAAGTCATGCATGAACAAGTGGTCCATGTAGTAGATGCACTCAGGACGAAGGATGATGGGGCTGTGGTATGCAGTGTAGTGGAACCTATGGGCCTTGATGTCGGGGTCGTTACCATACATCGTGTCCTGTGGTCCAATGGCGAAGAATCCAAATTGGGATCCGAAGGCACCCAAAATAGCGGAAGATGTGAGCACCTGCATCCATGGTCGGAACACGAGTGCGCCAATTGGGCACGGAATGTCGTTGCTGATGAGCCATCTAATGCACTTCATGTTAATGTCGCACATCAGCAGATTTACGTAGATGGCCCGGATCTCAGGGTTGGTGATGTTTACAGCATGAGAGGCATGGTACTGCAGCTCTGCGCAACTGTAGTCGTCATATTGCACGGGCTGGCCTCTCGGAATGGCCACGCCTTCGCGAGGGCCTGGTGCTGGACGGTAGGTGATATTTGCGCTGGACATGTTTCCAGAGGTACCACCCCTTGTTTCGTCATTTGCAAGGCCCGAAATTGAGTATCCGTTTCCTATCCGAGTCTGGAATAAGTTGTGGATAAGATTGCGAGGGTCAATTCGTGCCTCCGCAATACTGGTAGCGGGTCGCCTGTCATTGATTGAGTGGAACGCCATGGGATGCCCCAATTCCATAAGCCTCTTCCACTCTTTTCCTGAATGAATCTCTACCCTATATCCAGGCTCGTACTCTGGTTCTTGCGCAGAGTCGGGGTCAAGAGACGAAGAAGCCGGTACATCACTGCTCGTGAGAGAACTCATCATAGGACCCTCAGTTCCTCCACGAGAATTGAGGTATTCATCCATGACACGCGTCAAGACTTCCTTGCCAGCATTTGATTTCGCCAAGCCTGCGTTACTATCCAATTGGGAAAGAGTATTAAACAATGGTTGTGCATCCGCGCCAGACTTCAAGTGTTGATGGGCTGCGGCTGCAAAGTCTTGGGCGCGGGGTAGACCCTTGATGGCCTTTGTCGACGTTTCGTAGAGTTTCACAATGCTGGGGTGCTTTTCGTTGAGGTGGTCTATCGTACTTTGTGCGATTTCATGCGCACTCATAGGTGCCCCTAGGCCATAGTCACCTCGGCCATGTCCCACTGTGGTTCTTGAACTACCAGAAACTTCACGAATCTCGTTTTCCACATGTGTGGCCATGTCCGCCTCACCGGCAGCCCTCAATCGCTGAACATTTGGGGCAAGGTTTTTTGGAATACGATCCGGATCTTGTTTTGTATGGAAATACCCCGCGTACAGGGCCTCACCTTGTGCATCTGCAAGTAAATCCGCCGCTCTGGCCAGTGGTGCACCCGCAGGGAACTTCTCTGGGAATGCATCTCGCGCCCAGCTAGGGTCTGGCGGCACCACTGATTGGAATTGTAGCACACGTTCAAGCGCATCTCTGCCGTTGTTGCCTGGGAATCTTTGGTGTATCTTGGTAGCCATCGTTTCAAACAAGTCATGGCCTGTAAACCTTCGGAACATCTGGCCCCATGTTCGGGCGAAATCGTAGTGCCAGTCTCCGGGTTTAGAACCATCCGCTGGATTTTGCAACTGGAAATGCCCCTGAGGTGGCCTACCAGTGGGCTCTGACGTCCTATACCAGGTGCCAAACACGTCATGTACACTGTAGTCGTTTGTATCTGGCGGGGCGATGGGTCTCAAACCTGGTGTGCCGGGTGATGGTCCGGGTGTGATATCCTCATTCTCAAACACACCCGAACGTTCAATGCATTCAAGGAGAGTGATCGTCCTGAACCTGTCGTCCCTGAAGTCGAAGATCTTGATGTCCCTGTGGCTGGACTTGTAGGTTTCCAAATCAATGAGCTTTGGATCCTTTCCGAACAGGGTGTTGTATTGGCCAATGATCTCAAACGTCTCCAATGGGTTCAGGGGGAGACCCACGTTCCTGTCGAACTGGTACTCCTCCAAGACGCAAAGCGGCAAACCCTCAAAGTCAGTCACATTCAACTCATTCCTCCTCTCCGCTGCCGGTCCCGCAGGTCCATTCTTGTAGTAGGAGTTGTCCTCGAAGTTGGTGTTCTTCCAGTACATGCGGCCATCGTGGGGTGTCCAGATGCAGGTGGGGGTGAGGCCTCGCTTCTTCAACACGGTGCGGCCGATGTCCACTGCAGTGTGCACGCCACCAAACTCCTTCTGTGCGCGGATGAAGCTGTCGTTCCTCTCCTCTGCAAGCGCCACCCAGTCCTTACCGGTGAAGCGCATGTTGTTGGCAATCTCGTAGTTGTACACCTTGTCCCTGCAGTTCATCACGGCAATCAACACACTCAACTCGTAGGTGCTTCGCACAGCCAACTCGATGGCACGCACCTGCAAGTAGAAGTTCCTCTGTCCCTCCTGAGTGTAGAGGTAGCCATGCTCAGCGTACCAGGCAATACCCCATCTCATCAAGGACACCTGATCACTGCTCCTGCTTTGCCTCAGAGTTCGGGCAATACCCTCCTCGGGCTCTGGGTTCATCAAACCTCGTCCAAAGTTCACTGAAGTCCATTTGAAATGCTGCGAATCAGTGTACACGGGTGGGAGACCATATTTAGATGACAAAAGAAACGAAGAGGATTCGTCAGTGGAGAGGCCGGTGATGAGTGTGCTAAGGAACTGGAACTTGTCCTGGTGTGCCGCAGGGAACTGGGCATGTTGCCACTCGAGCAACTGCTTTGGGTCGAAGGCTTTGTCTGACGGAGGGCCGGCCCACTGGATGAAATCCCCAAGCTCGTAGGATTTGGGCGCATCACCGAACATGGTCGTGTCACCGATCTCACCAAAGTGGAGCATGTGGTTGGTTCCACTGTGGAAGTCGTGCACGTTGGCCATGGCGGTACGCATCTTTCCTTCCTTCTCGGGTGGGAGGAGGGTGAATGTGGAAGCAAATTTAAATATAAATATATCTCCACCTGCGGGAGTTAAACATAAAGATGTGCGAGAGCGAGAAGGGGAAGTATGGGTGCATTTGGAGATCCCTCCTCAGAGCAGTGAGAGACGATCTGCAGAGTGGGCTACCTGAGCTCTTCGACGAGGATGGTAACGTCTCTGTGCTCGGAGTGTTGAACGCAATATACCTCCTCTTCATGGTTGGATTTTTTGCCTTAGGGGTGGAACATTGTTATAAGGAATACCAGTGGCAGTCCAAGTTTCGCCAAACCTCCTCTCCCTCCATCTTCCAAAGGAAAAAACGCGTTTGAAGATGGCCTCCTCCTCTTCCCAAGACATCTACTCCAAACCACTGAAGCTCACCAAAGATGAGGAGGATCTCATCCTTCAAGTAGAGAAATACTTAGCAGATCGACAAACAAGAGGCGTGCAAGTCTCAGAGCGGATATTTGACAATTTCGCATCTGGGGCACTAGAAAATCCCATATCCAACAAGATATACGAAGGAGTGTACCATACCCCGCTGGGAAGGGCATTTGTCACGAGCCTGCACGAGTTCAATGTCCGCCTCTCCTCCACGTTCAGCTACCTGTTCGCGATGCGGCTCAACGATATGATGAATTACATGCTCACCGTTATTGGGAAATCCACCAACAACGTGCTCCTCACCAGCGTCTTCACATTCATCGTTCTCGTGGTTCACAGTATATGGACATCCATGGAGAGCAAGGGTTTTGCGGAGAGGATGGGGACAGCGGATATCATTGAGGATACTTATGAGGATATCGCCTACGCTAAAAAGAGGAGAGAGGGGCGCCCTCTGCGGGCCCGAGATATTGTTTAGAGGGGGCGATCATGTTGAACACTTTCAGGCAGTTGTCCTGGGCAAATTGGTCATGTTCGTGTCGGGGTAGCTTGTTTAGGAGGCGGTAGAACCACTGTTTCTGGTTTGGGTCTTTCTCAGCGAGGTAACCAACGTACATATCGTGTACCGTCCTGTATCGGAAGCACTCGTAGACTACGCGCGCACTCTCATCACTCAATTTGAACGGGAGGTAGGAAACTGGCCTACCTGGCATCGTGGGGAAGAGGGGAGTAACCCCATCCTCCCTCTTCGCATGCTGCACGAGTGTCACTGCGTCCGTGGCTGTGAGGAACGTGAACAGTTCGAGGATGACTTCGTCGGAGTACACTTTAAAATCCTGCCTCATCACAGTCTCGATCATACTCAGTGTTGCGTGCCAGGCGTCTCTCCCCCCTCCACCACTTCCCTGGCGCCTCATCAGGTTCATCGTCCACAGGTAGCCGTATTCCAGGATGTGGCCGCAACACACGAGGTTTTCGTTTGTGAGTTTCTGGTGGCACCCGAGAGTGAGGAAGGCGTTGTTCAACTTGGCAACGAGCGGCTTCAGATACTTCTTCGCGAACTTGATCTTCTTCACCAGCGTGGCCTGTGGGACCCGGTCGAACTCGAAGGGGCCCCTCACCTCGAATTTCTGGAACATCTCCTTCTCCCCTCCTTCCCACCCCTCTTGCAGCCGTGGCAGGATCTTCTCCCTGAACAGCAGCTCCAAACAGGTGACATCGAATTCAGCGGTGTGAAACTGGCCCTCCAGCGTGGGGTAGAAGTGGCGCATCAGGGACTGGAGCTTGTAGGGCTGGCCCCAGTAAGGCGCACTCCTGTAGAGAGGCTTGTCTCCGTTCCTGGCAATGTCGGGGTAGTAGGAGCGCATGGCGGAGAGGTTGCAGACAAACACCCATTGGGACACCCTTTCAAGGAATGCACGCGGGAGGTGTTTCTGAATCATCACCTTGTCGAACGCGGCATTGTGAAACACTTTCACCGGGGTGAACTCGTAGGTGTTGGTTTCTTCGGACCAGTTGCAGTGCTTGTCCGTAAATTCCACATAATCCATGAAGGCGACATCCACGCCTTTGCCAAGCTCCTGAAGCACGGCATCTCCTATGGCTCTCGCTGAGGAGGATGTTCTGGGGATCCTGAAATCCTTCCCATGACTCACATACCCCTGATAGACCTCGCCCGTGTTCACCTCCTTGCTGTAGAGTTGCAGAAGTACGTGCTCTTCATGAGCTGGTGGCATTCCGTAGCATCCTGACGTTTCCGTATCTTCAACGAATACTCGGCATCGGGTGAGAGTTAACTTGGGTAGGTCGTTGGCGTTATAGTTTATGTGTGCCTCTGCTGCTGCTCCGGCATTCATTTTTTCTACGGGGAAGTGAGGAATGTGGGGTGATCGAGAAGATGCCGGGCTGGCGTCGCTGAAGAGAAAGGAGAATGAAGTACTGGACGTGCAAAATATACTGGAGTTAGAAACCGTGGGTGCCCCACCTCCTCCACCCCCTCCTGCCACTTCCGCGGGGAGCTCGGAAATTATCAGGGAAGACCCAACATCGGAGATTAGGGGAGCGGGCGCAACTGCGGAATCTACGAAGGAGGGAACAGCAGGCCCCTACAGCATTGCGGACAGAATACGTTTCAACGATGTTTTGAAACAATATACATGGGACAACGTGCTGGATACGTCGTCCTGGGACAACTCGGATGCGAGGAAGGCTATGGCGGAATCCATGGCTCACGCAATTGTGGAAGATGTCCTGGAAGTGTTGAACATGTACATGGAGCTGAGACGAACGGATGATGTATCCCGCAAAATCGCGCTACTCGTGGAACCTATCGCGATACTCATTTTCAGGAGACCGAAGAGGCCATACGTGAGGAACACGCTGGTGAAGAGTCTCACGCAAGCCAAGCCTGTCACTGGCTATAGTGGAAAATATATGTCACTTGGTTCAGATGTCGCAGTCACGAGTGCCTCATCAACAAAAGATGCAGGCGCAGCAGGAAGAGCAGGGGCAAAGGCCTTTGTGAGTGGTCAGCCGGATGCAAGCATAAACTCTCTTCTGAACAATAATGTTGGCGAAGTCCATTCCGACGGGAGGGAAATATTTGAACAGCCAGAAGTTAATTTCGCCCGCCTCGAACGGTACGCCAAGGAGGTGGACTTCTACAAGACCATGTCGCACTCCCAGATTGGTGCCTGGGCAGTGAAGGCTCTCCCCACTTACCGATTCCTCGACGCCCTGGCCGGTGCCCTGGATCAAAGAGATATATCCCAGTACATCCGCTACGACATCGTGCGCGAAGTGTACCAGTTGTGGGCATCGAAGACGAACATCCTCTACGCTGATGGCGGCATATCTGAGCAAACTATGGTAGACCTGAAGGCGGCGGCGCTAAAAGACACAGACGAAGTGGACAGGTTTGTCGACGACAATGAGCAACTCCTCTCCGACTACATCAGACAGGATCAGAATAGTCCGCAAACCACGTTCGACATCATCGCCAACGGTATTGCCATCAACGCAAAGAATTTAGCGTGGAGTATGTTGGAGGGTTACCTGAGGGAGGTGAAAACCTACAACCCCGGATGCCCTGGCTTCAGCAAGTACTCCAAATACACAGATCGCGACTCCGGGTTGCCAGATTTCCGGCTCATCGTGCTACCGGTGCCACTGAACACGCTCGTCCATGCTATCACCGAATTCGCAGCTCTCACGGCCTACTTCGTGAACAAGTCCAAGAGGATGGGTGCGGAGAGACAGCTGACTGGTAACAATTTAAGGGATGTGGAAGCCCAGATGCATGACTACTACGAGCTCTTCCTCAAAAGCAGATTACGTGCCATGGGGTTTAGTCTTCGTGGCTGAGGGGGTGGCCGCATCTTGGGTGGCAACGGCGGAGGTGCCCCATGCGTGTATGCTACCCTCCTCCTCCCCGTCCTCCCTCTCCTCCAGTTCAATCATGTAACTTTCAAACGCGTCGCCAGTCCCATGGTAGGCCTTCCCTGCAGCCTCTCCCCTCATCTTCAAAAATGCAGCGTCAGCCGGGGCCAAGGTTGAGCTGGGCGCCGTCATGTTACGTTCAACCTGTTTGGCTATCTGAGTTTGAATTTCGGCGAGACGTTCATCCTCTCCCCCGCCCCAAACATCCATTGCTGCGTACTGCTTGGAGAGCTGGTCGACAGGAGAGTTGATGAGGTCCTTCAAAGCAGCAATGGTCATTGTCTCGCAGTTCTGGTTGAAAAGTTGTGCCTGCAGTTCTCGATTTATGTTGTGGATACTGTCATGGCAGAAATTGAATTGGGCTTTCAATGCCGTGATCTTGTGCTTCTCCATCGCGCGGCGCTTCTTATCCATCTGACGTATCGCTTGCGCTTCGGGCATCAGAACATCCATTGTCCTCAACTCCTTCCCAAGTTGCATCCTCAAAACCTCGATAATCTTCTCCCTTCTCTTCACCTGTGCCTCGTGTATCTTCAGGGTCACCCTCCTGCACGCCTTCAACTGCCTGTCCACGTATGCCTGTGATACCAAGCACCTAAATACCCGTGTTTTCCAAAATAACCAGTCGGTCGCCCATTCATCAACACCAGGTTCATCGTCGTCGTCGTCATCCCCTCCCCCGTCGATATCCACAACAGTGTAGCGAGCAGCATCCCTACCAACACCCAGTTCCAACGGAGATATGGGTTGAACGCCATCAGTCACCAAGGGCACGCGTGTGTATCGTGAGTGATCATCCCAGAAGGCCAGTCTGCTGTACACCTTCTTGGCTGCGGCCTGCATTTGCGGTTCGGGGAGAATGAGTTATTCTTTTATTCTTCTCCTCAAACAAGTAGGAAAGAAGAATGCAGGGCCTCTCTCTCATGGAGTTCCTCAATGTTATACCACAACACTTTGACGAAAACCACCAGAGAGTGAAGATCACAAACGAAGTCATAATCCCCACTCGCGTTGCCAACTCTGCCTACGTGTGCTCGCCATCCACGGCTTGTTTAGCTCTGAACATCCCGGAAGTCGCCACGCTGGTGACGGGGGAGAACAGGCCTCACATAGTCAGGTACTTCTTCAACGATATCACCAAAGACAGTCCCCTCTCTCAGCCAGCAAGGAGGTTCCTCACCAACTACTGCATTGCGTCGCTGTGCATTCTCATTTTGTCACGGTCGCAGGATGAAGTACGGGTCCTCTTCGACGAGGTTATACCAGACGAGGCAACGCTCAACAGGACGCTCCGGTGTTCGGAACATGTGTCACGCGCCAAACTCCTCACCAGCTGCGCGGACGCCGTGGGGGACATGAAGAAGACTCTCGACGATTGCGCCGAAGGGGTGACGGATTTCGGGCTCGTGTACGTGGACATCCTCAACTTCATGGGCACGCTCATCGACTACGTGGAGAAGGAGCACGCTCGCCGCCTGAACGAGTCGTTTGCGTCGGTGGGGCACGTACCTCCCATCTGGTCAAGGGTGGTGAGGATGCGCACGATCCTCATCTCCTACATGAGCGTGGGGCCCGACGTGTTCCGCGCTCTCAAGGAGTTGCAGAGAGGGGGGCCCAAGTTGTATGCCGTGGACTTCCTACGCCAAGATAGATCTGTCACGGTGTACGAACTCGTCGACCTCTTCATGGATCTACCCCGCTCCTTCCTCCACGTAGACATCACATTCCTGCGCCAATTTGCCGAACTCGCCTACCCGGACGAGGTGGAAATATTCAACGCCTACTCGGGGAAAACAACCACTTCCTTCAGGGTGCACCGGCCCTCCCTCTCCATACTCCTCCAGCAATTCGTGGTTCTCCACCTTGAAGATTGGGAAACGTGCTGGAAACGTCTAGGCTGGCCAAGAAATCCGCCCTTCCTCAAACACCTAGCCACCACAGTGATACGCCAAATCAAGGTTGACATACCAGCTTTTATCAAATTAATGTATTCATCTGACTAAGAATGAGTGATGAGGAAGTGGATACAGGCTATAAGGCAGACGAGGAAGCGCGCCTTCTGCCTGGGGAAACAGAAAAGAAAAAGAGCACCGCCACAGTGTACAACATCCCCGGTGCCATATTCCACCTTTTCATGGGACTTGTGTTCTCCATCATAATCTTCATCCCATTCTGGTCGCACCAGTATGCGCCCGTGATTATGGCGGCGCCGTTTCAGCCTACGTTCATCATGCTCGGTCTCTACTGTGTGAGTGCATCCCACAGGGGAACCTCGTACTATGGATCCCACATCTTCTTCTCGATGCTGTCGTTTTCCTTTCTCTGGGTCTTCATCGCCGAATACCTGAAGACGCCGGGTTACACCATATGGAGCGGAGTCTACTGCTACCCAGCAATACAGGGGAACTGTGAAAGCGTCCCGCCCCCGCGTGTACTTGTCAACACAACCTATGGAACGGAACTCCCCGATGACACAGATTTTCCGCCCATTCTCCAGAGTGCGTGGACTGCAATACTTATCGTGGTCATTTTCATGCTCGTGCTCTCCGGCATCAATATCATTCTTTCTGGCATCGCCATTGGCAATCTACCCAAGTTTGCGAAGAAGAGGGGGAAGAAAGTCGCCCCCATAGATGGAATGAGCTGCCTGAGCATGCAGAGTATCACTGTGGTGACAATTTCGGCCATCTGTATTTGCATCATCTTGATAGGCATGGCGCAGTGGATACTCGGGATTGTGATGCTCACACAGAGCGTGCCACACCTGAGTCCAATATACCAGAACACGGGCCTTTGTCTCCTCGTAGCTTCAGCTCTTGTGTTTGTCCCTGTGGGTTGTGATGAAACTGAACACAGGAAGAAGAAGAAGCAATCAGATCCCGCACTCAACTACAGGTTCGACGAGAAGAGCCTGCAACATGTATTAGCCTCATTCTACCTGGTCTGGATCATCGTCGCCATCGTGTTCGGCGCTGTGGGGTTGAGCGAGCAGGCAGACTGGATGCATGACAACGGGCTGAGCATAGTGAGCTTATACGACACGAGCAAGAACGCATCTGAGATCCTCACATTCAAAGATTCCAACAACGTGGCGTCAATCCAGTACCTCAACGCCACGAACTACGAGCCTCTCCATGTGGAAACGAGGGACCAGTTCGCAATCATGAATAGCTGGCTGGCGTGCTTGGACATGGCAATCATCATCGGCACGATTATACTCATCTTCCCTTATTCGATCTACTTCGCATACAACATGAAAGCTCCTGGAACCTCTTAGTAGTAGGAGGCGGGGACCGAGGTGGCAGAGCCGGAGGAAGTGGCTGCTGCAGGCTCCGGGATCATGTCCTTCTGGAGTAGGGTGGACTTCCTCAAATCGTCAAACGCCAAGGTGTTGCGGGCGGGACCGTGCAGCAGATCCAAATCATTGTACAACTTAGCCTGCCTCTTGTTGAACTCGTACGGCATGCTCTTGGCCGTCGCCAGGGAAGCCCACAGTGCCATCTTGCCCATCGGGGTCAGGTTCTCAACGGAGAAAGGCGGCTCATTCTTCTGGGCGTAGGCGGCCTCGGCTGCACGGGCACGTTTAATGATAGGTTCTGCCGAGGAGGCGGTGGTTGCCATGACGCGGTCAGCAGGGGAGGCCCCAATTGGCGCATACGACTTCACCGATTCCAGTTGGGAGCGTAGATCACGCACGGTGCCATGTAGATCCGTAATCGCCTGTTGGCTCTTCTTCAGAAGCTCCGCCTGCAGGGCCTGCTCCTCCGCCCTCTCCTTGAACTGCTGCTGCCATCGCTCCTCAAGCTGGTTAGCCACTGTGGTTGTCCTCTCCCTGGCATTCTTCTGCACTGACGCGGTGGCGGCGATGAGATCGTGAATACCCGACTCGCTGCCATTCTGGAAGGACACCATGGCGTTGGCGACGCGGGCGACGTTGTTGATATCATCCTGGTTCTTGAACTTGCCGCCTGGCTGGCTCGCCATCGTGCCCTGCCATCCCTGAAGCAGCTCCTTCAACCCCTCATTCAATTTCCCCTGCCTCTCCTTCTTCTGTGTCTGGAACTTCTCATTCCTCGCCCGGAAGTCATCGTCCTGCTGCTTAGCATGGGCCTCACACACTGCCCGAATGTTCTCCGGCATCTTCTCAATATCCTCCTTTGACGGGCGTTTTGAAATTGCGGCCTCATATTCTTGCGCCAATTCGGGGTCCCAGTCGTTGTTGGCGCCCAGGGAGACAGTGACGTCCGTGGGGGCTCCAGTTGGTGCAGACGGGATGATAGACTTGAGGCTTTGAATGGCAGCCTTCGTGTCCTCGTCCATCTGCTTCTTATTGTTGGCGCCTCCGTCCATCTTGGCAACGAACTCGGCAATCTGCTTGGCAATAGCGGGCATCGGATCCTCGTCTTCCTTGGGGGGTGGCGCCTTCTGCTCCTCTTGTGCTGGAACCTGGGCAGACGCGATTGCGGATACCATCATCGGAGCCGAACTACGCTTGGACTCCTCTACAGACATTGCATGGCGCCTCAACACCTCACCGAACGTTGGGGCAGCGGCACACTTCTGGAGGATATCCCTCTCGATGACAACTGCTCCATATTTGCTGATGTAGTGGTCAGCCTTGATCCTGGTGTCCCGCTCATCATCGAAGGAGGGCATCTGGTAGTCCATGATTACGTCGTCTACTATGGATGGGGGCCTTGCTAGGTAGGATGCTGTGGCGCTTATCACCTGGCCTCCTTCTCCTCCTGGTTGCTGGTTAAAGTTGGGTATTGAGGCTTGTTCATTATTATTTAAATTAGCCGCCTCTCCTGATTTCGCAGTCTGAAGGAGATCCTGGAACTTGCAGACGTGGCTAATGTAGGTGCCTTCGCGTGCTCCAAGGAAACAGATGCTCACCTCCTTGGCGAACTTGTCTATGGGGATGGGGAACCCGTTCTCGTCCGGTCTCATGAGGACATCGTAGCCGAGGGAAAAATGACGGGCACCGTTTTTGTCGCTATCGCCGAGTAGCTTTTCCGCGATCTGGCCCGAGACGCTCCGGTTGATGATCACCGCAACGCATAACCTCCCGTCGGGTTTCAACTCCGCGTAGTGCACATAGCCCGAAGGGTCCAACTCCTTCCCGTCATCGGTGTGGGTCATATGGTCTAGGTAAACGGGTAGACGCTTGTACCGCTTGTCATTGATGCGGCTTTCGAGCTTCTTCAGCTGGGACTCGGTGAAGTAGGTGGTTAAACGATCGTCGGGCTCTCCTTTCGGGTTCAGAACGCCCACGCACACGGTCCTCTGCATGATGTCATCCAGGGTGTCATTTTCTTCGGGCGAGAGAAAATATTCGTGGTCGGTCCCGTGGATGTTCACTGTTCTCCGCACTGACTTTTTGCCCATTTTTCTCTGGGAGGGGAGAAAGAGGAATAAATAATTACTCACACTCCCCAATGTCCACCTCCACCCCGACGGTGAGTCCGACATTTTCACAGGACACTTACGATGACATCCTCGATCCGATATGGCTGGCACTGGAGGTGTTCGTGCTCATCCTCGTCATCTCCTTCCTCCTGCAGCGATGTTGCCATGTAAGGAACGTGGCCGTGGTGAACAAGTTCACGAACGAGTATCTGGGTGAAAAAATGCGCGAACTCTACGAAAGAAAACGCGCCGAGATGGATCCACTCTCCACATCTCGTAAAAGATAACTAAAAGAAAATGGCGGCCTCAGCACCGGAGGCCCCGGAGATGCCGGATCTCTTCGATGTCTTCGTGGAGAGGGAGTTCATGCTGAGCGCCGCGTTAGTGAAGAAGACAACGCAAAGTATCGAAGATGCCAAGAAGCGCATGTTCTTTTCGGGCGACCTCTTCGATGAATATTTGGAACTCGCGGCACAAGAGGGGGAAGATGTTCTCCCCTTGAGCGCCCTCGAAGATTTAAGGGCCGTTGACGGGGACGAAATCCTCGAAGCCCTCCGGGCAGCACTGGATGAGCGCCTCGAGCTATCGGATCAGCAGCGGATCATCGTGGAAGTCTTCGTACAGTCCAATCTACAGAATATATACAAGAAAAATTTCCAAGCAAATGAGGTACGCATCAAACAGGAGAATGGCATCAAAGACATTCAATCATACTCATTCATCTGTTGTCCGCGTCGTTGGGGAAAAACGTTCATCACAGCTTGGTTCGTGGCATGTTGCCTCGTGTCCCTCGTGGACACCTCGCTCCTCATCTTCTCCCCGTCCATGCGTCAGTGTATCATGTTTATGGAGTGGGTGAAGAAGGGGCTGGGGCTCCTCAGACTACGTGGATTCGACTTCACCACTGAGGAGCACAACGCACAGAAGATGACCATCCTCAGGCAAGTGAAGGGAGTGGACTGCCGCACCGAGGTTCGTATTGTGCCACCAAATGAGGAGACTGTGCGAGGAGTGTCCGCGAACATCATCATTTGCGAGGAGGCGGCGTGTCTCTCCTCCGAGTTCTTCGCAAGTATCATCGTCCCTCTCCTTCAGGTTCAAAACACCTCCCTCCTGGCCATCTCCACCATTAAGGACGCGGAAAATTACTACACGCGTGTGCTGGATAGGGCAGCTGCGTCGAGGGAGCGCTCCGCGTTCGGGATCTACAAGTTCTTCCACGCGTGCGCCAGATGCAGGGAGGCGGGCGTGGCGCAAACGTGCAAACACCAGACTGTGGATCAGCCAGCGTGGATGACAGCTTCCAGGGCCGACCACGTGCGCCAGTTGTACGAGATCACCGGTGAGGGCGACCTCTACGAGCAGGAGATTATCGGTATGAGCAAGAACGTGCACGAGCCGGCGTTCCATCCAGACCTGGTGCGCTCCCTCTTCCGGGCAGACAAGATCATCTACATCTCCGACCCCATCATCTTCAGAGATCCAGTGGCCATCTACTCATGCATAGATCCAACGGGTGGAGGCCTCAACAGCGACCTCGCCATTGTCTCCTGCATTGTGGAGAACTCCAAGTTCATCTTCGTCGGAATGGAGAGTATCAATTGCAGGGGCCCAGACAGTTGCTTCCCCCAGTTGGTTGAACACTATAGAAGGCTCAAACTCATCCCCAGGTTGGCCAACGCTCACACCTATGTCTGGGTGGAAAACAACATGGTGTGGCAGGCCGAGCAGATCATGTGGCAGATCCAGACTCAACGGGAGAAGGGAGTGCTGAGAGATATCCACATCATGGACAACATGGGCATCGAAATCCCCTCCGTGCAACTGGGCCAGGCGTTTGGGGCAAAGACAAGCACGGATCACAAAGTTAAGGCGGAAATGAGGCAAATGTTCAATCAGAAGCTGCTCGACGATAGTATGTGCTTCCTCACGGATATGGTGACTGTGGAGCATCCGGCGAAGGCCAGGCAAGAACAGGAATCGGCACAAGACGCCATCCGTTCCCTCTTCATGGAGCAACTCCTCAACTACGCAATGCAGATTCGTCCATCTACGAATCCTGGGTTTGCGCCTGGAAAAGTAACGTTCTCCGGGAAGACCTCCGCCAATGGAAGGAAGGATGACTTGGCTGTGACTGCGCAACTGGTGTTGTACTGGTCGTATACTCATATAAGGAGGCCCTTCCTCCAGTCCAGGTAAAAATGCTCATTCCACTTTCTCTCCTTCCTTCCACATGTATCACAGAGCAGCGCGCGACCCGTACATCAACGTGCAGGACGAGCGTGTCCCCACATGGGCAATGGCCAGAGGCGGCACTGCTGGTCCGATGAGGATGTCGGAACTCACTGGCGCGGAAGGCTGCGATGACTGCGAGGAAACTGCATCCCTTGCGCCAAAGGTGACGGGAAAGCACAACCGAGGCGCAGCGGGCACGGCGGGACTCTATCCATATGCGCCTGCTCCTTCCGCGGCGGCCTCGGCAGCAGCCATCCCGGAAGATTTCTCCTTCGTTCACGCGTTGGCGCGGATGACACATGGCCACACCCCAGAAACGCTGCTTCCGAAGTTGGCGGAGCTGGGCCATAAAGTTCCAGGTGCAGGGACCCGAGAAGGCACATCGGGCAATATGGGGGCCTCCTCGGCCGCGAAGATGAAGCCAGATCTCGCGCCAGTATCCCTGAACCCCAAGCGCGCGTCCAAGCAAGCCAAAACCCCCTCTACCTCGGCGGGGAAGTATGAAGACATGTTCAAGCAACAGGAGGAGGAACCGAAGCAGCTGTTCATTCCGCCGCCGCACTGGTAACTTCCGTTACTTCACTCTGCGAGGGGCGCCTGCCTGGGTAAACGCGATGCACCTCAGACGTGACAAACGTTCTACTGGAGAGGCAGGCACACAGTGTCATGAAAATACCCAGCAATAATATATAAAGTAAGACGACTACGATTATTCTGAGCGCAGCTATGAAAGGCGGGTCACCCACGCATGTTATCAGGCACTTAGGGGTGTAGGAGGCCTGTGACATCTTGATCTCCTTGGGGAGCGGGTGAATGTGTCGTTGTGAGTGTCGTACCGTTGTTATTGTTGGAGGAGAATCCGTTTTTGAACCATCGACACACCGCGCCATACTCCTGGCAGTCTCGGGCCCAGTAGTCGGTGATACCCAGGCAAACGAAGAGGATGACCAGGTAGATGAACAACTCCACCCTCACGATCATGTGCATGGGGCCGGCATCCAGGAAGTACGCCGCCTTCCCCTGTACTTCATTGACTGTGACTGACACCCGGTAGAGGTGGAGGTACTGCAAGAGGACGTAGATGACGCCAATCCCCACACACGTCGCGTAAAACAGGTCGAACAAGGATTCGGCGTTGGGTTTCTCGTGGATGTCGCCAATGGTGATGCAGAAGATGAGGGCGCCGAAGGACATGAACCGGAGTAGGGCGACGAGGAAGTAGAGGAGTCGGCGTGTCCACATCCTCGTGCACGCCCAGGATGTCAAGTCGTAGTGCTTCTCGTACTGCTTCATCTCCCCGAGATTGCGAGGCCATTTGCACTTTAAAGGATCCGACACCGTGCCTGAGGACTCGGGCTCCTCCTCGCCAATGCCAACTGGGTGGGTGCTGGTAGACATCTTCCCCTTTAACTAGCTTCTCCTTCCGGCTTTTCTTATTCTGAGAGGTGATTGAGGAATGTCACCATTCCCGCAAATGTTTCTTTCTCTCCTCCTCCTCTACCTCCTCTTGCTTGGAGTGGAGGGAGCCGTGAAGAAGAGCACCCTGCAGCTCGGCACAACCACCATCGTTCTCATCTTTAACGACCAGACAATCCTGAGCTCGGACATCGCGTTCACTTCCTACGACCAGGCAACCAGGACTGCATATTTCCAGACAGTGACGAAGGCGTCGAGGACTTTCACCCACGCATGCCGAATTTCCTCCCAGCAAAGGATCGTGGTGGGGCCAGTAGGGTGTTCAGATGTGAGGAATCCGCAAGCTGCACTGCAGACAGCCAATTGCATACCCAACGAGGTGGAAGTCGAGCTGAGGCGGAAGATCTTCTTCAACGCCTGGTATCTCTCGAAAGATTCAAAGGAATGTCTCGACGAAGGCGGGGCAGGTGACATACGTTTGTGCGCGGGGCCCCTACGTCTGGCACGCGATAACACGGACTCCTTCCTCCCCACCGTCGGACTCTATAGCACGCGTGACTACCTGTCGGCACGTATGGCGTTCCTGGATTGCCTAGTAGGACCCTACGCCATGTCGCCTTGCGTGGTGAGGGTGAGGATGGTCATGCCCGCAATCCAAGTGACAGTGATCGAGTTCGCCCCGGAAGCATGCGTGGATCCCAGAGGCGTGGACTACTCGGGGTTCTACTCAAACTGGGAGAATGACAGGTACCCGGGCATGATCACCGATGTGTGGAAGGATTTCAAGTCCAACAGCAACCAATATCACCGCCTCTTCCTGAAAAGGGCCGGCGGGGCCTTCTCCACCTCCTTCGTCATAGCACTGGGTGACAATCTAGCACCAGCAGGCGGATTCAACTTCCAATTCCAGACAGCCGCCATCGAATCTGTGCTGAACGTGACCGGAGGCCGACGCTTCCAGAACTGGGTGGAGCAAATGCCCGACTATGCGCTCTACGATCTCTACAACAGCACAAGCGGGGAACTCGTTCCAGATTGTATTTTACGCGTCATCCTACCCGAGAATCCAGGCCCGCCGCAATACGTACCGCCCGACGTGGTGAACTCGCAGAACTACTCCTACAACATCAACCCCTTCGTGTACGAGAGAACGTCGGTATGCAACGTCGCATTCGGGCGGCTGAGCGTGTCGGGTGAGCTCATGTTCCCCAATTGCGCAGATCAGGATGTGTGCGGTGGGACTGTGCGCTATGTCTACCCAGGACGTATCGACTTGGCGGTGCATGTGCCAGCGAACCCCAACCTGCACTTCAGGCTTAACTGCGAGGAAATGTACCCAAAGAGTGCAACGTTCGCGGATCTCAACGGAGTGGAAGTATCGAGGGTTAACATGATAGGTCAGGTATGCAACGCCCCCTTCATCTCCTCGGCGCTCATCCTAGGTGGATACGTCCCGGACGAAAAAACCATCCAGTGCCAGAAGCTAGGCGGGTACACCGTTGGCACAGCTCAGACAATGTGCGCAAGGCCGATCACCACAGTATACTGCCAGTACGGCTGGATCTACTTCGATGGAAAATGTTTTTACAAATTTGATCCGTTTACGGAGGGCAGACACTCGGTCCCAATAGGAAGTGCTGCCACCAGTTGCACCTTCCTCTCCAGCATCGCCCACCCTCTTATTGAGGTTGACGTGTATCTTGATCTCTGGCTGCAGAACGCCTTCATATACTTTAGAAAAAACGTGAAACAGGCCGCTGCATACCGCGTGCCCCAGTTCGGCAGCGAAGTATGTAAGTGTTACAACACCAAGGATTATGCACAGGAAAGCTGCGCATGTTACTCCATTGAAACCGTCGAAGGAGTACCCATATTTCCCATCTGCTATTATTTCGTGACAGAGAGTAGCGTTGAACCAGTTTACTCCAGCATAAGCGTTAGCCTGGAAACAGCCGCTTTGTACACCCATGGTCAGGACGGGCCTCAGTCAGGTGGAGCGGAGGCGATTTGTGAATGTTTCGATGGGTGGGAAGGTAAAAATTGCGAAAGGCCAACGTGCTCGGTGGGGAAGTTACTTACCTCGGGAGGTGAGCTGGCTCTCACCACGTTCTTCAGGAAATGCTATAACAAGGGGAGGGGATCGTGCTTCACTGGCCAGGAGAGGATTTGCCAATGTAACTTCCCCTACGGCCCCTCCGCCTCGATCATTCCGAGTATCCCCCTCCTCTACCAACACCAACAACATCCGTGTACGTGCCCAGCCGGCGCTCTCAAATCGGGCGTCTACCAGATCGGCGACCAAGTCTACTCCGGCGACGCGCTCTACCTCCCCTGCTCGGGCCTAAATCAAGGCATCTGCATCACAGACAACAGCACCAACTGGGGCTCCTGCTACTGCGTGCAAAGGCCCAACCTCGTGTTCGGCGGTGAAGAGGGAGCATACGACGGCCAAGCCTGCTCTTGCCCCATCCCCATCCAGCCATACAGGGCGGACGTCAAAAATGGACCAATCAACACTGCTTTCTGTAATCACCGGGGTACTTGCTGCCCTTTTGGCCAGACTATCGACAACCCTATTCTGGGAAACCTATACGCCTCAGCATGTTTTGAGGAGAGTACAGGGGACCCTATTCAGGGTTGCTCGTGCGATAACGGTTGGGGCGGCCCTGCTTGTACATGTCCAACACCATTCGATTGGGCGGCTTCTGCTCTTCTGGAACGTCGCGTTTCCGGGGGATCTACCGTTTTTGTTGTTGACTTTCTATTTCGGCGCTTTATTGCTTTCGCCCATGTTGGAGGATGTACCGGGGTTTCTCTGGTTCAGCTCTCTAATGAGCTAGCAAGGCCCGATGCCACAGTAGATTGTACCTACAGTGAGGAAATGGTGAGATGGGAGTGCCCCACCCTCCTGGCCTACCAATTCCTCGTGCTCCAGGATGGGTCTTTGGCCTGCACAGTGGAGGCCTACGAAAGAGACTTCGAGTATTGTGGGGCCAACGACACAGTAAACGTCTTCTCCGGGCGGTTCTTCGACATCCCAGCCTACAGGGGAACGAACAAGAATCTGGAGCCTCAGTACTGGGGAACGGCCAATTTCGGGTGTACGACTACGGATTGTATGTGCAATAGCAACTATGGTGGAGCTCTGTGTGCATTAAGGGTGTCATCGGTGAGGCCGGTGCAGGTCCAGAGAGATGGGGAACCTGACATCGTGCAAGCCAAGATGTACTGTGGGGAAACCACCCTAGTGCCAGACATAGAGGACGCCGTGCAGGGAAGGGGGCAAGTGGACGAGTCCTTCTTCAACTGCTCGTGCAACCCAATAGCTGCAGTCGATCACACTGGCAAATCCGGCCAATCGGAAGAGTACTTCGCCGGCAAAGCCTGCCAGTGTGCCATGGTGGAGAATCTGAGTAGCAAGAGGTTGGAGATGTGCGCTGGCCACGGTGTGTGCGAGGAGGCATTCTTCCCCTACGGGAGATGCGAGGTAGACCTCCTCAAGTACAGGGAAGATGCACTCTACAGACCCTATGTTGACAGCACCTCCTACCAACTCTACGATGTGGACATGGTGGCGGAAACGGATATGTATTTCCTGTACACGCTGACAGATCAAGATGCGTTCACGTCGGCGCCAACGAGGTTTCCCACGTTGCCGACTCCAGAACCAACGAAAAGCCCGACGCCGCCAACACCTGGTCCCACTGTATCACCAACTCTGTCCCCGACAAATCCAACAACGGCTTCTCCGACGCTGCCGACGCCACTGCCAACAACAAGATCTCCAACCCCGCCAACCTTGGCGCCGACTACAAGCTCACCCACTGCCGAAACAGCACTCTATCTATTTGCACATTCCAGTCTGATGGGAACAGGCTACACTATCGGAAGCAGATCCAGCACAACTGAGGCATGTGTCAATCTCTACAACGCACATTTTACGTCGCTGGACAGGAAATGTCGCGTGGACACGATCAAGATGTTCATCACTTACTCGTATAGTACAATTGCAAGCTTCTCGACATTTTCACCGACCGATTACTTTCCAACTGCCTTGCCTCTCAAAAGCCTTGAGACTGGAATAACTGTGACGCCGACATTTATGCCTTACCTTACAGTAGTTACAAACTCAATGAGAAGTGCAGGTGTGGTTCCACCTACTCCTGGGACGGGCTATTGGTGGTCTGGCGCATCTCCTAACGGGGATGTGTCTTTCTATCGTTGCAATGATTGGATAACGCCCACGCCCCAAACCTTCGGAATGACTGGCTTGGCGACCGCTGTGAATGTAAATTACATCAGTGCCACCTCTGAAACATGTACTGGCACCAGATGGAAAGTATGTTTCTGCCAATCACAGCCCAGTCCAACGTCGTCTCCGACACCTCCGACGATGCCTACGAATGCGCCGACGCTGGAAATTCCAACTCTCGCACCAACCACTTTATCGCCAACAACAGCTTCACCAACCACGGCCACTCCAACAGTTTCCCCTACGACAAGTTCGCCAACGAAGAACCCAACCGGGTTCCCCACAACAGGCTCCCCTACTACCCCCCCGCTCATCAGCGATGGTGACATCCTCCTCTTCTCCAACTCCGCTTATCTGACAGGGGACAGGGGCAACCGTGCTACAACGACTGCCTACTGCACAAACACCGTGTATCCGACGTTTTCACCGGTGTCTCCATATTGCGATACCACAAAAATTAGGGCATTTTTGACATACAGTCCCACAGATTCTTTGGCGACCCTACCTGGCGACGTTGGGTTCTCGCCTGCGGCTCCGCTGCGGAAATTACAGACTGGTCAACTATTTGCTCCGTCTTGGCCGCCGTCTACTGCACCAACGGGCCTTCAGCCAATGGGGATTGTGAACCACGGTGGGTATGTGTGGACAGGGGCAGGGCGTGCACCGGCCCCGACACCTGGCCCCGGGTACAGTGTAACTGTATCCCCATTTAGGTGCATCGATAGCGGCACTCCGTGGACCTCTATTGGATTCGATGTTTTTGGGGGTACCATTGGTACTGATGGACTTCCACAAGGCTGGTGGGGCAGCGGAACTAGGGCATGCAATGATTGGGAAACCACTAGTCTACTCTGCTTCTGCGTTGCCCAAATGCCCACAAAGAGTCCTACCAAAAACCCGACAACGCTCAGTCCAACAACAGCCAGCCCAACAACAGCATCGCCGACAACTCAGAGCCCCACCACCGCAAGTCCGACACCGAGCTCGCCCACGACAGAATCCCCGACAACAGCGGCCCCAACCCAATCTCCTGTGCCACCAATCAACATGGGTGATGGCCTCCTCTTCTCCCATCCATCATTGAAAGTGATCAGCAACTTTGGACAGAGGTGGATTGCAAATCAAATGTGCACGAACGTATACAATGCCTACTATTCAGACACGGGAAAATGCAATCGAAATACCATCAGTGTATTCACTTCATACTCGTACTATCCTATTACAAATCTTGGAAGCTTCCTCCCCAATGGACCGGCAAATACCCCAATCAAAAGTCTAACAACCGGATTGGTGGTGATGGACTCGTTCACATTCCCCAAAACTCTGACGAATTCCCTGAGAACGGCAGGAGTCATCCCCTTAGAGTACCCAAGTAGTATCTGGTGGAGTGGCACATTAAGCGACGGCGGGGTGGGGAATAACTGCCTGGATTGGACCAAATTGGGATGGCCTGAAAAAGGTTTTGTGGGCAGTGCGACCGCGGTCAACTCGCCATCGTGGATTTTATCTGAATCGCAAACTTGCGGACTCGTGACCGGTGCCATGATGGTATGCTTCTGTGCCGTGCCCCCACCGACCCAGAGCCCAACCCCGCCTCCGGCCACCGACGCACCGACTCCACCAACAACCCAACAACCAACCCCCCCGACTGAGTCGCCAACCCGATCGACTACCCCCTTGCGACTCCTCTACAAGATGGAGAAGGGTTCCGAAATGACAGTCCTGAACATCTTCCAGAACATCTCCTACGATCAGACGCTGGCAGTGCCGACAAACGTGACTCTAAGAGGCGCCGTGATCAAGCCAGTGCTATGGACTCAGTTAACATACAGACTCTTCACACCGGGGGTGGGGACGCAGACTTTCACAGAACCATTTTGCAATCCGGGTACTCAACCTCGCATACCTGGCCAAGCGGAAATGCAGATGGACGGAGTGAAGACGTGCCCGACAACGCAGAAATGTATCCTCACTCCCAACTGCGCCGACGATCTCTCCCCGGACCCAGACTACACCCATTTCCCCGATCTCCGCTCTTGCTACTGCTCGAAGGGGCCAGACATTGACTATCCAGGCCTGGACGCAATACCGCTCAGCGAGTACACCACGCTACAGCTCTTCGAAGGGAAAGCGAACACGTCCGCGAGTATCACGGTGCCTGAAGACAACGTCGGCGTGGTTTTCTGCAACAACTTCGTGGAGAGGGAGCTGAATTGTCAGTTGGCAAGGCGAAATCCTCTCTACCAGCTGAGATGTGCAGATCAGCCCATCGGATGCTACGATCAGACGCTCGGGCGCTATTTCGGAGGCTTCTGGAATTTAAACCCCAAATACCCATACGACGGGCCCTACGAGACATGGACTTACGAACAATACAAGGGCATTGCGAGCACCATGAACAATCTCACCTACTCCCTCAATGGCAAGCTGGTGGACCCCTGGACTCCGGCGCGCTGGAACAGCTACTACTGGTTTGACTCCGTCAACATCTCCGAATTCATCCGGGGAGACGAAGCCGACCCGCCCGCAGTTCCCATCACGCAGACATACCTCCAACAGATGGATCCGTGGATCTACCTACTCTCCTCGTTCCCGCCAGCGGCTATCTCGTTTGGGAGGGCCTTAAACGTGCTTCTGGAGCAGGGGTTCTATGAATGTTATACCGGCGTGATCGTGGACAACAACAGCAAGGATTGCACTGCGTACGTATGGAGCAACATCACCTACAACTTCCCGTTCTTCCACAGGGCTGGCTACGAGTGGGTGTTCACATTCCCCAAGGGCAGGCTGATGACGTCGGCAAATGTCACCTTGAACATGGACGTCCCAGAGTTGAAGGGGATTGAAGTCTATGATATTTACGGAGAGTCGTGCGGGTCAGTTCTCTCTCTGGAACCGGGCTTTTTCGCAACGGGAAAGAGCTTCACATTCATTTGCCCGAATTCCAGAATTGTGCCATTGGATGAATCCGAACTCGACTACTACCTCGTGGTGAGAGGTCTGGGCTTGGAAAGTGTGTACGATTTACCCGGTGCCACGCTGAACGAGGATTATCTCACGAGCACGGAAGCGACAGATCCCCTGTTCCCATTCATCACACCAAACGTATTCACCCGGTTCGTGTCGAATTCGTGGACTCTGCTCCTCACGTTCTTCATAGAGGTGCTCATCCCCCCAATATCGGACTCCGTCGCAGTGCCCCTCTACTCTCTCTTCCCCCGGCGCTACAGGCGGCAGCCCACGGCAGAATTCCTGCAACCGTTCAACGTGTCGTATAATTACACCGATGTGCCAGATATAGACGTAGATGGCGACATATCAACGAACTTCGCCTTCGCCATCATCGCTGACTCCGTGCTGAACCTCAACGTCTACCCCGAAAACAGGGTCCTGAGGGAAGTCCAAGAGGAATATCAAACGAGACCCGTCAACTACTCCGATCCGGACGATTTGAAGTATCTCCAGGGTATCTGGGAGGTGTGGATGGCCCCGCGCTTCTGTGGTGCGGAGGAGACGCAGTGCGAGACCTTCCAGTTGGGGAAGTGTGTCGTGGAACCAGATCTCAATCTAAGGTGGAGAAACGGAGGGGAGACAGATTACGAGTTCGTGGGCCAGGAGGGAGGCTGCGCATGCTTCAACACCTTCCCCCAGGGTTTCTACAACCCCATCGTGTTCTGCAAGCTCTGTGTTCCGGGCTACGGGCCAGAATCCGTCGATCAACTCTCCCAGGTCCTCCAGGCCAACAATCTGGGCACGCAAACCCTCACGCCGGAATTCCTCGAGCTCGTCAACTCCCTCCTCTCCCCAGACGGCACCATGGATCCTCTCGTCTTCGAGCGTCACCTGGCCTGCCGGTACCCGTTCGGCTACGATCCGGTGGTCTCCCCCTACGTCGACTACAACATGTGCGCCGGCCATGGCGTGTTCAACGAGACCTCCAGCAACGACACCTCCCTCGGCCTGGTGGTGTGGGAGCGCGACCTCCTCATCGCGTGCACACAACTTTCCGTGGGCGAGAGGGTGTACACACTCTGGGAGAATACAACCTCCCCCTTCGACCTGGCCTACGTGGACGAAGTGAGTGGCAACATCCTCACCGTGGTGGGGTCCAGACGAGAGGCGGAGCTCAGCCTGCTCCTCCCTGCCGAGGGCCGACGAGAAGGATGCATCCTCGAATGTGACCGTTACCTTCTTTCCTATCCTGATCCATTCTGGTGTGTGCTGCAGTGTTCGGATCTTGAGCAGGAGGAGGATATCGTGTGCGTCAACCCCACGCTCTTCAGCGCCGACTCTGTGTACATACCACCGCCGTTCTCTCGATTGGCGTACCTGGAAAATCCATTCCTGCTCACGCTCCTCCCAGATGAAGAGAGTCCCCTACTTTGATGAGGACTCCGGCGAGGCCATACCAGCAGCCCAGCCCAGGGAAGAGGAGGAGGAGGACGACGACGATGACGACCTGGAGATCGGGAACTCGCAGGTTCTGAGCGAAATCGTGCACAGGAGCATGCAGAAACGGGTGGAGAGCCTGGGAGTCTACCCCGACACCAGCAGGGCGAGCTTCCTCTCCTCCTCGCAGGCGCTCCTGGTGGAGTCCAGCATGGGCAACGAGGAGAACAGCAGCAGCTCGAGCAATGCGAACATCGCGAAAAGGCCAAAAATCCCTGCATCCAACGAGTACTGTAGCAGTCGATACTGCCAGTTCCTCGAGGCGGCGAAGCAGGAGCTGGAGAAGGGCAGGAAGACGAAGATATGCACATCCTGCGCGCGACGACGCCAGACCCCGTATCAGGACAGGAGGGATGCTCTCCTCGCCATCCAGAAGAAGATCATATCCCAGACCCCGTGCAAGTACTGCGAGTCACAGGAAGTGGCCAGGATGCTCGTCACGGTGAAAGAGTGCAAGGCTAGCGTGCAGGAAGGGAAGGTGAAGAAGATCACGGCGGGTTCGGTGAAAACATATTGGGCCATTAAGAGGTACTACAACCTGGATGTCTATGAGAAGTTCGCCAAGGACAACTGCGAGGTGGTGTGTGGGGCCTGCTACGTGAGCCAGCAGATGCGTATCCGAGATCAGCAATGCAAGCGGGCCACCTAGTCCCCCTCCTCCCCCTCTGCGCCAAGACTCATGACGGGCCTTGCGGAGTAGAGGAATCCAGGCATTGAACCAGGCTCGCCGTCATACCAGGCCCGCATCCTTGCTGCTTCGTCCAGATTGTTCTTGTAGAATGAGAGGAGAGCCGTGCAGCTTGGCGACGGTGGATCCAACTTAATGAATTTGCATCTTCGAGCTGACACGCACACCACCACCACGTTTGAAATGTGCACGCCCGCGTAGTGGGTGTTGAGGATGTGGGCGTAGTAGAAGAGCTGGATGACGTACTCCGTGTGCTTGCAATCTGGCATGTTGCCCATCGGGTACAGGCACTTCTTACTCGAGGAGTCGATGTCGTCATTCCTCAGGGTCTTCCAGTCGACGAGCATGAACTCCCGCTCAGAACCAGCCACCTCCCTGTAGAACACAGCATCCACGGTGCCTGCAATGTTGTTCGCATCATCGTAGATCACCCACTCCGTCCGGTAGGGTTTCCACGCGTTGTCGGCCAGGTAGCGGAAGAAGGAGTAGACATGGCCCACCTTGGCTGCGTGTGTGGCTGCAGTGTTGAAGCCCGCGTTCTTCAGCACCGCCTGCACGAACACATCCTTCAGGGGTAAAGCACCCCGGTACTCGTTGACGTAAAGTTCGATGAGCTTGTGGAAATCGGTACCTGCATCCCTGTGCTCAATCCACGCCTGTTTTATGCCTTCACGGGTCATGCCGAAGTAGGGGCTGTCCGTTTTCAGGTAGGTCTCGGAGTGACCCTGCCTGCTGAACATGCATTTGATGATGAAGTCCCCGTCAAACTCGGCGAAGAACTGCTTCTTAAATTCGGAACCAGATATGGGCACCACGCTCTCCACGCCCGTGTTCCTGTCCTTGTGCAGGTAGACGTGCAGGTTCTCATCCGGGTGCCTTCGAATGAACTCATCGTTGGGGTGTCTGAAATGCGCGTTAATGTCCTCCGGGCCCATCAAGGGTAGCACAGGCTCCATGACGCCGTCAATCACCCCCTCAGTCTTCCTCCTCTTCAGATTCATCTCCTCTATCGTGTGTGTTTCCATTCTGTCTCGAAAAGCCTTCAACGAACGCCTCGCCTCGATAATCTCCACTGCAACTTCCTCCTCCATCACCTCCTCATCATCATCATCTGCCACCACCACCTCCTTCTCTTTGGGTTTTGCCACCAAGGAGGAGAGGATTTTACCACCCCCGCTCCCGCCACTGCTCGTTATAGTCAAAGCTTTCATTTAGCCTCCCCCTTCGTGGGCTTAGATAATTGAATGAGTATGTGAGGTACAGATTGTAGAGGGTGAGGAAGCTGGCGTCGATAGTCTTCTCTATCGCCGGGTGAACGGGCTCGTCATACATTGCCATCACGGCATCGGTCGCAACACGCATATCCGCTGCATTCTGGAGCTTCAACACGATCTGGCGTGAAAAGTAGCCCCTGCTCAAAGCGACGCACAGGTACCTCACTGGCCACCACGTTCTATAGCGCGGCGAGGAGACCCAGTACGCGTGCAGGGCGGCAACGACGACGACCTGTAGTACCGAACTTGCTGTCTGCTCGCCCTGGGCTTCCCTCAGAGTGGCTTCCATAATATACATGAGGAGAGCAAACAATGACAAAGTCAAGCTAAGCTCAGCCTGCCTGTCGTAGGATATGTCCATTTTCCACACGTGGTATAGGTTCACGGAAGATGTCAGTGCATACGACAGGGGAACGTAGCTTGCGAGGAGGGGCGAAAACGGGTTGTAAAACACCGAACATGAGAACGTGCCCCACCAGACATCCAAGAGGGCAATCATGCAAAAAATCATGTACATTAGCATGCCCACTAGGTACTTAATCCACCCCATCAGAATCTTCATCATCCTCCGAGCACTCGGCATCTTCCTCCTCCCCCCCCTGGTCTGCAGATGAAGTAATGAGGGAATGAGCCTCCTCCCTGTCAATTTTAATCATCTCCTCCTCCCAGCCAGTCATCTTCTTGTCCCGCTTCTGGTACTTGTCGTGCTTCGCCTTCTCCCGAGTCTTCTTCCTTTTCTCCCTCCAAGCTCTCAACTCCGAGCCCGTCAAACGCTTCCCGCGCATGAAGTTGAACAGGACGGAGAAGAGCACGCCAAAGATCATCTTCACCTCGGACATCGTGTGCAGGCCGAAGAAGAAGATCCCCCCAGACGGGAAAATGCGGGCGTAGATGCTCTCCCTCGTCAGGGGAAGCGGCTTAAACACCAGCAAGTCCCTGGACTCGGGGAAGTACCGGAACGAGAGCTGCCGCGACTTCATGTAGTCAGCCAGGTTGTGCGTGTCGAGCTTGAATCCGGGTATCTTGTGCGATGCGGCGATGTTCTTCAGAATCACCTTCTCCGCCTTCACCACGATGTCGGGCGAGAGGAGGTGCATGCCATCCTGGATCTTCTTGGAAATGCGCTCCAGCACGGCGCCAATTTGTGTCACGTTGAACCCTCCCACCATGTTCAGGTTGCCACGCTTGGTGAGGATGGCCACGCACAAGCTCTCCTCGTCAAAGATGATCATACTGGGCGTCCTGGACGAGGAGGCGAAGGCCTTGGGCATTACCCGCCTCAGCGCATCCAAGTCCAAAGTAATGGAAGCGCCGGAAGCATCGGTGATATTCATCCTCATTGTGCACATGTGGTTGCATATCCTCACCGGCGCCATGATGTGCGACTTCAGCTCGTCGTAGGGGAGGAGGGGCACGTTCTTCAGGTAGGCCGCGGTGTCCGCAGTCATCGAGTCAATGTTGTCATCTTCGGCAACCGGGACAAACTGGGATGGGGCCTGCACCACCTCCTCTTCCTCCCTTCCCCGCTTCCTCCCTCGCCTCCCTCGAATGGGCGCCACCACCTCCTCCTCATCCTCGGTCATCTGGATGGGTATTTTCATGTAGGACTTCAGGATGTCCATCTTGGTTTCCACAGTCTGGCGGGCTTTTGCCACCTCGCTCACCGCAATATCGGCGGCCGTGCGGATGACGGGTTTCACCTCGGAAGAACAGCAGATCATAGCTGCGTGGGATGTGTTTGGGGGAGAAAGATAAACATTCTTCACCACCCCACCCAGGAAGAAGAAGAAAAATAAAAGATGGACCTCGAAGAAGGCGCTTCCACTATGGATTTGGAAAATGCATGTAAAGAAATGAGCATTGGAGCCTCCTCCGCGATATCAGCCTCTGCCCCGTTTGCGATGTACTCGGGCTTTAAGCACACGATGCCACCCATCCAAAACGAGTTCGTGAACAGGTTCATGGAGGAGCATGAAGTGTACATGGAACTGCCCTGCTCCTGTGGGTTCTGGACTCAGACGGTGGCTGCCATGGTGGACACAATGAGCAAAAATCCAGGGATACCGCCCACAAACCCAATCTTCCGTGTCGTTCTCGATGACTTCAACAAGAGGCACATCCAGACGCTGAAGGCAGTGACAACAAGGGAGGAGATCATGATCAACGAGCAGAGAACGCGCGTCACAGTATTCGAATTCACGGAGCCAAAGCCTCTGGGTGCAGCGGAGATATTGGGGATCAAGCAGAAGCGCTCGGTTAAGTTGTTCGATATTAACGTGTTCTTCACGCGCGTCGGGGTTGAAGCGGGAGGTCCCATCCTGGAGACGTTCCCCTATCTGAATCGGCACACCCCCAAATTCATTCCTGAGGCTGATCTTGCTCGGATTCATCTTCCAACGAGCAAGCGGAACTTTCACACTGCTGATTTTCAACCAATGGAAGAGTCGAGCTCGACTTCTCCCCCTCCTCCACCTCTCCATGGGCACAATCAGCACAAATGGCTGGGTGATCAAGTGTGAACTCCTCCTCCCCATTACCCACAGAGCCACCACAATCTGGACATTTGGGCTCATCGTCGTCTGAAGGTGCGAACTCCGGAGTGCCAGGCGCGATGCTCACTGTGGTGATTGGCACGAGCGGTTCAGCAAGTTGCAGCTCCACAACAGGGGCGGATGTCCTATCGAGTGCAAGTATGTCGTCGATATCCTCCTCCTCTTCTGCCTTCTCCTCCTCCTCCTCACCGGGCAACAATTCATCCGTCACCTCCTCAAGCGGGGGCGGGCAAGGCTTGCCTGCTCCGGGAAGGATGTTCGCATACGTCTCGCTCAACTGCTTCACCTCATCCAAATTCTCCCTGTGGATCTGGGAAAGCCAGGCCAAAGTATCCAACTGCACGTGATCACGCTGGGCCGGCGTCATGTACATCACATCCTTCAGCCATATGGACTCGGTGAACGGGCGCTCGTTGGACCAGAAGATCTTCTCGAACTCGGTGGTGAACGGCTCAGCCAGCCACTCGCTCGGGCGGAGCTTGTTGGGCATGTTGCGGCCGAAGAACCTGTAGAATCCCAGCTCGGCCTCCTCCTCCGCAGTCCTCTTCTCCTTCTCCTTCTCCAAGATCTTGTTGGCGAGGAAGTTGTACTCGGCCAGCCTCCTGAATATGGCAGAGAGACGGCGCAACTGGAACAGGTAGTACTCGGTGGCGGCAATCCAGTGGTGGAGGTACTTGGACGTGGAGCAATCGAAGGCGTCGGAGATGATCGGGTAGAGGTTGGAGATGCCAATGGCCTTCGTGTCCCGGATCTGAGTCTGCAGGTGCATCATGTACTGCTCGATCATGTTCTTCACGATACCCCACTTCACGCCCAGCGATTCGATGAACTTGCAGTAGGAAGTTCTCAGCCCCTCAGCAAGCCTGTACGCGTAGAACTTGAGGTCCAGCCCCTGCGGGGTGAGCACGCTCTGGAAAAGGTCATGCTTATCGTAGTACTCCACCTCAGTCCTGTAGTCGCGCATGCATTGGAATTTGAGGGCGGTGTACACCTTGAACACATCCACAGTGGTGAGCGGTTCCGAGCCGTAGAACACCTCCGGCAGCATCCTCTCCAGAAAGAGCCGTGGCACAACGCCCAGGTAGTGGACGGGGAACTGGAATCTCTGCCTCTCCGCTTTCAGGTAGGTCTCCCCAGCCTCGGTCTCGTCCAAGGTGTGGATGATGTGCCTCAACTGGTCGCCACGTCCAAACTCGAGCTTGAAGTTCCTGTACAGCTTCCTTGCTTCCGGCGTAATGTCCTCGTCTGGCACGTCCAACAACTTCAAACCTGCCAAAGGCGATCCCTCTGCAGGCTCGAAGAAGCCACCCACGCCACGGGGCACGTTGACTGTGAACGTGGGCTTGCCATCCACGACTTGCACGAACGGGGCACCTGGGGCTGGCTGCTCCTCCTGCTTGGCCTCCTCCTCTACCTCCCTCGCCTCCACGCTCTCCTCGATCTCTTGCTGTGTGAGCGTGTCTGCGCGTGCTCTCGGGCGACCGTGGGAGTACCTTGCCCGGACTGGGCTGCCATCTGAGGAGGCCGAAGCAGACATTTTCTTTTTGGAGTTAGGAAGATATGAATGAAGAAAACATCTCGAAGAACATCACTAAGCGCGTATCCGCCTCCAGGGCCCCGAACGAGATGCTGTGCAGGATGGTGAGGGCGAACAGGGACCTCATCCTGGGCAGAGTCACCCGATCTTTCAAGGGGATGTACGAGCAATGGAGAGCCCGCCCGTCCCTGGTCAATTTCGCCTCCACAGGTATCGGTACCGAGTTCGCCGGGGATATGTCCAATTGAACATGCCTGCCCACAGCGGTGAGGATGGTCTGGGTGTTGTGATTGCACTTCGTGACGGAGAAGGCCGGCGTGAGCGGCTGGGTATCGGCCTGTACTTGCTGGCGCATGTAATGGCTCACGCAAGCGGGATCATCGGAGACATGGACGGACACGCATATCTCGCCAGGCTCCAGCCCTTTCCTCAGGGAGACGTCCACCACGTTCTTCACCCGGGCCAAATCCTCGATCTGGTGGCGGGTGATTTTGTTGGGGTAGCACACGCGGAAGTAAAACACCTCCTCAGAACACATCTGGTGCTTGTCCGACATGAACGTGGAGTTCTCGATCTTGTACCTCTCCGATGCAATGTCCCCCACGATGTACAGCACCCTATCCTTCACGCTCTTCTTGTCCCGATAGAAAAACCCCATGATCTGCTTCCCGAAATCCTCCATCATCGAGAGCTTGGCCGCTTGCTGCTTGGGCGCTTCCACCTCCCGCTCTCGCATGTGATCCGCCAGCTCCTTCAAGTGCTCAATATCCTGCGGAGAGAGGAGCCCACCCCCACCTGAGTCAGGCTTCTTCCTTGGCGGCTCCTCCTCACGGAAACTCACCTTCAAACGCTTCTTCCCCTTCCCCTCCTCGCCAGCCAGCAAGTCCTGGTCACTGTGGTCGTCATCGCTGTCCATCCTAGCTGCGATTGTAGAGTATCAGGCTTTTTTTAATATATGGTGGCAGGTCGGGTACCATGGCCGAAACGAGGATATGTACAATGAATATTTCCAACAGGCAAACCAACACCATGCTCGTGGAGAGCCAAAAAACAACAACCACAGTGTCCGGGTCGTACTTCTCGTCCGATAGCCAATCCCCATCCCCTCTACCCGGACAAAAGGCGCAAAACGCGTAGGGCGTGATATACCTCAAATCGTGCGTGCCACAGTGCTCGTAGCCGGGCGGCCCGGTGGCTATCCCAGTCTTCAAACGCCAGGTATCTACGCAAGTGCTACATATATTGAGCGGTCTCCCGATGCGTGGCTCGCACCCGGGCCCGTTGACGACGTTGTCTTTGTTGACACAGACGCCGCCGCCCCGATTCCCGCGGCAGACGAAGATGAAAGGGTCCTGGGTGCCAGTGAGGACGGGGGTGCTGATGCCGAGGACGGGGGTGGGGTAGGAACCTTCGCAAGAAGTGGTGTCCGGATATCCGTTGACTCGATGCTGAGGGTCTGTGGGCGGGTTTGGAGGCTTGCGTAGATCGCAGTTGTCTGCATTTTGAATGGGGGAGTGGGTATAGCCGTAGACTGTAGCGTTGAACGTGGGCCATGCGTAGGTCTGGTTCATGGGGCAGAATTTGAGCGGCATACTGTCGGACACGTACGGGAAGCCATAGCGGAAGAAACCTGCGGGGTTGTAGTAGTTGCTCACCTCGCCGGGTAGGTAGAACGCGGACGGGTCCCTCGTGCAGGAGGACATATTGGACGGGGCCGAGAACATGTCGGAGAAAAGGCCAGCGGGGCGGATGTACGTGATCATGAGGAGGATGAAGATGACATGGCGCCAGGAAAACCAGACGGTGAACGGGATCATGTTCGTCGTGGCGGCAAGGCCTGCGGCAAAGAACCGGTGGAAACAGTTGCAGGAGAGGAGGAGGCGAGTATCCCCGGTACTTACCTCGTTCCAGCGTGCCAGAAACCCCACCGTGGAGAAAAGGTAGGCGGCGCCAACAATGGAGTACATCACAATGTAGTAGTTGCTCCGGGAAAGGATGCATATCGTGACACCGAGCACAATCTGGATGACGAAGAGGACAAAGTCGGCCAGGATGATACGTCCGATCCGGTTGTAGATGTACTTGCGCAAATCAGCCTCATTCTTCAAATGTCGTCTTTCTCCCCGCCCGAGCGTGGCCAAAAGGTAGAATTTAAAGTCATCATCCACGCCCTCCCCTTCGCTTTCGTCTTCCGTCTCCTCCTCGGGGGCAGCCCCCTCATGGATTTCGTCATCTTCCTGACCTGGATGGCCGATCCCGTTTGCGTGCATGTGGAGATTGAGAGATGTGCAGCATAAGGAAAAGACATTTAACTACTACTCGCGTCTAAGGTTTCCAACCACCTCCTCCTCGCCAACCACGTAGGAGTATTCACCCTCGACAAAGTATTCATCATCGAAAACATCGTATACCTGAGCTCGCACGCAGGCAGATAGTAGGAGAAGCACCAACACAGAGATCCACACAGATGCTGCTAACACTAGCGCTATGTGCGTACCTCCTCCTCTTGGCCTCGGCATTCGCAGAAGGGGCCTGCACGCTCTGTACCTTACCCACGGGCGAGTGCTGGGACGATGCGCCGGGCGTGAGGGGGGTGCTATGTGAGGAATGCTCCTATCGGGGCTATGTCACGCCTCTCCTGGACTGTGTGTGCACCAGCAACGATTTGGATCCTGCTCTGGCGTGTAGGAAGCCTGCAGAAGTGGAGCCCGTACGCCTGAACACGACAAGGGAGGCAACGTTTGTGGAATGCGATTGTTATTTAAACTATACCGAAGGCTTCTGGAAGGTATCTCAGGTACCGCCCACCTCCAAAATCCTCCTCTCCGCGTCAAACACCTCATCATTGGAGTTCAAATATGGCAAGGAAGGTCCCGCTGTATGCAACCAGTGCCTATCCTCAATATTCGGGCCCAGGCCAGAGACCCTCACAGTCTCATACGTCACGTTTGGTGTTCGTGCTTGTACACAAATCGGGGGACCGGATCCAAACGCAATACTATGGGAAACGAGCACCGAGGAAGAAAGTGCATATCTTGATGCACTCTCTGATGAGATGGACTGGGCTGGCGAAAGATTGCTAGACGAGCCAGAAGAATCTGAGCTACTTGAAGCCCCAACACAAACGTCCGAGAGAACGGAGGAGAAAGCAGCCTTAAGAAGAGAAGCACCACCTCCAACTGAAGCTCCTCCAGAACCACCACCCACAGAAAGAGGAAGAAGGCTTCAGCCGCTACCCATAGGATATCAGAAAGAAGCGGACACGAAGCAACTTCTACACCAGTGGTTTCCGTGTAACGGTCACGGAGTATGGGACCCTCGCCTGAGCGTATGTAAATGTGATACTGGATGGCAACTACTTCCAGTACAGCCAGACATTCAAGATGCACATGCGATACAGAGTCTAGGTCTAAACCCGCATTCTTGTATCGCGTGTACTGATGTGTGGGGTCCGGTAGTACCAGATAGATATGCATTGCCATCGCAAGCCAGCAAACCAGCTCTTCCGTACTGTAGCGCACCACTGACGCCAGACCCTCTCTCAGGGGAGGTGAAAGTGTGCTCTGGTCACGGGGACTTTCAGCTGGACTCGTGTCATTGCTACAACAATCAGACTCACGGACACTGGCGGCTCGTTCCCTACAATCAAACTGGGGAGCAGCTCTTTGGCGTGGGACCGGATACATACGTGTCAACCATCGTGGAATATACTGTGATGACGTGTCTGGATTGCCTGGCTCCATTCTCGCCCAAGTCCAATTGTATGAATGAGACACCCTCGCCGACGAAGAACCCCACCGTGTCACCGACGAAGAGTCCGACGCTGTCTCCGACTCTCTCGCCGACCCTCTCGCCGACTCTCTCACCGACTGTGTCTCCTACGTTGTCGCCTTCGGTATCGCCTACGGTGTCGCCAACGAAGAACCCCACAGTTTCACCGACTCTGTCTCCATCAGACTCCCCGACGGTATCTCCCACACTATCACCGACTCTCTCCCCAACGAAGGCTCCTTCAGACTCTCCAACCCTGTCACCAACTCTCTCCCCAACCCTGTCACCAACGGTGTCACCGACTCTGTCGCCAACCCTTTCTCCCACGAAGGCTCCCTCGGACTCCCCAACGGTATCACCTACGTTATCTCCGTCATTGTCACCAACTGTGTCGCCTACGCTGTCGCCTTCAGTGTCGCCAACGGTATCACCAACGCTTTCTCCCTCGGTCTCTCCGACAGTTTCTCCAACCAAGAACCCTACGGTTTCGCCGACTCTATCTCCATCCGTGTCTCCGACGGTTTCACCTACCCTGTCTCCCTCGGTATCGCCTACGAAGAACCCAACAGTTTCCCCGACAGTCTCTCCAACACTGTCACCCTCTGTGTCACCAACCGTGTCGCCGACCCTTTCCCCGTCAGTTTCCCCCACAGTGTCGCCGACAAAGAATCCCACACAATCTCCGACAAAAAACCCGACGCTTTCGCCAACTACGAGGAGCCCAACAAAGAACCCAACGAAAAGCCCAACCCGTTCTCCAATTACTCCGACACCTGCTAATATCATCCTTACCTGGGCCCCTGCTTCAAATGGGAACCTCGGCGATGCAGACGCTACAAACGACGCATGTAAAACCCATCACGAATTTGCCTATGGTGTAGGTGTGTGCAGGAAATCTGCATCTGTTCTCTATTACAGCTATAGGACGTTCAACGATATTCCAGTTGACATGGGATTTCCGAGCTCGACTCCTGTCTATGGTTCGAGGGGGATCTATCTCGGCACATGGGGCGCTTTGTTTGCTGCATCTAGCACAATTCCTCAATCAATGGCAAACTCTCTCAATGTGAGATATGACGAATCTATTGCAAGATGGTGGACAGGGGCTACAACTTCCTCCCCGACCCCCACTACACTTCAAAATTGCAACGACTGGACTTTAACCACCGGAGACGGGACAACCGGCGCAACCGGGCAAACAACCAACGATTGGAAAAACATAGAAAATAGAGTATGCAGCACCGTGGCGAACAGGGTGTGTGCGTGTGTTGTCGACCCTCAAGAATCCTCGGTAATATGGATTGTGAGAGGCCCTCAAACTGTTGGAACATCGATTGGTTCACGGGCAACATCCGAGGCCACGTGTAAAGCTAGATTCGCATCGCTGAACATGGACTATGCATGTGCTCATACAACATCACTTTTGCAGTACTCTTACAGGTTTATTCCAGTTTTGTCTCTTCTGTATAGGTTCCCAGCTTCTACGACGAAGATGTTCTCCATAACAAAAGGGATAGAGATTGGTAGTAACTGGGGCGCAGCAATCCCCACGGATATGAGCTCTCCAAACGGGGCACTCGTGAATAACCTACAAACAGCGTCAGTGATCACAGGTACTCCAACCTTGTGGACTGGGCATGGGTGCACTTCTGCAAATTGCGTGAATTCGATGGTGAATTGCAACAATTTTTCACCGGCGCCTACGCCAAATGCCGGTGGATTCGTCGGTTCGATCTCTGCAGTAAATGGAAGATGGTTATCAAATTTGGCGCCGCCGACTCCAACTCCAACACCCACAACATGTGCCACATCTTTAGAATTCTATTGTATGTGTGTGCAGAGATGGACAATACCCGCGCCAACGCCTACATCCGTGAGACTCTACTTCTCGACACCAACAAGAACACCAGGCAATCCCGGATATACAGGCATAAATTCAGGCCCGCTCACGACAGCAGACTCTCGATGCCTTGCGCGAGCGAATGACACCGGGTTACACTTTAACAATTGCCGAGCTGTGCTTACCGGCTTGAACTTCAACGAGCGACCCATCAACGCGTATCCGTATCTATACAATTTTGCGCCGACAACATGGGTATATGGCATGTCAGCCTCTCTGAGAATTGGACAATTTGGAACAATTTATCAATCCTCGCCAACCCCAACATCCGTGATCGAGCGAAACTTGCAAGGTGCGATTGGTCCTACTCCTAGCTACACCCCTTCACCAAATACGTCCTATTACACCGGTTACGGACAACCTAGTCCAACTCCAAATGCCGAATCTTGGAGAAATTGCGGGAACTGGATCACGCCAAGCACGCCTACAACAGGAGGAATTTGTGGAAAGTATGATACAACTTCTTATGGATGGGTCGCCGATAGTATTTCATGTGGAGCGTGTCAGACCTCTGCAACAATTAGCACTTGCATGTGTTTAGAAGAGGAGGTGCCAACAGGAAGTCCAACAAAGAGTCCGACTACAGCATCCCCCACAAAGAATCCGACAACAGCCTCTCCGACCAAAAACCCAACGAAATTCCCAACTCTCTCTCCCACATTCCCTGCTGCAAATGTCATGCTCACCTGGCGAGATACTAGTTCAAACGGAAATATAGGAGATGTGAGCTCAACAAATTCTGGTTGTGTAACCCATAACGAGATCAAGTTTGGCCAGGATAGATGCAGAAGTTCGTTTTCCCTACTGCACTACAGTACAAGGCCTCTTACAGATATCCCTGACCTATTTCAATTTTCACCCGCAAGTACAGTCTACGGATCAAGAGGAATATCATTAGGCCCTTGGAGTACAGCATTTGCACCCACGGCGTCAATTTCAGTGACATTGGCAAATGCTTTTGTGCCCAGACCAATCAACACGAACCGATGGTGGAGCGGGGCGCCTGGTGATAATTGCAACGATTGGGGGAGCAATCTCCCAGCGGTGTTCGGCATGAACGGCGGAATCGGAGAAACAAACGGGGAATGGAAAGCTGTACAATCTATGCAATGCAATTTCAATCACCTCGTCGTTTGTGGATGTGTTCTAGATTTACAAGTCCCGTCGACTCTCTGGGTCACGTACGCACCAGCGCAAGCAGGAAACGCAATTGGTGATTCTACAACGACCGATCAAGCTTGTGCCGATGTCTTCATTGGTCTGAAAATGCATCATTCGTGCAGAGACACCGCCGCGTTGCTACAGTATAGCTATAGATTCATCCCAACTTTGGCCCTGTTGATGAAGTTCCCGACGAATTCTCAAATGTTTTCCATCACAAAAGGGGCAAGAATTAGCTCGGACTGGGGAACTGCTGTACCGACAACAATGTTCACTCCGGGAGGATCCCTCAACCAAAACCTTGCAACATCCATTCTACCCGCAAGCGGGCCAACTTCTACAATATGGACAGGGCACGGATGCACGCAAGCAAACTGTGGCGAAGGATTCACTGGAATACGCAATTGCAGAGATTTTGCTCCCACTCCACCTTCGCCGACACCAACCACCGACACAACAGGATTCGTGGGAACAATTAGTGCAACAGATGGAAAATGGCTTACCGGTATGGCTGCCCCTTCACCCTCTTCTGCCGGGGTGTCGTGCTCGACTTCTCTGAATCATGTGTGCCTGTGCGCGCAGAGTTGGACAGTACCAGCCCCCTCGCCGACGTCAGTTGAGTTATTCTGGGCAGATGCAACGGCGTCAGCCCCAGGACCAGGTGGACAGTTCGGCCCCGTGTTAAACTCTGAAGAAAAATGCGAACTTCGAGCAAACACTCTTGGGCTTTCATGTAGGAACGTTGCAACAGGATTGAACTTCCACGAGCGTCCCATCGGTGCTTACCCGTACCTATACAACTTCCCGCCAACCACATACGTATACGGGCGCGGAGCTGCATATAGATTTGGGCAATTCGATTCAATATATCTGCCATCATCGCCAACAACAGCTGAAGTCTTAGAGAGGCAGATCACTGGAAACGTGCAACTTCCCAACACATTAACTGGTTTTTATTGGACAGGGTATGGAACAGCCCCCACAACACCATCACCTTTACCGCCATTGCATTGGCAAAATTGCAATAACTGGCAAAACAGTCCAACACCATCAAATCCTACTGTTTATGGAGTTTGCGGGCAAGGCACAGTGACGACGTATGAATGGACCACGACGACTACATGTACATGCAATGGAGCGGCGACATATCTGTGTATGTGCATTAAAGGTCTTATGCCTACTCTATCTCCGGTTACAGCATCTCCAAGTGTACCAGCTACGATTCAATTCGTATGGGGGCCGACTGCAACCGGTAATTTTGGAGGCCTTTCAGGAGCTGATTCAAGCTGCGCAACGTCATGCACAGCGAAACTCGGTGGTGGCGGCTATCGTGTTGCATTTGCTTTGTTGGGCACGGCACAAAGGCCCATATCATCCCTCCCAAATATTTTCGGGTTTGCACCGACAACTCTGGTGTATGGAGACGGGACTACAAATAGAATTGGCAGATGGGATATCATGTTCGGTCCCGCTCCGTCGCCATCGGCTCCATTGGTAGACATGAGCATTAATTCTGCTGTGCTTCCGGTTGCCTCACCTGCGGCCTTTTATATTGGCTGGGACACCTCAAAAACATGCAACGACTGGACTGGAACCGCAGGTTACTATGGACAATTTGGAGATGCAAGTGCTACCAATGAAAATTGGCGGACACTGGCCCCGGCTGGACCATATTTATGCACAACGTACCCGAGAAAATACCTATGTGGATGTGTCGTGAACGGACTTCTCCCGACACTGAGCCCCACACCCGAACCAACGCCAACCACTTCAAGAGTCGTCTTGTACTCACTCGCGTCACAATATCAAGGAGACGTTGGTAATCTAGCAACCAGTAACGGATTATGCGCAACAAGAGCAACTGAATTAGGCATTCCTTACAGACAGGCAGTGTCGTTGCTTTGTTACAACGGGCGCAATGTAGGCGCTTTTCCAGAGCTCTACGGGTTTCCCACAAGCACAATCGTCGTGGGCCCGGGTCCAACTTATACACAAGTTTCGAAACCTACAGGATGGGTTGGGATGTTCTGGAATCAACCAACACCTAGTTTAACAAATTCACTGTCTGCTGCTGGCGTTGTTCCTAACACGGATACCACATGGTCAGGTTGTGGAGAACCTGGTACAATAACCCCTTATTCGTGTAGTGGGTGGACTTCTAATGCAGCCCCGGCTACAGCAACTTTCGGAGACTCAACTTCGATTGGCTATGCATGGATATCTTTTGCTGCCGGCGCTACAAGACATGGATGCAATTCGAATAAATGGGTTGTATGTGCAGCCATACAAGGAACGCAAACTCCAACCAAATCTCCAACACCTCCTCCAGTCCCGAGGTTCATTGTGTGGTTTGGGAGTGGGCAAACATCAGCGGCAATTTTTCCCGGCAACACGCCAACACCCGCGGCTGCTTACATTGGCGGGACTTCGATATGTACAAGTACGAAACCACCATCATGCCCACCGGCTCAAACTCCTCGTGCCCTTCTTTGCCAACAAACTTCTGCGCCAACTGGATCTGCATTTTACTCTGTCAGTGCAACCCTCCCGGGTGATTTAGGCGGACCCACCGCAGCGCCAACTTGGGCCAAACCTTTTAGTGGGTCAGTCGTGCCAACTGGGAAAACCTGGGCACAAGTGATGTCTTCTGGACTTGGTGTTGTCATGGCTATTGGCGGTGCATCAATGTGGACAGGATGTACTGCTAATGGAGAACCAAGTAATGCATGTAGAAATTGGAGGGCGCCTGGTGTATTTGACAACGGATACCAAGGCGATTCAGGATCGACTTCAACAACTTGGTTGAATGTTGGCAGCACAACATCGTGTCCGACTGCTTCATGGGTTTACTGCGCATGCTACACGACTGCGCCCACCTAAACGAAGCTCATTCCCCTACCCCCAAAAATGTCAAAAATCCTCACCAGACTCCCCACACGGAGGTACGTCCCCGGCTTCATCGAGCCCACCTCCAACCCCGATCACATGCGTCTCCACATCCTCGGCCACCCCTCAGTAGAAATCCTGAAAGCACAGAAGAGATTCTGCAGCCTGGCGGTGGGAAAGCCCGTGCTCCTCTGGTTTAAGTGGGATGTGGACTACAAGCACTGGATTGTGGACGTTATCTACCGCCACCCAGAGGGGGGTCAGGGAGTGACGTTTCTCTATTTTGAAGATGGGAGGGGGAGGATCTAATACCTCATTCCCCCCAATGTTCACTCCATACCCGACGCCGCCCCTCCCTACGAAAGCCTACCTCTTCGTGCGCAACGGGAGCCTCCTCCTCTGGCTGGAAGGGGCGGGCACGGTGGACGTGAGTGAGGTGGTGGACGGGTACAGCGCCCATGACATGTTTGGGACAGAGCTCGAAGTGGAGGTGATACATAGCTACTACATGAAGGGGGTGGCGTGGGGGGTGGATCTCAAATACGTGTCACGGTGTGGAGCAGGAGCGTCCGAGCGTGTCTTATTGAAGTGTTGGTAGTCCCATTCATAACTAAACCAAAGATGTCCGCGTTCACCCTCTTCAGCAAGGACGCGCGCGCAAAGTTCAGGAAGGCGTGTCCAGACGCCACGTATGGGGAGCTGAGTAAGATGGTGATGGACGATTGGAGAACGATGAGTAGGGATGGAAGGGAGCTATGGCAAGAGAGGAGTGAAAAGGAGAGGCGGGTGATATGCCCCGGACGAGGCGCGTGTCTGAAACAAGTGGACTGGAAAGGAGACCGGTACAAGGCTGGGCATAGACACAAGCACACCACCTGTCCGCACGACTGTGAGCCCGTCCCATGCCCGAGCTGTAAATTCCTCTTCACGCAGCAACTCCTAGATTCCCACCGTGGTGTGTGCATGTCATGTGGCATAGCCGTATTTAACAGGATCATGGACGAGTTCGGCACGCGACGTAAGAAGCAGGGAGAGACAGAGGAGGAGCACGCGAAGCGAGTTCAAGAAGCCTGGGCACGTTACGAAGAGCTTACGAAAGATCGCTAACCATTCACCCCAATGTCTACCCCAAAGAGGTACGTCCAAGTGAGGACTTACACTCTCCCCAATGGCCAACACCTACGACTCCACTCCGCAGAATGGTGTCAACCTTGCTGTAGGGTGAAAGTGCACGTCGACAAGTTCGTGGAGGAGAAGAAGCTCGAGCTCCTGGAGGAGGTGGAAGCAGAGGCGAGGCAAGGGCTGGTGATCCCGTTCTTCGAGCTCCTGGATGAGAAAGGGGAGGTGGTGAAATCCATTCAGACATCCAAGCTTGAAGAACTCGAACCCTTCCTTGGCCTATGAACGATAAATGCGACTGGTGCTGGCACTGTACTTGCCAATTTCTACAACTCCTCTGCGTCTACCTCCTCGTCGTCCTCCTCCTCACCCTGTTCGTCGTGGGGAGACACCACCTCATTCACCACGCATGAACTCCAGGCCTCCCCCAAAACCCCTCCCTTTCGTGACTCCTGACGTAGGCACCAGGGCCAGCCTCTGGGTAGGGCAGGATGGTGATCACTTCCTCTGGATAGAAGGCGTGGGCGTTCTCAACATCGGGAAGTACTGCGAGCAATTCGATCCAGAGGCCGTTGGGAAGCAACTCACAGTAGCGAGGTATTGGGCCTTCCCGGAGGACAAGGTGTGGGAGATCGAGCTCCACTGGCCTCACAGGAACCACACCAGGGCGACAAACATCGCTCTACGCAGCAGGCCCAGTAATTTGTGACATTCACCACCCACCCATGGAAAAGAAGGTGAAGAACGTTAACCAATTTGAGGAGTTCTGCGCGCAGTATCACCCAACTCTTCCCGTCTCGCGTGTCCTCGCTCGCTATGCATGCGGAGGGAACGGCGACTGTATCAACTATGTAGGAGGGGGCAAGATTCCGCTGATGTGGTGCGAGCACAACTGCACAAAGTATGCTCCACAGCAATGGCGTGATACAGGTAATGTCATCATCGACTCTTCTACGGATCTCTTCCGGTATACGGGGTACCGCCAATTGTACGATTCTCATTCACACAATGGACAACTCCTCGGACTCGAAAGTGAGGGTGCCACCCGAGAGCAAGGAGAGCAAGGAAGCGCGAGAGAAGAATAAGTCCTACGCAAAGATGCGAGAAAGTATTTGTTAACTACTTAAGCTCTGCCACAACATTGTACGTACTCTGCACGAAGAAGTGCGGCCCGCCTTCTCTAGGTTCGCCCGAATCTGCGATGAAAGTCCCACACACCCAGGGCCTGCCGTCGTCGTGGCCGTGGTCAAATCTCACCCTCATGATCTTGCCCACGTGCGGGGCCAATCTCTCCTTATAGTAACCACTCACATCGTATTTAGCACCAAGAGGTGTCATGAGCGTCATCACGAAGTTCTCTTCTATCAAGCAATGCTGCTCTCCTGCGGGCGGGACGTAGCTCACTCTGCTCATCTGGGTTGAAGGAATGGGCATTCTCACCAACCCACCCATGCCATTCACACCACCCATGCTCCAGGATGAAGTCCTCTCGCTCGCCGCCCATCTGGAAGCCCTCTCCATCCAGCAGGGGGGTGGGGACCTGGAAGAGTACGTGAAGCAGGAGAGGGAATGGCTGGAGAAAGCCTTCGTCTTGGCATTGCAGGAGAGTCAAGAATGCGACATCTGGGAGGGGGAGGAGGACAAGAAATGCTACACGTACATACAAGACATCTACTACGTTCTCAGAGTCTCCTTCAAGAGAGCTGCAAACACCCAAAATGTCCAAATAGCCTCTGCCGTCGCCAACCTCATCGTGAAGTTTCTCGAGGACGATCTCAACGTTGTGATAACAAGTATGTTGAAACTCTCCCAAGAACTGGACAAGTACTTCATGGCATTGAACACCCTCTCCATGGCTCCTGCACTCACAAGGGAGTTGGGGGAGTTGATGCGAAACACTCCGGGATGGGAAGGACCCGTGGAAATGGCCATGTCGGGGCTGGCGGCCATCTCCATGCAACAGGAGGAGAGACTCATAGACGCCGTGGAGGGAAGGTTGATAGTAAACCCCCCTCCTTGCCCCGCCACCTACATCCTCACCCTGAGCGAGTTCGAGAAGCAGCAGAGAGAAAACACCTTCGCCGTGAACTACGTTAACCCAGCTTTACTAGACAATGGGTTGCTGCCGCTCGCTCGCAAGAAACTCACAGCGGAGAGTTTCGGGATTGTTCTCGTAAGGTGTACATGGCTAATGACGAGGCATTTGGAGGAGTATGTGATGAACCTCTCCTTCAACCAGCTAGGAGCACTGAAGTTTGCGGAAGATTTGAGGATGCTCGTGGAAGCCGCATGCTCGCTCATACCCAGAGGTTGGGAGGAGGTAGAGGTGCGAGCGGAGACGGGGATTATGAGCACATTCGCCCGTTTGAAGTTCATATCCACGCTGCTGAACCTGGAAAGGGCGGAGGATGCCCAGCAACTCCAGCACCTCTCCCCCCTCACTCCGGAAGAGGTGAAAGCGGTGCTCCTACGTCGCATAGATTTTCCTCAAGCTAAACCACTCGTCTGTGAGACCCCGGGGGTCGCGGTGGGCCTTCACAAACAAGAAGAGGACGGCGGGGCCAAGCAGCTTCAGAAGCAGGGGGAGAGTGGAGAAGAAGTGGGCAGCCAACACCCAAGCGTAGACGATGGGCAGGAAGGAGTAGACAAGGGTCACATAGAAACTGCACACCAACTCGCCCAGGTCTAGCAGAGGGCATTCCTTCATATCTAACATTTGGAGAAATGAATACCTACCCCCCTCCCCTCGCCGTGCCCGTCCCTCAAGACCCCCGTGTTGATCGACTCCTGGAAAGAATGAAGCGCATCGAAGAAAAGGTGAGCCACATTGACGACATTCTTGAAGGCTGGACGCGTTTCTTTCTCTTATGTGTCTTCATTCGCTACGTGCTTATCCACTGAGATGAGCACCTCCCCCCAGGTAGCCACAGTCCTCAGCGACGAAGACGTGCTCGAACATGTGCCGGCTGCCATCATCGTGCCACTTTCCGCGGAAAAGGAGTGCGAACGCAGACGTCAGCGTTACATAAAAAGATTCTGCGATTTCGCGAGCATATTCTTTGAGCTCGCATCCATTTTCATTCGCGCATGAAGCAAGAAAAGGAGCCTCCCCTCGCCGTCGTCGTGTACGACTCAACTATGCTTGAAGAAGTACCCCTCGCCCTCACACCTCCTGGAGAAGTGGATGCCATTACAGCAAGGCGTAACTACCTGAAAAGGGAGATGTGCATGCGCGGCACATGGGTGGTGTTGTGCTGCGTGTTTTTCATCTGGTTATCCTTATATCTTGATGAAGAAGATTCTTGAGCTTTCTTTCCCATTCAACACCCAATCATGCAGGATCTCGCACAGAAGAGAGAGGAGGAGGCAAGGGTGGTAGCCCAATTCCGATTCGCACCACGCCATGTAGAAGAAGCCCG